>NZ_NHSJ01000112.1 GCF_002937075.1 Rhodoblastus sphagnicola
TGTGGTGTCGTAGTCAATGGTGGACGGCGTGGTTCCCGAGGCTTGAGACATCTTCCTTCTCCTTGAGGTCATTCGACGGCCCAAGGATACTCGACCTTGGCCACCTTTGGCCCTCATAGGATCTTCACGAGAGCAGCCCTGTTTTATCTAACAGATCCACTACTTAACCGTGACAATTCGGCGTGTTGGCGCAGGACTGCAAGCGCTTGCGGTGCTTGCGGAGGGATCGGACAGCGCGCGCTCGTGAGCGTCGAGCGGCGCGCTAGGCGTCAAACGCAAAAAGACCGGCGTCCCACTGGGATACCGGTCGCAAAGGCTTGCTTCACATGCTGCGCAGAGGCGTCACATGCTCAAGCGATGTCGGGCATTAGCCGACGATCGAGGTCTCGATCGCAGCGGCCTTCTTCAGGCCACCCTGCCAGTAGCCCGGGAACCACGTGGTGTGCGACAGGATCGCAACGTGGACCAGGATGGCGATGACAGTGACGGAGCCCAGCAGCAGCGGGAGGCCGACGCTCGGGGACACAACGGTCCAGATCTTGCCTTGGTTCATATCAGAAGCTCCTCAATGCAGCCAGGGAGAGAAAGCGAACGCGAGAACGTGCGCGAAGATCGCGAGCACGAAGAACACGCGGGTGCCGTCGATGACGTGCTTGTGAAGTTCTTCAGATTCGGCAACGGTCAAAGCCATTGTACACCTCTCAAAGTGAACCACGTTTTATTCGTGCTATACCCGCACGCGGGTCGCCCGTGGCATGGCGTCGTTTGCTTATGGTGAGACCGAATGCGATCTCGCCGCTGCAGCGCTGAAGCCAATATACATGGACAAATTGTAATGTCAAATTAACTTGACGGGTTCGCCTGATCCGACGGCCGCGCGCCGCCGCTCTCTGCCGATAGGCGCGCATATTTCTATGCCGCCTCCTGATTTTCCAGGGCATTGCCGATTTCGGCGCCGCGCCGGCGCGCGACAACGCGGTCGGCGCGGTCAGCTTGGGCGAGGCGCTCAATCAGGGTGAGTTCGTGGTCGGAACAGGGGCCGGTGACTTCAAGATCGACGAAGTTGGCTGGATCGGGCGTCGCGCGCAGAAACAGGATGCCCGAGCCGAGATTGCCGCAATAGATCGTGGTGAGCCTTGGGGCGGTCGGAGAGGCCGGCGGTTTGCCGATTTGCTTGAAGGCCTCCGCGAATTTCGCCGGGTTGGGCGTTGTGCGCGCACGTATGGCGGGATGGAAAACCCAAGACGGGCGGTAGGGATCTTCTTTGCCGATTTGGATCTGCCGCAAGAGGTCAGAAAAATAGGCGTGATCCGGGGGATAGGGACAGTCGCGCCAAATCCGTCTGATTTGAAGCCGCACGGGCTCTGGAAACGAGAACAATCGTGCGCGCGTCTCCCGCCATTTCAAGGCATGATAATCGCGTTTGCTCTGTTCAACGCGATCCCAGGTGACGGCGCGCCGATCCATTTCTTCATCCGCGCTGTGTTGGTTTTCGGCGATTTCGTTCGCGTAAAGCGGCAGGGCTTCGCGTTCGAGGCGCTGTTTGCGGGTGAAGGCCGCGCGTTTGCGTGGCGTGTCTTCGTAAGGCGTAGGGCGGGGCCAACGGCGGAAACGCATCACTGGCCTCCTTCCAGCAGCGAGAAAAGGGAAGGTGAGGGCGTCGAAGACGTCGCCACCGGCTCGTGCCGCGCTTTGAGCTTGGCGAACAAGGCGAGATCGGTCTGGCGCTGTTCGATTGTCGTCTGCGATTGCAGCAGCGTGAGGACGTTGGAGGTCCTGAGACGTCCGATCACCGCGCGCTCGACGTCGCAATAGGTGTAGGTTGGATCGCCGAAACAGGGCCAGTTCACGCATTGTTCCAGAAACGCGATCTTGCCTTTCGCGGTCAAAAAGAAGGTCTCGTAGAAGCCTGTCCGATCGCAGTGCGCTATGTGGCCGAATGTGCTGGAAAGCCGGTTGTACATGGCGTTGTGGAATTTCGTGCGGGGAAAGTCCTGCGCGATGAATTTCAGCAAGGCATTGGCGAAGTCCGCCTTATCCTTGGCGGAATCCCATTTGGTCGGCGTGAAATCGCCAGCGGTGAAAGCTGGCGTGGTCAAGGCGCGCGTGAGGGCTGCGGAAAGCATCGCGATGTTCCTCATTTTAGAGTGGAAAGAATTCAAGCCGCCTCGGCGGCGGGCTCGATCGCGTCGGTCTCGGCGGTCGTGGCGGCGAGCGAAGCGTTCAATTCGCTCAGTTCGGCCCGCTTGTCGGCCAGCTCGTCGTTGAACTGGAACCGGGCGCCGATGCGCGAAACCAGCGAGGGCAGCCAGGCGTCGGCCTGGGCGATGGTCGCGTTCTCGTCCCGCAGATCGGTTTCAAACCGCGAGAGCACATGCTCGATGCGCGAAACCAGGCCGAGCGGCGTGAGGTCGCCGTCGGTCTCGATCGTTTCGTTCAATCCGGTGCGCGCGAGGACGAGGATCGGATAGCCGAACAGGCCCTTGGTGAACCGCAGGTCGAAGCCGCCGATGGCTCCGATCCGGTGCGGGCTGAAGCCTTTGGCGGCGCGGTTCTTGAGGACGTGCTTCAGCAGCAGCGATCCGGCGTCCTTGCGGTCGGTGAAGTTCCGCTCGTCGATGGTCATCGCGAAGGCCTCTCCGCGCGTCGAGCGGCGTTTGGCGATGTCGGCTTCAATCTGGGTGATGCGCAGCCGCGCGCGCTCGGCGTTGTTGCGCATGCGATCGATCTTGCCGCGCAGCATGATCTGCTCGTCGAAATGGTTGTCGCGCAGGCGCTCCAGACGGGCGATCTCCGCCTCGACACCGGCCTTGCGCATCAGCCGCTCGTCGCCGGATGCGATCGCCTTGGCGAGGCCGAACTGATTGGCCTGGGCGCCGACATCCTCGATGCGGCGGATCGAACGGTCGCCGGACATGGCCATTTCGATGAACCGGGCCTTGCGTTCGAGCGTTTGCCAGCCGGTGGCGTCGACGCTGCCCCTGGTCGCATAGGCGTAGAGTTCGATCTCGTCATTCTGGTTGCCCTGGCGCTCGATGCGGCCTTCGCGCTGTTCGACCTGAGAGGGGAGCCAGGGGACGTCCAGATGGTGCAGCGCGACGAGGCGCTGCTGAGCGTTGACGCCGGTGCCCATGGTTTCCGACGAGCCGATCAGGATGCGCTTTCTGCCGCTGTTCATGTCGTTGAACAGCCGCTGCTTGGCCGCCGAGCGCTTGAAGTCCTGCATGAAGGCGATTTCGGACGCCGGAACGCCGCGCGCGATCAGGGATTCCCTGATCCACAAATAGGCGGAAAACCCGCGCGATTCCGCGACGGACGGCGTGCCGAGGTCGGAGAAGATCATCTGGGTCGCGCCGGGGATCGGGTCGGATGTTCCGTCTGGCCGGAGATAGCGCCGCTCCGAGGAGTCGCGCCAGATCGCAAAGACCTTGTCGATCATCGAATTGAGCTTGTTTTCCGGCTCGTTGGGATGATCGGGGTCGGTGAAGCGCAGGTCGATCGCGGCGTGGCGGCCATCGGTGATGACCGACAGAAGGATGTCGTCGCCCTTCTTCGGGCGGCCGGTGCGGCCTTCGATCGCCTTGATGCGCTTGGCCAGCACCTTCTGATAGGTCTTGAACGAAGTTGTCGCCGGCGCGGTGATGATCTGGCGCTGGCCGGTGGCGATGCGCGGCAGTTTCAGGTTTTCACGCAGGTCGGATTTGAGCACGACATCGGCAAAGTCGCGGAACATCGAGATCAGTTCGGGAATGTTCACGAATTCCGCAAAGCGCGTGACCGGCTTGTAGAGACCGGACGGCTGCAATTCGAGGTCGGTTGTCGTTTCGCCGAAGGACGCAGCCCAGGCGTCGAATTCCTGAATGGAGCGTTCCTCGAGCATGTCCGGTTGGAAGAAGCGCTGGATCGTGTACATCTCGCCGAGCGTGTTGGTGATCGGCGTGCCCGACGCCGCGATCAACGCACGTTCGGTGCGGCGGTTCAGCGCCAGGAAGCGGGTTTTCACATAGAGGTCCCAGGCGCGCTGCGATCCGTCCGGGTCGATGCCTTTCAGCGTGCTCTGGTTGGTGGTGAACGTGAGTTTGCGAAACTCCTGCATCTCGTCGACAAGAATTTGATCGACGCCGAGTTCGGCGATGGTCAGCATGTCGTCCTTGCGGCTCTTGAGGGCTTCGAGCTTGGCCTCGATGCCCTCCTTCATGCGCTCCAGCCGCTTGATCGAAATCCGGTCTTCCTTGTCGATGCGGCTGATGAGCTCGGCGTAGGAGGCGAGCTGGTCGGCGATCAAGCCCTCCTCGAATTTCGCGGGGGTGGCGATGAACTTGAACGCCGAATGGGTGATTATGATGCAGTCCCAATTCGCCGTCGCGGCGCGGGCCAGGAAGCGCTGGCGCTTGTCCTTGGCGAAATTGGTCTCGTCCGCCACCAGGATGCGGGCGGTCGGGTAGAGCTGCAGGAATTCGCGCGCCGCCTGCGCCAGGCAATGGCCGGGCACGGTCAGCATCGGCTTGGTGATCAGGCCGAGCCGCTTCTGCTCCATCACGGCGGCGGCGAGCGTGAAGGTTTTGCCAGCGCCAACAGCATGGGCGAGATAAGTCGATCCGGCGGATAGAATGCGCCAGATGCCGCGTTTCTGGTGCCGGTAGAATTTGATCACGCTGGAGGCGCCGGGGATCGTCAAATGCGATCCGTCGAAGCAGCGCGGCACGAGATTGTTGAAGCGCTCGTTGTAAAGCTTCGCCAAGGTTTCCGCGCGCTCGGCATCGGTCCAGATCCAGTTCTCGAACGCCTGCTTGATTTTGGTGAGCTTGTCCTTGGCGGCCTCGGTGTCGGCGGCGTTGAGGACGCGCTTCTTGACGCCGTCTTCCTCGAATTCGTCGTAAATCTGGGGGATGCGGGAATTGAGCGCGTCGGTGACGAGTTCGCCGGCGTGGCGGCGCAGTGTGCCCCAATCGGACGTCGAGGCCGGGTTTTGCTGGAAGGCGCTGGCGGTGATGGTCCAGCAGGCGATTTCGACCGTGTGATACACCTGCGTTTTGACGCCGAGGATTTCCTCGCAGAATTTGGCGATGACGTCGGCGGGGATCCACGGCGCGCCGAGGCGGGCGGTGATCTCGGAGGGCTTGAGGTCCTCCGGCAGCGCTTCCTTCAAAGCCTCGACGTTGCGCTGAAAGCGGGGATGCTCAATCGCGGCTTCGGTGGCGATCGCCAGGCGTTTGCGGATGTCGCCGGACAGATAGGCGTCGGCGGTGCGCCAAAGTTCTTTTTTTGTTCCGCTCGCAGCAGGATCGAGGAAAATGCGGTCGCCCAGGTCGGCGATTGCCGTCTCGCGGGTGACGCCCAAGAGTTCGGCGATCCGGTCGACGTCGACCATGCCGGTTTCGTGCAGCACGACGGCGAGCGCGTCGGCCGCGCTGGTGATTTCCGGCGTGGTCGGCGGATGCAGCACGCGCTGGCTGAAGATCGGACCTTGGCTGGCGTGGCCGCTTTCCACGTCATAGTCTTCGATCGAGGCGACCAGCCAGACGTCGGGATCGTCGAGGAAAGGCTGGAGATTGGGGCGGCGCACGGTTTCCCGGACCTCGCCCTCGGCGGTGGTGGTCTCGGAAATCGTCGTCAGGTTGATCGGCCCGAAGTCGCGCTTGAAATGGGCATAGGCGGAGCGCAGCCGCACCTGGGCGACGCCCCAGGGCAGATCGGCGGCCTGCGCGCGCAAAACCTCGCGCACGGCGTCACGGACCTGGATCAGGCCGCGAATGATGCGGGCGTGTTTGGCCGGAATGCCTTCCGTGCCCTTGCCCTGGCGAATCGCGATCGGGACCGGCCTGCCATTGACGATCTGCGCCAGACTGTTCTTGACGACGAGATAGCTGCCCTCCTTGATCGTGGCGCCCTCGGCGGCGGTTCCGACGTCGACCGTTTCGCTGTCCAGGTCGAGCAGGTCGTTCAGCTCTTTCGGGAGCTGCGGCCGTGGCGCGTAGATTGCGGGCGGAACAATGTAGAGCGCCTCGATCAGGCGGCGGAACAGCGCCGGTTCGTTGGCATGGGTGGGCAGACAGGTGTAGGTCGGGCCATAGGCGCTGGTGGTGCGCGCATGCTTGCCGAGCGCCATGGCGGGATGCGCCACGAAATATTGGTTGATGCGCAACTCGTTCTCGCCGTCCTCGGCCGGCAGGACCGCATCGAGTTCGATCCAATTCTCGGCTTTGGCCGGCTGGTCCGCCTCGCGCTTCTGGAAGATCAGCACGTCTACCACGACATCGGTCCCCGCGCCGGCGCGCATGGCGCCTTCCGGCAGGCGGACGGCGCACAGCAGGTCGGCCATGGAGGCGATGAAGGACCGCGCCGTGGCGTCGGTCTTGTCCATGGTCCAGCGGCTCGTGACGAAGGCCGCGACGCCGCCGGGGCGCAGGCGTTCGATCGACCGCGCGATGAAGTAGTCGTGCAGCGACAGATTGAGCGCGCCGACGGGGTCGCTGCCCCGCACGGTGCGGGTGCTGAACGGGGGATTGCCGATCACCAGGTCATAGGCGTCGGGAAGGCGCGCCTTGGTGAAATCCTCGTTGCGGATTTGGGCGTTCGGAAAGAGGAGTTTCGTGATCCGCGCCGTGATTGGATCGAGTTCGACGCCGGTCAGGGTGGTCTTGTCGGCGAGCGCCTCGGGCAGGAGGGAGAAGAACAGTCCGGAGCCGCAACCGGGCTCGAGCACGCGGCCTTCGGAAAAGCCCATGCGGCGCAGCGCCTTCCACATGGCGCGAACGATGAATTCCGGCGTGAAATGCGCGTATTGGGTGACGCGCGCGAGGCTCGCGAGTTCCGCCGGCGAAACCAGTTGCTCGAGCTCCTGGCCGATAGTCTCCCAGCCTTTCGGCAGGGCATCGTCGGCCGAACGGCGGAAAAGATTGTTCGCGAGATCGCCGGCGCCGAACGAAATGAACCGCGCCAACTGGCTTTGTTCGTCGGGCGTCGCGTTCCGCGCTTCCCCCTCGATCTGCTGCATCAGGCGGATGGCCGCGAGATTGTCGGCGGCGCGGGACTTCCAGTCGGAGGCGAGAGGCCGCAGGCCACGCAGCCGGAAGTTTCGCGCGCGCGTGGTCACTGGCGCGGGGCTGGTGGCTTCATCTTCTGCTTCGGGCTCGGCGACGTCGGTGGCTTCGCCGAGCGACAGGCCGGAATAGAGGCCGAACGCGCCGGTGCTGAGCGAAGTGGTGTCGAACAGTGGCAGGGTCATTTGATCAATGGATTTTTTCATCGGTCCGAGGCCTTTCGAATGCGTGTGATCGCGCGGCGCCGCTGGGCGCCGTCGCGATGTGTCTGGGTTGGGGGGGTGAGCTTGAGGGCCGGCGCGGTCTGCTTGGCGCGATCAGGCGGCCAGAGCCTCATCGGAGGCTTGGGCTGGCAGGGCGTCGTCCGTCGCATTCTGGTCGTCGTCGCCGGCGGCGTGGTCAGGATGGTGCGACAGCATCCATTCGGCGATGCGGTTGGCGTCTGCGGCGGCGCGGAAAATCTCGCGCTTGTCGTCCTTCAGCACTTTGACCCAGGACTCGATGTAGCTGGCGTGATTGGGCACGTCGCAGGGCAAGTCGAGAGTGTTGCCGACGAAAAGGCTTGCCAATTCCGCGCGCAATTCCTCGCGCGAGTAGGCCGAACTGCCGAACCGGCCGGTGAGGTCGCGGTCGAGCCGATGTTTTGCGCCCGAAGCATGAGCGAGCTCATGGATCACGGTAGCCGCCCAGGCCGGCATGTCTTCAAAGGCCTGTTCCGGGGGCATTTGGATATGGTCGGTTGATGGACGATAGAACGCCCGGTCGCCGCCGATCTCAATGCGGACGCCGCTGTCCCTGAGGATCGTATCGACGTCGGTGATGCGTTCGATGACGGGCTTGGCCGCTTCGGGTAAAACGAAGTCGGGGATGCCGTCGATCTGCGAGGCGTGGAATACGGTGTAGGCGCGCAGCAATGGAATCGTGCGGTCTTCCTCGTTTTCTCCTTTGATGTTCAGCTTCTTGTAGAAGAAGACGATCGTGCCCTTTTCGCCCTTGCGCACCTGCCAGCCGCGTCCCTCAGCTTGCTTATAGGAGCACCAGCGCGGATCGCCGGATGTGAAGGTGTGCGGCGATATGGCGAGCGCCAGGGCGTTGATGCCGCGATAGGAGCGCCCCGTCGTCGGGTTCATGGGGCTGTTGGCTGAAGCGCATTTCGACGCGTCCCACGGCTTGCGCCACGGCAGGACGCCGCTCTCCAGCTTCGCGATGATGGTCTGGGTGAGTTCTTCGTAATGGTCGCGGCGAACGCTCGCGCTCCTGAACTTGCTCATCGGGCTGTCCTTTCCATATTCTGGTCCGAAAACAGCCTCTTGCGCCCCGCATCCCGGAGCCCGCCGCAAGGGCGCGAAGCGCCGGGCTTGACCCTTGCGACGGGCGACGGTGATGCGGTAGCGGGATTATTCTTCTTCTTTTTTGTTCAATTTCCTTATTCCTTCGAATCGTTCCGACGGCTCATCATTGCCCACGTCGTTCGCGCAGTGGTGGCGAAGTCGAGCTGGCAAAACACTGCCCTCAGCCGAAGGAATCAATACGCACCCGGGAAGCGGAAAAGGCGCTGGAGTCCCGGCGATATCATGAGAAACCCCGTTCACACTAAGTTGCTATTTCGCTTCGCGAGACTTTGATCGATTGACAGTTGGAACGCCGCCTCCTCGCTCGGTGACTGTCACCCGTTCAAAAACTCCTCCATTTGCTGCGAGGCTTTCGCTATATGATAATCCAGAAAACACTCATCAATTGAACATTCAACTATAAAACGTTAATTGAGTTCTGATACATAAATGTGATTCGGAGGAATCCAAAATGGCCGAAAATGAGAATACGCCGCTGGTAGCGCAAATTATTTCGTCTTATCTATCCAATAATACGGTCGCCCCGGCAGACCTCATGTCTGTGATCGAGACGGTCAAGAACGCCTTCGGTGTAGCCGGCGGAAAGGCAGTCGCGGCTGAGGCTGAAGAGCCGAAGAAAATGGAGCCGGCGGTTTCAGTCAAGAAGTCCATCAGCCCGGATGCGTTGACGTGCCTGTGTTGTGGTAAGCCGTTCAAATCCTTGAAACGTCATCTCCAATCGGAACACAACCTGTCTCCAAACGAATATCGCGCGACCTTTGGCTTGAAGGCCGACTATCCGATCGTGGCGCCGAACTATTCCGCCCAGCGATCCTCTTTGGCCAAGAGCGCCGGGCTGGGACGCAAGGCTGCCGAGGTCGTGAAGGCGACGAAGGGCGTGGAAAAAAAGCCCGTCAGGAAAAAGGCCGCGGTCAAAGCGGCGGCGGAATAACAGGATTCGGCATTCCGGGCTGTTGCCTTGGCGGTCCCGGCGCCAAATTCGTCTGAAACCGCGGCCAAGGTTGGGCGCTACGAACCTGTCTGCGATGCTGGGCGCCGGCAGGTTCGTTGTTGGCTACCAATGTCAACCGACGATAGGAAACGGCTCATTGCGGTCCTGCGACAAGACGGTCCCGCGCGGCGCGCTTTCGCTCGCTTAATAGACGTTTCAATAGCGAAACAGACCAGCGCTTTTGATTTGAAGCCGCAATTGGCTCCATAATCTAGCTTTTTTATTGTTTTGGCACGGAGGAGTTTGGATTCCACCTGTCATAATCACGGTCTGAGAAGTCGCGGGTAATGACCTCAATTCGAGACTTCACCGTGCCGGAGCAATAGGCAAACGTGGCGCCTGGGCCAGAGCGCAACTCCAAGAAGGGGCGCGGATGTGTGGCGCCGTCACAAAAAAAGGAAAAAGTTCAGACCTTAAATTGGACAATGAAACGAATTTTTACCAAATTCAGCAACTTATGGTTGCAGCATCTCCCGGCGCCCCCATCCCGCATGGCGACCGAAAACACTCGGCTGGCGTCATGCACATTTTTGGCCATTTCCAATTTCCGAATCCATGGACCCTTTCACTCTTGCGCGCCGCGCGTGTGGAGCTGCGCCCTGGCGTTCGCGCTGGAATGTGGCGGTCGCTCGCTTCGGGCGCGGTGGGGATCGCTATCATTATGGGCGCGACGACCCATCTGCTGCAGCGGCGAGAGGCGGCGCTGCGCGACGCCGAGCGCGAGTTGCAGAACATGGCGCACGTGGTGAGCCATTGGGTGGAGAGCGATGTCCGCGCGATCGAACTGCTCGAATCCAGCGTGACGGAATGGCTGCGCGCCGAGGGCGTCGGCGCGCCGGAGGCGCTGCGCGAACGACTCGCCGGCCGCGAAGCGCACGCGTCGCTGAGCGCCCGCGTCGCCGCCTTGCCGCAGGTCCGGAAGCTGTCGGTGGTCGACGCGGAGGGTCAGGCAGCCGCCAGTTCGAGCGCCTGGCCCGCTGAACCCATTTCGGTGGCGGCGCGCGACTATTTTCAGGTCCTGCGCGACGACCCCCGACGCGAAACCGTTATCAGCGGCGCGCTGGCGAGCCTGATCGATGGGCGCTGGATCATCAATATCGCCCGCCCCATAAGGACCGCCGATGGCGTTTTTCTCGGCGCCGTCGTCGCCAGCGTCGAACTGGCCTATTTCGAGGACGCCTTCAGCCGTGTCGAAATCGGCCCGCGCAGTTCGGTCACGCTGTACCGCAGCGACGGCTTGATGCTGGCTCGCCACCCGCGACTTGAAGGCCGCATCGGCGCGGTCGTTCCCGAGAATGAAGCATGGCGCCGGGCGCTGGGAACGGCCGATATCGTCCCCCTGCGCCACGTCAGTCCGCTGGACGGGGTCGACCGGATGTTGGGCGTCCGCGTGCTTGATGAATATCCCCTTTACCTCATCGCGGCCCGAGCGGTCGATGACATCCTCGCGCCCTGGCGTCGGGACGTCACCCGCTGGGTGATTGGTGTGCTGCTGCTGGAGTGCCTGCTTGGCGCGGGAGTCGTGCTGACCGGCCGCCAAGCCGCATCCAGGGAGAGCGAACGCGCGGCGCGCATCCACGAGCACCAGATGGCGCTCAACGCCGTCTTCGACAATGGCGCGACCGGACTGGTCGAGATCGAGGCGCCCTCGAGGAAACTCCTGCGCGCCAACGACCGCTTTTGCGAAATGACGGGACGAACGGCGGCCGAGTTGCTCCAGTTCACCCCCGGCGACATCGCCCATCCGGATGACCGGGATCAACTGGTCGAGTACTGGCGCAAAGCGGTCGAAGGCGCCGCCCGGGCCGATGTGGTGGTGCGCTGCGTCAAGCCCGATGGAACCGTGACCTGGTGCCGCGTCAGCATGGCCGTCTCCGCACGCGATGACCGGGGGCGCGCGACGCGCGGCCTGGCCATCGTGCAAGACGTCACCGAAACGCGGGAAGCGTTGGAGCGACTGCGCGCCAACGAAGCATTGCTGCGACTCGGCCTTCAAATCGGCCGCATCGGCGCCTTCCGGCACGACATGGTCACCGACCTGGTGGACTGCAGCGCCGAGGCCCGGGCCATGTATGGCATGCCCCCGGGCGAGGCGTTGCTCACGGCGGCGGAATGGTGGGGGGCGATTCTGCCCGAGGACCTCCAACGCCTGCGCTCCAGGATTGAAGCCAACAGCGCCGTCAAGACAGCCGACGAAGTCGCCACGTTCCGGGTTCGCCACATGGCCACCGGCGCCCTGCGCCATTTCGAGTCGCGGGTGCGCCGCGAGTACGCCGCCGACGGACGTCCGCTCGGCGCGCTGGGGGTCATCATCGACGTCACCGACGCCCGCCAGGCCGACGCGCTGCGGCAAATGAGTCTGGAGGTCGGCCGCATCGGCACGTTCCGCCTCGATTTCGTCAGCGGGCTCGTGGATTGCAGCCCGGAAACCCGCGCGATGTATGGTTTTCCCCAGGATGGCGAAAAGCTCGCGATCGAACAATGGTGGGCTCCCCTCCTGCGCGAGGATCGCGAGCGCCTCCACGCCAAAATCGAAGCCGGCGCGCTGGACCGCGGCGATGTTGGAACCGACACCTTCCGCATTCATCATCTCGAAGATGGCGGCCTGCGCCATTTCGAAGCCCGCACGCGCCGGGAGTATGGCGCCGACGGACAACACCTGGCCTCGCTGGGGGTGGTGATCGACGTGACCGAACGCCACGAGGCCGAGGCGCGCATCGCGCATCTCGCCCACCACGACGGCCTGACGGGGCTGCCCAACCGGACCTTGTTCCGCGAACGACTGGAAGCGGAGCTGGCCCGGGCGCACCGCGGGCGCGGCTTCGCCGTGCTGCTGATCGACCTCGACCGCTTCAAGGACGTGAACGACACGCTCGGCCACCCGGTCGGCGATGCGCTTCTACGCGAAGTCGCCGCGCGGCTGAAGGCGGAACTGCGCGATACCGATACGCTCGCGCGCCTCGGCGGCGACGAATTCGTCATTGTCGAGGCCGACACCGACGAGCCTCACAACGCAACCGCGCTGGCGCAACGGATCATCGCCGCCATCGAAAGGCCATTCGATCTCGAGGGCCATCAGGTCTGCGTCGGCGCCAGCGTCGGCATTGCCGTCGCTCCGTCCGACGGCCTGGACCCGGACGCCCTTGTGAAGGCGGCCGACATGGCCCTCTACCGCGCCAAGGCCGACGGTCGCGGCTGCCTCCGCTTCTTCGAGCCGGAGATGGACGCGCGCATGCAATTGCGCCGCGCCCTGGAGTCCGACCTGCGCCGGGCCCTGGCTGCGCAGGAATTCGACGTCTTCTTCCAGCCGATCGTCTCGGTCAGTTCACGTCGGGTGTCGTGCCTGGAGGCGCTGGTGCGGTGGCGCCATCCCGAACGCGGCCTGATCCCGCCCGACGCCTTCATTCCCCTTGCGGAGGAGATCGGCCTGATCGTCCCGCTTGGCGAATGGGTCCTGAACCGGGCCTGCGCCGAAGCCATGACTTGGCCCAGCGGTCCCAGGGTCGCTGTGAACCTGTCGCCTGTCCAGTTCGCCCACCGCGGCCTTGTCGACGGGGTCGCGGCGGCGCTGGCGAAGTCCGGACTTGAACCTGACCGACTTGAGTTGGAAATCACCGAGACGGTGATGCTGCAGGACACCGAGGCGACGCTGGCGACACTGAGACAGTTGAAAGCGCTTGGCGTTCGGATCGCGATGGACGATTTCGGCACGGGGTATTCATCGCTGAGCTATCTGCAGAGCTTCCCGTTCGACAAGGTGAAAATCGACCGCGCCTTCACCATTGGGCTTGGCGAATTGCCCCAGAGCGAAGCCATCATCCGCGCAGTGACGGCGATGTGTGCCGCGCTCGCGATGACTTCCACCGCCGAAGGCGTGGAAACGGAAGGGCAGTTCGCGGCGCTTTCCCGAGAAGGATGCGGCGAGGCTCAGGGTTACCTGTTCAGCAAGCCCCTCCCCGCCGCGGACATTCCGGCCTTGCTGGCGCGGTTGGAGCGCGGAGCTTCCGCCCAGTTGGAAGCCGCCATCGCCACCGCCATGGTCGCTTGATCCGGCTTGCGCTGGAAGTATCTGCGGGCGTGGAGCCTCCCCACGTTCCCGGCGGGAGGTGAACACTTCCGAGGCAATCGGTGTCGCCCGCCAAGCGGGGCGCTTCTTTGTCAGGGAGCCATGCGCGAGGGTCGTGGCCACACCACGTGTGCGCCATCTCCCAAGCTCAACCGCCGGCCTTCGCGTTGGGCCAGCCAATTGGCAGACGGGAGAAATCAGACTGCTTCTCGGGGACTGGGGTCCACGTAGGAGACGTCATCCCAAAGCGGCCTGGGACCGTCAAAATAAGGATATGTTCCGTTGGGAACGACGAAGCCGAACTGACCGGGCTTGTATTCCTCGCTGGGGATCAGGAATCGGCGTTCGGGACCGTGGCTTCCCTGGCCGCCCTTGATGGCGATGCAATCGACCATGCCGGGTCGGGTCTTCGATGATAGGGCGGCGACGACAACCCAATCGTCGGCGTGCTTTTTGGCGAAGAGTTGCCGCTGCAGGACGAAGGAGTCTTTCGGCTCAAGCGTTTCGCCGGTCACAGCCATGTAGGCGTGCGGATGCCACGCTTTGGCGGTGTTCCTGGCGCTCTCGACGTGCTCGGCGTCGAACAAGTCGGGAAACGTCATGGCGACGATCGCCCAATCGCAATCTTCTTCGTACCATCCGTCCTCACGACGCCAGGCGGTATGGATTTTTGCATTCTGGTCGGGAAGCACATGAAAGCCGCCGTGGGACGGCGTCTGGTAGAATGTGATTCCTTTGGCATAGGTTTGCTGTTCTTCGGATTCTCCCCAGGGCGTGTGCATCGGGGTCAACTCTTGTGCCTGGGTTTTGTTAATTCCGGTGGGTTTCGCAGGTGGATTCGAGGATTTCGAAGCCGGGGTGCGGCGGAACGCCGGGGTCGAGAAATTGGATGAGCGCCGCCTTGACGCCGTCGATCAGTTTGATGGCCTCTCTTGCGGTCATGGCGTTGGCGCGCATCGCATGGCGACGAGCGCCCTTGATGAGCGCGCGTTCGTCATTGATCCGGGCAAACAGCGAGAATTCGGCGGTGTGCATGGTCAGGTGTCCATCGTTCCAAATGGGTGATTATTCTTCGACGTCGGCTTCTTGAATGGTGAAGTGTTCGAAGTCGCGCTCCTCCATGTGATCCCAGTAAGCGGCGGCCGCCTCATTCGGGTTGTCGGGCTTCGGCTTTATGCTGGAGAGTTCGTGCTCCCACCATTTGAGCGCGATGGCGGTGCGCCAACGATGAGCGCCGGCCTCGCTCGTGAACACGCGTGTGTCGGAGCCGTGTTTGTGCTCGTAGGTCGCGACGACAACTTTGTCTCCGGTTTGCATGACCGTCACTCCCTCGAAAAACAGCGTTGGAATTCGTCGAAGATTGCGGTCATCGCTGGATTGTCGGTGTGATCGCTGATCAGCTCGTCGGGCGCGTTGCCGAACACCAGATCAATCATGCCGGCCGTCGCTCCGTCGCCGCCGCGCAGGCGCAACAGCGCCTCGCTGACGGCGGACGCCGCCTCGCAAATCTCGGGGATGTCGGTCGATCGTTTCACCGGCCAATCGCCGCCGTCATTCACCGAGATGGAATAGTCCTGCGCGATGATGATCGTGACAAGCGCTTGAAGCGCCTCTTGGTCGTTGCTGGGTTTGGTCAGGCGCATCGGTCAGGCCTCCACCGCGCTGGGCCAGCCGATCGGCAGGGCGGAAAGCTTGGAAAGCTCGGCGGCGACGGCTTCCGCCTCGGCCTTGGTCTTGCAATCGGTGATCGCCTCGCCGCTGTCGGGCTCCTTGTGCCGGGCATAGACGGTCCAGAATTCCGCTTCCTCGTCGGAGCACAGCCCGAGCGTGTGGCCGGGATCGTCGGGGTCGTCCTTGCAGCCGCCGATGGTGATGAACGAGAACTGCGACCAATCGGGGGGCAGACAGTTCGTGCAGCAATTGAACAGGCGGTTGCGTCGGTCCATGAGACGTGTCTGCTCGACTTCGGCGTTTTCCTCGGCGATCAGCGGCCCGATCAGGCCGCCAGGGGCGTCGGCCGCACGCACCCACCATCCCGCTTCGAGATAGCCGTGACCGGAGGCGTCGAAGACGTAGATCGAGGGATCCTGGCCCCTCTTGATCCAATCGGGGGCGTCAAATTCGCTGCCACAATCGTCGCAGGTGGTGTTGTCGTGGGTGCTGGAAAGCTCCCATTCTTGCTTTTCGTCCGACCAGCGCGCGGCGGCGTCGAACACGATGTCGTGGCTTCCGCAATGCGGACAGATCGGCGTCTTTTGTTGCTCGGTCATGGTCAATCCTCCCTGGGAGTGGAGCGCGGAACCGCGCGAACGGAAACCGCCTGAGTGAAGACCTCTTCGTAATTCGGGCCGTGGCAGAGGAAGCCGGATTGCTCGTTGATCAGCCACATCGGGCCGGCGTAGAGGTCGATCAGCGGCTTCTTGCCGCCGCCGGTCTTCACGCCGGAGCACGAAATGAGGACGAGGACGTCGCAGGGGCGGATCATCGCCGGCCTCTGCTCACCAAAGGTGTGGCGGCCACGCGGGCGGCGCGAACCTTTGGCAGAATGTCCGTGGTGACGTGGGCGTAATCGTTGTCCGCGCCGTGAAATTTCGGGCTGGCGAGATAGACTTCGATCTCGATCAGGAGAGCGCGAACATCGTCCAATTGGTCGGCGTAGGTGTCGCGTTCGGCGGTCATGCGCGCGGCGAAAGTGACGCGGGGCGTTGGGCTGGCGTTCATGTCTCGACTCCCTCTTGGCAATGGGCATAGAGCGCGCCGATCTCGGTATGGACGTTGGTGAGCGGGGCGACCCGCGTGCGGTGCTCGGCGAGCGCGGCGCGGAAGGCGTCATCGTCTTGCGGGTAATAGTCGCTCCCATGCGGATGGGTGGCGGCCAGCGCCGTCAGCGCGGCGCCAAGCGCAGCATAAGCCGCGCGATATTCGTCTCGGAGCGCAGCGGCGGACGAGCCGTTCAGGTGGAAGGTCGGGAGCTTCATTCTCCGGCCCTCCGGAAGATTGGGCCGGACTGCCGGTCGAGCCAGTCGGCGGCGTCACGAGCCAGGCGCGCCATGTGTCCGGCGCGGGCGGCTTCGCGCTGCTTGGCTGCGGCGAATGCGCGGAGCGAGTTTTGCCCGCTCTGTCCGCCCTGAAGCAGGATGTCCACCTTTCGGCCGTCGCCGGTGGTGATGCAGGCATAGGCGCTGGCGCCGATCAGATACAGGACGTGCGTGATCTCGTCCTCGGGCTGTGGAGTTGCTGTGTTCATGATTGGGTGTTCCTTCAGGCTTGCTGGCGAAGGGTCGAACGCGAGTGCGCCCTGGCGACGGGTCTGCGTCGGCCAGAGCGTGTCTTTGGCGCGTTGAAGGCTGGGGTTATCGCCCGTTGGCGGCGGCGGCCTTGGCGGCGATCGTTTCGGTGGGTGCGGATCTGCGGTCGACGAAGGTGAAGCACTTTTCGCCTATGGCGACGTGCCACTGCACCAGGTCGTGCGAAAGCCCTTCGGAAATATGGAACATTTCGACGCCGCGATAGCGTTGCCAGCGGCACGGCGGCAGGCAGTCGAGCGCATAGGTGAAGTCGGCCAGCGTCTCTTCGGTCGGCTCCGTGATCTGGCGCTCCGTCCAGGTCACGAGCATTGCGTCGAGTTCGGCGTCATTCACCACGCGAATGGGGAAGCCGCGTTCGACGCCATATTGTTCGGGGGTCAGGTCGCCATCGGCATAGGCCACAAAGCCGTCGGGCCTGATGTAGGATTGCACGTGGCCGGCGAACGGCGTGTCGGTGCGGATGATGTATTGCATCATTGGGCTGTCCTTCCATTTTTTGGACCTTGAACAGCCACTTGCGTTGCGCATCCCGAGCCCGCCGCAAGGGCGCGAAGCGCCGGGCTTGACCCTTGCGGCGGGCGACGGCGATGCGGTAGCGAAATTTTATTTTCTTTTTTTGTTCTATTTCTTCCGTCGGCCCAGGCTGGGGCGTGGCCGTTGTCACCCGTTCAGTATTCGGCCACGGTGAATTGCGCGGCTTCGCCGAATTCCTCGGCGACACGCGTGTAAATGTCGCTCAAGTTGATGCTGAAACTCTCGCCATTCGCGTGAATGGCGATGGCCGATCCGGCAATGTACCGGGCGGCTTCCGCTCCCGAAGCCATGATGACACAGACCTGGTCGTCGGCGAGGTGCGCGGCGATTTCGCTGTCGATGTCGATGGCGTCATCATCGTCGCAGCGGTGAGGAACGCCACCGGATTCGTCGTCCGAGACGAAGCCGAAAAGGTTGCCGCGCGTGATCAGCGTCACCTCGTATTGGGCGATCCACGCTTTGAACGTATCCTCGTCCTTCACCGCGAAATAGTTTGAACGACAATTGCCGTAAAAATTGGCCATTGTTTTTCTCCCGCGAAGCGCCGGCCGCCTGGGACGGCTCGGCGGTTGCTTGCTTTATTTCAGCAGGCCCATGAGCGCGATTTCCTCGGCGCCATAGACCGTGTCGTGTTCGCAGGACACGCAGCGATATTTCCGCGCGTCCGGCTCGCAGCACTCCCGCTCGGCTCCGCAGGCGAGGCAGAGGCCGTAATTGTTGGCGTTGGCCTCTTCGATCTCCTCGAGCGTGAACCGCTTGGCGATGATTTTGCCGGTGGTGGGGTTGTGTTCGATTTGGTGCATCATGGCTCACGCCTTCAATGTGGTGGGGGGGCCGATCAGGTTGCGGGCTTCGGCGGGAATGTGGTCGCGCACGACGTCTGTTTTCGTCGCCTTGCGCTCCGCGAAATCCATGGTCTCGCGGTAGCGCACGAAATGTCGCCGGCGATGCTCGATGACATGCGCGAACCAGTGTGCGACGAACATGCGCGGCCCCATGGGGTCGCGCGGGTCGATTGAGCAGAACTCGACTGTGACTTCGCAGGCGGGCATGGTCAGGCCACCGCCACTTCGCGGTAGCGGGCGACTTCCGCCAGCTTTTGCTTGATCTGTCTGTTGATCTTGTCGGCGCCATGCTGGGCGATGAGCGCGTCGATCAGCCATTTGGCTGCGTCCCGGTCGGTCGGCGCGCCGCCGCCGCGCGAACACATCATGCGAACAGCGGCGTCGTTGACGTCGCCGACGATCAGGCCGGTTTCGACGTGAACGAGCGAGGTCTGGCTATTGTGGACCTGGATTGCGAAGCGATGCTGGTAATTGCCGATGTAAAGCCTGATCGGCGTGCCCAGGCGGGGTTCGAACCTGATGACGCCGTTCTTGTCGGCGCAGGGGACGGAATAAGAGATGGGGCGCGCCATGGTCACTCGTGCTCCTCGCTCGGCGTCGAGGTGACATCACGCCCGGTGCGCAGGTTAATGATACGCTCGCCGTCGTAGCGTTCGGCGTTTGCCGCTTTCGCCGTTGGATAATGCCGAGCGAGATCAAGCTCGCTGGAAAAGCGCCCCTCGGTGGTCTGGAACGTGAGGGTGTCGATGTTCCGGATCACGAAGGACATGGTCAGCCCTCCGGTGTGATGATGATGAAGGAGGCGCCGTTTTCAAACAGCAACGCGTGGATGGCGCGCTCCGGCGTCGGGAAGGACTTTCCGCACCCGAAGTTGGGCGCGCTGGCCGACCAACCGTCGAAGCGGTCGAAGTGCAGGCGATAATTGGTTTCGCAATTCTCGCGGAACGGCGCGTTTTTGAGTTGCCAGCGCTCATCGCGGTGCGAGCAGGAAACACTGAATTTGTTCATCAGGCTGTCCTTTCCATTTTCTGGTCCGATAACAGCCACTTGCGCTTCGCATCCCGAGCCCGCCGCAAGGGCGCGAAGCGCCGGGCTTGACCCTTGCGGCGGGTGACGGCGATGCGGTGGCGAAAATCTCATTCTCTTTTGTTCGTCTTTTGTTGTTTCGCGATGCCCTGATGAGGATCCGCCTCATCCGCACATTTAGCGTAAGTCGCGCAAGTTGCGTTTTTCACGCAACTCATGTATATTTTTCTTTGAAAGGGAGACCTTATGGCTAAGATCGAAGCCGTTCCCGCTGCGGAATTCACGCGCAATTTCGGCCGCTATCGAATGCAAGCGCAGCGGGCTGCTGTCCCGGTGTCGAGCCACGGTTCGATCACGGGCTATTTTGTCGGCCCAACCGAATATGAAGAATTCCAGCGCTTTAAACAGCTCCGCCGCAGCTTCGCGACTGCGGAGCTGCCTGATGACAAAGTTGCTGAAATCAGCCGGTCGCGCATGGATGAGCGCCATGCTCATCTCAATGCTCTGTTAGATCAGAAATAACGGGGGCACATGCCCATCCCTTTGCCCGAGCCGGGCCTTGTAATCTCCTTTGCGTATCTCTGGCGCTACGAACATGAAAAAGGCCAAGACGAAGGGCGGAAAAACCGGCCCAGCGTGATCGTTTTGGCGGTCGAACGCGGAGAGAACGACGCAACCGAAGTTACAGTCCTCCCAATCACCCACACGCCTCCTGCCGACGAAGCCGGCGCCATTGAAATTCCACCGGCCTTGAAACGGCATCTGGGTCTTGATGATGAGCGCTCATGGGTTGTTGTCGTGGAAGGCAATCAGTTCGATTGGCCGGGCTACGACCTCAGAAAAGTGCCCGGCAAAAACGACCGTTACGACTACGGCTTCTTGCCTCCGGTCTTCTTTGAAAAAATCATAAAGGCATTCTCGGCGTGGCATGCGACGCATAAATCAAGAATGGTTCTTCGCGATTGATGGCGAGGCTGTCGCCGGTGAGCGCAGTCTCTTCGAGAGCCTCCATCACCGATCTGAATTGGGCGACTTTCATGCGTGGCGCCTGCTTTCGTGGATCAGATCCTCGCGGCGCTTCGCCGAAAGCACTGCGAGCTTCTCGATGGTCCACGGCAGAAGCGCGCCGGTTTCCGCGTCTCGGCCGATAAGGTCGCGCCAGGCGTCGCGGAACATTTCAGTCTCGATGGCGGCGGCTTGATTGTCATGGGCTTTTGGAAAGATGAGCGTGACGCCGTCCGACAGAACCACGGCGTCGTTGCGCGCGCCGGTCTCGATCCGCGCGTCGGCCATGCCGATCGCGCTTTCATTGTCCTGCTCGGTGAAGTCGATCAGGTTCGGCAGGATCTCTTCCACCTGGTCGAACAGGATGTAGTCGGCGCCTCTGCTTTTGGCGACGATGATGCAGGCCCAAAGATCGGCGGGAAGCTCGTGGATCTCTTCCGGGCAATGGACGAAATAGCCGTATTCCGTCACGCCGCCGAGGATCGGCCAGTCGTCAGCCGGTCGATCGGACAACCATTCGCGCGTCTCTGCGCACAAATGGCCCGTCGAGAGCGGCATCAGCTTGTAGAAGAAGGGTTTGTTGCGCTTCGCCGTGAGGTATTCGGCTTTCGCCCGCGACCATGCCGCGTTCCAAATGGTCATTTGCTCTACCACGACCTCCTCGCTGGCGCCCTCGCAGATGAGCACCGGCGCTTCACCGAGATTGATCTTATGCCAATTGGCCGCGTCGGATTCCGCCTCGAGGCCGTGCCCCAAACGCCGGGCGCGCTCGCCCTTGAGGATGTTGAACGCCAAGCGCGCGATCGCCGCGATGCCGGCGCCGGCCGCGCGGGCGGCGGACTCGGCGAAGATGCTGGTGGGTTCGGAATTGCAGGTGACGCCGCTGGCGCGGTCGCCACAAATGAATGCGCCGTCCTCGGCGATGATCCAGGCGGGGACCATGTCACTCTCCCGTTTTCGTAATGCAGGGGCGAAAGGGCGCGCGCTCGCGCGCCCTGGTCGGTTATTCGTGCGCGCCGGCGTTGATCCTGCGCCAGTTGCGGGCGTCGTATTCCGCCTCGCGCTCGCAGCCGACGCGCGACCTGGTCGCGGTGTCGATGACGCGGACGGCGAACTTCTTGACCGCCGGAATGCCTCGCCGCGCGAGGCGCTTGGCCTTTTCCGCGTTCGGGCTGGTCGGGTAGCTGTAGGAGGTCACGCGGCTATCAAAATCGCCGCAGATGAACGCGCCGTCGTCGGTGATGGTCCAACACAGGTTCATGATTGCGTCCTTTCCTGTTTGAGGGCGATTGCGAGCGCCCAAGCCTCTCGCTCGGGCGCGCGAACTCAAATTTTGGGGAGACCAGAGAGGCCGCAGTAGCCGCGCCGCTTGGCGTTGGTGGCTGCCTCGGGTTCGCGCCAGCAGGCGCTGGTGTCTTCAGCGGCTGGGCAGAATTCCCAATCGGCGGGAACATCGGGCGGGCGTCCGTCGGTATCGGCTTCGGTCTCGGCCCAGGGGTTGCCGAGCACGTTGCGGATCGCCGATTTGGTGATGAACTCGTCGAACCAGCGCCAGGCCATGCAGCGGGCGCCGATGCACTGGCAATGTTTGGGCGAAAGCTGTGTGGTGTTCACGCTGTCCCAACGATTTGCGGCGGAATCGTTATTGCCGAAGACAAATCTGGTGTGGGGACACCATTTTTCGGTGGCCTGGGTTTCAGTTAAAAGCATCTCTGTGGCCCTCGATTGAAAGGCGAACGGGCGCGTCCAGGCGGGAGACCAGCGCGCATGGTTTCTGGTGAAGAGGTATTCGGGAGTGGCTAGCGTGGTCGCGTCTCAGGCGGCGCCGGCGTGCGCCGGTTCGATCCAGACCTTGGTCGTTCCGCGCGCGGGGAGATGGCGCTTCTTCAACCGGCCCTGGACGAAAGCTTCCCGGAAGGTTTTCGCGGTGGCTTCAGCGGCCTCCCGCTTGGCGTTGGTATGGATGTCGAGGATCGACCACATCAGGCGAAAGCGCGTGTCGGAATCCATTTGCTCGAAGGCGTTGACCGTTCGGCGCGAATAGCCGAGATCGACGCGCTCAATGCCGCTGCCATGCTGGACGATCAGCGCGTAATTGCCGACGCGCGGCTTGACGATCTTGAAGCTGTGGCTGCGGCAGTCGGTTCCGCTGACACCCTCATGGACCGAAGGCAGGATGCGGCCGGGCTCGTGAAACAGAAGCTCGTCGTCATCGGCCATCGGCGGTTGACGCCAGGCTTCGCGTCCATGATTGCTGGCATCGAAAACGGCGGGCGACCAACCAAATCCGGGGTCTTCCAGTTTGCCGTTGCGCGTGGCGGCGGACGGAGCGCCCGCGCAATCGGTCTTTGCCTCGATGGTCATCATCTCAGGAGTTCCTCTTATCTCTTCGAGATAAATCCTGAGCCCGCCGACAGCGGCGGTCGGGGCAAGGGCGCGTCAGCGCACGGCCCGACCCTTGCGGCGACCGCCGCGCGTCGGCGAATCGTCCCTTCTTTCTCTTTTCTTTCTTCCGTACCTAGCGCGCATACAACCACTGCAATTAGAGCGGTCGCGCGCGCTTGGTGGACGTCGGCGGGATGAAGTGTGAGAGGACGCCCAACCGTCGGTCAAGGCGGCTGGGCGGTGCCCCGCACGGCTATTCCAGGTTCATCGTGGCCTGACGCACTGCGCCACGATGAAAGCCGGAGGACGTCACGGGCGACGCTCGATCTCGCTTCGCTCTCTAGGTTTGGTCAAGACCGCCAGGTCGCAAACATCAGGCCCACCGCGACCGTCATTGCGCCAGTGCACAGCCACCCCATGGCCCACAAAGCACGCGGAAGCACAAAGCGACCCATCACGTCGCGTCGCATCGCCATCAGCATGATGGTGACCATCAGCGGCGCCGCCACCACGCCGTTGATCACCGCCGACCAGAACAGCGCCTTGATCGGATCAAGTCCGACGAAATTGATGAGAACGCCGATCAGCGTGGACACCGCGATCGTGCCATAGAACGCCTTGGCGTCGAGCGGCTTGCGTCAAGGCCGGTCGTCCAGCCCAGCGCCTCGCCAAGGGCGTAGGCGCCGGAACCGGCGAGCACAGGCGCCGCAAGCAGCCCGATGCCGATGATGCCGACCGCGAAAAGCGCGAACGTCAACACGCCCGCGATCGGTCGCAGCGCCTCAGCCGCTTGAGCGGAGGTTTGAATATCGGTGACGCCGTGCGCATTCAAGGTGGCTGCGGTGCTGACGATGATGAACAGGCTGACGACGTTCGAGTAGTGCTGCTCGTCTCTGCAGTAAGGCGACAAGCAGCGCAGTCAGACGATGAGATAATCGGAATTTGCGAGCCCGCGTGCTGAGCAACTCGGGCTTTTCGGCACCCTGGCGCATCGTCATAGGCAGCTACGCGGTTCCGACCGGCCTCCTTGGCGCGATAAAGGGCGATATCTGCAAAACAGACGAGTTTTTCGATGGGATGCGACGACAATGCCTCGATGGAGGTCACGCCAATGCTCGCAGTCACTTTTCCGAAGCCTTGGGGTGCAGGATTCGGCAGTCCCAGCTTTTCGATCGCCGTGCGAATGCGCTCCGCAACCTCGAAGGCCCCAATTGCATCAGTATCGGGAAGAATCACAGCAAATTCTTCACCGCCGTAGCGTGCGGCGACGTCGCCGGCGCGAAAAAGCTGGCCTACGATGGTGGCGGCGATAAGGCGCAAGCAGTCGTCGCCACGTTGATGACCGAAAGCATCATTATATTGTTTAAAGAAGTCGATATCGAGCAGCAACACCGACATCGAGGATCCATTGCGGCGCCCTCGTCGCCACTCGTCTTCAAGGCGACTGTCGAAGAAGCGGCGGTTACCGATCGCAGTCAGCCCGTCGCTTGAGGCAAGGGCTTGAAGCTCGGCTTCGGCGACTTTTTGCGCGGTAATATCGCGCAAAGATTCGACCACGGCGATGATTTCGCCCGAGTCGTCGAAGATGAGCCCGGCGTCGATCGCCAGATAGAGCCGTCTCGCGGCCCCCGGCATAACGCACCAGTTTTCCGCCGATAGCCCATTGCGGGCGCCGACTACGTCGGAATGTGCGGCGTAAAGAGAGACGGCTTCCGCTTCCTGATTTCTAAGCAGCAGATCAACAAGGCAAGGCCGCTCCACGTCATAGAAAGCTCGCCAGTGCTCGCGCGTTCCCAATACATCTATTGCCAATACGCCCGTCAGGCGTTCGCAGGCTTTATTCCAGATGATGACCCGCCCGTCGCGGTCAATCACAAAGGTTGGTACGACTAGATGCTCCATCAAGCGGACAGCAAAGCTTCGATCACTGTTGGAGGTCGACGATGCTTCGCCCGGTTGCGCCTCCAGAATTGCTACCATGTCCCGTCCCTGATGAGAGAGCGTCAACATTCCAAGTGCAGAGAATATTCTCCAAATAATTGAAGAAGCTATAATTTTTCAATCTAAGGTTGCGGCGCTGCCGGTCGTCGATTCTCACGCCCGTTTTTCAATAGTCACGAGCGCCGATTCATTTCGCTATCGGAACGTCCGTTGAGCATGCGACTCCCGCCGGTGGACTTTCATGTCATAGGACCGCTTCGAGCCGGACCCGGTCGATCATGCCGCCTCAATCTGGCTCGCCGCCCCTCTACATGTAATGCATGCCTTGACCGGATAGGCACGCTTTCGTCTACTCAAAGCGCTGACAGGTCCGCGTCGGACTTCAGGTCGTCGCGACCGAGATAGGAAATGGCGAGTTCGCGAAAGATGTAGTCGATGACCGAGGTGGCGCTGGTGATGGCGTCGTTGCCCTCGACGACGCCAGCCGGCTCGAAACGGGTCGAAACGAACGCGTCGACGAATTCCTCCAACGGCACGCCAAATTGCAGGCCTATGGAAACCGCGATGGCGAAACTGTTCATCAGGCCGCGAAACGCCGAGCCTTCCTTGTGCATGTCGATGAAGATTTCGCCGAGGCGGCCGTCAGGATATTCTCCGACCTGCAGATAGAGCTTGTGCCCGGCGATCCGAGCTTTCTGGGTATAATTTGTGCGGCGCGTGGGCAGGCCCTCGCGCAGGATCAGGCGTTCAACCTGGCGCGGCGCCGCGTCATCCGGCGCCGCGGCGATCTCCTGGATTTCTGGCAATCGTTCCATTGCGGGCTCCTGTTCGAACGGATCGGGATCAAAGGCTGCGCAGACGGGCGCCGAGCGCGCGCAACGCGTTGGCCCTTTGCGGCGAAAGGTGGGACCGTCCAGCTTGATCGGACGGACGCTTGGCGTGCGCCTTGGCGTTGGCGGGAATGTCCTCGATGAAGATCGACGGCTGGCTCGGACCGCGCCGGAATTGCGCTGAGGAAATCGTCACATGGCGCTTGCCGCGCGTGAGCGCGACATAGGCGAGACGCCGTTCCTCGGCGGCGTCGCCATAGGTCGACGGGATAATGCCGTTCTCGAAAGCGGGCAGGAACACCTGCTCGAATTCCAGGCCCTTGGCGCGGTGCATGGTCATCAAACGAACGGCGGGCGCCGCGCCTTCGCTGGCGCGGTTGGTGGCGAGCGCTGCGTGATCGAGGAGCTCGCGCGCGGAATGGAAGCTCGAAGCCAGCGAGACCAGTTCTTCCAGATTTTCCAGTCGGCCGGCGGCGTCTTCGGCCTTGCTGGCGCGCAACAACTGGCGATAGCCGCACGCGTCGAGCAATAGAGAAATCTGATCGGCGAGCGAATGGCTCCGGTGAGCGCCGATGCGGCGGACCTGGTCGGCCATTTTCAGGCCTTCGCCGCGGGCTTTCGGAGGAAGAGTGGCCGTGTCGAGCGCGCAGAGCAGCGACACCTTGCGGAACGCGGCTTCCTCCTCAACGATCGCGAGGGTTTGCGGACCGAACCCCCGGCGCGGTTCGTTGATCACGCGACGGAACGCTTCGTCGGATTGGCGATCGTCGGGATGGGTGGCGAGGCGTAGATAGGCGAGCGCGATCTTGATCTCCTGGCGCGCGTAAAAGCCGACGTCACCCACGATCTCGTAAGGGATTTTGGCGCGCATCAGCGCTTCCTCGAAAGCGCGCGACAGCACGTTGGTGCGATAGAGCACGGCCATATGGTCCCAGGGCAGGCCCTCGCCATGGCGCGCGTTGATGGCGGCCGCGAGATTGAGCGCCTCGGCCTCGGCGTCGCGATAGGTTGCGATCGTGATCGGCTGGCCGTCGCCCAGATTGGTGTAGAGCGTCTTGCCCAGGCGCTTCTTGTCGCCGGCGATAACGCCGTTGGCGGCGGCGAGGATATGGCCGGTCGAGCGGAAATTCTCTTCGAGGCGGAATTCGCCGGCGTCGGGAAAGTCGCGGGTGAATCTGCGTATGAGTCCTACATCAGCCCCTCTCCAGCCGTAGATCGATTGGTCATCATCGCCCACGGCAAAGAGGCGATTGCAATGGCTCGCCATGGCCTTCAGCCAGGAGTGCTGTGCGTAATTGACGTCCTGAAATTCGTCCGCCAACACGGCGTCGAAGCGCTCGGCCCATTGCCGGCGATATTGCCTGTCGTTCATCAGCGCCAGGGTCGGCCAAAGCAGGAGATCGCCGAAATCGGCGGCGTTGGCCTCGCGCAGGCGCTGCTGGTAGAGCGCATAGATCTTGGCGGCGTTGCGGAACGTCATGCTTTCGATCGGTTCGCCCTTTCTTTCGGCGGCGGCGATCATGGCCTCGATCCGGGACGAGGCCGTTTCCGGGGTGATCAACTGGTCCTTGAACGACGAAATTTTGTTGGCGATCGTCTTGACCGGATCGCGACCTCCGGCGCTCTCCGGGTTATTGGCGATGTTCAGCGCCTTCATGATGCGCTTGATCAGGAGATGGGCGTCGCCGGCGTCCAGAATGTCGAAATCCTTGCGCAGGCCAGCAATCTCCGGGGAGGTGCGCAACTGTCTGGCGCCCAGGCCATGGAACGTTCCGAGCCAGTTGGGCGCGGCGTGTTCGCCCAGAGCGGCGCGGATGCGCTCGGCCATTTCGGCCGCCGCCTTGTTGGTGAAGGTGGACACGAGAATGCGGGAGGCCGGGATTTCCTCGATTTCGATCTTGTAAACCACCGAGGCGGTCAGCGTCGAAGTCTTGCCCGTGCCAGCGCCGGCGAGAACGAGCGTCGACCCTGGGTGCATTGCCGCCTCTCGTTGAACCGGCGTTAAGCGTGCGGCAAGCGTTTCCCAAGCGTCGGGCAGAGTTTCGCCGGGCTCGTTGGCCATCATGGATTGCCAGTCGTCCCAGATGTCGGGGCCGCTATCGAGTTCGGGCAGGTATTCATCGGGATCGGACATGATTGTGGCTCCGCTCAGGTGTGATGGGGCATCGACGCGCTTGCGTCGCAGGCGGCGTGAGCCTCCTCGCAACGGGCGGCGTCGAGCAGGCCGTAAAGGCGGTCCAGGAACATCGATTCCGCGACACTGGCGGGCCAAGGCTCCCAGGGCTCGAAGCTCGGATCGGGAGCGGTCAGCGGGTCAATCGACAACGGAGGAACGATGATGCCGAGGGTGTCGCGCAGTTCCTCGCGGCTCCATCCGACGACGTGAAACGCCTCGGATGCCGCAGCCAGTTTGTCAGCCGCTTTGTGGAGCCGGTAGGTTTCCGTTGTCCATTTGGGCAGACGGTAGCGCACGTCGATCAAACCTTGCAGCTTCTCGTCGAGCGCGAGGAATGCGCCGCCGAGATGCGGCTTCAGCGGTCCGGTCGGGTCCCAACCCAAGAGCGCCTCAGACCCATCGTGGCCCAACTCCCTGAGGGCTTCCCGGGCCGTCAGCTGTTGTTGCATCTCGACGATGCGCAGCACGAGCAGACTGTGTTGAGCGACGGAGAGCGGGCGCTTCCATTTGGTCGCGCCGGCCCATCGGGGGATGCGCGCGAGGTTGTATGCGAGGTCTTCGTCGGTCCAGCTGTCGGGGGTGGGATCGAGGAGATTGAATTTGTGGCCGGATCGAAACAGGATGAAGGCGCGCTGTGGCGCCGTGTCGACGTGTTCATGTTTCATGGCGTATCTCCTTGGGATTTGAGGACGTCGTTCCAATCCTCGCCTTCAAGCGGCGGGCGGCGGCGCAGGAAGGGAACGCCCGCCTCCTTGGCGAGCGTCTCGTGGCGCGCCGCATAGCGATCGCCGGCGAGGTTGGCGTCGGTCGCGCTTTCGAACCGCGCGGCGGGCATGGCCGCGATCGAGAGCAAGAGGTTTCTGATGGCGGCGGTCGTTTCCGGACCCATGCCCCCGCCAGTCGCGGCATAAACCGTGTCGTCGCGCAGATTTTCGAGCGCGGCGCGGCTCAGCGCGTCGATCGCGGCCTCCGCCAGGACGAAACGGCTTCGAAGCGCGGCGTCGCGCGGGAACAAAAACAGCGACTTGCAGCCGCCGGTGAGCGAACCTTTGTAGGTCGGGCCTCGGACATCGACATGGGTGACAACGCCGGCGGTGCGATGGGCGAACCAGGCCGAGCCGTAGGGGCCGTCGCGAATGACGTCGCAGCGGGCGGCGGCAAGAAGCACGGTTTCCGGCAAACCGCGGCCCGCAAGATAGAGCCAGGTCTGCGAATGCTTGCGCAACCGGCGCTTTTGCGCCCATCGCTCGGCGATCGGGAGCGACGCGTTGGATCTGGTCCTGATTCGCTCCATGGGCGTGAAGTCCGGCTGGACGCCAGCGAGCGGCCGAAGCGCTTTGCGCACGTGGCCGAAATTCAGCCCAGGCTCCAAATGTTGGACGAGGCCGAACACATCGCCCTTGGCGTCGCTGTTGGGGTCCCACCAGCCGGCGCCATTATGCGTGACGATGACGATCTCGCCGGCGCCACGACGGTATTTCAGGCAATGACGGGTGCTCTCAGCGCGGTCGAGCCGCCAGGGCGGCGTCGCCTGTTCAAGAACGGTCGCGCAACTGACGGCGGCGCGCAGTTCGTCAAGTTCGGTTTGAGGATGTTTCATCTCCTTCTCCTGGATTGTCGCCGGGAGGCTCGTTCCGGCTGGTTTTTTTGCGATTGAGGCCAACCCGATCGCGAGGCGGCGACGTGGCAAGGGCGCGCGGAATCGCGCGGGAGCGAGCGACGCACCCTTGCGGCGACAGACGGCGATAGCGGTAGGGATGAATGTGCGCTTTCCTTCCGGGCCTCTCGATGAGGCATCAAGGGAAGGATCGAATGGCGCGAAGTCGAAGCGGCCTTGTCGGCCTATCAGCAGAAGGTGGTTTTGATGGCTTCCATGAAGGCGCGCAGATCGGCGTCCTGGATGGCCCGTTCTTCAACCCGACGAATGGCGTGAAGGACCGTGGTGTGGTCGCGGTTGAATCGGCGGCCGATGCGGGGCAACGACCAGTTAGTGATCTTCTTCACCGCCCACATGGCCTCTTGTCGCGCAGCGGCGATCGCTGCTGGCTTTTCGTCGCCAAGGATTTCCTTGATGGAGACGCCCGTTCGTTCGGAGACCAGCTTCAGGATCGGCCCGGATTTCTCGTTCGACAGGTCAATCGTCGAGACCAGGCGTGATAGAGTTGTAACGGGCGTCGGGATTGTTGTGGGAACCGTCGCCGGGTCCGTTCCGACCAGCTCGCGGATCGGTGTCTTCATTTTCGGGGTTGTGACGCCTGGTGAATAGAGCCGTTGTCGTGCGGCCCGGTATCTGGCGATAAGCTCGGCGCTCGAATGCGGTTCGCAGGTGGTGGCGAGTTGAAGCGATCTCATGATGTTGGCTTCCTTGAGTTGAGGGTTAGGGGTCATGTCCTCATTCGTCCGGATAATCGCCCGGGCGTTCGAGCCGGTCGCGGCAAGGCGGAATGAATCGGAAGCGCGGATCGCCCCAATCTGTTGGCGCACCGCGCCACCAGACCAGCCAGGAGTAGGACGTCGCGGTGCTTTGTCGCATTCCTCTGGGCGTCGTCGAGGTCGGCTTCCGCTTCCACTTGCGGACTCGGCTTTTGATGATCGGCAGCCGTTGCACGAACTGACATATGAACTGGGGCGGGCTGTCCGCGAAAAGCCCATGGTAGCGTGTCTCGCCCTCCACGAAGGATGAGCGGGTCAGCATCGCGACCAGGCGCCAATCGGGCAGGGCAAGCGCGCGGGTGATGAAGGCCTGGGCCGCCTTGAACGGCGGGTTGGAGATAATGATCTCGGCTGTTGTGGCGACCGTTTCGCCGGCGGCGAGGAAATCGCCCACATGATCTTGCGGGTCGATCGTCTCTGGATCGGGCCGATAGTCGAAAATGTCGGAGGTCGTGACATCAGGCCAATATTCTTTGAGGGGCCGGCTCATGTAGCCGCGGTTCGCGGTCGGCTCGAAAACCCGACCTTCGGGGACGCCGATATCGGTTTGCGCCAGGACTTCCTCGACCAGGGATCGCGTGCCCCAGCAGGGTGTGGGAAAATCATCGAGCGAGGTGCGAGGCTCAACGCGTTGAGCCCGAACCGCGTGGCTGGACATTTTCATCGTCGCCTCTTTTCTTCTGCAGGAATTCTCGCTTTAAACACCAGCGGACATTCGCGGCCGCGCAGGGCAAGGGCGCGCCAGCGCCGGGCTTGACCCTTGCGCAGCGGGGCCGCGAATGGCATTCATTCGGCTCTACGAATGTTATTCTGGCGGCTTTTGGATAGTCTGAAATGTTACGTTCCGCTGTTACGTCTGCTTGCGTGTTTGAACCTTCGGAGTCACAAAGGAAGGTGATCACGAACCGGCGCGAATTCGTTGATAATTCTGTTTCTAGGCGTCTTCACTGGCGTCACGGCGAGGCGAGGACTGGAGAATGACTCCCGAACAAATTATGAAAGAGCTTGCGAAGCGCCATGACGACCTGCCGGTCGACGCGCTGAATGCGGCTCTTGAGCAGCCCGACGCGGTGGCGCCGCTGTTTGAGGCGGAGATCGATCGTCTTATTGGTCAATTCGAAGAGATACTCGAAAACGCCAAGTCCGATCGCCAGTATGCGTCGCTGTGTAAGAAGCTCCTGCGCAAGCCGTCGGCGTTGTTTTATGGATTTTTGCTTGCGGCCGAATGGCGGCGAACGGAGGCCTATCCGCGGTACGCCTCCCTGTTGCAGTGGTCCTGGGCGGGCGAGCCAAATTTGCTGTCGGAAACCGTGTTCAGCGATGTGGGGCCGCGGGTGATGGCGGAAATCTACGACGGAAATCCCGTCCCGTTATTCAATTTGCTGCTTGATCATACCGCGCACGACTCGATCCGCTTTTGGCAGTTCCGGACGCTGATCATCTTGGTGATCAAAGGCGAGCTCGACATGCCGACCTTGAAAGCATTCCTCGTCCGCGCGTTCGACGAACTCGAACAAGAGCCGGAGCAGCATGTTTGGCGCGGCTGGGAGGAAGTGATCATTTATTTCGGTCTGGAGGATCTGATCCCGCTCGTCGAACGCGCGCATAACGTTCAGAGAATCCTGGAAGGGACGATTGAAGAATTTCGCGCGAATTACGCCTACGCCAGGGCGCATCCGGACGAGCCGATCGAGAACGATCCCGTCGTGCCGTTTAAGGGGCTGCAGGAGGAGCTTAATTGGGCGTTTGCGAATCGCGCGAGCCTTGATTGAAGAGGCCGCCGGCGGTCGCCATCCTCGGGGCGCTGTGTGGCGCTTCGCCCTGGCCTCTCAGGCGCGGGCGAAGCGCTGACCGTTGTCAATTGTCGGTCGTCAGAATGCCGTCGAATTCTTTAAAGATGAAACTGCGCGGCTCGGAAGGGCAGCAGGGCTTGTCGTTTTCGCCAAACGTTTTGGCATCGATGTGAATCATGCTGTCGCGCACGCTGACGCTGTCGATCTGGCCGGGCGGCATCGGAAGCATCGGAATGTTTTTGATGCGGCCGTCCTCCATGGTGAGCACTTCGATTTCGGAAGTCTTCGGCGGTTCCGAGGATCCACCGCGTGGATAATCGAGCGAATAGCTGATCACGACGACGTCCTTCAACGCGTTGAGTCCGCCTTCGTAGATTCGTTTATAGTCGATCACCTCGATGCTGGTGTACATCGACTTGAGATAGTCCAGGATGATTTCGTCAGACAGCGCCTGGGCGTGGGAGCCAGGCGCGATGATCGCAAGGCCAAGAGCGACGATTGCGGTTCGGGCGGTTTTGGTCAGCATGGTGTTCACCTCGGCGAATGTCGCGAGCGAGGTCGATCGCGACTTGGGCGCCTTCATGAGTGACACGCACTGGCGCGAATTCGCTCGAGGGCTGTCGCAGCTCGACCACGCGGCCCCCTGCCCCGCGTCCGATCGCCCAAATTTAGGCGCTCCAGGCGAGGCAATCCCTCTAGCCTGTCCGGTTTCCAATTAACAGCGCATCACCGTGAGCCAAGCGCCGTCGCTGGCGATAACCCGCCCCTTATCGATAGAGAAAGCCTGCCCGCAACGCGAGGAGAGCACCCCCGGCTGCCCAGTAACGGCGGCCGGCAGGCCGCTTGAAAACATCAGCGTCAGCGGACGGAAGCCCGAAAGGGCTGAAACCGCCTGCGGGTTCGGTTAACGACAGCCCGCTGGGTCACCGGGACGCCTGGAATTCAATTCCTTTGACTTTTTACCACTCATTGAGCTATAGTTTATTGTAGGGGGGCGCTTGACGCGGATATTTAAGTTGAAGGAATTTGCGCGGTTTCAGCGCAAGGAACGGCTCAGCGACGCGACGCTTTGCAAGGCGATCGGCAGCATTGAGGCGGGACTAATCGACGCTGATCTCGGCGGCGGTTTGGTCAAGCAACGTCTGCCGCGAGCGGGGCAGGGCAAGAGCGGCGGCTATCGGACGGTGATCGCGTTTCGGCGCGGCGATCGGGCAGTGTTTCTATATGGCTTCGGCAAGAACGAGCGCAGCAACATCGACGCCGACGAACTGGATGAATTCAAGCACCTGGCGCGGGGATTCTTGGAGCTGACGGCGCAGCAAATCGCCAGGCTTATCGCGGACGAAGAATTGATGGAGGTGAAAGATGACGAAGGAGCTTGAGACCAAGCCGCGCGGCAAGTCGCGGATGCGCAGCGAGATCGTCGAGGCCATGCGCGGCTTGCACAAGGTCGGCGCGGTGAGCGACGGCGCACTGGAAAAGACGACGCTACGGATGCTCGGCAAAGACGCCTTGCCGAAGGTCGAGGCGATGTCACCGGCAGAAATCGCGGCTGTGCGTGAACGCACGGGGATCAGTCAGGCGGTCCTCGCCGGATTCATGAACGTGGCGGTGAACACGGTGAGCCAATGGGAGCGCGGCGAGCGCCAGCCGACCGGCGCGGCGCTAAAGCTGTTGAACGTCGTCAAGCACAATGGCCTCGACGCGCTGCGGTAGGCCTTTGCAAAAGGTCTACCTTTTGCAAGCGGGCAGGATTCTCAGAACTCACGCAGACCGTGTGAAAAGTTCGACTGACGGGATTCTGTTGGCGTCGGCATCCGGTTAGAATCCGGCATGACGCAAATTTCCGGATTCGAACGCGCGCAACTTCTGCTTTTGCCGGAGGCGATCGACGATTATGCCGGCGCCGATAATCCCGTGCGGTTCATCGACGCCTTCGTCGACGGACGCGATTTGAAGTCCGCTGGCTTTGATCGAGTCGAGGCGAAGGCGATGGGGCGTCCCGGCTACGCTCCTGGCGATCTGCTGAAGCTCTATATTTACGGCTATCTTAACCGGGTGCGGTCGAGCCGGCGGCTTGAGGCTGAGTGTCATCGCAACATAGAAGTCATCTGGCTGCTGCGCACCTTGAAGCCGGACTTCAAAACCATTGCCGACTTCCGGGCCGGCAATCGCAAGGCGTTCCGCGCGGTGTTTCGTGAATTCGTCGTGCTGTGCCGCAAGCTCGACCTGTTCGGACGCGAGCTTTTGGCCGTTGACGGCACGCGCATCAAGGCGGTCAACAACACATGGCCCGCCGGGCATGCAAAAGGTGCAAAATAACGTGGTCTGTGGTATGATTTCCGCATGGGAACGATTGAAACTCCGATCCTGAGCCGGTTCAGGGCCGCGCTTGATGAAGTGTACGGCGAGCAAATCGAGCGCGTGGTGCTGTTCGGCTCACGCGCGCGCGGTGATGCGCGTCCGGATTCCGACTACGATGTCGCCGTGTTTCTCAAGGACCTGACCAGCTTCGACAGGGAAGCCGGGCGTATCGCGGAAATCGGGATCGATATTCTCAATGATACCGGCGCGGTCATCAACGCGATGCCATTCAGCGCCGGGGCTTATGAGCACCGCACGGGATTGATGCGCGAGCTGCGTCGGGAAGGCCTTGATCTGTGACCCCCGAAGCGGCAAATTATCTGTCTAAGGCTCGAAACGATCTCGAAGAGGCCCGCAAAATCGAGGCGATTGGCCTCGCGACGGTCGCGGCGCGCTCCGCCTATTACGCCGCGTTCCACGCGGCCGAAGCGTTCATCATGGAACGCACCGGAAAAATCGTGAAGACGCATTCGGGGGTGCGCACGGAATTCGCGCGGCTCGCGAAAGACACGCCTGGCATCGATCGCAGGTTCACCAACTTTCTGGCGAAAGCCTATATGTACAAGGAAATCGGAGATTATGCCGTCGGCCCGGACGCGACCGTGACGCCCGACGCCGCAAAAGCGGCCATTGTCGTCGCTGAAGAATTCATCGATTGCATCGCGGCGGTGCTGACGAAATAAGCCCCACTGAACAGACGCTTATGAGATGATCGGCCATTCGCAAAATTCACGAATTTCGAGAAAAGCGACACTCGATTTTCAACAGGTCCGTTCGCCGGTTTTCGGGCTAAAATCGGCGGGGTTTATAGAGACGCCGCTTCTACCGCGTCCGTGAAGATCCTATGAGGGCCAAAGGTGGCCAAGGTCGAGTATCCTTGGGCCGTCGAATGACCTCAAGGAGAAGGAAGATGTCTCAAGCCTCGGGAACCACGCCGTCCACCATTGACTACGACACCACAATCATTGGCGCGTTGGAATTGAGCGAGAAGAAATGGGTCTTCGCTGTTCAATTGCCTGGCGTTAGCCGGCATTCGCGACATGTGCTGGAAACTTGCGGTGACGGGTTGGCGTCGTTCGTCGAGCGCTTAAAGGCCAAATGCGCGGCGGCGGGCCGCGCGATCACCCGGGTCATACTCACCCATGAAGCTGGGCGCGACGGTTTTTGGCTGGCGCGCTTCCTGACCCGCCGCGGCATCGAGGTCCACGTGATGCAGCCATCAAGCCTTCCGGTGGATCGGCGGGCACGTCGGGCAAAGACGGATATCATCGATGTCGAGATGTTGCTGCGCACTTTGATGGCTTGGCTACGTGGCGAGCCACGGGTTTGTTCGATGGTGCCGATTCCGAGCGAAGCCGACGAGGAAGCGCGGCGTGCGTATCGGGAACGGGAGGATTTGACCGGGGAGCGGCGCTCGATCGTCAACAAGATCGACGGCATTTTGGCGACGCTGGGCATAAAGGGATACAAGGCGTTGCGGCGAGATCGTCGCGAGCAGTTGGATTCCCTGCGCCAGCCGGACGGCGATCCCGTTCCCCAAAAGGCGAAAGCGCGAATCGAACGTCTGCTCGATCGTCTTGATCTCGTTCTGAAGCTGATTGAACAGGTGGAGGCGGCGCGTGACGCCGTTCTCAAAAAGGACACGCCGGCAGATGAAGCGGAAAGGATGATCCGGTCGCTGACGGCATTGCGGTCCATCGGCGCGGACTTCGCCACACTTCTTGTGCGTGAGGCATTCGTGCGGCAGTTTCGAAACCGACGCGCGCTTGGCGGATATGTTGGGCTTGGCGGAACGCCGTTCTCCAGCGGAGGCAGCGAGCGTGAGCAAGGGATCGGAAAAGACGGCAACCGAAGATTGCGCGCCGCGATGGTGGAACTCGCCTGGATGTGGTTGCGCTGGCAGCCGGACAGCGCCTTGTCCATTTGGTTCCGTGCTCGCGTCGGCGCAACGGGAGGAGGACGGGTCAAGAAAATCATGGTCGTGGCGCTGGCTCGCAAGCTGCTCGTCGCATTGTGGCGCTACGTGAAGGATGGCGTCATTCCCGACGGAGCGACAATGAAACCGGCGTAAGATCAGCTTTCATTTTTTACGCCAAGAGAGGTCGATGGTTGGCGGTCGCCGCAGAAACCCGAGGGCCCGTCAGGGCGCCGATGTGAAGATTGGACCCGCCGCAAGCAACTCCTTCTCCCGGATGCTGGGATCGTGGTTAGGGATCAAACGATCCCACCGGATACGAGGTTGGCAGGAAGTTCACCCTGTCTCACAAATCGGAGTTCACCGAGACCAAAAATGGCGATTGACTCGCGGGCCCTCATACGAGGGTTTCGGTCGTCGGCCCCCACACGCGTGATGGGGTCGCCGCCGCGCGGGGCCGGCGCCCGAAAGCCTCCGTTGGAGGAAACCGCGGGACGGAAGGGCTCCGTTTTCCGCGGGGCTCGCTATGGGGATTTGAATACGGCGGTCAGCGCAGGCCGGCGCCTGTTTCGAGGGTCGGCGCCAGGATCGGATGCTTCGGCTTTCGGCGAGGAGGCTGATCGGCTGAGTTGCGTGGGGATTTTTCCCAAGACCGGGAGGCCGGAACGGGTTCGGGCGGGCATTTTGGACGCGGCGGCCCGGCGCCAGGACGAAGTCGGCGGCGGAGACGAGCAGAACTTGGAAGTGGAAAACTGCGCCATGCTGGTCATGAGGTGTCGATCCTGATCCGACGGGGCGACGGCGGTCGCGCTGGGCAGACGCCTTCGAACGTCTCGATGATGATCATCCGGCCGCCGCAACAGGGGCATTTCCGCGCTGCATCCATGGGATCAACGCCATCATTCCTTTCGGGCTGTTGCTGCGGTGAGGCCTCGGCGGTCGGCAACAGCGCGCGGATGCGCTCGATGTTGCGGACGCGCGCCGCGCTGGCGAACAGGCCGTAATGGCGGATGCGGTGGAAACCGCTTGGCAGCACGTGCATGAGGAACCGGCGGATGAACTCGGCGGCGTCGAGCGTCATGGTCTTGTATCGATCGGGTCCGTCGATCCGATAATCTTTCCATTTGAAAGTGACGCCATCTTCGTCGAGCGCGACGAACCGGGAGTTCGAGATGGCGACGCGGTGGGTGTAGCGCGACAGATAGGCGAGCACAGCCTTCGGCCCGGCGAACGGGCGCTTGGCGTAGACGACCCACTCGGAGCGACGCAAAGGCGCGAGGGTGGCGGCGAAAGCCTCGTCGTCGGCGAGCGGCTCCAGATCACCGAAGAAGGCCAGGCGGTCGGCGGCCTTGAGCGCAAGGAGACCTTCGAGAAACAGCCTCCGGAACAGCCGCGACAGCACGCGCACCGACAGGAAGAAGCCTGGCTTGCAGGCGATCCAGCGCGATCCGTCCGGCGACAGGCCGCCGCCGGGAACGATGATGTGGACATGGGGATGATGGGTCAGCGCCGATCCCCAGGTGTGCAGCACGGCAGTCATGCCGATGCGGGCGCCGAGATGTTTGGGATCGGCGGCGATGGTCGTCAGCGTCTCGGCCGCCGCCTTGAACAGCAGGTCATAGACGGCGGTCTTGTTCTGGAATGCGATCGTCGCAATCGCCCCCGGGACGGTGAAGACAACGTGGAAGTAGGAGACCGGCAGCAAGTCAGCTTCGCGGTCCTCCAGCCATTTTCGCGCCGCGGCGGCCTGACACTTCGGGCAGTGCCGATTGCGGCAGGAGTTGTAGAAAATGCGCGTGTGCGCGCAGTCCTCGCAGCGCTCGACATGGCCGCCGAGCGCCGAGGTGCGGCAATGTTCGATCGCCGACATCACCTTCAACTGGGCGAGGCTGACGTGGCCAGCGTTGGCCTTGCGCCAGTCCGCGCCATGGGCGTGAAAAATGTCGGCGACCTCGATGTGAGGCCGCGCCATGCGGCGCGCGTCAGACGGGCGGGCGCCCGGCGAGGTTGGCGGTGAGTTTTTCCAGCGGGCTGGTGACGTCGCGGATCGTGTTGACGGCGACTTGGGTGTAGAGCGCCGTCGTCTCCAGCTTCGCGTGGCCGAGCAGGACCTGGATCACGCGGATGTCGACGTTCTGTTCGAGCAGGTGCGTGGCGAAGCTGTGCCGCAGGGTGTGCGGCGACACGCGCTTGGCGATCCCAGCCGTCCGCGCCGTTTCGCGCACCACGCGGCTCAACTGCCGCGCCGACATCGGATTGACCGGGTTCTGTCCGGGAAACAGCCAGGCCTGCGGCCGCGCCGCCCGCCACCAGTCGCGCAGCCATTCCAGCAGTTGCGGCGACAGCATGACATAACGATCGCGCTGGCCCTTGCCTTGTTCGACCCGCAGCGTCATGCGCTTGCTGTCGATGTCCGAAACCTTCAGGGCGACGACCTCGGAGACGCGCAAGCCCGCGCCATAGGCGACGCCGAACGCGGCCTTGTACTTCAGACCGGGCGCGGCTTCGAGCAGGCGCGCCATCTCCTCCTGGTTCAGCACCACCGGCGCCCTGCGCGGCTTGTGCAGGCTGGTGAGATGGCGCGCGAGTTCAGGCCGCTCCAGGGTGACATTGAAGAAGAAGCGCAGCGCGACCACGGCCACATTGACGGTCGGCGCGCCGAAGTGCTGCTTGGCCAGATGCAGTTGATAGAGCCTGACGTCCTCGACCGTGGCGGTGTCAGGCGAACGGCCAAGAAAGACGGCAAAACGCGAAATATGGAGGAGATAACTCTTCTGAACCTTCTCCGTGTAGCGGCGAGCCGTCATGTCTTCGATCATGCGCTGGCGCAACGGGCTGGTGGGCTTGTCGATCATCGCGAAAGCTCCTGTCTCGCATGGGGTTGAACCCCATGATTTTGAGACAGGTCAGCCTCGGCGTATCTGGCCTTGCACGATCACGGATCGACCCGCTTCTCGCCGCAGATACCGCGTAGCGGTTTAGTCGTGTGCCGGGCATGTTCGGTAGCTTGGAGGTGAAAGTCCTCTACCCAACCTGATGGAGGTGAAGGGTTAGCAATGCGCAAGGGCTATCGCCGCGAGGCGGGGTCTGAAGGAAGCGCGGAGCAAAAGTGCGAGTTGATGGACAAAAACCGGATATGAGGCGCGAGCGTCGGACGAGCGGGCGACAAGCCGCGAAGTCCATATCCATCAAGGATGCGGAGCGTAGATCCGGCAACTGTGCACGGAAGGCGACTGAACTTACCCCGGGAGGTCTGCTCCGCGTTCCGAGTTCGGAACTGAGGGCGTCGTAAGGTGCCCCGACCGCGGTGCAGAAGTCAGCAGAGGGCGTAGTAGGCCAAGCAGTCGGCGAGGCTATTGAGGCACTCCAAGGCCGAAAGGCGGAGAAACAGATAGGCTGAGCCGGGAACGAGGGTTGAAGGCCCGAACGATTGAGAGAGGCGAATAGGACTGGCGACTCATGACTGGAACGCGGCAGAAAATTCCCGGCAAGCAATTGTCTCAGACCTTGACTGCGTCGGCTCGGGGTGAAGCCCTGAACGGCGCGTCCAAGGATGCCGAACCAGTGATGGCGAAGCCAGCGCCCGAAAGCCCGGCCTTGGCGGAAAAATTGATGGAGGAGGTGTGCGACCGAGAGAATCTCGAAATAGCGTGGAAGCGCGTTCGAGGCAATAAGGGCGGCCCTGGCGTGGATGGGATGACCATCGACGCCGCCAAGGGCCACCTACGTGAGCACTGGCCAAACATTCGGGCTCAACTGCTGGAGGGAACCTACCAGCCGCAACCGGTCAAGCGGGTCGAAATACCCAAACCGGACGGCGGGGTCAGAAAACTCGGCGTTCCTTGCGTCGTCGACAGACTGATCCAGCAAGCGATGCTGCAAGTTCTCCAAGAGCGGTGGGACCCAACGTTCTCCGAGCACAGCTATGGATTCCGACCGGGGCGCTCCGCCCATCAAGCTGTAGCCCAAGCGCAAAAATACATTGCCGAGGGTTACGGCGTCGTCGTTGATCTTGATCTGGAAAAATTTTTCGATCGAGTCAATCATGACAGCCTGATGGCGCGCGTCGCCGCACGGGTGTCCGACAAGCGCGTGCTCAAACTCATCCGGGCCTTTCTCAACGCCGGGGTGATGGAAGACGGTTTGGTCTGTCCCGTGGATGAGGGCACGCCGCAGGGCGGCCCGCTTTCGCCAATCCTAAGCAACCTCGTGCTTGACGACCTCGACAAGGAACTGACTCGACGAGGACACCTCTTTTGCCGCTATGCCGACGACTGCAACATTTATGTCCGCAGCCGTCGTGCCGGCGAAAGGGTCATGGCCTCGGTGAGCCGATTCCTGACCAACAAGCTGCGGCTGAAGGTCAACGAGGCGAAAAGCGCGGTGGCGCGGCCGGAGGAGCGCAAGTTCCTGGGGTTCAGCATCTCGAATGACGGGAGCGAGCGGCGCATCGCGCCGAAAGCCCTCGACAAGTTCAGGGCGCGGCTTCGGGACATGACATGCCGGACATCGGGGAAAAGTTTGGAACAGCTGATCAAGGCGCTGAAGCCATACATCGTTGGATGGCGCGGCTACTTTGGCTTCTGTCAAACCCCTCGGGTGCTCACAAACCTTGAAGCGTGGATTCGCCGAAGATTACGAATGTATCTTTGGCGGCAATGGCGAACCGGGCAAAACCGCTTCAAGGAACTGCGCCGACGCGGCGTATCAAAGTTCCCCGCTGCGGTCGCGGCCGGATCGCCGACGCGGTTATGGAGAATGTCGGGACATCCCGCCATTCAACAGGCGCTGCGCAACGCCTATTTCGACTCGCTTGGTCTTCCCCGAATCTATGTTCCCGCCGAAGCATAACTTGGTCGAACCGCCGTGGTACGGACCCGTATGCCCGGTGGTGTGGGAGGGGCGGCGCTGCGAGGCGTCCCCCTATCCCGATCAGCGGCGGATTCCCGTCGTTCGCAGGCGGTGCCGGAAACGGCGGCTCAGCGCCATAAGTGGGAATTCATGATCGATATGCCATGTCGAACACACGCGTCCGTCATTGATCTGGCAGTCGATGGTGAGCGGTTCGATCCGCGCTTTGCTGCAAGCTGCTCGGACTGCCGTAGGAGGTCAGGCAAGCCAGCGCCCATGCTGCGAAACGCGCGTTTGCTAGAGGCGATTTCATGACGAACTTCGCTCGGTTGCAATTTCAAGCGCGGCCTTTTTCTTCGCCCGTTCCTCACCCCGAACATCTTCGCGCTCCCTCCCGCCGAAAAGCAGGTACAGCGCCGGCAGCACAAGCAGGGTCAGCAAGGTCGCGCTGATCAGGCCACCGATCACCACAATGGCGAGCGGCTTCTGCACTTCGGCGCCGGTCCCGGTCGCCAACGCCATGGGCACGAACCCCAGCGCCGCGACCAGAGCGGTCATCGCCACTGGACGCAGGCGTGTGAGCGCGCCTTGGCGGAGCGCTTGCCGAAGTGACATGCCTTCCGCCCGCAACTGCTTCACATAGGTGAGCAACACCAGGCCATTGAGGACGGCGATGCCGGACAAGGCGATAAAGCCGACTGCGGCCGAGACCGAAAAAGGCAGGCCCGCGCTCCATAGCGCCGCGATGCCGCCGGTCAGCGCGAGGGGAACGGCGCTGAACACCAGCAGCGCGTCGCGCATCCGACCGAGGGCCGCGAACAGCAGGAACAGGATCATCGCGAAACAGGCGGGCGTGACCACCATCAGGCGGGACTTGGCGGCGAGCAGGTTTTCGTATTGCCCGCCCCATTGCAGCCAGTAGCCCGGCGGAACGGTGACCTCGGCGCGCGTGCGATTCTGGATTTCGCTTACGACCGACGCCACGTCGCGGCCGCGCACGTTGGCGGTGACGACCACGCGCCGCTTGCCGTTCTCGCGCGAAATCTGGTTGGGCCCGTCGCGCTCCTCGAAACGGGCGATCTGCTTCATCAGCACCACCGGGCTGTTCGCTCCCGCTCCGGGCAACGGCACGGGAAGGTTTTTGAGTGCGTCGATGTCCGAGCGTAGGTTTTCGCCGAGACGAATGGTGAGCGCGAAGCGCCGGTCGCCTTCGAACACATAACCGGCCTCGCGGCCGCCGACAGCGGCGCCAATCACGTCCTGCACCGCCGCGACGTTGAGGCCGAACCGCGCCGCCGCCTCCTTGTCGATCGAGATTTCGAGGAAAGGCAGACCGTTGATCTGCTCGACCTTCACGTCCTGCGCGCCGTTGGTCGCGCGCACGACGCCCGCGATCTGGTTGGCGACGCGGAGCATCGGCTCGAACTCGTCGCCGAACACTTTTATCGCGACATCGCCGCGCACGCCGGCGAGCAGTTCGTTGAAGCGCATCTGGATCGGCTGCGAGAATTCGTAGACGTTGCCGGGCAGCGCCGCCACCGCCTCCGCCATCCGGCCTTGCAGCGACTCCTTGCTCTCGTTCGGGTCGGGCCATTCCGCTTGCGGCTTAAGGATAATGAACGTGTCGGAACTGTTGACGGGCATGGGGTCGGAGGCGACCTCGGCCGTGCCCGTTTTGGAGAAGACCAGCTTGACCTCGGGAAAGGCGGCGATGGCCTTTTCGACCTGCGCCTGCATTGCCTGCGACTGGTTCAGCGAGGCGCTGGGGATGCGCAGCGCGTTCATGGCGATGTTCTTTTCGTCCAACGTGGGGATGAACTCCTGGCCAAGACGTCCGAACAGCACCAGCGCCAACAGGAATAGAACCGCTGCGCCCGCCACCATCCGCAGCGGCGCCTTCATGGCGAAGGCGAGCGTCGGCTCGTAGAGGCGACGCAACGCGCGAACAATCCAATTGTCCTCCTCGCTCTTGGGCGCGGGAACGGCGATGGCGATCAGCGCCGGAACCAGCGTCAGCGACAGAACGAAAGCCGCGACCAGCGCCATGATGACGGTGAGCGCCATCGGCTGGAACATTTTTCCTTCCACGCCGGTAAAACTGAGCAGCGGCACATAGACCAGCATAATGATCGCTTGGCCGAACAGCGACGGGCGGATCATTTCCTGCGACGCGCCGATCACCACGCTCATACGCTCGGGCTGTCGCAGGGCGCGCCCCAGCGCGTGACGGCGTTCGGCGAGACGGCGCAAGGCGTTCTCGGTGACGATCACCGCGCCATCGACGATCAGGCCAAAATCCAGCGCGCCCAAGCTCATTAGATTGGCGCTGACCCTGGTCTCGACCATGCCGGTGAAGGTCATGAGCATGGCGAAGGGTATGACCAGCGCGCTGATCAGCGCCGCGCGCAGATTGCCGAGCAACAGGAACAGCACGGCGATCACCAGCAACGCGCCCTCGGCGAGGTTCTTGGCCACGGTCTGCACGGTGGCGTCGACGAGTTGCATGCGGTTGAGCACCGGCGTCAGCGCGATATCCGGGGGCATGTTGCGCGCGATCTCACCGATCTTGGCGTCGACTGCGGCGGCGGCGGTGCGGCTGTTGCCGCCGATCAGCATCAGCGCGGTGCCGACCACCACTTCGCGACCGTTGGCGCTGGCGCTGCCGGTGCGAAGGTCAGCGCCGACCGAAACCTGGGCCACGTTCTTGACGCGGATGGGAACTCCGCCGCGCGACGCGATCACCACGTTCTCGATGTCCCCAAGCGATTCAAGTCGCCCGACCGCGCGCACGACATAGGCTTCGCCGTTTCTCTCGATGTAACCCGCGCCGCGGTTGGCGTTGTTGGCTTCGAGCGCGCCGGCGAGATCGGCGAAGGAAACGCCGGCGGCAATGAGCCGGTTGGGCTCAGGCTGCACCTGATAGAGTTTTTCGAAGCCGCCAATCGAATCGACGCCGGCTATGCCAGGGACCATCTTGACCTGAGGCCGCACGATCCAGTTCTGCACCGTGCGGAGATAGGCGGCCTGTTCGATGTCCGTGCGCAGGCGCTGGCCTTCCGGCGTCAGATAGGCGCCGTCCCTCTGCCAGCCCGTCGGCGGATTGGTTTCAATCGCTTCCGGCCTCGGCTTGTAGGACAGCGTCCACATGTAGATTTCGCCCAAGCCCGTCGAGATCGGCCCCATGCGCGGCTCGACGCCGCCGGGCAGCGACGACTTGGCCTCGCGCAGTCTTTCGTTGACCTGCTGGCGCGCGAAGTAGATGTCGGTCTTCTCGGAAAAGACCGCCGTCACCTGCGAGAAACCGTTGCGCGACAGCGAGCGGGTGTATTCGAGGCCGGTCGCGCCGGCGAGCGCGGTCTCGACCTGGAACGTGACCTGTTTCTCGATGTCCTGAGGCGAGAGCCAGGTCGCGACCGTGTTGATCTGCACCTGGTTGTTGGTGACGTCGGGAACGGCGTCGATCGGCAGCTTCTGCAAGGCGAACACGCCGAAAGCCGCCGCCATCAGGCTGAGGAAGACGACGACCCAGCGTTGATGCACGGAGAATTCGAGGATGCGCGAGATCATGGTCGCCTCAATCGTCGTGGGCGGCTTCGGCCTTGCCGAGTTCCGCCTTGAGAATGAAGGAATTGGCGGCGGCGATGGTCTCGCCAGCCATCAGGCCCTCGGTGATTTCGACAAATTGCGCATCCGAGCGGCCCAGCGCGACGTTGCGCGCGACGAATCCTTTGTCATTGCGCACGAACAGACTGGTCTTGCCCTCGATGGTCTGGAGCGCCGCCTTTGGCGCTCGCAGCGCCACACGCGTTTCCCTGACGGCGATGGTGGCGGTGACGAAGCCGCCGGGCCGCAGCGCAAGCCCGGGATTGTCCAAGGCAGCCAGCACCCGCGCCGAGCGCGTCTCGGGATTAAGCACCGGCCCGATGAAGATGATTTGGCCGGAGAGGATTTCATCATTGGGCGCGCGAATAGTCACCTTCTGTCCTTCGCGGATCGCGTTCAATTCGCTGGCGGGGATGGACAGATCAATCCAGACCCGACTCAGGTCGGCGATGGCGTAGAGCTCCGATGGGTCATTGTTGCCGCCGACAGCGGCGCCGACATCGACCTTGCGTTCAATCACCCGTCCGGCAATCGGCGCACGCACGGGATAAAGGCCGAGGTTGGCCGAATTGTCGTTGGAACGTAGGGCGTCGATCTCGCTGTCGCTGACGCCGAGCGCGCGCAGCTTTTGACGCGCGAGGTTCACGCGCAATTGCGCCATGGCCACCGTGGTCTTCGCCTGGAGATAGACCTGTTCGGCGCTGATGCGCTTGGCCCAGAGTTTTTCGGCGCGCTCGAACAGGGTCTTCTGCAAGTCGTAATTGACCAGGGCCGCCTGCCATTCGCTCTTGGCGTCTGCGACCTCGCGGCTGTCGAGCATGGCGACGATTTCGCCCTTGGCGACGATTTCGCCGAGCCGCTTGCGCAATTCGGCCACGGAGCCGATGACCCTCGCCGGCACGCGGGCGATGTGATCCTGATCGGCGATGATGACGCCTGGCGCGGAAAATTGCTCCGCGATGACGCCGGGTTCGACCTGGGTCAGCACAACGCCAGCCTTGTCGATCTGCTCCGCGGCCAGTGAAATTTCGCCATGGGCAGAGCTTTCCTCATGAGCTTCCTGCGCTTCTCCCGGCTTGGCGAGGGAAATGGCAGGCGACAGGGAGATAGCCAGCGCCAGCAAGGCAGGCCGCAGTAAAGAGCTGGGCATTCATCGTCTCCGATCATTCAGTCGGCGCCGCGACGCCATGTGATGGTTGGATCGGGGTCGCAGGAGCCGCCCCGGAGGTTGCCGTAATGGTCGGGCGCCTCAGCGCACGGTGGACGCGGCTGTGCCGCGGCTCATGCATTGGCTATAAGTCGTGGCGCAGTGGGTAATTTCATGCGGCCGCCGGGGTGCGGGGCCGACATCCTGCAAACAGATCCATTTTCTCTTTTCGCAGCTCTGGACATGAGCCGCGCGGCTTGGGTGGTCGCACTCGTCGAGCAGGGAAATCCGTTGCGCGGCGCCCGCTTCGGAGGCGAGGACGGAGGTCAGAACGACTGACAAGGCAAGGGTAGTGCGGCACATGATGAACTCCCGATACGACTCGCCATGCGCAAGTTTGCGCGGCGGCGTTGGCGCCTGAGGCGCTTGAGATCAATTTCAAGAGTGGATGCAAACCCAGCTGCGACTGCCGCCGGGCTTGCGGGCGACTTCAGCGCGAGACTGGAGCCTCATCGGCGCCGCGGCTCATGCATTGGTCAAAGCTGATGCGGCAATGGGTCAGCCCATGCTGCGCCTGGGAAGACGGGCCGAATTTTTGCGAGCAGGCCCATCTGTTCTTCTCGCAGCTTTGAACGTGGCCTGAGCGGGTGGGATGGCCGCAATCGTCGGGTAGCGAAAAACGTGCGGCTCTCGCCTCCGAGGCGAGGACGACGGTCAGAACGGCAGCGAAGACAAGGGTAGAGCGGCTCATGAACATGAACTCCAACGCCGCGCGATGCGCCTATGCGCAGCGACGTTCGCGCCAATGGCGCTTGAGGATCGAAGACATGGGAGATGCGGCGCGTTACGCCGCGCGCAGATTCAGGTCGTGAGCCGAGGCGGCCTGAACAACGAATCCGGGCGCAGACCCGAAAGCAAAGCATGCTGTGGTGTGAAGAGAGGTTCGGAAAAAATCGTCGGCGGAGGCGTGAAACCGTCGCTGTGACGCCAAAGCGCCGTCGAGCAGCAGCCGCAGCCGGAAAAACAGCAGCCGCAGCCTGTCTCGTCGTTCGCGCCGCCGGTCGGCAGGGACGCCGAGGGTGGGGAGAGTTTTGTCGGGTTGGAGATGGAAGCCGCGGCGATTTCCGCGTTGGGCTGCACCGTGCCTGTCCAGGCGAGGCTCAGCCCTGCTTGCCCATGGTCGTGGCGCGACTTGCCATAGACATGCCCAAACGCCGCAAGCGCGACCAGAATGGAAGCGAGCGCAATACGGGCAAATCGGAACAAGGACGCACGAATCATACGTCGATTTTACACCTGAATATTAACCAAAACTTTATCGCAAAAGAATGAGCCGGAATCTGGGCGAGCCTCCCATCGACGCTCTTTACGCGGCGTTCAACGCTAATGTTCGCTATGAGCGCACTTGCAGTGAGCGGCCAGCACTTCGATCACGCGGCAGCCGGCGACGCGCCCATGGCTGCATCCCTCGACCATCGCTTCCAGTTCAACCTTGAGGGCTTGCAGGCTGCGGATGCGCTGCTCCACCTCCGCCAACCTCGCCTTGGCGATGGCGTCGGCGGTCGCACATGGCTGGTCTGGATCGTCCTGCAAGGTGAGAAGCGCCCGGATCGCGTCAATCTCGAACCCCAGTTCGCGCGCGTGGCGGATGAACGCCAGGCGGCGCAGGTCGATGTCGCCATAGGAGCGACGGTTGCCCTCGCTGCGCGGCGGCGGCGGCAACAGGCCGATCTGCTCATAATAGCGGATCGTCGGGGCCTTGACACCGGTGCGGCGCGTGGCTTCGCCGATCGGAAAATATTCTGTCATCCCGCTTGCTCCTCTAGTGACTAGAGGATGTAGCCTCGCTGGCAAGATGGCAAGGAATCGATGATGACCGAGACGACACAAGCCCGCTACCGGGTTGAGGGCATGGATTGCCCAAGTTGCGCCCGCAAGATCGACACCGCTGTGCGGCGGATGCCGGGCGTCGCCGAGGTGTCCGTGTCGGCTACCGCCGGAACCATGGTCGTCCACCACGATGGCGCATGCGACCTTGCCGCGATTGAAAAACAGGTGATTGGCCTTGGCTTCGGCGTCAATCCCATCGCCGGAAGCTCACCCGCATCCCGGAAAGACGCGTGTTGCGGGCATGACCATGGCGATCATGACCGTGACGGAAATCACACCCATGCCGACGACGGCGGCCCTGCCGCTAGCCCACATGGACATGAGCACGCCCCATCCAGCGGCCCGTGGTGGCGGAGCAGGAAGGGGCTGATGACGATCGCCTGCGGCGGCGCCCTGGTCGTCGCCTACGGCATCGGCAAGCTCGCGCCTGCTGTCGCCACCGGCGCCTTTGTCGCGGCCATGCTGGTCGGCTTGGCGCCGATCGCGCAGCGCGCCTTCATGGCGGCGCGCGCCGGAACACCGTTTTCGATTGAAACGCTGATGACCATCGCCGCCGTCGGCGCGGTGTTCATCGACGCCGCCGAAGAAGCGGCTGCGGTGGTGTTCCTGTTTCTGGTCGGGGAAATGCTGGAAGGCGTCGCGGCGGGCAAGGCCCGAGCAGGCATCCAGTCGCTGACAAAGCTCGTTCCCAAGACGGCATGGCTGGAACAAGACGGACAGACCCTCGAAATTCAAGCCGAACGTCTCGCAATAGGGTCGCTTATTTTGGTGCGGCCGGGAGACCGGATTCCGGCGGACGGGTTGATCGTCTCGGGTGAAAGCGCGATCGACGAAGCCCCGGTGACCGGCGAAAGCAAGGGGGTGCGCAAGGGCGTCGACGCCCAGGTGTTCGCGGGGACCATCAACGGCGACGCCGCCTTGCGCGTCCGGGTCACGGCCAGCGCCGAAGACAACACCATCGCCCGCGTGGTGAAACTGGTCGAAGAGGCGCAGGATTCCAAGGCCCCGACCGAGCGGTTCATCGACCATTTCTCGCGCTATTACACGCCCGGCGTGCTGGGGGTGGCGACGCTGGTGGCGACCGTCCCGCCGCTGCTGTTCGGCGGCGCCTGGGGCGTATGGATCTACAAGGGTCTCGCTATCTTGCTGATCGGCTGCCCCTGCGCCCTGGTCATCTCGACGCCCGCCGCGATTGCGGCCTCGCTGTCGGCGGGGGCCCGGCGCGGCCTGCTGCTCAAGGGCGGCGCGGTGCTGGAAAACCTCGGCAAGGTGACGGCAGTGGCCTTTGACAAGACCGGCACGCTGACCGACGGCAAGCCCAAGGTCACGGATGTGATCGGCTTCGGCTTGAGCCAAGCGGACGTTCTGAAATTCGCGGCCGCGCTGGAAGTGGGGTCAAGTCACCCTCTGGCGTCGGCGATCCTGGCCAAAGCCGATGCCGAGAAAATCGCTCCGCCCCACACGATTGACGTTTCGGCGCTCGGCGGCAAGGGCGTCGCAGCGACCGTCGACGGCAAGGCTGTGTTTCTCGGCTCATTGCAAGCGGCGCAGGACCGCGCGCCGCTCTCGGACGACCAGAAGGCCCGTGTGAGGGCCATGCACGACGAGGGCAAGACGGTATCGTTGTTGATCATCGACGGAGCGTTGGCGGGGGCGCTGGCCATGCGGGACGAGCCGCGGCCCGACGCGCTCGCGGGCCTGAAGGCGCTTACAGACGCCGGCGTTAGGACTGTGATGCTCACCGGCGATAACCGGCGCACGGCAGCGGCGATTGGCCACAAGCTCGGCATAGAAGTGCGGGCCGAGTTGTTGCCGGAGGACAAGCAGGACATCATCCGCGAATTGCAGGGAATGGGGCTGAAAGTCGCCAAGGTCGGCGACGGCATCAATGACGCGCCCGCCCTCGCCTTGGCCGATGTCGGCATCGCCATGGGCGGCGGAACCGACGTGGCGCTCGAAACAGCCGATGCGGCGGTGCTGCATGGCCGCGTCGGCGACGTCGCCGAAATGATCGCCCTGTCGAAGCGCACCATGGGCAACATTCACCAGAACATCACGATCGCGCTCGGACTGAAGGGAGTGTTTCTGGTCACGACGCTTGTGGGGCTCACTGGCTTGTGGCCCGCCATTCTCGCCGATACCGGCGCCACCGTGCTGGTGACAGTCAACGCATTGCGGCTACTGTCGTCGCCAAAACAACGCGCCGACGTCCCGTGAGGCGCAGCTTGCCCGTGGCGACAGCCGACGGCAATCCGAATCGCCGTTCCGATGCGATCGACGTTCGTCCGTCGCAGGTGGCATGTTCAGTACTGCGTTGTTCGATTCTACCCGTGACGCCTGAGGCCGTAGCACAATCCGCCGCAACTCTCTTAAATTCGGCGAAATACAGATCGCTCGGTGACTGACCGGTTCGGGTCAACACAAGACGGTCGCAGGCCTCGTCGGGAAGGTCGGGAATGAGCCGAGGGCCGTCGTTCCCGCCGCACACTCAAACCTCATGCCGTCGCTCGGTAAATCGCGGCGGCGCTGACGCCGTAGGAACGGGCAAGGTCGGCGACGGATTCGCCGTCTTTCCGTCTGCACCGCGCTTCTTGCTTCTGCGCTGCCGTCATTTTCGCCGGTCGCCCCATGTGCTGGCCGCGCGCCTTGGCGCGGGCGCGGCCTTCGCCGGTGCGCGTGCGGATTAAATCGCGCTCCACGTCCGCCAGGCCGCCAAGCACGGCAATCATGAGCCTGCCGGTGCTGGTCGATGTGTCCGCCCACGGCTCGGCAAGGCTGAGAAATTGCCCGCCCGCGTCGATGATCTTTTTGACGATGGCGAAAAGCTCGAACACGGATCGCGCCAAGCGGTCGATGCGCGTGACCACCACTTGATCGCCCGCAGTGATCGCTTTCAGGAGCTTGCCAAGTTCCTTGCGATCGACCTTCGCGCCGGAAACCTTCTCGCGATAGACGCGCGAACAGCCAGCCTCCTTGAGCTGGTTGAGTTGCGCTTCAAGGGTTTGCCCGACGGTCGAGACGCGGGCGTAACCAAGGCGATTTGGGGCTGGGTTATCGGACATATCTTTCGAGAAGCGTAAGACCTTGCGGCACAAGGATCAACGGAATTTCTCAAAAGTCTTGAGACCGACATACGCGACGCGACCGCCGTCCGGACTTTCCTCGATCTGGCTCCCGCAGACATCGCAGAGACGCTGGGCATTCGGCGCTTTCGTTTGGATTTGTAACATATTTGAAGGATTTACCCAGATAATTGACGCAGCGGAAATTGAAAAGCGACT
>NZ_NHSJ01000113.1 GCF_002937075.1 Rhodoblastus sphagnicola
TCCTGCGCTTCCGGCTTGAGCAGGCGCTGATTGGCGGCGATCTGGGTCTGAATGATCTGCCTGCCGCGTGGAACGACGGGATCAAGGCGCTGCTCGGCATCGCGCCGCCCGACGACGCCCGAGGCTGTTTGCAGGATATTCACTGGTACGACGGGCTGTTTGGCTATTTCCCAAGCTACACGCTGGGCGCGATGGCTGCGGCGCAATTGATGGCCGCGGCCCGGCGCGAGGCGCCGGCGATCGACGAGGCGTTGGCCGTTGGCAGCATGGCGCCGTTGCAGGATTGGCTCACGCAAAAGGTCCATGTCTTCGGCAGCCGCTATGGATTCAATGACTTGCTGCGTCACGCCACGGGTTCGGCGCTGAGCGCCGATGCGTTCGAGGCGCATTTGCGAGCGCGCTACTTGGGGTGATGGCGGCAACGAAACAAGGACATGGGAAGGCAAGCGCCGACGATGCCGAGCCTTTCCAGATCTCGAAAGGGCAGCGTGTTTGTGACTGCCGCCACCGTCTTGGGGCGCATGAGCAAGCAGATCGATCCCAGAATTTGCAAGACGGAAACAAAGCGGCCTTGCGACGGCCTTGATCATGGGCGACTGAGCGGGTGCGGAATAGCGTTTGCTCCGCCGGCGTCGCCCGCATGGCCGCTGGCATCAAGATGGGCGCCAGAAACTCCCGCCAGATGATGATCTGCCACAACGCCGGCAACCCATTTGCTCGGAGCGTTGAAAAGGCTCATCGCATTGGGCTTCGCTGATGTCGAAAACTCAGCCTGCGCTCCATTTCCATTGAAAGTCTAAAGATAATGATGAATGCGAAAATCACCGCTTCGACTCACGGAACTCCCGGCGAAGTTGTCACCATCGAAGAAGGTCAGATCGCATGGATTGGCCCAATCGAGGCTCTTGAAGAGGCGGGAAACTTCGACGCGGTGTTTTGCCATGAGGACGACGAAGAAAGGCTGATTGGCTATCCGCGAATAAATTCACGCCAGAACCAGAGGACCGACAACATTGGCGCATCGTGATAAATTCGGGCGAGCGACATCGCCAAGCCATGCCGGTAAATAGGTGGATTTGACCGTCAAGAATAACGCGAAGTGAAGCCAGCCCATCATCGGGCTGTTTGATCCGCTCCGCTTCGTGATGCGCGCCGTCGCCACGCCGCTCTGGCAAATACGGCGGCGACCGCTTAGATATCGTCCCGCAACACGCCTGTCGGATGCCTTGCCGCCGGAACACGTCTATCCAATTGGAGTGGTGTTTGCAGCGAACGGCGGATTGAGCATCACAGCCATCCTCGCTCCCCGAACGCGGCAAGATCAACGCCGGGCGGCGCGTACCATCCGCCGGTACGATAACGCGCGCCGAGATCGAGCGCGATCGCCTTGTTGCCAAAAGGGATTCGCAAAGGCGTCTCCGTCGCCGAACGAGGTCCTGAAGGTGGCGCATGGGCGACGGATGGAGCGGCGTTATCCGTTGCCGACCGAGATCGCTTTGCTGGCGCCTTCTTCGATTTTCTGCCACTCCTTCCGCCCGCTGCAACAAGCTTCGATCCGACGCCCTCTGACGGCACGGCGGAAAGAGCCACCGCCACGTCGGCTGTCGTGTCGAGCGAGTCTTCAGCCCCGAGGTCGAGGGACTTGCGGGAACGTCGGCCCGACTTCGACACGCCAACTTTTCGACGGGTGCGATTGCCGGCGTAGGGTTTCATTGTGGAGGCCGGCGGACGTGTGGCGGAGCCCCCGCGCGCCCCGAGCAAGGGCGGGCCGCCGCCAGAGCTTTCCGTGAGCTTGCCGATAATCCGCTGGGCGACGTCACAGACGGCGTCGATCGCGCCGATCATCTCCTGCTTGCCGAGAACCACGTCGTCGAGCAGGTATTCCAGCCGCGCCGTCACGCCGGGATCGACGAGGTCCGGATCGGCCCGTTTCAATACGCCAAACAGCGACAGACCGGCTTCGGTGGGGACGATGTTCTTGCCCTGAGCCGTGAGGAATCCCTGACGCTTGAGTCCGCCGATGATTTCCGCGCGCGTCGCCGGCGTGCCGATGCCCTTGGCTTCCTTCAGGCGCTCCCGCAAGGCCTCGTCGTCGACGAAGCGCCACGCGTTCTGCATGGCCTCGATGAGGCCGCCCTCGTTGTATCGCGGCGGCGGGCGCGTCTCCTTGGCCTCGATCTTGGAATGCGACAGCTTGGCGGGTTCGCCGTTGCGCAGCGCCGGCAACAGCTGCGCCTCGTCGCCCTTTTCCTCAGCCGGGGTCCATTCCGGGAATGCCGCGCGCCAGCCCATCTCGATCGGCTGGCGTCCGGCGGAGCGGAAGGCGAAACCTCCGACGTCGAGCGTCACGCTGGTCTGACGATAGCGGAAGTCGGGCATGAGCGCGGCGAGATAGGCCCGCGCGATGACGTCGAACAGCTTCTTCTCGTCCAGCGACAGGCGCGGCCAGACCTCGCGCAGGGCGCTAATCGTGTTGACGTTGGGAATGACGGCGTGATGGCTCGCGCCCTCAAGTCCCTTGTCGTAAAAACTGCCCGCCGCGCCCTTGCGGATGTGCAGCGGCTCGGGCATGGGAATCGTGCGAAAAGTCTGTCCTTCGCGCAATCCGGCGACAATCTTCGCCGCGTCGTCGATGGCGCTTTCCGGCAGGTAACGCACCTCGGCGCGGGGATAGGTGATGATCTTCTTGCCTTGGCCGTCGTAGAGTTCCTGCGCCAGCTCAAGCGTTTTGGCCGCCGACCAGCCGAAGCGCGAGCCGCACAGTTTTTGCAAGGACGGCAGGTCGTGGAGTTTTGGCGGTTTCTGCCGTTTCTCCTCGACCCGCGCGGCGAGCGGGCCCTCGAACCCGTTGGCGGCATTGGCGACATCCCGCGCCTTCGCCCGCTGGAGGATTCGCTCCCGCGGCGCGTGGCGCATCTGGAATTCGCCGCCCGCGACCGTCGCCTTCGCCACGATCTCGAAATAGGCGACAGGAACGAAGTCGCGGATTTCCAACTCGCGTCGGCACACGATGGCGAGCGTCGGCGTCTTCACCCGCCCGATTCCGATGACGCCCGGAGCGCCCTTGCCCAGACTGACCGTTGCGGTGCGGGTCAGCGAGAGATTGTAGATCTGGTCCGCCTGCCGACGCGCGACCGCTGCCGCGTAGATGCGCGAATATTCGGAATTCGGCTTGGCGCGACCGAACGCCTCGCGGATGGTCTGCGGGTCCT
>NZ_NHSJ01000114.1 GCF_002937075.1 Rhodoblastus sphagnicola
ACTTTCACCGGCCGGCGCGTTGCGGCGCTTTCCCGCCCATTTCCGGCAAAGCACATAGAAGGCCGGGGTGAAGACGAGGCCGAACAGGGTGACGCCGATCATGCCCGAGAACACCGCCGTGCCCAGGGCCTGACGCAGTTCCGCGCCCGCGCCCGTCGCCCAGACCAGCGGGGCCGTGCCGAGGATGAAGGCGAGCGAGGTCATCACGATCGGGCGCATTCTCAGGCGCGCGGCTTCGGCCGCCGCCGCAAAGCGATCCTGTCCCTGTTCTTCGAGCTGGCTGGCGAACTCGACAATCAGGATGGCGTTCTTTGCCGCCAGACCGATCAGCACGACAAAGCCGACCTGGGTGAGGATGTTGTTGTCCTGCCCGCGCAGGATGACGCCCGAGATGGCCGCGACCAGACTCATGGGCACGATCATGATGACGGCCAGCGGCAAGGTCAGGCTCTCGAATTGCGCGGCCAGCACCAGAAACACGAACACCACGCCGAGCGCGAAGGCGAACATGGCGGCGTCGCCCGCGCGGATTTGCTGAAAGGCGATCTCCGTCCATTCCGTGCTGAACCCCGGCGGCAGGGTTTCATCGGCGAGCTTTTGCATGATCGCCAGGGCCTGTCCCTGCGAATAGCCCGGCGCCGCCGCGCCATCGAGTTCCGCCGCCGGGAACAGATTGTAGCGCGGCACGCGCGAGGGTCCGGCTATGTCCCTGACCACCGTGAATGACCCCAAGGGGACCGTGGCGCCTTGCGCGTTGCGGACACGGATCTTGAGAACGTCGGTCCGGTCCATGCGGAAGGCGGCGTCCGCCTGCGCGGTCACGCGGAACGTGCGCCCAAGCAGATTGAAGTCGTTGACATAAGCCGAGCCAAGATAGGTCTGCAAGGCGCTGAAGACATCGGTGACATTGACGCCAAGCAATTGCGCCTTGTCGCGGTCGATATCGAGATAGATCTGCGGCGTGGCGTTTTCGAACAGCGAGAACACCTGGTTCACCCCCGGCGTCCGCGCCGCCTTGGCCATCATCTCTCCGACCGCCTGTTGCAGCGCCGCCGGACCGGCGCCGGCATGGTCCTCGACCATCATGCGGAACCCGCCCGCGCTGCCGATGCCGCGCACCGCCGGCGGCGCCACGACAAAGACGGCGCCGTCCTCGATGACGGAAAATTTCTTGATCAGCGCCATGCGGATCGCCGCCGCCGTCTGCGCCGGATCCTTGGCGCGCTCCTCGAACGGCTTGAGGTTGACGAAAATGGCGCCGGCATTGGGGGCGTTGGTGCGCGTGGCGCCGGAGAAGCCGACAATATTGACGGCGTGGGCGACGCCGGGAACGTCGAGCGCCAGTTCGACCACGCGGCGATTGACGGCGTCGGTGCGGTCAATCGCCGCCGCCGGCGGCAATTGCGTCACGGCGATGAGATAGCCGGCGTCCATTTGCGGGATGAAGCCCACGGGCGTGCGACGAAACTCGTTGAGGCCGAAGCCAATGATCGCGACATAGGCGACCAGCGCGACGGAGGCGAAGCGCACCACCCTGCCGACGATCTTGCCATAGCCGAAGGAAATGCGGTCGAACAGCCAGTTGAAGCCAGCGAAGAAACCGGTGATCGGCCGCAACAGGCGGCTGGTGTGGCGCTGGGCTTCATGCGGTTTCAGCAGCAGGGCGCACAGCGCGGGCGATAGCGTCAGCGAGACGATCAGCGAGATGACGGTCGCGCCGGCGATGGTGAGCGCGAATTGGCGGTAGAATTGGCCGGATATGCCGGGAATGAAGCCCGTCGGGATGAAGACCGCCGAGAGCACCAGCGAAATGGCGACCAGCGCGGAGCCGACCTCCTCCATCGTCTTGCGCGCGGCGTCGCGCGGGTTGAGGCCGAGCCCGATATTGCGTTCGACATTCTCGACGACGACGATGGCGTCGTCCACCACGATGCCGATGGCGAGCACCAGGCCGAACATGGACAGGTTGTTCAGCGAAAAGCCAAAGACGCTCATCAGGAAAAACGTGCCGACCAGCGAAACGGGAATGGCGACGATCGGGATGATCGCGGCGCGCCATGTCTGCAGGAACAGCACGACCACCAGCACCACCAGCACGATGGCTTCAAAGATGGTGTGGACGACCGCCTCGACCGATTGCTGGATGAACTCGGTCGGATTGTAAACGATTTTATATTCCAGACCGGGCGGGAAGTCCTTTGACAGGACCGTCATCGTCTTCTTGATCCGCTCGGCGGTGTCGATGGCGTTGGAGCCGGGCAATTGGAACACGCCAAGACCCACGGCGGAGGTCTTGTCGAGATAGGAATTCACGCCATAGTCCAGCGCGGCCAGGTCAACCCGCGCGACATCCTTCAGGCGCACGACGGCGTCATTGGTCTGCTTGACGACGATCTGACCGAACTGGCCGGGCTCGACCAGACGCCCGAGCGTCTGCACCGAGATCTGGAAAGCGCCGGGCGTCGTCGTCGGCGGCTGGTTGAGAATGCCGGCGGCGACCTGCACATTCTGCCGTTGCAGCGCGCTGACGACATCGCCCGACGTCATGCCGACCGCTTGCAGCCGATCCGGATCGAGCCAGACGCGCATCGAATAATCGCGCCCGCCAAACACGGTGATCGAGCCGACGCCCTCGACGCGGCTGAGCACATCGACCACATTGACGTTGGCGTAATTGGAAATGAACAGGGAATCGCGCGAATTGTCCGGCGACAGCAGATGCACCACGATCATCAGATCGGGCGAGGCCTTGGCCACGGTGACGCCGATGTTGCGCACATCGGCCGGCAGGCGCGGCTGCGCGATCGAGACGCGGTTCTGCACCTGCACCTGCGCCGTATCGAGATTGGCGCCAAGCTCGAAGGTCACCGAGATGGAAAACCGACCGTCGCCGGTTGAATTCGACGAGATGTAGAGCATGTGCTCGACACCGTTGATCTGCTGCTCCAGCGGCGACGCGACGGTTGCGGCGACGACCTCCGCGCTTGCGCCGGGATATTGCCCGGTGACGTTGATGACCGGCGGCGCGATCTCCGGATATTGCGCGATCGGCAGGCGAACCAGCGAGACCGCGCCGAAGATGACGATGACGATCGAAATCACGGCGGCGAAGATCGGCCGGTCGATGAAGAATTTTGAGAAATTCATGTGCTGGCGCCTGCTTTTTGCCTTTGCCTGATCGCGTGAGGACGCGCGATCAGTTCGCCTTCGTTTTCGTTTCGGCTTGGGCGGTCGCCTGCTGCGGCGAGACCTTCGCGCCGGGCCGCACCCGCATCAAACCGACGGTGACAATCGTGTCGTCGGCGTCGAGGCCGGTTTCGATCACGCGCAGTCCATCGACCAGCGGCCCGAGGGTGACATATTTCGGCGCGACCACATTGTTGGCGTCAACGACATAGACGAACTTGCGCACCTGCTCGGAGCCGACGGCTGCGTCGGGAACAAGCAAGGCATCCACGGCGGCCGAGGATGAAAGTTGAATGCGCGCGAACATGCCCGGAGTCAGCTTGCCATCGGCATTGGAAAATTCGGCGCGCGCGCGGATCGTGCCGGACTCCGTGCTGACGGCATTGTCGATAAAATCAATGCGGCCGTCGCGGCTGAATGTTTTCTCGTCGAGAAGCTTCAGTCGCACGGGAAGGCTGAGGCCACGATCGGGCGCCTGGTCTCCGGGCGCGGCGCGCAGAGGCGTCCGCTCCGGCGTAGCCGAGGATTTTGCGGTTCTTGAGCAGCTGGCCATATCGACCGAAGGCGCCACCGAGGGAGGCTGTCTGACGCCGTGACGCGGGCAAGGTTTCGGGCAACGTGAACAGCGCCGCGAGCGTCACGAGGCCGACGCCGACCAGCCCCCAGAAAATGGCGCGCCAGCCAGCGAAAACCTCGATCTCGCCGCCAAGGATCGGACCCAGCAGCGGCGCGATCGCCATGATGGCGATCAGGGTTGAAAGCATCTGGGCCGCGCGCGGCCCCTCGTAAAGGTCGCGCACCATCGCCCGGGACAGCACGACGCTGGCGCAGGCGCCCAGCGCTTGCACGACGCGCCAGAATATGATCGTCCAGACGCCCGCCGACAGCGCGCAGCCGGCGGATCCGATGATGAAGAGAACAAGCCCCGCCGCCACGGGAAGGCGGCGGCCGTGACGATCGCTGACGGCGCCCCAGAACAACTGCCCGAAGCTGAAACCGATCAGATAGGCCGAGATGGTGAAGTCCACATCGCCGGCGTCGGCCTTGAGCGCGCGCGCCATGGCCGGCATGGCGGGCAGGTAGGTGTCCGTGGAGAGGGAGGCGAACCCCATCAACGCGCTGAGGATGGCGAGTACGCGCCATTGGCTCGGCGCATGGTCGGGCGTAGCCATCGCGCGGCCCGGCATGGCCGCCTGGTTGTCGAGCGTCTCGGCTCCAGCTCCCCGCTCGGCCAAGATCAGAGCTCCTGCCTAGTCGGGCGGAACAGGATTTCATTGATGTCAACATCGTCTGGCTGACTGATCGCGAAGAGCGCGCAGCGCGCGAAACTCAAGGCGGGAATGGCGTTCTGCGCGTAATAACCCTGCGTGGCCTTCGCCACTTCGGTCGCCGTGATGCTCCCGGGCAGCTCGGTGTCGATCGCGCCGGGCGAGAGGATGGTGGTGCGGATGTTGTAAGGCTTGACCTCCTGGCGCAAGCCTTCCGAGATGGCGCGCACCGCATGTTTGGTCGCCGCATAGACGACATTGCCCGGCCGGACCTTGTGACCGGCGACCGAGGAGACATTGATGAAATGTCCGCTCTTCTGGGTCTTCATGTAAGGAAGCGCGGCGGCGACGCCATGGAGCACGCCCTTGATGTTGATGTCGATGACCTGATGCCACTCCTTGATTTGCAGCAGTTCGAGCGGCGCCAGCGGCATGACGCCGGCATTGTTGATCATCACGTCGATCCGGCCGTGGTTGGCGATCGCCTTGTCGACCAGGGCCTGCACCTGCGCGGCGTCGGCGACATCGGCGCCGAGGATCGCGTCCTTGCCGAGGCCAAGCTCCTCGGCCAGCGCCTCAAGCCGGTCGACACGCCGGGCGCCGAGCACAACCCTGGCGCCGTTTTTCACCAGCTGGCGGGCGGTTTCCGCGCCGAGCCCGCTGCTGGCGCCGGCGATGACGACGACCTTGTCCTTGATGTTTTCCGTCATGCTGTCCTCCGGGGCGTCATCGGGCTCACAGGCCGGTCGTCTTCAAGAGCTGTTCGGGATAACGCTCGCCCTCGACCTTGATCGCGGCGGCGGCGCTTTCGATCTCGGCGAGATCGCCCTGCGTCAGCGCGACATCGACCGAGCCGAGGTTTTCCTCCAGGCGATGAAGCTTGGTGGTGCCGGGGATCGGAACGATCCAGGGCTTTTGCGCCAGCAACCAGGCCAGCGCGATCTGGGCGGGCGTCGCGGCCTTCTCCTTGGCGATGCGCTGCAACAGATCGACCAGAGCCTGGTTCTTTTCCATCGCCTCCGGCGTGAAGCGCGGCAGGATCTTGCGAAAATCCCCCTCGCCGAGTTTGGTGTCCTTGCTCATCGCCCCGGTCAGAAACCCCTTGCCGAGCGGGCTGTAGGGCACGAGGCCGACGCCGAGCTCCTCGCAGGTTTCGAGGACGCCATTGGTCTCCGGGCCTCGCGTCCACAGCGAATATTCGTTCTGCAATGTGGCGACCGGCTGCACCTTGTGGGCGCGGCGCAAGGTCTGCGCGCTCGGCTCGGACAGGCCGAAGTGCTTGACCTTGCCCTCGGCGATCAAGTCCTTGACCGCGCCCGCGACCTCCTCGATCGGCACGCTGGGATCGACGCGGTGCTGATAAAGCAGGTCGATCTGCTCGACGCCAAGGCGTTGCAACGACCCTTCCGCAGCGGCGCGGATGCGTTCGGGCCTGCTGTTCACGCCAGCCATCTTGCCGTTCTCGATGTTGAAACCGAATTTGGTGGCGATCACGACCTGTTCACGGACGGGTCTCAAGGCCTCGCCGACAATCGCTTCGTTGGTGTAGGGGCCGTAGATTTCAGCGGTGTCGAACAAGGTGACGCCGCGCTCGACGGCGTTGCGGATCAGCGCAATGCTGTCCTGGTTGGTCAGCGCGTGCCCATAGCTGAAATTCAGCCCCATGCAGCCAAAACCTATGGCTGAAACCTCAAGGCCGCTTTTGCCAAGCTTGCGTCTTTGCATCGTCAATGTCCTGTCGCCGGTTTGCGCGCGCCTCGCCCCAGTCTGAAACAGCGGTCATTTGCTGGAAGCTGGCGCGCAAGGAGGCGGTCGGCGGGGTGACATCGCCGAACACTCATTCCTGATCGTGAAATAGTCTCAAACCGTTGGCTTGATTAGATCATATATTCCGTATGACCTTATGCGGCAGTTTCATGAATTGCCGTCCTTGCGCGGGGGCGCGGCCGGACTGGGGCGCGCGCGCCTGTTACTTTTGCGCGAGGTCCCCATACCAATAGGAAGCCGTCACGCCGCCATCGATCAGAAAGTCGGCTCCGGTGATGAAAGCGCCAGCCTCGCTCATGAGCATGGCGCCAAGCTTGCCGATTTCGTCGGGCGTTCCGGCGCGGCCGGCCGGGCACAGGTCGATCATGCGGCGGTAGCCGGCGCCGCGCGAACCGGTCAATTCGTCCTTGGCGAGCGGCGTGATCACTATTCCCGGGCTGATCGCATTGACCCGCGCGCCACGCTTACCCCATTTCACGGCCTCGGCCATGACCCGCAACGAATTGCAGCGTTTGGAGACCTGATAGGCGCGCAGCGGGTCGGCAACCTTATCGGGTTGCAGCATCGGAAGCGCCAACAGATCGTCGGAGGGCGTCGTCGCCAGCGCCTTGTCCTGGTCGGGCGTCAGCGCCGGAAGGCGGTGGCCGGACATCGAGCCGATCACCACGCCGGAGCCGCCGGGCGCGATGACCGCGCCGAATTCTTCGAGAACGACCGCCGTTCCATAGAGATCGACTTTCAGGATGACCTCCGGCGGAGCCTGCGAGGGCGAGACGCCGGCGGCGTGAATCACGCCCCTGACCTCGCCGAGCGCCGTCGCCACCCCGACAAGATCATGAACCGACGCACGCGCGGAAACATCGACTGTCGCCACGCTGACCTCGAACCCGGCCTCGCTCAGCACCTTGGCCGCCGCTTCGGCATTCTCCCGACGCAGATCCGCCAACAAAACCTGTTTTCCGGCGCTGACCCGGCGCGCGATGGCCTGACCAATCGATCCGGCTCCAATGACGACAATGACATCGGTCATGGCTTTTCCTTTCGTGACATCGGTGAACGGCGAGGACCGGCTCAGATCGACTTTTCAGATCGCTTTGGCGTGCGACGCGAATTTTTCCAGCTCTTCGCGGACATAGCGCGGCTCCGCGTCGAGCGGCATATTGGGCAGATCCTGAACGCCATCGAGAGCGCCTGGGGGATCTGACTCAAGAGAAGCGAACAATGCATCGAGACGGTCCGGCGCCGGGCCTTTTTCCGCGACCAGTTCGAATGTCTTGCCCAGCGCCTGATCACAGGACAGGCTGCCCACCAGCACCTGGGCGATCTGGCGGCGCGCGATCACGCCATCGCTGGGGTCGCCGGCGCGCCGCGTGTCGCCTTGCAACAAAACGATACGATGCTGGTCGGGCGCATTATAATCGAACCAGCCGGGACGCACGATCGTATAGGGGAGGCCACTGGCGCGCAGGAGGCGTTCGGAGCGGCGTTTCCAGTCATGGGCCTCGGTGGCGCGATTATACGGACCGAGGCGTTCGGTGACGCCGATGGCGGTCATCAGCGCAATCCGCGCGCGGCGCGTTCCCAGCGCCGCCAGCACATTGCGTACGCCGCCATAGCTCACCTGTTCGGCGCCGCGTTTGCCCTGGCCGTCCGCGCCCAGGGTCAGCACGATGGCGTCGACGCCATCCACGGCGGCGGCGAGCGTCTCCGGCCGGGTCACGTCACCAACGATCACCTGCGCCGCCGGGGGCAGCTGGCGCGCCTTGGCGGCGTCGCGGACAAGCGCGCGCGCCACATGGCCTTGCGCCAGCGCCTCTTCAATGACAAGGCGTCCGATACTTCCGGTCGCGCCGACGACGAGAATGGTCAACGGGACAGAACTCATAACCACTCCAACTGTCTGTGGGCGCATCCGTAGGGACGAGGCCGATCAGTCGAGTTTCAGCGAGGCCATGTCGATGACGAAGCGATAGCGGACGTCCGATTTTTCCATCCGCTCGAAGGCGTGGTTGATCTCGTCCATGCGGATCATCTCGCAGTCCGGCAGGATGTTCTTCTCGGCGCAGAAATCGAGCATTTCCTGCGTCTCACGAATGCCGCCGATCGGCGAGCCCGCGATCCGGCGCCGGCCGAGAACCAGCGGCACCGTGCTCGGCTCCGCGAGAGGGCCGATCTGCCCGACGATCACCAGCGTGCCATCGACATCGAGCAGCGGCATATAGGGGTTGAGGTCGTGCTTGACCGGCACGGTATCGATGATCAGATCGAACCCATTGGCGGCTTTCGCCATGGCGTCGGCGTCGCTTGAAACCAGCAGGGCGTGCGCGCCCAGCGCATGGGCGTCGGCGGCCTTGTCGGGCGTGCGGCTGAGCACGGTGACATGAGCGCCCAAGCCGGCGGCGAGTTTGACCGCCATATGGCCGAGACCGCCCAGGCCGATGACGCCGACCCGGCTGCCGGGACCGACCTTCCAGGTCTTCAGCGGCGACCAGGTGGTGATGCCGGCGCACAGCAGCGGCGCGGCCCTGGCGAGGTCAAGGCTGTCGGGAACCCGCAGCACGAATTCTTCACGAACGACGATATGCTTGGAATAGCCGCCGAGCGTATGCTCCTTGGTGAAGCGGTCGAACCCGCCATAAGTTCCCGTATTGCCCTCGCGGCAAAGCTGCTCCTCGCCCTTCAGGCATTGGTCACAATGCTGGCAACTGTCCACCATGCAGCCGACCGCGACATGGTCGCCGATGCGGTATTTCTTGACCTTTGCGCCGATTTCGATGACGCGGCCGACGATTTCGTGACCGGGAATGGCGGGAAAGACCGTCCAGCCCCAATCGTTGCGGGCCCAGTGCAAGTCCGAGTGGCAGACGCCGCAATAAAGAATTTCCATCACCACATCATCGGCGCGGGGCGCGCGACGCTCGAAGGAAAAGGGCGCCAGCGGCGCGCGGGCCGATGTGCAGGCAAAGCCACGAGTCTTCATGGTTCAAACATTTCCTGTTGCGGATCGTGACAAGCCAAGGACCGGGATCGAGGGCTTCAGGGACGCAACATAGCACCAGTGGATTATGGGAATTAGATCAGATATTCTGCATGAGCCTATGTTTTGGATTCATGAATGCAACGCGACGAACTTGGCGATTTGATCGGATTCCTGGCGGTGGCCGAGGAGCGCAGTTTTACCCGCGCCGCCGCGCGCATCGGCACATCGCAATCCTCGCTGAGCCATACGATCCGGCGGCTGGAGGAGCGCATGGGCGTTCGGCTGTTGACGCGCACGACCCGCAATGTCGCGCCGACCGAGGCCGGCGAGCAGCTCGTCCAGACGCTTCGTCCCGCCTTCGGCGAGATCCAGGCGCGGCTCGATTCGCTCACCGCCCTGCGCCACAAGCCGGCCGGCGTCATTCGCATCACCTCGAGCCGCCGCCCCGCAGAAACAATCCTGATGCCGGCGGCGATGCGCCTCATGGCCGATTACCCCGACATTATGGTGGAGATCTCGATCGATGGGCGGCTGACCGATCTCGTGGCCGAGCGTTACGACGCCGGCGTGCGCCTGGGCGAGCGCGTTGAAAAAGACATGGTCGCCATCAAGATCGGCCCGGAGTTGCGGATGGCCGTCGTGGGGTCGCCAGATTATTTTGCACGGCGTCCGAAACCCGTGACGCCGCACGAGCTGACGCAGCATGCCTGCATCAATCTGCGCCTGCCGACGCTGGGCGGGCTTTACGCCTGGGAGTTCGAAAACAACGGCCGCCCCCTCAATGTCCGCGTCGACGGCCAGTTCACCTGCAATGACGCGCCGATGATCGTTCGCGCGGCGGTCAACGGCCTTGGGCTGGCATGTCTTCCCGACGATCAATTCGACGACCTGATCGCGCAGGGTCGCCTCGTCCGCGTTCTCGAAGACTGGTGTCCGCCGTTTCCGGGCTATCACCTTTATTACCCAAGCCGGCGCCAGGCTTCGCCAGCCTTCGAACTGTTCGTCGAAGCCTTGCGCACGCGCGACTGATTGAAAACCGGCGACGAAGGCGTCTACAGCGCGCGCCAAGCAAATCCGCGAAACTGGACGCCGGTCTTGCGAACAGGATCGGCGGACTCGCCGACAGGTTTGGGCGAATTCAAATCTGTCAGGGAAGGATGTTTCACCCATGCTGATCTTCGAGACCATCCTGGCCCTGCTGCTCGGCGCGGCGCTGCTGTCGATGCTGGCGCGGGCGATCGGCGCGCCCTATCCGGTCCTGCTGGCGCTCGGCGGCGCCGTACTGGCTTTCGCGCCGGGGCTGCCGAGCCTCGATCTGCCGCCCGATCTGATCCTGGCGCTGTTCGTCGCCCCCGTGCTGCTGGACGCCGCGCATGACATGTCGTTCCGGGATCTCAAGCGCAACTGGCGGCCGGTGTTTTCGCTGGTGGTCGTCGCCGTCGGGCTGACGACCCTCGCCGTCGCCATGGTCGCGCGCTGGTTCTTGCCGGACATGCCCTGGGGCGCAGCCATTGCGCTGGGGGCGCTGCTGGCGCCGCCCGACGCCGTATCGGCCATCGCGGTGATGCGCCAAGCCAAGCCGCCCCACCGCATCCGCTCCGTGCTCGAAGGCGAAAGCCTGCTCAACGACGCTACGTCCCTGCTGATTTACCGGCTCGCGGTGGGCGCGGTCGTCACGGGAGAACTGACGTTCCAAGAGGCGGCGCCGCAATTTCTTCTGGTCGCTTTCGGCAGCGTCATCGTGGGCTGGAGTCTGGCGCGGCTCGCCCTCGTCCTGATCAATCGCATCGCGGATGCGCCAACGTCGACAGTCCTTCAGTTCATCACCACTTTCGGCGTCTGGCTGCTCGCAGAGCGCCTCGGTCTGTCCGAAGTGGTGACGCTGGTGACGTTCGGGCTCACGGCCGGGCGCGGTTCGACGCTCGCCGCGCGCGCCGATGTCCGGCTGAAGTCCTACGCCAACTGGGAGACCGTGACCTTCGTGCTCAATGTGCTGGCTTTCACGCTGATCGGCCTGCAGCTTCGCCCGATTCTGGCCGCGCTGGAAGATGGCCGGCACATCGACTGGCTGCTGCTGTCCCTTGTGATTCTCGCCGTCGTGATCGCGGTTCGGCTGGCTTGGGCGTTCATTTACCGAGGCCTGCGCCACGCCACCGCGAACGAACCGGGAGAGATGACCCGACCCGAAAGCATGAAAGCCGCGCTCATTGTCGGCTGGTCCGGCATGCGCGGCATCGTGACACTCGCCGCGGCGCTTGCCCTGCCCGAGGCCTTTCCCTATCGCCCCTTCATTCTGCTGACCGCTTTCACCGTGGTGCTGGGCACGCTGGTGATTCAGGGCGCCACGCTGCGCCCGCTGCTCGCCTGGCTCGACTTGCCGGCGGACAGATTGATCGAACAGGAGATCGCGCTGGCGCGCGCGGCGACCCTGACGGCCGCGCTGGAGGCGCTCGGCGGCGAAGACGGCCCGGCCGCCGAACGACTTCGCCTGGAATATGCGTCAATGCTGGAACAGGCCAAGGCCGGGCAAGACCCCTATGCCGTGCCAGACAAAATCTTACGGCGACAGATCATCCCCCATGCGCGCCATGCGCTCGACGACTTGCGCTGTCGCGGCGAGATTGGGGATGACGCTTACCGGCAGGTGGAGCACGAACTCGATCGTCTGGAGCTGACCACGCGCGTCTGAGCCGGCGCGAGACTTTCGCGCCGGCGCGGTCGGATCAGACAGGGATCGGATTGGCGATCACCGACGCGTTGAAACCATTGATCAGCGCGTGCTCGTTGGGGCCCTGATTGGCGCGCAGCGGGCGCGCCGCCTCGACGATCACTTCCTCGTCCTCGGTTTCCAGTCCCGCCATGGTCTGGGCGATGAAGGCGTCGAGCGGCATGGCGCGGGGATCGCCGCTCCGCTTGATCAGGTCGGTGTCGACCCACGGCGGCGCGATTTCCTGCACCTTGACGCTGGTGTCGCGCAACATGAAGCGCTGTGACAGAGCATAGGAATGCAGCGCCGCCTTGGTCGCCGAATAGACGGCTGTGGGCGCCAGCGGCAGATAGGCGAGCACGGAAGTGTTGTGGATGATCGTCGCCCTTGGCTGCCGCTTGAGGTGCTCGATCAGCGCCGAGGTCATCAAGATCGGTCCGAGCAGATTGGTGTCGACGATGCGGCGCGCGACCGCCTCGTCAATCTGCCCGCCGGCATTGTCGAACGGCATGATCCCGGCATTGTTGATCAGCACGTTGAGCGCCGGATAGCGCGCCGTCAGTTCTGTCGCGGCGGCGGCGATGCTGGCGGGATCTTCTACGTCCATCTCGATGAAGCCCATGCCGGGATTGGCGGCGGCGACTTCTTCGAGCAGGGCCTTGCGGCGCCCGCCAATCACGACCGTATTGCCGCGCGCAAAAAAGGCTTCGGCGAGGCCGCGCCCGATGCCGGAGGCGCCGCCGGTGATGAAAATGGTGTTGCCGGTGATCTGCATTGTCGTGTTTCCTGGTTTGCGTGGTTGGTCGTGTGAAACGATGGCCTCTGGCGCTTCACGCCGGGAGGCCGTTCTGTTTTCTCAGGCTCTTGTCGAAGGCGGATTCGGGGACGAAACGGCGCAGCAAGCTGACCTGCCCGGCCATTTTTCCAGCGGGATAGCGATGCTTCGGACGAAGGGCCGTCGCGGCCTTCAGCACGGCGCCGGCGACGACATTGGGCATGTCGCCGGTTTCCATGGCTTTGCGCATGACGGCGCTCAGGCTGGCGCGGCCGGAATCATAGACATCAAGCGCCTGATCCGGCTTGACCAGATTGTCCTCGAACGAGGTGCGTGTATAGGCCGGCTCGACCACGACAACGCGAATGCCCTGCGTGCGCAATTCATGATCGAGCGACTCCGAATAGCCTTCGATGGCGTGTTTGGTCGCGGCATATAGGGCGTTGAAGGGCGCGGGGATCAAGCCCAGAACGGAGCTCATGTTGACGATGCGCCCGCTTCCTTGCCGCCGCATGATCGGCAGCACCGCATTGGTCACGCGCATCACGCCGAACACGTTGATGTCGAACAGGCGTTGAGCCTGGGCGATCGAGGATTCCTCCGCGCCGCCCAGCAGTCCCACCCCGGCATTATTGACCAGGAGATCGATGCGGCTGGCCTCGCCAATGACGTCAGCCACGAGCTTTGACACCGAGGCGTCGTCCGTCACGTCGCAGGGCAGCATGGTCACGCCAGCGAGGCCGACGGGCGAGGGCCTCCGGCTGGCGCCGAAAACCCGATAACCCGCCTTGGCCAAAGCCGTCGCGGTTGCGCGGCCAATGCCCGAGGAGGCCCCGGTGACCAGGGCGACGCGATGGATCGTACTCATTTTGGTTTCCTTCAAGACAGGGTGGGGCTGGCTTGGAAGAACGATGGTATCATTTCGATAGTCAGTCAATATCGAAACGATAGTTTCTCGCGGCTTCTTCTGGGGCGCTTGCAGGGACACGCTTGCGCTTGTGCAAGAGAAGCAAGAACGACGCCTTGACCATCGCCATCGCGCGCCACACTCATGAATGACATTCATAGGCGCATGCGGATTTTGCTGCCTAATCGAAGCACAGGGAAAGAGCTAACCTCTCATCACAAAGGGAAAAGTCGCGGCGCCCGCAAATCGTTCGACCGGCCGAGGGGGCGGCTGCCCCCGACTCCTTGAGTAGTTTCCGACTCTGGGCCCGCAATCGCGCGGCTGTTTCTTTCACGCGTTCGCCCGCCCCAAACGAAAATCCCGCCGGCACGAGGATTTGTCATGGTCGCCAAGGTTTCAGGATATGCCGCCCATTCGGCGCAAGGCAGGCTCGCGCCGTGGCGTTTCGAGCGCCGCGAACCGCGCCCCGACGATGTCGCGATCGACATCCTGTCTTGCGGCGTCCGCCACTCGGACGTTCACAAGGCGCGCAACGATTGGGGCAATGCGGTCTCTATCCCATGGACCCCGGCCACGCGTGATCCGTTTCCGCGGATCGAGAGGCGATCTCGCGGAAACCGTATGAGGAGCGGAAACATGGACATCAAACACAATGGCTCGCAGCCCTCCGCACAAGGGCCGGCGGAATGGTTCACCGGCGCGGTGCGGATCGACGCGCTCTTCGCGGCTCCGGAGCCCGCTCACGTCTCCAGCGGCACGGTCACATTCGAGCCCGGCGCCCGCACCGCCTGGCATAGCCACCCGCTGGGCCAGACGTTGATCGTCACCGCCGGTTGCGGCCGGGTTCAGCGCGAAGGCGGGCCGATCGAGGTCATCCGGCCCGGCGACGTGGTGTGGATCGCGCCGGGCGAAAAACACTGGCGCGGCGCCGGCCCGACGACGGCCATGACCCATGTCGCCGTTCAGGAAAGCCTCGACAGCAAGAGCGCCGACTGGATGGAGCACGTCACCGACGCGCAATATTTCGGCTGATCGCGCGGATCGCATTGACGGATGAAGGCTTACGAAGAAGCACGAACCTGGACGCAGCAACCCGGCGGAGGCCGCCGCCTAAGTCCACGGCCCCTTCGTGTTCATCGGACAATATTGGAAGAGCATTGACATGACTCGATCGGCATTGGTTGTGGGCGTAAGCGGCATCATAGGAAACGCGTTGAGCCGCCGTTTGGCTCAACAAGGCTGGCGCGTCGATGGGTTGGCGCGGCGCCCGTCACGCGACATCGAAGGCGTCAATCCGATCGCGGCCGATCTGCTCGATCCCGCCGGTTTGCGGGCCGCGCTGAACAATGTGAGTCCGACCCATGTGTTCTTCGCGACCTGGATGCGTCAGCCGACGGAAGCCGAGAACATCGAGGTCAACGCCGCCATGGTGCGCAACCTGCTGAACGTCACGTCGCGATCCGGTTCGGTGCGACATGTGGCGCTGGTCACCGGCCTCAAGCACTATCTCGGCCCATTCGAAGCTTACGGGAAGGGCGTTCTGCCGGAAACGCCCTTTCGCGAGGACCAGCCGCGCCTGAACGTGGAAAATTTCTACTACGCTCAAGAGGACGAGGTCTTTGCCGCCGCGCTGCGTGACGGCTTCGGCTGGAGCGTGCACCGGCCGCACACGATCATGGGCTACGCCGTGGGCAACGCCATGAACATGGGCGTCACCCTGGCGGCCTATGCCAGCATCTGCCGCGAGACGGGACGGTCGTTCATTTTCCCGGGCTCAGCCACGCAATGGAACGGCCTGACCGACATGACCGATGCGCGCCTTCTCGCGCGCCACCTGGAATGGGCCGCCACCACGGAGGCCGCGCGAAACCAGGCGTTCAACGTGGTCAATGGCGATGTTTTCCGCTGGAAATGGATGTGGCGGCGCCTGGCGGGCTGTTTTGGCATCGAACCCGCTGCCTTTCCGGACCAGACTACACCGCTGGAGCGGCAGCTTGCGGGCGCCGGTCCCATCTGGGCGAAAATTGCGGCGCGCCATGGGCTGGCGGAGCCGGATCTCGGCAAGCTGGCGTCCGCCTGGCACACCGACGCCGATCTGGGTCGGCCCATCGAATGCGTCACCGACATGAGCAAGAGCCGCAAGCTTGGCTTCCTCGATTATCAGGCGACCGATGACAGTTTCTTCGATCTGTTCACGCAATTGCGGGCAAAGCGGATCATCCCGTGAGCCTTCTCATTGGAGCCTGACTGACTTCGGCTGCTCACGAAGCGCGGTCGTCAAATTCCAAGAGACAGATGGAGACCGTTCAGGTGTGCTGAATGCGATGATCCGAGCCACGGTCTGGCAGAACACGGTCGCCGGCGAGTTCTGCTGGCGGGAGTCGGACTGGCCGCTGCTCCGCTGATGGTTGGCCTTGCAAAAGGAGAGACGACGATGATCAGTGAGAACAGGCCACAAGCCGCCGCCACCGAGCGAACCATGCGCGTGGCGCAAATGACGGCGTTCCGGAAACCATTCCAGGTGGTCGAGCTTCCGGTGGCGGCGCCGCGAGCCGATGGCGCCGTCATCCGCGTGGAAGCCTCTGGCGTTTGCCGCAGCGACTGGCACTTCTGGAATCACGATCTGGCGTGGCTCGGGATGAACCTCGCCCTTCCGGCCAATACCGGGCATGAGGTCGGCGGTGTGGTCGAGGAGGTGGGGCGCGATGTCCGCTCGATCAAGGTCGGCGACCGCGTGACGGTTCCCTTCCACGAATCCGACGGCACTTGCCCGCATTGCCGGGCGGGGCTTCAGAACCTTTGCGACAATGTCATCACGCCGGGCGTCCAGCGCCTGGGCGGATGGGCGCAATATGTCACCGTCACCGCCGCGGACCTGAACTGCATCAAATTGCCCGAACCGGTTGATACTTTGTCGGCGGCGGCGCTCGGCTGCCGCTTCATGACGGCCTACCACGCGGTCATCGACCGGGGGGCCATAGAGCCCGGCGAGTGGACAGCCGTGCATGGATGTGGCGGCGTCGGCCTGTCGGCCGTCCAGATCGCGGCGGCGGCGGACTCCCTGGTGGTGGCTGTCGATGTCGAGGAGCGCAAGCTGGCCAAGGCGCGCGAGGAAGGCGCTGTCGCCACGATCAATGCGCGCGGCCTGACGCCCGAGCAAGTCGGACAAGTGGTCAAGGACGCGACCGGCGGCGGGGCGCATGTCTCGGTCGACGCGCTCGGTCGCGGCTTCACCTTCCACCAGTCGTTCAACTCATTGCGCAAGCGTGGCCGGCATGTGCAGGCCGGGATCACCTCTCAAGAGGAAAGCGGCCAGGTCTCGCTGCCGCTCGACCTTCTGACCGTCATGAAACTCCAGGTCGTAGGCTCGCTCGGCAATCCGCATCCAAAATATGCCGAACTGCTTGAATTGGTCGCACGTCAGAAGCTCCATCCCGCGAGGCTCGTCACACGCCAGATCTCACTCGATGACGTGACCGACACGCTGGAGCGCATGACGCGCTTCGATACGGTCGGCTTCGAGGTGATCACACGATTCTCCTGAGGTCCGCTTAGCCGCACGATGTGCTCATCTCGTTCGGATCTGCCCCGGAGAGCCGATCCAACGCAGCGCGTCGCCGATGCGCATTTGCGCATTATTTCCGCCGGTCACGCGTTGATCGCTTTGAAGGATGGAGTTTCATGAAAAAGCGCAAACTTGGGAGCAGCGGTCTCGAAGTTTCGGCCATCGGCCTGGGCTGCATGGGAATGACCTTCGCCTATGGCCCCGCGCCCGACAGGGGTGCGATGATCGCGCTTCTGCGGGCGGCAGTCGAACGCGGCGTCACCTTTTTCGACACGGCTGAAATCTATGGTCCCCTCGCCAATGAGGAACTCGTCGGCGAGGCGCTTGAATCGTTTCGCGGAAAGGTGACGATCGCCACCAAATTCGGCTTCGACATAGATCCGACCGGGGCGAATATCTGGAAAGGATTGAACAGCCGGCCCGAACATATAAAACTGGTCGCCGAGGCCTCGCTGAAACGGCTCAGGGTCGACGCCATTGACCTGTTTTACCAGCACCGCGTCGATCCCGATGTGCCGATTGAGGACGTCGCCGGCGCGGTCAAGGATCTTATCGCCCAAGGCAAGGTCAAGCATTTCGGCTTGTCGGAAGCCGGCGAAAACACCATCCGCCGCGCCCATGCGGTCCAGCCCATCTCGGCATTGGAGAGCGAATATTCGCTGTGGTGGCGGCGCCCGGAAGAGGGCGTGCTGGCCACGCTGGAGGAGCTGGGAATCGGCCTCGTTCCCTACAGCCCGCTCGGTCGGGGTTTCTTGACCGGCGCCCTCAACGACAAGTCGAAGTTCGGCAAGGACGACACCCGCAGCGCCTTGCCGCGTTTCACCCCGGAGGCGCTGAAAGCCAATCAGGCGCTGGTCGATCTGCTTGCAGTGATCGCCAAGCGGAAAGCGGCGACGCAGGCGCAGATCGCGCTGGCCTGGCTGCTGGCGCAAAAGCCCTGGATCGTGCCGATCCCCGGCACGACCAAGCTTCATCGCCTCGAAGAAAATATCGGCGCGGCGAATGTCGTCCTGACCCCCGAAGACCTGCGCGACATCGAGAATGCCGCGACGAAAATCGACCTGACGGCCGAGCGCTATCCCGAAGCGATGGAAAATCTGACCGGGCGCTGAAGGCGGCGGTTGAACAAAACGACAATCGCTTTGGCCCGTCGAATTCCGGCGGCCAAAAATCACAAGCCATGCGCTTGCATGTTGGCAAAACAGGACAACCATAATGGCCTATGCGACGATCAATCCCTATACCGGCGAAACGCTCGCGACCTACAAGGACGCCACGGATTCCGAGGTCGCGGAGGCGATTGCCAAAGCGCACGGCGCCTTCCTGAACTGGAAGGAAACGCCGTTCGCCGAACGCGCGAAGATCTTGCAGAAGGCCGCCGATCTCCTGCGCCGGGATTCAGACCGCTACGCCAGACTGCTGACTCTTGAAATGGGCAAGCTGGTTTACGAGGCGAAGGCCGAAGTTGAGCTTTCAGCCAGTATTTTCGAGTATTACGTTCGCAACGCCGAACAATTGCTCAAGCCGGAAAAATTGCCCGTGCTGGACCCGGCGGAAGGCGAGGCTTTCATTGTCTGTGAGCCGCTCGGCGTGCTGCTGGCGATCGAGCCGTGGAATTTCCCCTATTATCAGGTCGCCCGCATCGTCGCTCCGCAACTCGCCGCCGGCAACACCGTGCTGCTGAAACACGCTTCCAACGTGCCGCAAAGCGCCGCCGCTTTCGAACTCTTGATGAGGGAAGCCGGCTTGCCCGAGGGCGGATTCCAGAATCTCTACGCCACCCGTTCGCAGATCGATCTGATCCTGAACGATCCGCGCGTGCAAGGCGTCGCCCTGACCGGCTCGGAAGACGCGGGTTCCGTGGTCGCCGCCCAGGCTGGCAAGGCGCTGAAGAAATCGACGCTGGAGCTTGGCGGTTCGGACGCCTTCCTGGTGCTTGCCGACGCCGACCTGGAAAAGACCTCCAAATGGGCGGTGTTTGGGCGCCATTCGAACGCGGGGCAGGTTTGCACCTCCTCCAAGCGCATGATCGTGGTCGATCCGATCTACGATCGGTTTCTCGCCAGCTACAAGCTTGGCGTGGCGGGACTTGTGGCGGGCGACCCTTTCGATCCGAAGAGCACGCTCGCCCCGCTCTCCTCGCAGGACGCTGCCGACAAGGTCAAGGACAGGATCCGGCAGGCCGTCGCGCATGGCGCGAAGGCCGAAGAGGTCGGGCCGCCCGTGCCGAACCGGGGCGCTTTCGTGCAGCCGACGATCCTGACGGATGTCGGCGAGGACAATCCCGCCCGCTATTGGGAGTTTTTCGGCCCAGTCTCGATGCTGTTTCGCGCCAGGGACGAGGACGACGCCGTGCGGATCGCCAATGATTCGCCGTTCGGCCTCGGCGGCTCCGTGTTCACATCGAACCCCGCGCATGGCGTCGAGGTCGCGAGGAAAGTGTCCACCGGCATGGTCTTCGTCAATCATCCGACCAAGGCCGAGGCCGATCTGCCCTTCGGCGGCATTCGCCGCTCCGGCTATGGCCGCGAATTGATCGGACTTGGGCTCAAGGAATTCGTCAATCACAAGCTCATCGGCGTCGTCGATATCGACGCCCGGTTCTGACGTTTTTCTGAAGAAAGCGGCGAAGCCCTCAAATCGCGCTTCGTCGCTTCAAGCCATCGCGGACCGCGCGAAATGCGCGAGAAGGAAATTTCGACATGACCACATGGCTGATTACCGGCTGCTCAAGCGGTCTTGGCCGCAATCTCGCCGAGGCGGTGCTGAAACGCGGGTGGAACGCGGTCGTCACAGCGCGCAATCCGGCGAAAGTCGAGGATATCGTGGCTCGCTATCCCGATACGGTGCTCGCTCTTGCCCTGGACGTGACCGACCACAAGCAAGTCAACGACACAGGAAGGCAGGCGGAAGCCAGATTCGGCGCGGTGGATGTGCTCGTCAACAATGCCGGCCACGGATACCGCGCCGCCGTTGAGGAAGGCGAGGAGGCCGAAGTGGCCGCGCTTTTCGCCGCCAATTTTTTCGGACCCGTGGCGCTGATCAAGGCGGCGCTGCCCGGAATGCGGGCGCGGCGGCGCGGGACCATCGTGAACCTGTCCTCGATCGCCGCGCGAAATCCAGGTCCGGGGTCGGGCTATTATGCGGCGACGAAATGCGCTCTCGAAGCGCTGTCCGGCAGTCTCCGCAAGGAAGTCGGGCCGCTCGGCGTCAAGGTGATCGCGGCGGAGCCCGGCGAATTCAGGACCGACTTCTCCGGTCGCTCGCTGTTGCAGTCACGGACCGCCATTTCCGACTACGCGGAGACCTCGGGGCGCCGCCAAATCGAAAATGACAAGACCGATGGCCATCAGCGCGGCGACCCGGCGCGCGGCGCGCAAGCCATCGTCGACGCCGTGGAGGCCGCCGACCCGCCCCACCTTTTGCTGCTTGGCAGCGACGCCATTCAGGTGGTCGGAGCCGCGCTCGATGCCGATCGCGCCATGCTGGAGGCATGGAAAGCAACCAGTTTGACGACGGATTTTCCAGCTTGAGACGAACACAGGCCGGAACTTCATCGACGACCAGGAGATAGAAGATGGCTTCCAATTTACGCGCGCGGAAAAACCACGACGAGTTGTTTCCAGGTCATGTTTCCACTTTGGCGAAGACCGACCCCGAACTGATCGAGACGTTTGACAATTTCGCCTTCGATGAAGTGATCTCGCACGGCGATCTGGACGCCCGCACCCGACTGATGGTTCAACTCGCGGCGATCATCGCCTGCCAGGCCCTGCGCGAATATCAAGTCATGCTCGGCGCGGCGCTTGCCGTCGGCGTCAAGCCTGTCGAGATCAAGGAGATCGTCTATCAGGCCGTGCCTTATGTCGGCATGGCCAAGGTCTTCGACTTCATCCATGCGACAAACGAAGTTCTCGCCGAGCGAGGAATCGAACTGCCGCTGCCGTCCCAATCCACCACCACGCCCGAGACCCGCGCGGAAAAAGGGCTTGCCGTCCAGAAACAGATCATCGGGAGCACGCTGGTGGAAAAGCTCTACGCCTCGGCTCCCGCCGACCAGCTCCATGTCCAACGCTATCTCTCGGCCAATTGCTTCGGCGACACCTACACGCGCAACGGCCTCGACTTGGCGATGCGCGAACTGCTCACCTTCAGCATGCTCGTCGCGCTGGGCGGCTGCGATCCGCAGGTCAAGGGCCATGTCGGCGCCAATTGCATGTCGGCAACGACCGGAAGAAGCTGATCGACGTCTTGACCCAGCTTTTGCCATTCATCGGCTATCCCCGCACCCTGAATGGGCTGCGAGCCGTCGATGAGGTCGCCCCGTCTTGAGCGCACAGGTCGCCAAAGGAAGGAAAGAGCATGACGAATTTTCGCATGATCCTATGGGTTGGAGGCGCCTGACCATGCGCCCCAGAATCATCTGCCACATGATGAGTTCGATCGACGGTCGCTTGCTTACGCAGCGATGGACTCGGCCAGCGTCGGGAATTGGCGATGACATCGTTCCGCGTCACTACGAACAGGTCGCGGCCAGGCTCGGCGGCGACGGCTTCCTGATCGGGCGCAAGACGATGGAGGAATACGCCTGCGTTACGGCCCACGAGCCGACAACCGGCGGCGACGCTCCACGGAAAATTCATGTCGCGGACCGGAAGGGGCGAGCCATTGCTGTTGTCGTCGATCCGCATGGCAAGCTTCACTATGCGAAAGACGACGCCAGCGGCGACCATATCGTCGCCGTTCTGAGCGAGACCGTGTCCGATGATTACCTGGCGACGCTCCGGAAAGCGGGTATTTCCTATCTGTTCGCTGGCGCGGATGGAACCGATCTGAGCGGGGCCATGGATGTGCTCGGCGCCTCCTTCGACATCCAGACCATCCTGCTTGAAGGCGGCGGGCGTATCAATGGCGCCTTTTTGAAAGCCGGTCTGATCGACGAGATCAGCCTGCTCATCTACCCCGGCATCGATGGCCTGGCGGGCGTGTCGAGCATCTTCGAATATGTCGGAACAGGGGATGAGCGCCCCGCCGCGGGCCGCTCGCTGCGCCATATGGCGACCGAAACCCTGGAAGGCGGCATGGTCTGGCTCCGCTATTGCATGGAAGAAAGCCCGCCCGGCGCGTGATCGGCATATTTACGCCGCCGCCGCCCCGACCAGCGATGGCCGCCCGAAGGAAGCGCCGCTGCGCCCGCGAAAAAATCCGTTCCTCCGCGCCGGCGAGAGACAAGGCCAGACCGCTCAGCTCTTCCGCCGTATTCATGAACCCCAGAGATAGGCGCATACTCAATTCAGTATCTAATATCACCTGATCCGGCGTCGTAAATAGCGCTTGTCGCGTTGGCCTGGTCGAGCCTGTCGTTCAGGCCGACGCGAATAACGGGGCGCCGCGCCTTTCAAGGAGATGTGAGATGGCGAACGAAGTAATCGTGGTGATCGGATCGGGCGGCATTGGCGTGGCGATCGCCCGGCGGCAAGGTTTTGGCAAGACGGTGCTGCTCGCGGACTTCAACGAGAAAGCACTGGGGGCTGCGGCTGATGGCATGAAGGCCGCCAGCTACGCCGTCGAGACGCAGGTCGTCGACGTGTCCTCGCGCGCCTCGGTTCGCGCGCTGGCCGACAGGGCGGCGGCGCTCGGCAATGTCATGCAGGTGGTCAACACCGCCGGCCTGTCGCCCAATATGGCGCCGCCCCAAAAGGTGCTCGAAGTCGATCTCTATGGCTCGGCCGTGGTGTTCGAGGAATTCGAGCGCGTGATCGCCCCGGGCGGCGCGGGCCTCGTGATCTCCAGCATGGCCGGGCACATGATGCCGCCTCTGTCGGCCGATCGGGAACATGCGCTGGCGTTCGCGCCGGCGGACGAGTTGCTCGCCCTGCCTTTCCTGAAGGAAATCCCCAATTCGCTGGTCGGCTACATGGTCGCCAAGCGCGCCAACCATTTGCGCGTCCAGGCGGCGGCGATGACCTGGGGCGCGCGCGGCGCGCGGGTCAATTCGATCAGCCCCGGCATCGTCGCGACGCCGCTCGCGCAGCACGAACTGAACTCGGAGATCGGCGACGGCTATCGCGCGATGATCGCCGCGTCGCCATCCAGGCGGATGGCGCCGCCCGAGGAGATCGCGGTCGCGGCGGCCTATCTGCTCGGCCCCGACGCCGGCTTCATCACCGGCAGCGACCTGCTGATCGACGGCGGCGTGATCGCGGCGATGCGGGCGGGCAAGCTGCCTGTCCCGGCTTAAAATCTTTCAAACGAGGAGCATCCCATGCAAACGCGCAGTCTCGGCGGCCTGACCGTCTCCGCTCTCGGCCTTGGAACGATGAGCTTTGCCTCGACCTATGGCGCAGCTCCCGACAAGGCGGCGGCGATCCGCGTCATTCGCGGCGCGCACGAACAGGGCGTGACGCTGTTCGACACCGCCGAAGCCTATGGCCCGTTCACCAATGAGGCGCTGGTCGGCGAAGCGCTGGCCCCGATCCGCGACAAGGTGATTGTCGCCAGCAAGTTCGGCTTCAACATCGATCCCGAAACGGGCGAGCGCAAGGCGGGGCTCAACAGCCGCCCGGACCATATCCGCCGCGCGGTCGAAGGAATGCTGAAGCGCCTGAACATGGACAAGATCGACCTGATCTATCAGCACCGCGTCGATCCCGAAGTGCCGATCGAGGACGTGGCTGGCGTCGTCAAGGACTTGATCGCGGCGGGCAAGGTCGGCCATTTCGGCCTGTCGGAAGCGGCCGCCGGCACAATCCGCCGCGCCCACGCCGTTCAGCCGGTGACGGCGATCCAGAGCGAATATTCTCTGTGGACGCGCGACCCCGAACCCGAGATCCTGCCGCTGTGCGAGGAACTAGGTATCGGTTTCGTGCCGTGGAGCCCGCTGGGCGCCGGCTTCCTGACCGGCAAGATCGACGCGAACACCCGCTTCGGCGAGGGTGACTTCCGCTCCAAGTCGCCGCGCTTCCAGCCGGAAGCCATCGCCGCGAACCAGGCCATCGTCAATCTGGTCAAGCGCATCGCCGATGAGAAGTCCGCCACCCCGGCGCAAATCGCGCTCGCCTGGCTGCTGGCGCGCAAGCCCTTCATCGCGCCGATCTTCGGCACCCGGCGTCTCGAACGCGTGACCGAGAACCTCGGCGCGGCGAACGTGACCCTGACGGCGGACGACATGCGCGACATCGAAACCACTGCGGCCGGCATCAGCATCGTCGGCGCCCGGTTGCCCGAGGCCGTTCTCAAATTTTCCTACCGTTGAGCGCGGGCTCCAAAGCCCCTTCTCCAAAGCATCAGGCGGCAAAAGGAGACCCGGCGGTCGGCGCCGGGTCTCGCAATGGGGCGCGGGAGGACGCCCCTATCGGCGGCGCGCCTGGAATGGGAGCGTGAGCCGCCGAACTTTAGCGCGAGCAGATTTCGCCGGTGACAGTGTCGAGCTTGTCATCCGGGCCGGCGAAGCCCCCCATGATCTGCGCGCCATTGGCCGCCACGCAGCGTTCAGAGCTGCGATAGGCGTAGGCGGCGCGGTAATCGCGTTCCTGGTCGGACAGCTGGGTGGATTTGTCCGAACGCGCTGTCGCCGGAAGGCCGAACGCGGCAAGCAGGGTTGAGGCCGTCAAGGCCAGGATGGCGCCGCGAAAGCGGAGGGACGTCTTGGTGGGGAGGGGACGAGACATTGGATCTTCCTTTCGGTTGCACAAGTCGGCCAGAGGGAGGATCGCGCGGCAGCGCCGTTTCATGCGTTTGGCCTTGGTGAAACCTTGCCTCAAATGGACTTTGTCTCAAATGTCATATATACGTCGTTTTAGGACATCAGAGGGGGTTCCCCATGCGGCGCATCGGTTTCCTGGTTTATCCCGGCTTCCAGATCATGAGCCTGTCGGTCACGGCGGTGCTGGAAATGGCCAATCAGATTTCCGAGAAGCCTGTCTATGAGATCGTCGTCGCTTCCGAGCATGGCGGCCTGGTCGCCACTTCGATCGGCGTCCCCGTGCAGACCTCGCAATTTGGCGAGGCCGAATTCGATACAATCATTGTGGGCGCCGCGTCCGACATCCTGCCGTCATCGCCAATCCTGCTGGAGTTTATTCGCGAAGCCGAAGCCGGCGCGGCGCGGCGGGTCGTGACGGGATGCACGGGCGCCTTCGTGCTCGCCGAGGCCGGCATTCTCAACGGGCGCCGCGCCACGACGCATTGGCGTCACGCCCGAGACTTGCAACGGCTTTATCCTGAAATCATGGTCGACGAGGACCGGATTTTCATTGAGGACCGCAAGGTCTGGACATCGGCCGGCATGACCGCCGCCATCGATCTGGCGCTTGCCTTGGTCGAGGACGATCTCGGCGTCGAGATCGCGCGGTCGGTGGCGAAAGCAATGGTTGTTTACCACCGTCGCGCCGGCGGCCAGTCGCAATTTTCATCGCTCCTCGAACTGGCGCCCAAATCGGATCGGATCCAGTCGGTTCTGAACTATGCCAAAAGCCATCTCGCCTCGGCCTTGACCGTCGAGGAATTGGCGAAAGTGGCGCGTTTGAGCCCGCGCCAATTCAGCCGCGCCTTTTCCCTGGAGACCGGCCAGCCGCCGGCCAAGGCGATTGAAAACCTTCGCGTTGAAGCGGCAAGGCTCGCGATTGAAGACGGGCGGCACAACATTGACGAAGTCGCGCAAATGACCGGTTTTGGCGACCGCGATCGGATGCGGCGCGCTTTCCTGCGCACGCTCGGGCAGCCGCCGCAGGTGTTGCGCCGCAACGCCCGCCTCGCCAAGGTGCTGGCCGCAGAATGAACCCATCGCGCATGCCGGGTTTCACGGAGCCGACGCGACCAGCTCGCTGGCGGCGGCGGTGAGAAAACGCCGCGACAGGGCCTCATCATTGACGACGCGCGAAAGCAGAAGGGCGCCCGCCATCATCGACAGCGTCGCCAAGGACTTGTCGCGCGTCGGTTCGCCTTCCGCCGGCGCAACCGACTGATCCAGAATTTCCAGAACGCCCTTGATCCCCGCTTCGAATTCCTCACGCACGGCGTCGCTGTGCCTGCTGGCGTCGGAGGCAAGCGCGACCAGCGGACATCCCTCCGCGATCTCATCGCGGTGTTGCTCTGAAAGATAAAATTTTACCAGCGCCTGGAGCGGCGCCTCGCCGCCCGCGGACGCGGCGGCCACCCATCTCTCCCGGGCCTTCTCGACCGCCCGCTTGCAGGCGCTCGCCACCAGATCGTCCTTGGATGCGAACTGTTTGTAGAAGCCCCCGTGGGTCAGGCCGGCGGCCTTCATCACATCGGTCAGGCCGATCCCATCGAAGCCATGCTCCTTGAAAAGGCCGCTCGCGACATCAATGACCCTTTGGTGATTTTCGGCGGCCTGGGCGCGGGTGACCCTCATCGCGAACTCCCGTAATTTAGATTGTGTTCAAAATCTATATCAGTCATATATGACGATAGCAATCTAAATGCGGTGGCGGGATTTGACCCGTCCTTTCCTGGGGACTTCAACATGAAACCCTCGCGTCGTCTGCTCTTTGTCGCCGCCCCGCTCCTGGTCGCCGGCGGCGCGGCCTTCTTCGTTTCCGGCTCGGCGAAGGAACGGCAAAAGCCGGACGATCCCCGCACATCCGCCCCCCTCGTCGTCGTGGTCGAGGCCAAGGCGATCGGCGCGGTCGATCGCGGCCTGACCGGCTCGGTGTCAGCCCGCGTCCAGAGCAATCTCGGCTTTCGCGTCGCGGGCAAGATCGTCGAGCGTCTGGTGGACGCGGGCGAACGGGTGCGCGTGGGGCAGCCCCTGATGCGCATCGATGTCGCCGATCTTCGGCTGGCGCTCGCCGCCAAGAAGAACGCCGCTTCCGCCGCGCGGGCCGTCGCGGTCCAGGCCAGGGCCGACGAGAAGCGCTATGCGACACTCGAAAAGCAGGGCTGGGCGACACATCAACGCTATGAGCAGGCGAAAGCCGCGATGGACGGGGCCGAGGCCCAGCTCGCCGCCGCCGAAGCCGACGCCAACGTCGCGGAAAATGAAGCGGGATATTCCACGCTAAATGCCGATGCCGATGGCACGGTGGTTGAGACCTTGGGCGAGCCGGGCCAAGTGGTCAGCGCCGGTCAGATCGTGGCGCGGCTCGCCCATGCCGGCCAGCGCGAAGCCATTGTCGCGCTTCCGGAAACGCTCAAGCCCGCCATCGGCTCGCAGGCTCAGGCGAGCGTCTATGGCCTGGGCCAGCGCCGCTGGCCCGCCCGGCTAAGGCAACTTTCGGATTCCGCCGATTTGCAGACGCGAACCTATGAGGCCCGCTATGTGCTCGATGGCGAGGCGGCGGCGGCGCCGCTCGGGGCCACGGTGACGATCTGGGTGGCCGATCCCCGCGCGCCCGCGGCGGTCGAGGCGCCAATCGGCGCCATTTTCGACGACGGGCGCAAGACCGGCGTCTGGATTGTCGACCGCGCCGCATCCACGGTCAGCTTCAAGCCGGTGACCATCCTGCGGCTCGCGGGAGAGACCGCGATCATTTCCGGCGTTCACGCCGGCGAGCCCGTCGTCGCCCTTGGCGCCCACTTGCTCCATGAAGGCGCGGCGATCCGTTCTCTCGTTGCGAAGGGCGCATAGCCATGACGCTCAACCTTTCGGCGCTCGCCGTGCGCGAGCGGGCGGTCACGCTGTTCCTGATCGTCCTCGTCGCGCTCACCGGCGCCTTCGCCTTCTTGAAACTTGGCCGCGCCGAGGATCCCGCCTTTACCGTCAAGACATTGACGGTGACGACGGCCTGGCCGGGCGCGACCGCACAGGAAATGCAGGATCTCGTCGCCGAGCCGCTGGAAAAGCGATTGCAGGAGCTGCGCTGGTACGACCGCGTCGACACGATGGCGCGACCGGGTCTGGCTTTCATGATCCTGACGCTGAAGGACAACACGCCGTCCGGCGATGTGCAGGAGCAATTCTATCAGGCGCGAAAAAAACTGGGCGACGAGGCGAAAAACCTGCCCGCCGGGGCGATGGGCCCCTTCATCAATGACGAATATTCGGACGTCAGCTTCGCCCTTTACGCTCTCAAGGCCAAGGGCATGCCGATGCGTCTGCTGGCGCGCGAGGCCGAACGCCTGCGCCAGGAGCTGCTGCACGTGCCCGGCGTCAAGAAGATCAATATTCTCGGCGAAAGACCGGAGCGCATTTTCGTCGAATTCTCCTACGCCAAGCTGACGACGCTCGGCGTCTCGCCGCAGGATATTTTTACCGCGCTGCAAAGGCAGAATGCGGTGACCCCCGCCGGCTCCATCGACACCAGCGGCCCCCAGGTCTTCATTCGCCTCGACGGCGCCTATGACGATCTGCAAGAGATCGCCAACACGCCCATTGTCGCGGCCGGCCACACCATGAAGCTCGCCGACATCGCCGACATCCGGCGCGGCTACGAGGATCCCGCGACCTTCATCATTCGCCATCAAGGCGACCCCGCGCTCATGCTGGGCGTCGTCATGCAGGACGGCTGGAACGGCCTCGACCTCGGCAAGGCGCTGGAAGCCAGGGAGGGGGCGATATCCGCTTCCCTGCCGCTTGGGATGAGTTTCAGCAAGGTGACGGATCAGGCGGTGAACATCAAGGAGTCCGTCGATGAGTTCATGCTCAAGTTCTTCGTCGCGCTCATCGTCGTGCTGATGGTCAGTCTGATCAGCCTGGGATGGCGGGTGGGCCTCGTGGTCGCGGCGGCGGTTCCCCTGACCCTGGCGGTCGTCTTCGTGATCATGCTGGACACCGGGCGGTTTTTCGATCGCATCACGCTCGGCGCCCTCATCCTGGCGCTGGGTCTCCTGGTCGACGACGCCATCATCGCCATTGAAGTCATGGTGGTGAAAATGGAAGAGGGCATGGACCGGATCGCGGCCGCCGCCTATGCTTGGAGCCATACGGCGGCGCCCATGCTCTCCGGGACGCTTGTGACGATCATCGGCCTGATGCCGGTCGGTTTCGCGCGTTCGGCGGCGGGCGAATATGCCGGCAATATTTTCTGGATCGTCGGCTTCGCCCTGATCGCCTCCTGGTTTGTGGCTGTGGCCTTCACGCCCTATCTGGGCGTCAAAATGCTGCCGAACATCAAACCGGTCGAAGGCGGGCATCTGGCGATCTATGACACGCCGAACTATCGGCGCCTGAGGCGGGTCATCCGCTTCGCCGTAGACCGCAAGTTTCTCGTTTGCGGCGCGGTGGCGCTGGCTTTTGTCGGCGCCATCGCCGGCATGGGCGCGGTGAAGCAGCAGTTCTTTCCCGCCTCGGATCGTCCGGAAGTTCTGGTCGAAGTCCGCATGGCCGAGGGAACGAGCATAGAGGCGACGGAGAAAACGGTCGCCAGGCTCGAAGGCTGGCTGGCGCGACAGCCCGAGGCGGAGATCGTGTCCAGCTATGTCGGACAGGGCGCGCCGCGCTTCTTCCTGGCGATGGCTCCGGAATTGCCCGATCCGGCTTTCGCCAAAATGGTCGTGCTGACCGGGAACGCCGAGACGCGCGAAGCGTTGAAGCGGCGCATGCGCGCGGCCTTGGCGGAAGGGCTGGCGCCCGAGGCGGATGTGCGGGTCACGCAATTGGTTTTCGGTCCCTACACGCCATTTCCGGTCGAGTTCCGCCTCATGGGCCCCGACCCTGTCGAATTGCGCAAAATCTCGGACGCGGCCCTCACGATCATGCGCGACGTCCCCGATGTGCGGCAACCGACGCGCGACTGGGGCAATCGCTCGGCGGTCGTGCATTTTGTGCTGGATCAGGACCGCCTGCGCCTGATCGGTCTGTCGCCTTCGGAAGCTGCGCAGCAGCTTCAGTTCCTGTTGACGGGCATTCCCGTCACCCAGGTTCGCGAGGATATTCGCACCGTGGACATAGTGGCGCGCAGCGCCGGCGGCGAACGGCTCGATCCGGCGCGGCTGACCGATTTCTCGCTGACGAGCCGCGATGGGCGTCCGGTTCCGCTCGACCAGATCGGTCATTTCGAGGTGCGCATGGAAGAGGCGATCATGAAACGTCGCGACCGCACGCCCACGATCACCCTTCGCTCCGACATCAATGAAACCACCCAGCCGCCGGAAGTGTCCACGCAAGTCATGGCGGCGCTCCAACCGCTGATCGCCTCCTTGCCGGAAGGCTATCGCATCGAGATGGGCGGTTCGATCGAGGAGGCGCTCAAGGCGAATGTCGCGCTGGCGGCGGTCTTTCCCATCATGATCGCGCTGGCGCTCCTGGTGATCATGTTCCAGGTCCGGTCCTTCTCGGCGATGACCATGGTCATTCTGACCGCGCCTCTCGGCCTGGTCGGCGTTGTGCCGATCCTGATTGCGTTCAACCAGCCTTTCGGTTTCAACGCTATTTTGGGGCTGATCGGGCTTGCGGGCATACTGATGCGCAACACGCTGATCCTGATCGAGCAGATCAAGGAAAACAAGCACGCGGGCCTGAGCGATTATCAGGCCGTGATCGAGGCGACGGTGCAGCGCGCGCGCCCCGTCGTTCTGACGGCGCTGGCCGCCGTGCTGGCCTTCATCCCGCTGACCCATTCGGTGTTTTGGGGATCGATGGCCTATACATTGATCGGCGGGACCGCCGGAGGGACCCTGCTGATCCTGCTGTTCCTGCCGGCGGTCTATGCGGTCTGGTTCAAAGTCTCCAGCGCGCGTGAATCACATTCGGCGGCGCCTCTGCCTGATGGGCTTGGCAAAGCGACGGCATGCGCGCGCTTAGCGCGCATGCCATAAGACAAAGCAGTCGTATCGAGCCGGCTGGCGCGACAGATCTTCACCACATGGGCTAAGCAGGATTTTCGAAAATCGGTGGCCACTTTTCGGAAATCCTGCTTAGGATCGATTGATGTCGCCAGCTTGCGCGGCGCGCGGCTTGCAGCTGGTTGTGGATGGCTCCCCGCCTCGCGGTCGGATTTCAGCAACGGTTACGGCGCGACGCCGGCGGCGCGGGCTTTGGCGTCGGGTTCGTCGAGGCGGCGGATCGGCCAGGGTTCAACAGTCCTTTGGTCGGCGGCCTGCCGGGACGCTCACGGGCCGAATGCCGCGGCGGTGATCGGCGCGCCGGCGGGAAAATGGAGGAATTCCGACCCGTCCCACGGGCCGTTGATCAGCCGCTCCAATCGACCGCGCCGCGCCTCGAAGATCTCCAGCGGCAAGCGCGCCCGATCCGCCAACGCCTGCGCCTCCTGTTGGCGCTGCTCCCGGCGCGGGTGATCGGTGCGAAGGAAGACGAAGCCGTGGTAGCCGTCGAGCATCGTATTGAGCACGCGAAGCGCCCGCGTCTCGCCATAGGAGCGCACCGCGCGCTGATGTTCGGAAGCCAGCGTCCGCTTGCCCTCCATCCACCCGCCGCTCAAGTAGAAGACGCCCTTCTCCAGCGCCGGGCCGTCCACGGTCAACGGACCGCCCGCCAGCAGTGGGATGCAATCGTGGACGCGGGGAACAACCAACGGGGCGTGTGGCGAGATGAGGCTGTCGAGCGCGTTGCCGCACAAGCCGAAGCCGAGGATGACGCGCTCGAACCCGCGCGACTTGGCCAATTCCTCGGCGATGGCGTCGCGTAGACGCAACGGGAACGTATGCAGCCCCATCGATAGGAATTCGAGCTGCGTGGTCGGCGGGGTGGGGATTCGCAGCAGTTCCTCGCGCATCACTTCGCAGGCCAGCAGCAGCGTCGACATCGTTTGAGCATCCTCGTTCTTGGGTGTTTCCGCCGGGAAACCCGAGCCTTCAATGCGCGTCCGCCGCGGACCGAACCACCAATGGTGGCCATACCAAGAGCCCGCCAAGGCGATCAGCGCCGCGAGGCCCGCCGAACTCAGCTGTCGGCGCGACCACGGCCGCGTCGCCGCGTTGGGAAGAGTTGCCGCAATCTTGTCGACCTGCGCCGCCGTCTCCATGCGTCCTCCCCTCAGCCTTTTAACGGTTCGTTTCGGCGCGTATGGCGCAGCCGCGCGTGCTCGTCGGCGGCCGGTCCCGGCGCGGAGCGGAACACCGGGTCGGACAACGGCCGGCCGCTGACGCGGTCGATCATCGCCGGCTCGACGACCTCTCCGATTTCCCGGTTGACGATCAGCACGCTCGCCCCTCGGGAGCGCAATGTTTGTTGCCCCAGGTGAGCAGCGCTTGCAGCATCGGACGAAAATCGCGTCCGCGCTCGGGTCAAGCACATAGGCAATGCGCAGCGGAGGCTCGGCGTAAGCGCGCCGCTCCAGCAGGCCGACCTCGACCAAGCCGTTCAACCGCCGGGTCAGCATGTTGGGGGCGATGCCAAGACTTTTAGAGAACTCGCCCACCCGCTCCAGGCTGCGGGCGATCGAACATTGCATGTCGCCGAAGCTCTTGCGCTGCATAGGATCAGGCCATGGTCACTTGCATGAAGAAAGTGAATAGAATAAGTCACAATCATCATGCAAGCGCTTTCTTCGACGCGGTCGTTAGCGTCGCTGCACCAAAGGGACCCCCGCCATGCGCTATCGCGTTCTCGGCAAGACCGGCGTTAGGATCTCCTCCCTCGCGCTAGGCGCCGGCAATTTCGGCCAGCGCTGACAAACGGAGAGGTTCCGATCAGTTGTTGCTTTCCACTTGATTATGAGAATCAGAGACCAATGATTTGAGACACATACGTTGCCGCTTAATTTGAGAACGTACAGACACATCTGGCCGCCGACCGCACCTCATGCTCGAAGGCGCCCGCCAACCAGTTCCGGCTGGTCTTGCATGTCGGGGCGTACTGGCTGATGTGGGTCTGCGTGTTAATCGGCGCGGCAGCGTGACCCCTCCCATACCAAATAGATCAACGCCTTACGACGCCGATCGGCGTCCGGACCCCAGGCCGTTTCACAACCAGTGACATCGGCCGCGACCACGCGTTGAGCGCATCCAAGCGCGGCAACGCAATTCGCTCCAGACTCTTTTAGTTGATAAAATCTGTCGACTTTATTGACTGTTAGTCAGCTAGAACGTAAGGGTGGAGCCTGGAAACATGGCGATTTGAGGCGGCGCGCGCCTCCGAAAAGTGGGCATGGCGATACGACCGGCTTTCCCGCGATCAAGCAAGGATACGGTCATGTCGCGGCGTCGCACGACCAGGTTGTCGTCGTCCCCCGGCAATCTGTGTGGACGACGTCCCACGGCCGAAAACGGCTGGGCGGCAATGCCCAGCCGTCACATCAAAACCCGCGCGAAGGCGGTCATGGAGAATAAAATGAATTTCAAGAAAGCGTTGGTTACGGCGGCGATCTCTGCAGCCTCGTTGATCGGCGGAAATATTGAAGCGCAGGCGGGTTCGGAAATCCTGCCCGGCATCACCACCGGCATCGCGCTCGGCGCGCCGCTGCCGCAGGGGGTGTATGTGTTGCAGTTGCCGAGCTACGGCTACACGAATTCGAAACCCGCCGTGAACCTCGGCGTCGTCGTCCCCGCCTGGGTGATCTGGTCGACGCCGTGGGATATTCTCGGCGGTCATCTCTTGTTCGACGCCGCTTCGCCGCTCGCCAACGCCGCCATCCATGGCGCGCGCAGTTGGGCCGGCGTATCCAATCCGCTCATCGAGGCGCAGTTGAAATGGAACCTTGGTGGCGGCTGGTTCGGCGGTGTGCAAGCCGGCGGCTATTTGCCGGTGGACAATGATTTGACGCAGATCAGCGCTGCCCGCGATTTCGCCTCCTTTCAGACGGTTGCAGCGGTCAGCTATCTTGCCGACGGCTACAACCTCTCCGCCACGTTTATCTACGGCACGGGCCAAAACGCCAGCTACAGCAGCCCGGTCCACAGTAGCCTGACGGCGAACCCCGGCTCCTGGGGCACGAACTGGATCAACCTCGACCTAACCGCGACCAAGAAGTTCGGCAAGGTCGAAGTCGGCGCTGTCGGCTATGGCTCTTGGGATCTCGACCAGCCCTATGTCGGTTATGCCAAGCAGAGCCAGTTCGTGCTCGGTGGTCTCATCGGTTATGATTTCGGCGCCGTCAATGTCGCCTTCAAATTGACCCGCACATTGGCTGAAACCAATTATGGCGGCTTTGAAACCCGTGGATGGGCTAATATCATCATCCCGCTCTGGGTCGCCGCGCCGTCGACGACGATCGCCGCCAAATACTGAGCAAAGCCTGGCGGCGCCGCCTGATCGATTACACGCAAATCGCTCGAAGGCTCCGCCGGCAATTTTCAACACAAGGCGCGACAGCACCCCAGTTCATCCGGCCAGTTCGGTTCATAAGACAGGTTAGCCCTCCGGCCGGGGCGCTGCTTTTTCGCCCAACTGCGGCGCGCGCTCCATTCTGGCCCAGTCCCAGGCTGGTTTCAAGGCGTCGTGAGGAGAAGATGATGAGCACGTATATTCAGATGGCTGCGGCTGTTCCGCCTCCGCCTACGGCTCCCCCCGCGGCGCCAGAGGACATGGCGCCGGAGGTGTGGGAAAAGGTGAAGGATCACCCCCGCTATCAGCCCGTTGACGAAGTCGCCGTTGGCTGATTCCATCTCATGATTGGGAATAGGGCTGGATTATTGCGATGGCGATGAAGCGGGATGCCGGAATGACCTCATCGCCACATGGGCGGATATGCCGCGCTCTCCCGGCCACGCCTTTTACGACCGGTTGAACAAGCTCTTGAGCGACGCCGGCTTCGACGCTTTTGTCGAGGAGGTGTGCAAGCCATTTTACGCGGCGACGATGGGCGCACCCTCGCTGCCGCCGAGGCGGTATTTTCGCATGCACATGGTCGGATATTTCGAAGGCATCGACTCTGAGCGCGGCATCGCCTGGCGCTGCGCCGACTCTTTCTCGCTGCGCGATTTCCTGCGGCTGTCGAAGCCGCGGGCGCGTCTGTCTCACGAGGCGCATGAGAAGATTTTCGACTGGGTGTTGAAGCTGATCGCCGAGCGCGGCCTGGTGAAAGGCGAGCGGATCGGCGTCGACGGTTCGACCATGGAAGCCAACGCGGCGCTGCGCACCATTCTGCGGCGCGACAATGGCGAGACCTATCGCGCGATGCTGACGCGCATGGCCAAGGAGAGCGGCATCGAAACGCCGAGCGCCGAAGAGCTGGCGCGGCTTGACCGCAAGCGCAAGGGCAAGAAGCTTTCCAACGACGACTGGAGGAGTCCGACCGATCCGGACGCCAGGATCGCGCGGATGAAAAACGGGACGACGCATTTGGCCTACAAGCCCGAACATGCCGTCGATCTGGACACGGGAGCGATTGTCGCCGCGCCGATCCATGCGGCGGACGACGGCGATGTGGCGACCTTGCCGGCGACCTTGAAGGCGGCGGCGGAAAATCTGGCGGATATCAACCTTGCGCCGACGCGCGAAAGTCCCTGCGAGTTGATCGCCGACAAGGGGTATCATTCGCGCGCCGGGCTGAAGGATCTGGACGACAGCGTCTGGAAGACACGGATCTCCGAACCCAAGCCAGCCAAGGGCTATTTGCGTTGGCATGGCGACGAGGCGGCGCGCTACGCCGTTTACGCCAACCGGGCGCGTTTGAAATCGGGTGTCGGGCGCAAGGCCATGCGCCGGCGCGGCGAATTGGTCGAACGCAGCTTCGCCCATGTGCTCGATCGCGGCGGCACGCGCCGCGCCTAGCTGCGCGGACGCGAAAACGTTCACAAACGCTACCTGATCCATGTCGCCGGGTTCAACCTCGGCCTGCTGATGCGGGCGCTGTTCGGCGCCGGGGCGCCAAGGCAGGCGTCCGATGCTAGAAACGCCCTGCTATTCACGTATCAGGCCGACGAGACTTTCATCTTCGCCATACTCGCCGCTGTCGAGGGCCAATGGGCGTGTTGCCTCACCATCATCACGCCCGAACCAAATTGAGCGAAGAAGACGACTTCAGCCACGGCCTGCTATACCCCGATTCCTGGATGAACCGTTTTTGACGGGGGTCGGAGAATCACCGAATGATCCGACATGATTCGAGCGGGTTTCCTCAGCGACGTCGAAAGGAAGGCCCTTACGCGCATTGCACGGGACGGGCTTGAGGAGCCGCGTGGGCCGGCGAGCCAACTCCCTGATCCTTCTCCGACGGTCGTTGAAATAGCTGAGAACGTCGCCTCGAGCCGTTCCGACCCGTTGAACCTTCTTACGCCGCAGCCTTGGAGCGCGATCCGCGCGCCTATCGCGCCGCCTGGAGCTTCCGCTAATGGGTCGGGGCGAACGGCGCGGCCAAGTCCTGGCCTCGTCAAGCCGCGCCGTTGGGTTGGACATCGCGATAGCCGCGACGTCGTTTCGCAGTCTCCAGTCGCTTGAAGGCGCGCTTGGCCGCGTCCGGTTCGGAAAACGTCATGATCATGCGGCGACCCGGCGCGCCGATCCGTACCCAGCTTCGCACCAGCGCGTGTTCGCCGAACAAGGTCGGATGCACCTCGAGTTCGTAGTAGCGCCACATGTTGCGCGTGGCGTCGATGCGTTCGAGGTGGAGCGGGTGATCGGCGGGGCCATTCATAGGCTTGAAGGTCGCGGCAAATCCGCCTGCTGTCCAACGCATAAACTGAATCAATCAGCCCGCGATTGATTCAGTCCGTCGATGACGCCCGCGCGGCGCATGCCGCGAAGCGGCTAAGCCGGCGCACCGGGCCGCCGGAAAGAGCTTGCGGGCAAAACTGGGTGATGCGCGAAACGTCACTTGACCGCCAGACCTCACATGGTCTGCCCGTCATGACAGCCTCCTGCGCGCGATATCGTCGTTCCTGTCCTCCATCGCGCTGACGCCGCACTGATAGAGCATGTAGCCAGCGCCGAACAAGACTGCCGTCAGTCCGGCAAAAAAGGTGATCAAGGCACCGTATAACAGGTATTCCAGCATCACGCTCATACGCCCCTCGAAAGAGCCCTGGCGGCGGGGTTGAGTAGACCCAAGACCCGCAAGGCGAGCCATGTCGTCATGCCGGGCTGCATCTGGACTGCGGCGCCAATGCTGACGCGCGCGCAAAGGAAGGCGGCAAAACAAAGCATCCTCATGTCCTTGCGGGAGGCGCCCGGTTTGTCACGGGCGCAGGTTGATCACTGGGCGACGAAGGAATGCCGCGAATGTTGGAAAAGTCGCTCCGGAGCGCCGAAGATGAGCCACTCGTCTGTCGTCACCGCGAATGTTCCGGCGCCTATGGCCAAATCAATGCCATCGCTCAAAGGCTTGAGAGCAGCTGAAGGCTTGGTGACTTCTGCCGGTGTGCGGTCGGTCACGAGAGGAACGGCTGTTTCCGCTTGCGCGCTCGGCGTGATTGAATTCACCGGCAGACTTGTCGCGGCCGGCGGCGGGAGCAATGCAAGGCGGTGGGCCGCTTGCTCAATGGGCATTCCTTTCATCAAATTCGGCGCATGTCCGAAAAAACTCGACCTTGGCGGGGGCTGCGGCGCCGACCCAGCGCTCTCTTTATGGCGGCGCGGGGGCGCCAGATCGACAGCCTTCATGTTGATTGGAGGCCATGGCGGCGCACCGATCCGTTGGGTGGTCGCCTGCGCCGGAACCATCGAGAGAGCGGCCCGAATAAACAAATCATTTTCGGCCGAACCCATGGGCGGTAATGTAACCGACATTGAAGTCTTCGCCAACGAAGCGCTCTGCGGCGCGGCGCGGCTGAACTTCGGTAACGCTTGCTGGACTTGCATGACGATCAAGCCTGCGATGACCGACAGCGCGACTTCACGCGCCATCTTTGTTACGCTCGGGGTGCTGAACACGAATCGGAACCGTTGTTTCCAATCGCCGGAAACGCGTTGTTCGCCTGCCTCGACAACGAAAGGATATTGCGTCGGCGCCTGCAGGGCGGGAAGCGTTTCCATTGACCACCTCTGAGACTGAACGTTTGGTGAAAACAGAACCGGGAGCGCGAAACACGCGCGCGCCCCTACAGCAACCGCGCGACAAGTTCGTCCGCGCCATTGTCGATGCCGATCCTTGCAGCGGCGAGCGATCCGAACGCCGCGCCCAAGTGAAGAGCGTTAGGGTATTGTTTGGTGGTATAAGCAAGAAGGAGCCGACCCTTCGTTGAATCGTGAATCTCAACGACGTACATCACCCATCCGCTCATGAGCCCTTCCTTGTCGCGAGCGGCCGCCACGCCGTTATAGACATTGCCGGCCATGTCAGCGTGGGCAAGTTCGCCGAGCAGCGGCGTCGCGGCGGCGCCGGTCAGGCTGAGTGTGATCCGCAGCGTGTCAGGTCCGGGTTTCGATATGATCGTGAAGCGCTTGGCGAGCGTCGCTGAGAATTTCTCCTGCATGTACCGCGCGAGTTCGGCGCGATCGCTTTCCGCCATGTCGCCGAACTGATGGTCCGGCCCTTGATAGAGCGACACCGGATCGACGATCGCTTTGGAGTAGGCCGCCCATTTGGTTTCGGAGGAATAGATGAACGGGGTCGATCCACCCGGGTCCTCGGAGTTTGGCTTCATCAAGCGCGAAGACGGAAGACCGGCGTAGGCGATCGGTTCGACCTCGGCGCACGCTGTCAGCAACGCGCAGACCGAAAGCGCGGAAAGCGCCCCGAGCAAAGGCGATTTCGGTACATCTTTCCCCACAGGACTCTCCCCACCCGCCGTAACGCATATGAAGGAGACTATGCTGCTTTTTACAAACCGTCCAGATGGTTTGTAATTAAAGAAGTTGTTTTTCTTTTTGCGGAGCCGCCTCCTTCCGCCGTCGGATGCAGGACTGCGCGCTATCCCAGAGGGCGTCGTCCCGCAGGAGGTCGAACAGACTCATCCGCTCCTGCTCGGACAGCGGACAAAGGCCGAGGATCGAGGACAGCGCCAGCCCCCTTGCCGCGGACCATCGCACCATCGCGACACTCGGATCGGCAGCCTCCTTCTTCATGGCTTCCACGTGCTTTGCTTCCCTCTCGCGGACGGCGGCGATGAGTTCTGGATTATCGGCGAGGGCGCTGGCGATTGCGAAGGTCGTTGATTTCGGATGGGCGGCCGCCGTCCTCAACGACTCAATTTCGGCCTCCAACGCAGGCTCATGGCGTCCCGGGAGCGATTGAGCGAGATATCCGTCGAAAAGGGATTCGCCCTGTTCGATCTGATGTTCCAGCAGCGCCTTCAGAACCGCGTCCTTGGTGCGAAAATGGTGGAGTATGCCCCCTTTGCTGCTCCCGCATTCACGCGCAATGGCGTCGATCGTGAGCCGCCCTGGGCCGTCTCGCGTGATGATGGTCAGGGCGGCCTGGATCGCGGCGGCGCGGGTGCGCTGTGACCGGGCGCTATTTTCCATAAGAACCTCGGGTCTCTATGTTGGATGTGGCTAAGAGCCAGTGAGTATAACGGACACGATGAAAAAAAACAGTCCGGACGGTCTGTATGCAATGGATAATCGTGATCAAGCTCGAGCAATGCCCGGCCAACATGATCCATATCCATCATGTCTGAAGAAGTTTGAGCATTCCAGGGATCTGACCTCGGCGAGAATGGCGCCGATGCGGTCCCAGAGTTCGTCGACGGTTCGTTCCTTGGCTTTTCGCAGGAGGGCTTTGAGCCTGGCGAACATCATCTCGATGGGGTTGAGGTCGGGAGAATAGGGCGGCAGGTACAGCAATCTTGCTCCCGTCTTCTCGATGATCGCTTGGACGCCGGCAACCTTGTGCGCGGGCAAGTTGTCCATGATGACGATGTCGCCTTCCCTCAGAGTTGGCGCGAGGCGCTGGGCAAACTAAACCTGGAAGATCGCCCCGTTCATTGGCCGGTCAGCCACCAGGGCGCGGTGATGGCGTCATTGCGCAATCCCGCGACGAAGGTCGTCGTTTTCCAATGGCCATGCGGCGCATAGTCGACAAGCCGCTTCCCCTTGGCGCAGCGGCGGCCGCGTGTCCGCGTCATCTGCGTGTTTGTGCTCGTTTCATCAATGAATACAAGCCGGTCCGGATCAAGCGCCGGCTGCATCTTTTTCCAGTCGTCGCGTGCTTACGCTACGTCTTCGCGATGCTGCTCGCTGGCGTGCAGCGTTGTTTTTATAGCTGACGTTGTGGCGTTGAAAGAACCGCGCGATCGAACTGTCCGAGGTTTTGACCTGGCGCTCGTCCAGAAGCCGAGCTTCGATCTCAGCCAGCGTCAAGTCACACTCGCCCGAAACCAAAGCCAGAAGCCATTCCGCGTGCGCGTCCAACGGCGAGGGCAGAGCCTTCTTGCCGGGCTTCTCGGCAAAGCTCCCCGTTTCCTTGTAACGCCGGAACCATTTTATCGACGACGATTCCGACACCAGCAGCTGACGCGCCGCAGCCCGCCGCGACATGCCCCCTTCAATCAACGCAATCGCACGCTCACGCAAATCGAAGGAATGCCCTCGCGACATGCTGCGCCTCCAAATCAATGCGAAGCGCAGAGTCGCTCATTCCCCAGCTTAAGGGAATCCCGACCCTGCAAAAATTCCGAGTCAGCATAAGCGGGGATTGCTCTAGAGCGGTTTCTGTTCATTTGGATTCGGTCAGGATTCCCAAATAGCTTGGCTTGTGCGAATCTTCGCGTGTGATTGCGAGGGAGGCTCGCCGCTTTCATCTGTCAGCGACCTCAAATACTGGTCGAGCGCGCGCTTGCCCTGAGGCACAACGATGCCGCGCTCCAGCAGGACCGCGCGCACCTGATTGATCAAGGCGGTCCGTTCGGCGACCAACCTATCGCGTGATCGATGCAGCGT
>NZ_NHSJ01000115.1 GCF_002937075.1 Rhodoblastus sphagnicola
GAGCCGCCGCCGTCTACACACTGGTCGAAACCTGCAAGCTCAACGATATTGACCCGCAGGCTTGGCTCGCCGATCTCCTCGCGCGCCTGCCGGATCATCCCGCCAAACAGATCGACGACCTGTTGCCCTGGAAGTGGAGAGAGCGCCAGCTCGCCGCCACTGTCGCCGCCTGATCGCTGAAGCGGTCAAATCCGAGGCTGCCTGCGGCGCCGGTCGGATGCGTACGGTTCGCGCGACCCGGCCAAATATTTCGATCAGGCCCGGCCAGGCCTCAGAAACATTGGGCAGCGCTTCCGTCATGCGTTCGCCGATGACGTTCTCCACGCCGGTCAGTCGGTAAAAGGCGGGGTTGGCGGCGAGAGGGACGAAATCCACGGGTTGGCCGGACTCATCGTAAACCATCCGGCAATAGGCGCACCCATCCTGCATGTTCTCGAATAACGCGCGGAACCTTTCCTCGGCGTCTTCAGCACGCTTGCGTTCGGAGACGTCGATGACAATGCCGATATAGCGTTCCGGCTTGCCATCGACGCCCATCACTGGGTGCCCGCGCGAAAGCAGCCAGCGTTCCGGCGCGCCGGTGGGCAGATTGACCCGCCAGGAAAGCTCAAAATCGTGGCCCGCCGACGCCTCGGCGACAATCAATTGCGTGACCCGCGCGCGGTCGTCCGGATGGACCGATCGCCGCCAGAGTTCATAGGAGGCCTCCTGTCCGGTCGCATCGAGACCAAAGAGACGCCAGAGGTTATCCGACCAGACGTTGCGACCCGTCGCGAGGGTCCATTCCCAGATCCCGGATTCAGTGGCTTCCAGAGCAAGGCGCATCCGCGCTTCCGAGGCCTCGCGCTCGACAATTTGCTTCGACAGGTCAATCGTGCGCTCCGCGATTAGGCGTTCAAGCTCGACGCGCCGGGAGCCCTCGGCTTGCTGCCGCCTCAGGTTGGACTGCTGAACGTTCTCTACGACCCAAGATACGAGAAAGCCGTTGGCGACGAAAAACGCCACGCCCAGAAAGTCGATCGGGGCGGGCGCAATGAGCGACACGGGCGGCTCAATCCAGAAATAGCCGGCAATGGTCGCTGAAAGAAAGGTCGCCAGCCATTCCGCCCGCACGCCCCCATAGAGCGCCGCCAGCATGACGGCCGGGTAGAAGGTTACAAAGAGGAAGCGCATCCCGTGGGTGGATAATATTCATTGCAGAAGTGCGGCGGCCAGGACTAGGGCGGTGGCGACCGCCATGTCGTGGCGCCGGCCGCGATCTTGGTCGACAGAGATTTTCTGCTGAACGGGTTGCGCCTGTTGGCTGGCGATCATCTGGCGTTCCTGTTCTCGATCCAGCCGAGCTCAGGCCGGTCACAGCCTCCTATGCCGGCGCTGGTTCGAGGTCGAGGCTTCGAAATACCACAAGCATTGGCTTAAAAAGGCACAGCAAAGTAGAACGAAATTGGACGCTGCCAAATACGCCTAAATGTCGCGACGCGCTGACGTGTGCGCCATCACAAAGCCTTTCGCGAATTGAAAATCTGATGCGCACGTTTGCGTGGATGATTTGGGCGAATGTGGATAATCGACTGGAATGTTTCCTCGGGCCCGACCTGGTCATGCGCCTGACCCGCGTGCGCACCGACGGCGCGCGCGGCCACGCGATCGATTATCATCATCTGATCGGCACGCTCCGGCGCAAGCCCCAAGCCCTGCGCTACCTCGTCTACCGCGAAGCCCTGTTTCCGCGCGCCGCCTATGCCCGCGCCTGGACCGCCCTGGACGCGGCCCTGCCGCCCCGGGACGCCTGCCGGGCGATGGTCGGATTGCTGGTTTTGGCCTCGACCCGCGAAGCCGTCGAGAATCGCATTGGCCGATCGTCTCGACGCCATCCTGGACGCCGGCAAGCTGCCTGACATCGCCAAACTCGAAGAGGAGTTCGCCAGCAAACCGAGCCCGTCGAGCGACGTCGCCATCCCCGAGCCAAATCTGGAAGCCTACGACCGGCTTCTGCCCTCCACCTGCGAGGCTCGGCCATGACGGACGCCACCATGCCGGACGCGATCATGCCCGACGCGGCCTTCCTCGCCTCCTTGCTGACGGAGTTGCGCCTGCCCAGCATCGCGCGCAACTGGCGGCGCATCGCCGAGGCCGCCGATCGCGACGGCTGGCCGGCCCAGAAAACCATCGCCGCGCTGTTGGAGATCGAAGTCGCCGAACGCGCCTCACGTCGCATCCAGCGTCATCGCGATCAACCCGAGGCGCCGGCCGGAAAGACCTTCGCCAGCTTTGATTTCGACGCCGCGCCGGGTGTGCGCAAGCAGCATCTCCTGGCGCTCGGTGCCGGCGGAGACTGGATCAGGAACGGCGACAATCTCCTGCTGTTCGGGAAAAGCGGCACGGGAAAAAGCCACGCCATGGCGGCCATCTGCCATGCGCTCATCGATGCTGGACGGCGGGTGTTGTTCACGCGCACCATCGATCTCGTCCAACGGCTTCAGACCGCGCGGCGTGATCTCTCCCTGATCGGCGCCCTGGACAAACTGGACAAGTTCGATCTCATCGTGCTCGACGACCTCTCCTATGGCCGCAAGGATCAAGCCGAGACCAGCGTCCTGTTCGAACTCATCGCGCATCGCTACGAGCGCCACAGCATCGCCATCACCGCAAATCAGGCATTTTCAGCTTGGGCGACGGTTTTTCCGGACGCCGCCATGACCGCGGCAGCGGTGGATCGCTTGGTTCACCACGCGACGATCATCGAGATGAATGGCGAAAGCTACAGGGAGCGATCCGCCGCCCGCAGAGCCGAAAGGGAGGAAACCCCAACCTTGCCTTAGCGGCCATGGCAGCACATCGCCTTCGCTGAAGGGTAATTGTCGCTCGTAAAACCGCCATCGACAATTACCGAAGCCGAAGCCAAAAACCATCAGCGTCAATTAAAGTAATTGTCACCACGACACCCTCTTGCCAAACGACAATTATACAAATAGCTTCAAATTCGCGACTCGACGACAGCCTGATTTCGCCAGTCTAATGTAAGCGGCACGAGCGCACCAGGGGCTGAAGCCCCGGTGGGGACCGGCTCACGTGTCGCGCTTGAACCTGATCGGCATCCAGAACTGCCTCAGCGCCTCGACGCTCTTCGGAATCTCGCTGGACGCG
>NZ_NHSJ01000116.1 GCF_002937075.1 Rhodoblastus sphagnicola
CCGGGGTTGGTCCCCTCTCCCCGCAAGCGGGGAGAGGGGACCAACCCCGGCTTTCCTCCCCGCAAAACCCTTCCCATTGCGGCCCTGCGCCGCCATATTGGCGTCATGGCGAAAAAACCCTCCTATCGCAGCGGCAAGGCGTCGAAGCCCGACGTGCAACCGCTCGACGAACATCTCGCGGCGCTGCTCAATCCGGCTTTGGTCCCGCCCGGCATGGCGGAAGCCGCCGCGCCCTTTCTCGGGGAATCGCTCGACGCCGAGGAGGCCGCCCGCATCGGCCTGGGGCAGGAACCGAAAATGGTGCGCGAGAAACCCCGCCGCCTCCAACCCGCGCGCGAAAATTTCACCACCGGCTCCGGCGCGACGGCGGACGTGCTCGCCGACCTGCTGGAAAAGGGCGACCCCAATCTGCGGGAAGCCAAACCCTGGGTTCCCCATCGCCCGGAGCGGCCGGAAAAGTCCGAGGGCGGGGTGCGCTTCGATCTGGTCTCGGAATATACGCCGCAGGGCGACCAGCCCCGCGCCATCGACGAACTGGTCGCCGGCCTCGAACAGAACGAGCGCGATCAGGTCCTGCTCGGCGTCACCGGCTCCGGCAAGACTTTTACAATGGCGCAGGTGATCGCCCGGACCCAGCGCCCGGCGCTGATTCTCGCGCCCAACAAGACCCTCGCCGCGCAGCTTTACGGCGAGTTCAAGAGCTTCTTTCCCAACAATGCGGTGGAGTATTTCGTCTCCTATTACGACTACTACCAGCCCGAAGCCTATGTGCCGCGCAGCGACACCTACATCGAAAAAGAATCCTCGATCAACGAGCAGATCGACCGGATGCGCCACGCCGCCACCCGCGCCCTGATCGAACGCGACGACGTCATCATCGTCGCTTCCGTCTCCTGCATCTACGGTATCGGCTCGGTCGAGACCTATACCGCCATGACCTTCTCCATCGTCGTCGGGGAAAAGCTGGACCAGCGGCAATTGCTGCAAGACCTCGTCGCGCTGCAATACAAGCGCACGCCGGATTTTTCGCGCGGAACTTTTCGCGTGCGCGGGGATACCGTGGAAGTTTTTCCCGCCCACTATGAGGACCGCGCCTGGCGCATCACCTTTTTCGGCGACGAGGTCGAATCGCTGGCCGAATTCGACCCGCTCACCGGCAAGAAGCTGCATGAGCTGGAGCAAGTCAAATTCTACGCCAACTCCCATTACGTTACGCCAAGGCCAACCCTGTTGCAGGCGGTGGATTCGATCAAATCCGAGTTGCGCCAGCGGCTCGACGAACTGAACGGCTCCGGCCGCTTTCTTGAGGCGCAAAGGCTGGAGCAGCGCACTTTGTTCGATATCGAAATGCTCAACGCCACCGGCTCCTGCGCCGGCATCGAGAATTATTCGCGCTATCTCACCGGCCGCAAGCCGGGCGAGCCGCCGCCAACCCTGTTCGAATACCTGCCCGACAATGCGCTCGTCTTCACCGACGAGAGCCATGTCACCGTGCCGCAGATCGGCGGCATGTATCGCGGCGACTTTCGCAGAAAGGCGACGCTGGCCGAGTATGGTTTTCGTCTGCCCTCCTGCATGGACAACAGGCCGCTGCGCTTCGAGGAATGGGACGCGATGCGGCCGCAATCGGTCCATGTCTCGGCCACGCCGGGCGACTGGGAGATGGCGCGCGCGCAAGGCGTGTTCGTCGAGCAGGTGATCCGGCCGACCGGGCTGGTCGATCCGCCGGTGGAGGTGCGCGGCGCCCGCACCCAGGTCGATGATGTTTTGGGCGAAATCCGCGACATGGCGGCGCGCGGCTATCGCACCCTTGTCACTGTGCTGACCAAGCGAATGGCGGAAGACCTCACCGAATATTTGCACGAGGCCGGCGTGCGCGTGCGCTACATGCATTCCGACATCGACACCATCGAGCGCATCGAAATCATCCGCGACCTCCGCCTCGGCGCCTTCGACGTGCTGATCGGCATCAACCTTTTACGCGAAGGCCTGGACATACCGGAATGCGCTTTGGTGGCGATTTTCGACGCCGACAAGGAAGGTTTTTTGCGCAGCGAACGGTCGCTGGTGCAGACCATCGGCCGCGCTGCGCGCAACGTCGACGGCAAGGTGATCCTCTATGCCGATCGCATCACCGGCTCGATGGAGCGGGCGATGGGCGAGACCCAGCGGCGCCGCGAAAAACAGCTCGCCTGGAACGAGCAGCATGGCATCACCCCCATGACGATCAAGCGCGGCATCGCCGATATCCTCGGCTCGGTGGCGGAGCAGGACCACGTCACCGTGGATACGGGCATGGCGGCGCCGGCGCTCGGGCACAATTTCAAGGCGACGCTGGCCGATCTGGAAAAGCAGATGCGCGCCGCCGCCGCCGATCTCGATTTCGAGACCGCCGCGCGGCTGCGCGATGAGATCAAGAGGTTGCGGGCGGTGGAGCTGACGGTCGCCGACGATCCGCTGGCGCGGCAGGGCGACGTGGAGGCCGGCGGAGGCGGTTTTCGCGGCGACAGCAAATATGGCGCGGCGGCGAACCTGCCGCCGAGGGCTTCGTCCTCAAAAATTCACAAGCCGACCGACGCCGATATGGGGCCGCATAATTTCGGCGGCGGGGAAGGCAAGCCGAAGGCGACAGGGGCCGCGCCCGCGCCGGGGCCTTGGCGGCACAAGGGGAAGAAAAGGCGGTGAGGGGAGAGGGCAGACTATTTCGGGCGGGGTTTGGAGGGCTCAGGGGATGAGAGCGCCATGAATTAGACGTGCGTGGATTGCGACCGAGCCGGAAAACATAACCATTCTCGTTTAGTCGAACCGGACAGTAATCAAGGGGCTTGGTTGCGCGGACAGAGTCGTGGACCGCTCCCGCCCTTCGAGACGCGCCTGACGGCGCTCCTCAGGGTGAGGACTATTTGTTTGGTTTCCCTGCTGAAAAAGGCATTGTCGTTAACCTCAGCCGTTCGCGCTTCAAGTTAAGCGCGAACGGCTTTATCATTGCCGTCAACGGCTCCGAAAAGGACCATTGCGGGAGGAATGCCATGCTCGGCCTGATGCAGCGGCGCGAATTGTTGATTTCTTCGATCATTGTCCATGCCGCGCGCCATCATGGCGCCGGCGAAGTGGTTTCGCGGCGGGAGAATGGCGCCCTCGTCCGCACGACTTATGCCGAGGTCGAGCTTCGCGCCCGCAAACTGATGGGCATTCTGGCCGAACTCGGCGTGAAATTCGGCGACCGCGTCGCCACGCTCGCCATGAACAGCGACCGCCATCTCGAACTCTATTACGCCATTTCCGGCATGGGCGCGGTGTGCCACACCATCAACCCGCGCCTGTCGATGGACGATATCGGCTATATTCTCGGCCATGCCGAGGATGGGCTGCTGTTCGTCGATCCCGGCTTTTTGCCCCTGGCCGTGGGCGCCGCCGCCAAGGCGCCGGGCGTTGTTCGGGCCATCGTCGTTCTCGGCGAGGAAGCGGAGATCAAGCCCGGCCCGCCGCCGCCGGGCGTGAGACTGCACGCCTATGAAACCCTGCTCGCGCAGGCGAACATCGCCCCGGACTGGCCCGTGTTCGATGAAAACACCGCCAGCGGCCTGTGCTACACGTCCGGCACCACCGGGCGGCCCAAGGGCGTGCTCTATTCGCATCGCTCCAGCCTGCTGCACGCCTTCGCGGTCGCGCTGCCCGATGTGGTCGGTCTGCGCGCGACAAGCCGCGTTCTCCCGGTCGTGCCCATGTTCCATGTCAACGCCTGGGGTCTGCCCTATGCCGCGCCCATGACCGGCGCCACCCTGCTGATGCCGGGCCGCCAACTCGATCCCGTCGCCGTGCTGCACTTGATCAACGTGGAGCGCGCCGATGTCGCCGTCGGCGTGCCCACCGTCTGGAACGCCCTGCTCGCCCACATGCGCGCGACCGGCGAACGCTTTGACACGCTGAAGCGGGTGATGTCGGGCGGCGCCGCTCTGCCCCGCGCCCTGGTCGAAGGTTTCGCCGAACTGGGCGTTCACGCCTTCCAGGGCTGGGGCATGACCGAGACCAGCCCGGTGGTGACGCTCAATGCGCCAAAACCCGCGACCGCCGACCAGAGCGGCGCCGTGGCGCTGGATCACGCCTGCAAGCAGGGCCGCGCGCTGTTTGGCGCGGATGTGCGCGTGCTCGGCGGCGATGGCGAGGTTCCCTGGGACGGCCGCACCCCCGGCGAAGTTTCCTGCGCCGGCCATTGGATCGCCAGCGGCTATTTCCGGCATGAGTCCGAAATCCTGTCGCGCGACGGCTGGCTGCCGACCGGCGATGTCGGCGTGATCGACGCAAACGGTTATCTGAAACTCACCGACCGCGGCAAGGATCTGATCAAATCCGGCGGCGAATGGATCAGTTCGATCGAGCTGGAAAATATCGCCGTCAGCCATCCCGATGTCGCCGAAGCCGCGGCCATCGCCGTTCCCGACGACAAATGGGGCGAGCGTCCGCTGGTGATCGTCGTGCCGCGCACGGGAAAAACGCCCGACCCCGAGGCGATTCGCGCCTGGTTCGCCGGCAGGGTGGCGAAATACGCCATGCCCGACCGCGTGGCGATCGCCGAGGAATTGCCCCATGGCGCCACCGGCAAGGTGTTGAAGACCGAGTTGCGGCGACTTTATCTCGCGCCGACGGAATGAACGCAGCCCTGTTCCGCAATGGCCCCGGCGCGCTATATAGAGCTGAACGCAATCGAGGACTTCATGCCCTGGAAAAATCAAGGCGGCGATGGCTCCCGTAAGCCCGATAACGGCGCGGGTGACGGCAATCCGTGGGGCGCCCCCCCCAAGAACGACAATCCCTGGGGTTCGGAACCCAAGAATCCCTGGGGTTCCGGTCCCAATCCACAGGATATCGAAGGGTTCATTCGCGGCGCGCAGGAGCGGCTGCAAAAGCTCGGCCCCGGTGACGTGACGCCGCGCGTCGGCGCCATGGTCGCGGGCGTGCTGGCCCTGCTCTGGCTCGCCAGCGGCTTTTACACCATCGATCCCAACCAGGTCGGCCTCAACCTCGTGTTCGGCCGCTATATCGGCAAGACCGCGCCGGGCCTGAACTACAATTGGCCGGGGCCGGTCGGCGACGTGGTCAAGCTCAACGTCACCGACCGCAATTCCATCGACATTGGCGCGCGCGGCGTGCCCAGCCTGTCCAGCCTCGGCGAGGCGCCCGAGGAAAGCCTGATGCTGACCGGCGACGAGAACATCGCCGATGTGAAATTCCGCGTGATCTGGCAGATCGATCCGATTCGGCCCGAGGATTTCGCCTTCAACATCAAGAACCAGGGCGAGACCATCAAGGCCGTGGCGGAAAGCGCCATGCGCGAGATTGTCGGCCGGACGCAAATCCAGCCGCTGCTCACCGCCGAGCGCAAGGTGATCGAGCCGGCGGCGCAGGCCGCCATGCAGGCCATCCTGGACAATTACCACTCCGGCGTCACCGTGCTTCAGGTGCAATTGCTGTCGGTCGATCCGCCGCCGACGGTGATCTCGGCCTTTCGCGACGTGACCTCGGCGCAACAGGACCGCAGCCGCTTCGTCAACGAGGCGCAAGGCGAAGCCAACAAGATCGTGCCGCAGGCGCGCGGCGAGGCGTCGCAGATCCAGCGCGCCGCCGAAGCCTATCGCGAGCAGACGGTCGCCGAGGCGCGCGGCCAGACCGCGCGCTATCTCAAAATCTTTGGCGAATACAAGAAGGCGCCGGATGTCACCCGCGAGCGCCTCTATCTTGAAACCATGGAGCGCGTGCTCGGCGCCGGCGACAAGATTTTGCTGGACCGCGCCGGCGCCTTGCCGGTGCTGCCGCTGAATCCGTTGCTGGGCGGTTCGCAAGCCAAGCCGGCGGGAGGCCAATGATGCGCCGTATCCTTCTCTTCGTCGTCGCGCTGGCGTTGCTGCTGACCTTCGCCACGTTTTTCGAGGTGCGCCAGACCCAGCAGGCGCTGATCCTGCGCTTCGGCGAACCGGCGGGTCTCGTCACCACGCCGGGCCTGCACGCCAAATGGCCGTGGATCGAATCGGTGGTTTACATCGACAATCGCATTCTCGATCTGGAATCGCCGCAGCAGGAAGTGCTGGCGTCCGACAACCAACGACTGGAGGTTGACGCCTTCATCCGCTACCGCATCAGCGACGCGCTAAAGTTCTATCAGACCGTCGGATCGGTGGCCGGCGCCGGCAACCAGCTCGCCTCCGTGCTCAATTCGACGGTGCGCCGCGTGCTCGGCGACGCCGACCAGACCCAGATCGTCCGCGACCAGCGCGTCCAGCTCACGGCGAAAATCCGCGAGCAGGTCGATGGGGAGGCGCACAAGTTCGGCCTCACCATCGTCGATGCGCGCATTCGCCGGGTCGATCTGCCGCGCCAGATTTCGGAAAAGGTGTTTGACCGCATGCGCGCCGAACGCGGCCGCGAGGCGGCGGAATATCGCGCGCTCGGCGCGCAGGAATCGGCCCAGATCACCGCCAGCGCCCAGCGCGACGCGACGGTCATCGTCGCCGACGCGCGGCAAAAAGCCGAAACCCTGCGCGGCGACGGCGACGCCGAACGCGCAAAAATCTTCGCCGACGCTTTCGGGCAGGACGCGGATTTCTTCGCCTTCTACCGCTCGATGCAGGCCTATGAGGTCGCGCTGAAGACGGGCGGCGCGCGATTCGTGCTGTCGCCGGGCGCCGACTTCTTCCGCTTCTTCAATTCCGCCTCGGGCAAGCCCAACAAGTGAGGTCGTCATGAAATTGTTCGCCGCCGCGTTCGCCGGCCTGCTCGCTTTCGCCGCGCCGGCCTTCGCGCGCGGCGCGCCGGATACTTTTGCCGATCTCGCCGATCAGGTCACGCCTGCGGTGGTGAACATATCAGCCACCCAGGTCGAGGAAAAGAAGGCGGAAAAGCTGCCGCCGGGCGGGCAACTCGACGACCAGTTCGAGGAGTTTCTTAAGCGCCACCGCGGGCCGAACGGCGACAACCGGCAAAAACGCTCGTCCTCGCTCGGCTCGGGCTTCGTGATCGACGCCGCCGGCATCGTCATCACCAACAACCATGTCATCGCCGACGCCAACGAGATCGAGGTGATCTTCACCGACGGCTCGAAACTCAAGGCGGAAGTGGTCGGCAAGGACGCCAAGGTCGATGTCGCCGTCTTGCGCGTCAAGCCGGCCAAACCCTTGGCGGCGGTGAAATTCGGCGACAGCGATCACGCGCGGGTCGGCGATTGGGTGATCGCGGTCGGCAATCCCTTCGCTCTGGGAGGCTCGGTGACGGCGGGCATCATTTCGGCGAAAAACCGCGACATCGACAGCGGCCCCTATGACAGTTTCATCCAGACCGACGCCGCCATCAACAAGGGCAATTCCGGCGGGCCGCTGTTCAACATGGCCGGCGAGGTCGTCGGCATCAACACCGCCATCCTCTCGCCCACCGGCGGCTCGATCGGCATCGGCTTCGCCACGCCCGCCGCCACCGCGCAGCCGGTGATCGAGCAATTGCTGAAATTCGGCGAGACCCGGCGCGGCTGGCTCGGCGTGCGCATCCAGAAGGTCGATGACGGCATTGCCGAAAGCCTCGGGCTGGGAAAACCGCGCGGCGCGCTGATTTCCGGCCTCGACGACAAAGGGCCGTCCGCCAAGGCCGGCTTCAAGCCCGGCGACGTCATCGTGGCCTTCGATGGCAAGCCGGTGCCGGACGCGCATGAATTGCCGAAGATCGTGGCGCAGGCCCCCGTCGGCAAGGAGGTCGAGATCGTGGTGGTGCGCGAGGGCAGGGAGGTGGCGCGAAAGGTCACGCTCGGCCGACTCGACGAACGCAACGCCAAACTCGCCAAGGCCGAGGAGCCGAAGCCGGCGCCGCCGCTCACCACAGCCAGCGTCAAGATGTTCGGCCTGGAACTGGCGCCGCTTGACGAGGCGGCGCGCGGAAAATTTCAGATCAAGGACGGGGTGAAGGTCGGCGCGCTGATCGTCAAGGTCGATTCGGATACCCCCGCCGCAGAGCAAAAGCTGACGCCGGGCGAGATCGTCACCGAGATCAACCGGACGCCCGTGACCCGGCCGGAAGATGTCGAGGCGCAGGTGAAGGCGCTCAAGGCCGACAAGAAGAAGACGGCGCTGCTGCTGGTCGCCAATGGCCAAGGTCAGGCGCGTTTCGTGGCGCTGCCGGTGGAGTGATAAGGTTTCCGAACGATCCGTTCGCAAACCTTGTGAGCGCGTCATTCCGTAGCCCGCGCGGTCGGGGAAATCTTGCGCGCGCGGGCTGCTGATCAGCTCAAATTATGGCATAGCTTCTCTTGCGAAATGCGTCGTATTCGCAGGGGCAACCGATGCAAGACGAGAACGCACGAGCGTTCGAGCGCGACGGGCTGAAGACATTACCAAGAAAAAGCCCGCCCCGCGGCGGCGGGCTTTTGGTTCACGGCAGACCCTGCTTCCATCACTTGGCCGCGTCGAGCTTTTTCTGATCGGCGACAGCGCGGAAATATTCGATGAAGTTTTTCGGGCAACTGTCCACGGCGCGCTTGATGCCGACCGCCGCGTCCTGGGCGGCGCCCGTCATGATCTGAAAATGCGCGACATAATAGCGCGCTTCGCATTGCTGATCGTCGCTCTTCGCCGCGCCGAAAATCTCCCCCGCCTCGGCGCGGCCGAGATAGAACTGGGTCACCGCGAAAGGCCAGTCCTTGCCGGCCTTGTCGGCGTAGGCCTGCAATTCCGCCTTGGCTTCGGGGGAGCCGTCGCGCGCGATGAAGCGCCACAGCGCCGCATAGGTTTGGTTCGGATCGCGCTTGAGCGCCTCGACGAAAAATGCGTTGGCGCGAACGCTGTCGCCCGCGCCAAGCGCGGCGACGCCCCGGTTGAGCCAGACTTGCGCGTTGTTCGGGTCAAGTTCGGCGGCCTTGGCGAAATCCTGTTCCGCCTTGGCGTCGTCGCCGACGCCCAGTTCCGCGCTGCCGCGATCCATCCAGGGCTCGGCGGCCCCGCCGGCGATCGCGACCTCCCGATCGAAATCCTCCAGCGCCTTGGCCGCATCGCCGTCGATCAGACGCACGAAACCGCGACCGGCGAACAGGGCGGCGTTCTTCGCGCCCAGCGCGATGGCCTTGTCGAAATCCTCCAGCGCCTTGGCGCGCTCGTCGCGCGTGCGATGGATCTCGGCGCGCAACTGATAGGCCATGGTCTGGTCGGGGTCCTGGTCGATCGCCTCGGAGCAATCGGCCAGGGCGCGGTCAACCTGTTTGAGCCGGACACGGACGGCGCAGCGGTTGGCGTAGGCCCAGGCGATCTCCTTGCCCTGCCATTTATGCGAATCGATCAGCAGGGAGCAGGCGTCGTCGCGCTGTTGGGGTGCGGCCTTGCCGTCGCTGTTGGCGCAGGCGAGCGCCTCCGCTGATTGTTTCGGCGCCGGCGGCGGCGCGGAAGCGGCGGGCGCTGCGGCGGGAGGCGTCACGCCGGCTGGCGCGGCGGTGGAGCTTTCGGGCGGAGTCGGCATGGCGTGGGTTCCAACGCCATGGCTGAAATCGGTCACGGCCGGGGATGGCTGTTCGGCGCGCGCAGCTCCGGAAAACAGCAGCGCCGCCGCAACAAAACACACAGCCTTCGTCATTCGCGCTCTCCACCCTTCGCCCCTGAGCGTTAGCCCATCGGAGCAGTGCGCAAAAGCCTAAACTTCGCGGCGATTTTGCGGCGAAAGGGCGCGCTGGCCCTCACACAGCGCGTTTCGCCATTTTTCCGCAAGGTGGAACGGCTTCATCGAAGGTGTTTTCCGTGAAAAGGGCGGGATCACGCGGATCGACGCCGTCGTAAACCTTTAAGAAATCCTCCTTTTCGCCGAGCTTTATGCAGAGATCGACGCCTATCTCACCCACGAACTGTCGCACGCGCATCTCATCTGCCACATCGGCGCCTTCAGCTTGCTTGGCTTTCCCAGTTGGTATGTCGAAGGCCTCGCGGTGCTGGTCTCCGGCGGCGGCGCGCAATTGACCTATCGCCAGGCCGGTATGTTCGTCAGTTTTTTGCGCGAGCGTGACGCCAAGGCGTTCGCGGCGCTGCTCTTCAGCATGGCGCAAAGGCCCGTCGTCTTAAAACTGATGATCGCCGAACTGGACCGCCAGCCCGGCGATCTGCTGGAGCTTCGGCCGGAGCCGCCGGCATAGGGCTGCGGAAGATGCTCGTCCTGGATCGTCATAGCGGGTGACCGCGGCGCGACGCCGTGTCAGGTGACGGACCGGCGTTTCATGCTATCCTCCGGCCATGCGCCTCTACCTGCTCCGCCACGCCGAAGCCGTCCCGTCCGGCAGATATCGCGACCACGAACGACCGCTCACGCCGGCCGGGCGCGCGGCCGCGACCCGCGTCGGCGGCGCGCTCGCGGCGCGCGGCGACCGTATCGATTTGACGCTGTGCTCCGACGCTCTTCGCGCCCGTGAAACGCTCGATCTGGTTCTCGCGGCCAGCGGGGCCAGACCGGAGGTGCGGCTGGAGCCGGGGCTGTTCCAGGCGGAGCGCGGCGAGTTGATGGCGTTTTTCCGCGCGCTGCCCGATGAGGTCGAGCATGTGCTGGCCGTCGGCCACAATCCTGCTTTCGCCGAATTCGCGGCGCTTTTCACGGGCGGCGGCCAAAGGGGCGACATTGACCGGCTCAACCGCTTTTTCCCTCCGGCGGCGCTCGCCGCCTTCGATGTGAAGACACAATGGAGCGAACTGTCATGGAGCGGCGGCGAATTGCTCGCCTTTCTGTCCTGACGCTGTATAAGTCGCAGCGGGCGCCCATCTGAGCCTAGACCGCCCGGAGACTCTTTTGCCGATCCTCGATATTCTCCTCGCCGAAGCCCGCAACGGCGCGGCCAACCTGTCGGACCTCGTCCGCGGACGCGGCCTGCGCCTCGGCGTCACCGGCCTGTCCCGCGCCGGAAAAACCGTCTTCATCACCGCGCTCGCGCGCCACCTCACCCTGCTCGGAAAGAACGGCAAGAACGCGCTGCCCGCTTTTCGCGTCGCCGAGGAGGGCCGCGTCATCGGTGGCCGGCTGGAGCCGCAGCCCGACGACAATGTGCCGCGCTTCGCTTATGAGGACCATCTCGCCGCCCTGGCCGGGCCGGAGCGCCACTGGCCGCAATCGACGCGCCAGATTTCACAATTGCGGCTGCGGCTCGAATTCGAGCGCCGCGAGGGTTTCATGGCCGGCGGCTCCTCCATGACCATAGACATTGTCGATTATCCCGGCGAATGGCTGCTCGACCTGCCGCTGCTGCAAAAAACCTACGCCGAGTGGTCGCGCGAAACCTTTGAAGCCAGCGCCGGCGCCGCGCGCGCATCCCTCGCCTCGGACTGGCGCGGCTTCGCCGCCACGCTGCTTCCGGGGGCGCCGGAGGACGAGGGGCAGGCCCGTCAGGCGGCGGAAAAATTCACCGCCTATCTGCGGGCGTCGCGGACCGATTCCTACGCGCTCTCGACCCTGCCGCCCGGCCGCTTCCTGATGCCCGGCGATCTCGACGGCTCGCCCGCCCTGACCTTCGCGCCGCTGCCGCTGTCGGAAGGTTTCGTCATTGAGCCGGGGTCGCTGGCGGCCATGATGGAGCGGCGCTACGAGGCTTACAAAACCTTTGTCGTCAAACCGTTCTTCCAGCATCATTTCGCCCGGCTCGACCGCCAGATCGTGCTGGTGGACGCGCTGGCCGCGCTCAATTCCGGCGCGGAGGCGGTGCGCGACTTGCAGCGCGGCATCAATGACGTGCTCGGCGCCTTTCGCACCGGCAACAACACCTGGTTCAACACGCTGTTTCGGCCGCGCATCGACAAGATCCTGATCGCCGCGACCAAGGCCGACCATCTGCATCACCTCAGCCATGACCGGCTGGAGGCGATCCTGCGCCAGCTCTCCGCGCGCTCCATCGCCCGCGCCGAGGGCTTTGGCGCGCAGGTGGACGTGATCGCGCTCGCCGCCGTGCGCGCCACCCGCGAAGCGCAAATCAAATATGGCAAGGACACGCTCGACGCCATTGTCGGCACGCCGATCAAGGGCGAGGCGCTCGACGGCCATGTGTTCGACGGCGACACCGAAGCCGCTGTCTTCCCCGGCCAATTGCCCGACGACCCGCGCGAGGCCTTTCGCGGCGACACGCTGGCCACGCCCGAACACGAGGCCGACGTGCGCTTCCTGCGGTTCCGGCCGCCGCAAACGCCGCTGGACACGCCGCCGGCGCAGATCCGCCTCGATCGCGCCTGTCAGTTCCTGTTCGGAGATTGGATGCCATGAGCCAGGGCGACACCCCCCATCCCGAAAGACCCCGTCCGCGCGCCTTCCGCCTCGACCAGCTCAACGACGAGATGGTGGCGCAGCCCGATTATTACGAAGCCGAGGCCGAGGCGGTGAAGGCGGCGGCGCCCGTCGCGCCCGAGCCGTCGGAACGCGCCACCGAGGAAGCGCAAAGCAAGGGATTCCTGCGGCGCGGACGCGGCTGGACCTGGGGCGGCGTGCTGGTGTCGGCGCTCGGCGCGCTGTTTTCCATCGGAATCGGCCTGTGGCTGGATTCGCTGATCGAAAACCTGTTTGCGAAAAGCATGGCGCTCGGCTGGATTTCCGTCGCGCTCGTCGGCCTGGTGCTGGCCGCGATCGCCGTGCTGGTGGGGCGCGAGATTTCCGTGCTGTTCCGCCAACGCGCCATCGCGCGGCTGCATCGGGCGCTGGCCGTCGCGCACGAGACCGACGACGGCGCGCTGGCCAAGCAGAAGATCGCCGAACTGGCGTCGCTCTATGCGGACAGGCCGGAAACGGCGGCCGCGCTGAAGCGTTTGAAGGAGTTGAAACGCGAGATCATCGACGGGGCGTTGCGGGTCGAGATCGCCGAAAAGGCGATCATGCCCAGTCTCGACGCCTCCGCCCGCCAGGAGATCGCCAAGGCCGCGCGCGCCGTTTCGCTGGTGACGGCGCTCGCGCCGCGCGCGATCATCGACGTGATCTTCGTCGCCGCCCAGGCGATTCGCCTGATCCGCCGCATCGCGGAAATTTATGGCGGCCGGCCCGGCCTGCTCGGCGTCTTCCGACTGGCGCGGGCGGTCGCCACCCATCTCGCGCTGACCGGAACCATCGCCCTCGGCGATTCGCTGCTCCAGCAGATCGTTGGCCACGGCGTCGCCTCGCGCATTTCCTCGCGGCTCGGCGAGGGCGTGCTCAACGGACTGCTCACCGCGCGCATCGGCCTGTCGGCCATGGCGGTGTGCCGGCCGATGCCCTTCATCACGGAAAAGGCGCCTGGCATTTCCGATGTCGCGCCGTTTTTGTTGAAGCGCGACAAGGAGAAGGCGGCGGGGTGAGATGCGTTGATCGCCGCTCGCCCTTCGAGACGGCCCCTGCGGGGCCTTATCGGGGTGATGAGTTCATTTGCTGAATTCAAGACCAAACCAGTCCTCGCGCCGAGCGGCCGGAGGCCCGCCTCGAAGCGCGAGGGTGAGACGCGCGTTTTCGTGCTTACCCCTGCGAGACCGGCAGCTCCAGCACCAGCCCGTCCAACTCTTCCGTCAGCTTGATCTGGCAGGACAGGCGCGAGGTCGGACGCGGATCGACCGCGAAATCGAGCATGTCGCTCTCCATCGGCTCTGGCTTTGGCAGTTTGTCCGCCCATTCCTTCGCGACATAGACATGGCAGGTGGCGCAGGCGCAGGCGCCGCCGCATTCGGCGTAGATTTCGTCCACGCCGGCGTTGCGCGCGACCTCCATCGCTGTTTGCCCCGGCTGGCCCTCCAGTTCGCGCTTCTCGCCCTTCGCGTTGATGTAGATGACCTTGACCATGGGTTTTTCCGATTTGATTGCGTTTCGGGCCGATTGGCTTTGGGCGCCTGTTTTTTGCGCTCTTTTAGTCGGGAACAGCGGATTTCGCCAGTTCGGCGCGCAAAAAAGTCCAGGTGACGAAAGTTTTTCGCGCATATTTGGCTGTGCCGGCGCTTTCCGCCGTCGCCTGAGCGCCAACCGTTCAATTAGAACTCTTGCGGCCCCGCCAGCAGCGCGCAGGCGCTCGCGACCTCTTCGGGCCGACGCTGGGTTTGCGCGGCGAATTGCAGCAGCAGCGCCTCGTCGGAGGCCAGATAGGCCATCACGCCCGGCAAAAAGCCCGGTTCGGCGGCGGCCTGGCGCAGATGCGCGGGATCGAGCCCGCACAGAGCCAGGAAACGCGACAGGCGCTCGTCATCGTCGGCCAGGAATCCCAGCGCCTCGGCCGCCATATCTTCGGCAAGTTCAAGGCTCATTCTCGATTTTGGCGGGACGGCGGGAGCCAAGATACAAAATCCTGAGTGAAAGGGTGAATCCAACCATTTTCCTAGCGCGAAATTGCGCACATTTTCAATTCGTCAATTTCTCTTGGTTAGCTTGATCGCGAGAATCCTCAAGGCTCGGGCGCGTCCGAACGGAACCCCATGGTTAAAAAAGTCCTCATCGTTGAAGACAACGAACTGAACATGAAGCTCTTCAACGATTTGTTGGAAGCGCACGGCTATACGACGCTTCAGACCAAGAACGGGGTCGAGGCGGTGTCTCTGGCGCGGACGCACCGCCCCAACCTGATCCTGATGGACATCCAGTTGCCCGAAGTCTCCGGTCTTCAGGTCACGCAATGGTTGAAGGACGATCCGACGCTGGCGCACATTCCCGTCGTCGCCATCACCGCCTTCGCCATGAAGGGCGACGAGGAGAAGATCCTGCAAGGCGGCTGCGAAGCCTATCTGTCCAAGCCGATTTCCGTGGTCAAGTTCCTCGAAACCGTGCGTAGATTCATCGGAGACTAGTCATGACCGCGCGCGTTCTGGTCGTGGACGACCTCATCCCCAACGTAAAGCTGCTGGAAGCGCGGCTGACGGCGGAATATTTCGACGTGGTGACAGCCACCAACGGGTTCGAGGCGCTCAACATCTGTGAGCGCGGCGATTGCGACCTCGTGCTGCTCGATGTGATGATGCCGGGCATGGACGGCTTTGAAGTCTGCCGCAAGCTCAAAAGCAATCCAGACACGCTGCACCTGCCGGTAATCATGGTCACGGCGCTCGACCAGACCTCCGACCGCGTCAAGGGTCTCGACGCCGGCGCCGACGATTTTCTGACCAAGCCGATCGACGAAATGGCCTTGATCGCCCGCGTGCGCTCGCTGGCGCGCCTCAAGGGCACAATCGACGAATTACGCGCGCGAGCCGAGACGTCGGCGACTCTTGGCGTCACCGGCGCCGTCGCCCACCAGCTCGACGACGGGCTGGGCGGCAAGGTTCTGGTCGTGGACGACCGCGTCAATTCCAGCGAGAAGATCGTCTCCAGCCTGCGCGAGCGCTACGAGGTCGAGGTCGAGACCGACCCGGCGGAAGCCCTTTTCCGCGCGGCCGACACGGCCTATGAACTGGTGATCGTCAGCCTGGGTCTGGCCGACTATGACGGCCTGCGCCTGTGCAGCCAGTTGCGCTCCGTCGAACGCACGCGGCACACGCCGATCCTGTTGCTGTCGGACATCGAGGACCGCGCCCGCGTGCTGCGCGGCCTCGACCTCGGCGTCAACGACTATCTGGTCCGCCCCATCGACAAGAACGAGATCGTCGCCCGCGTCCGCACGCAGGTGCGGCGCAAGCGCTACGCCGATTCGCTGCGCTCGAACGTGCTGGCGGCGATGGAAATGGCCGTGGTGGATCCGCTCACCGGATTGAACAACCGCCGCTATCTGCAAAGCCATCTCGTCACCCTGATGGAGCAATGCGCGCAAAAGGGGCGACCCATTTCCGCGATGGTGCTCGACATCGACCATTTCAAGAAAGTCAACGACAATCACGGCCACGATGTCGGCGACGAAATTTTAAAGGGTTTCGCGACCCGCATGAAGCGCGTGGTGCGCGGCGCCGATCTGGTGTGCCGGTTCGGCGGCGAGGAATTCGTGATCGTCATGCCGGAAACCCGGCTCGCCGTGGCCATACGGGTGGCCGAGCGGGTGCGCGCGGCCATGGCGGGCGCGCCGTTTTCGATCAAGGGCGGCGCGCGGACGCTGCCGGTCACGGTGTCGATCGGCGTGGCGGAATCCCATGGCGGCGAAACGCCCGAAGCCCTGTTCAAACGCGCCGACCAGGCGCTCTATCTCGCCAAGAGCAGCGGACGCAACCGCGTGACCGCCGACGAAGGCAGCGCCGCCGCGGCGTGAGCCGCGAGAACCCGACGCGCGCGGATCGAACGGCAGGCGCCGATCAGGCACAGCGCCGGGCGGGACGCGGACGCCGCTGGCCAGGACGGCTTGGCGCCAGATCCAGACATTGCCGGGTTGGATCGACGATCTTTCGGAATCGACGGAAAGCCGCCGGTTGGTCTGGTCGGCCATGGACCACGGCAGTGGTGACTTCAAAGTCGATTCCCCCCGTCTATCGACGGGCCTCCCTATATAGCGCGCCATCCCCGCCGCCTCGCCTCGCCTCGTCGAGGCCAATCCGCCCCGTGACGCCGCGGCTTGCATTCCGCCGGCGGCCGTGGAAAGACGCGGCGAACCGATTGCACGCAAGGACTCCTTCCCATGGCCTTCTGGTTGGACATAGCCGCCTTTGCCCTGAAAGCCCTTCTCATTGTTGCTTCGATTGGCGCCCTCGCGGCCCTCATCGCGCGCGTGACCTACCGCGATGCAGTGCGCCGGCGCGAAATCGAGGTTCGCTCGATCAACGAGCGTTACGACGAGATGCGCGACGAACTCGACGCGGAAATCCTCGACAGGAAAGAGCGGCGGTCGCGCGCCAAGGCCCGCAAGCGCGAGGCCAAGGCCAGCAAGCGCGAGGCCAAGGCGCGCGCGGCGGCGTCGACTGGCAAGCGCGTCTACGTGCTCGGCTTCAAGGGCGACCCGATGGCCTCGACCGTCAAGCAACTGGCCCAGGAGATCGACGCCGTGCTCACCGTCGCCCGGCCGGAGACGGACGAGGTGGTGCTGCGCCTGCAAAGCCCCGGCGGCACCGTGACCGGCTACGGCCTCGCCGCCGCCGAAATCTCGCGTCTTCGCGACCGCAACATCAAGGTCACGGTCTCCGTCGATCAGGTGGCGGCGAGCGGCGGCTACATGATGGCCTGCGCGGCGGACAGAATCGTCGCCGCGCCCTTCGCGCTGGTCGGTTCGATCGGCGTCGTGGCGCAGGCGCCGAACCTCCATCGCCTGCTCAAGAAGAACGACATCGACTATGAGGAGCTGACGGCGGGCGAATTCAAGCGCTCCATCTCGGTGCTCGGCGAAATCACGCCGGCCGGCCGCGAGCATGCCCTCGGCAAGATCGAAGACATTCACACGGCCTTCAAGAGCTTCGTCGCCGAGCGCCGCCCGGCCGCCGACATCGCCAAAATCGCGAACGGCGACGTGTGGCTGGCGAGCGAAGCCGTGAGCCTCGGCCTCGTGGACGCCTTGTCGACCGGCGACGATCTTCTCTTCCGCTTGAAGGACGAGGCGCGCCTGTTCGAAGTCGCGACCGTGGCGCGCAAGACGCTCTTGCAACAGCTTCTCGGCGGCCTCGGCTTCGAGGGGGCATCGGCGCTCGCGCCGCTTGGCGCGATCGCCAAGGCGTTCAGCGCGGTCCGTCGCGATTGACGGCGACGCCGCACTGGAATGGCGCGGCTTTTGCTACCATGTTGGCGACATGAGCAATTTCCGCCTCCGTATCGCGCAAGATATCGCCGAAGTCGCGCCCGACGCCTGGGACGCCTGCGCCAATCCGTGCTTCGGGACGCAGCCTTCAGCGGATTCTCAGCATGAGGAATACGGCGGCGAGCGCTTCAATCCCTTCCTCACCCACGCCTTCCTTCATGCGCTGGAGACGACCGGCTGCGTCGGCGGGCGCACCGGCTGGAGTCCCGTCCATGTGCTGGTCGAGAGCGGCGACAGGCTTGTGGCTTGCGCGCCGGCTTATCTCAAAAGCCATTCGCAGGGCGAATATGTGTTCGACCACGGTCTCGCCGACGCCTACGCCCGCGTCGGCGGGCGCTATTATCCGAAACTTTTGTGCGCCACGCCGTTCACGCCGGTGACCGGGCGCCGGCTGCTGGTCGCGGCGGGCGCGCCCGAGGCGGCGCGCGAAAAAGTGCTGGACGGCTTGCGCCAGCTCTCCGCCAAGATCGGCGCGTCCTCGCTGCATGTGAATTTCGCCGACGCCCCGGACATGGATTTCTTGCGCGGCTCCGGTCTCGCCGCGCGCAAGGGACAGCAGTTTCATTTCATCAACCGGGGCTACGCCAGTTTCGACGATTTTTTGGGCGCCCTCGCCTCGCGCAAACGCAAGGCGATCCGCAAGGAGCGCGAACAGGCGCTGTCTGCGGGGATCACGGTGGAATGGGCCACCGGCGCCGACCTGAAGGAGGAACACTGGGACGCCTTCTTCGCCTTTTACATAGACACAGGCGCGCGCAAATGGGGCCGGCCCTATCTCACCCGCGCCTTCTTCTCGGCGCTCGGCGAGAAACTAAAGCATCGCGTGCTGCTGGTGCTGGCGCGGCGCGAGGGGCGCCTGATCGCCGGCGCGCTCAACCTGATCGGCGACGACGCGCTTTACGGCCGCAACTGGGGCTGCATCGAGGATCACCCCTGCCTGCATTTCGAGCTGTGCTATTATCAGGCGGTGGATTTCGCCTTGTCGCGCGGGCTGAAGCGGGTGGAGGCGGGCGCGCAGGGCGAGCACAAGCTGGCGCGCGGCTATGAACCGGTCGCGACCTTTTCCGCCCATGAATTCCGCGACCCCCGCCTGGCTCACGCCGCGGAGGATTTTTTCGCCCGGGAGGCCGAGGCGGTGGACGAGGCGATCGCGGATTACGCCGAGCACGCGCCATTCAGGAAGGCGTGAGGCGCCCGCTCCAACGCGAGAGCCACAGACCGCCAAACTCTCCAGACGCTCGCCGAAAGCCCTACTAGGCGCAGGCGTGAGCCGGTGCTATAGGGCGGCGGCTTGGCGCTTCGGGCTGCGCCAATAAGCCGCGGAACAGGGAGTGGTCAGGGCATGAGCAAGATCAAGGTCGCCAATCCGGTCGTCGAAATGGACGGCGACGAGATGACCAGGATCATCTGGCAGTTCATCAAGGACAAGCTGATCCACCCCTATCTCGACATCGACCTGAAATATTACGACCTGTCGGTCGAGCACCGCGACGCCACCAACGACCAGGTCACGATCGATTCCGCCGAGGCCACCAAGAAATACGGCGTGGCCGTGAAATGCGCGACCATCACCCCCGACGAAGCCCGCGTGACGGAATTCAACCTCAAGGAAATGTGGAAGTCGCCCAACGGCACCATCCGCAACATCTTGGGCGGCACCATCTTCCGCGAGCCGATCATCTGCAAGAACGTGCCGCGTCTGGTTCCCGGCTGGACCCGGCCGATCGTCATCGGCCGTCACGCCTTCGGCGACCAGTATCGCGCCACCGATTTCAAAGTGCCCGGCAAGGGCCGCCTGACCATCAAATTCGAGGGCGAAGACGGTACGGTGATCGAGAAGGAAGTGTTCAAGTTCCCGAGCGCCGGCGTGGCCCAGGCCATGTACAATCTCGACGATTCCATCCGCGACTTCGCACGGGCCTCGCTGAACTACGGCCTGCTGCGCAAGTGGCCGGTCTATCTCTCGACCAAGAACACGATTCTGAAAGCCTATGACGGCCGCTTCAAGGATCTGTTCCAGGAGATCTTCGACGCTGAATTCGCCGAAAAATTCAAGGCGCTCGGCATCACCTACGAGCACCGCCTGATCGACGACATGGTGGCCTCCGCGCTGAAATGGTCGGGCGGCTATGTCTGGGCCTGCAAGAACTATGACGGCGACGTGCAATCCGACACGGTGGCGCAGGGTTTTGGCTCGCTCGGCCTGATGACCTCGGTGCTGATGACCCCCGATGGCAAGATCGTGGAAGCCGAAGCGGCGCACGGCACGGTGACCCGCCACTACCGCGAGCACGAGAAGGGCAAGGAGACATCCACCAATTCCATCGCCTCGATCTTCGCCTGGACCCGCGGCCTCGCCCATCGCGCCAAGCTCGACGACAACGCGGACCTGCTGAAATTCTCGCTGACGCTGGAAAAGGTCTGCGTCGACACCGTCGAGAGCGGCTTCATGACCAAGGATCTGGCGCTGCTGGTCGGGCCGGACCAGAAATGGCTGACCACCACGGGATTCCTGGACAAGATCGACGAAAACCTGAAGACGGCGATGGCCTGAGTCCATCCTTGGCCCTCAGCCCGAGGAAGCTGATGAAAGCGGCTGTCGCGAAGGGCGAGGGCGGTCCACGGCGCTCGGAAGCGGGACAATCGAAAGCGGGTCTTCGGACCCGCTTTTTTATTGGCGACAGTCGCGCCAGCCAGTGTAATGCAAACTTACATTGATGAGCGTCGGAACGGCGTCACCGGCGTGCGGGGCAGGGCGTAATGGCCTTGCGAGGGGCGGGTGATCTTGCCGGCGCGCAACATGCGGTGCAGGCGGACGGTCAGCGCCTCGCGGCTCATGGCGGCGCCGGATTCGACCACGCCATTATAAATATTCTCGACGGACGCTCCTTCGGGGAAAATCCCGATGATGTCGAGGATGAAACTCTCGGTATTGCCGCTGTCGAAGGGACGCTCGACCTCGCCGCGCGCCGGCGCGTTCGCGCGCGGTCCGGCCTGGGATCTCAGGCCCTCGACAAGGGCGGCGAGATCGGCGGTCGCCTCGTGGAACACGGCGGCGTCGAGCGTCAGAATGGATTCGAATTGCAGCGCCAGACGGCGCGCCTCGCCAAGTAGCATTTTGGCGAGGTGGCGCGCCGCGCCCTCGCGTTCGCTGTCCTCGTCTTGGTTGTAAGACATGCCGCGCCTCCGCGTAAGCGAACCATACGCAAGGCGGCGGTTCGAATCAATGGCCGACGCGCGGCTTGTGACTTTGGGGCAAATTCGTTGACAATTAACTAAGATGTGTAAGAATAACTTACAAAGCCGTTTGTTTTCTTTTCGTTCTGGGGAGGTTGCTTTGGGGGCGTTGTTCTGGCTGTCCATGGCGGGCGGCGTGGCGGGAGCCGCATGGCTGCTCGCGCGAATTCCCTGGTCGCGCATTCCTTGGCCGCGACTATGGCGCATCGAGGCGCATCGGGCGCGCGCGCTCGACGGCAGTCCGGTGTCGCAACTGGAGTTTCGCGTGGCGCGCGGGGCGGGCGCGGGCTGTGGCTGGCGCCTCTATTGCAGCATCGTGCTCGCGCGCGGGCAAGATCGGCGCGGGCAAGATCCGCGCTGCGACGACGGTTCGCCGGTCGCGATTCCGTCTGGTCAACCTCCGGCGCGCGGTTTATAAGGACGCGGCTTGAGCCAAGGAAGGCGGGGCGGCCAATCGGACCTTCCGCGCCGCCTGTCAGTCAGTCACTGGAAGCTTGCGTATGAAAAGATTTCCGACAGTGGGCGCCCTGGCGCTTTTCGCCGTGGCGTTCGTCGCCGCCGCGCTGCTCCCGGGCGCTTCGGCGCGCGCCGAGGAGCAGACGGCCAAGGGCTTCTGGCAATCCTACGACGATGCCGGAAAGCCCAACGCCTGGTTTTATTTCATCGAAAAGGACGGCCTTTACGAAGGCCGCCTGGTCAAGTCCTACCCCAAGCCCGGCGAAGAGGGAAAGGTCAAGACCTGCGATAAATGCGAGGGGACGTTCAAGGACCTGCCGATTCTCGGCCTGCCAATCGTCACCAACATGAAGCGCGACGGTCTGGCCTATGAGGACGGCGAAGTGCTCGATCCTCGCGACGGAACCGTCTATGAAGCGCGCATGGACCTGAGTCCGGACGGCAAGAAACTGATGCTGCGCGGCTATGTCGGCATTTCCGCGCTCGGCCAGACCAAGACCTGGACGCGCCTGCCCGACAATATCCTGCCGCTCAACGCGTTGCCGACCGGCCCCGAGGCGCCGAAACGCAAGGAATAGGCGCAGGCTTCAGCCAACCTCCGTTTCTTCGGCCAGCAGCGACAGGCGGATCAGTTCGGACAGGCTCTCGGATTGCGTCTTGGTCATCAGATTGGCGCGGTGGGTCTCCACCGTGCGCACGCTGATGCCGAGTTCAAAAGCGATGGTCTTGTTCAGCTTGCCCTTCATCAGCCCATGCAGCACGTCGCGCTCGCGCGCGGTCAGCCCGGCCAGCCGCCGGCGCGCGGCGCCGATTTGGGTGTCGGTGCAGTCGGGGTCGGCGTTGCGCGCCAAGGCTGCGCGGATCGACCCCACCATCAACTCGTCGTCGAATGGCTTTTCGATGAAATCGACGGCCCCCAGCTTCATCGCCTTCACGGCCAGCGGCACGTCGGCGAAAGCCGTCATCACCACGGCGGGCAGGGCGATGCGGCGATTCTTCATTTCCGCCAAAAGTTCGATGCCGGACATGTCGGCCATGCGGATGTCCGTGACGACGCATCCGTTCGGTTCCGGCTTGCAATCGAGGAAATCCCGCGCGCAGGGATGGAGGCGCGGCGTCAGTCCGGCGGACCGCAGCAGCAGGTCGAGGGATTCGCGGACGGCGGAATCGTCCTCGATCACATGGACTATCGGGCCGTTCACCATCAATGCTCTCCGGGCTGGTCCGGGGCTTCCCGCGCGCGAATTCTCGTCGCGTCGCCATTCTCTCAAAGCCCAGGCTAGGCCGTATCACTCTTTATCATGGATCGCGCCAGTACGTCACGTCGAGGCCACAATATTCCGTAGTTTCCGATTCTATCAGTATCTTCCGCGAAAGCTTAAACTCTGGGGGCGCGGAGCGCCTGCTCGTTAGTGGCGAGTCCATCATGCCCGGAGGGCGCAATGTCTGGAACGAAAGTCGGCGAGGGTCGCGTGGCGGGAATTCCGCGACCGGCGTTTCTCGCCGGCGCATGGCTGCGCCGAATCCCGCTCTGGCCGCGCGTGTTGCGGATCGGCGTGATCGCGGCGCTGGCGCTCGGCGCCATCATGGCGCGCGTGAGCCTCGACGCCGCGCTCGGCGACCGGCTCGCCTATGCCCTGTTCTTTCCAGCCCTGATTGCGGCGGCCTTGCTGCTTGAAGCTTCAAGCCTCGTCGTCGTCGTCGTCGTCGCGCTCGTCGTCAACAATTCGGGGCTGGTCGGGTCGCCGCTCGCCGGGCCGGATTATTTTCGCCCTGCTGTTTTCACATTCAACAGCGCCATGCTGCTGCTGCTCGCCCGCGCGCTCGAGGGCCTGTCGCGCGCGAAAAACGCGGTCGACGTCCTCGACCGGATCAACGCCGAGCAAATGAGCCATTTCGTCGAGCAGGCCCCGGCCTCCATGGCCATGTTCGACCGGGACATGCGCTACATCGCCGCAAGCGCGCGCTGGCGCGACGACTTTCATCTCACCCGCGACATTGTCGGCAAGTCGCATCTGGACATCTTTCCCGATATCGGCGACGAGTGGAAGCACGTTTACGCGCGGGCGCTCGAGGGCGAAACCGTGCGGTGTGATCGCGACCGGTTCGAACGGGCCGACGGGGAGACGCTCTGGCTGCGCTGGGAGGTGCGGCCCTGGCGCCATCCGCGCGACGGCGTCGGCGGCGTTCTGATCTTCAGCGAGGACATTTCGGAGCGGGTCGCCATCCGCCAGGCGCTGGAAGACAACGAACGCCGGCTGAACGCCATTCTCAATTCGGCCATGGAGGCCATTGTCACCATCGACGCCGGTGGCCGCATGGTTTCGGCCAATCCGGCCGCTTGCGAACTTTTCGGCTACTCTGCGGCGGAAATGCTGGGAAAAAACGTCGATCTGCTGACGCCGGGCCCCGTGCGCGCCGAACATCCCGGCTATCTCGACGCCTACAGGCGCAATCGCGACAGCAAGACCATCGGGCGCCGGCGCGAAGTCGAGGGACGGCGCAAGGACGGGTCGGTGTTCCCTTTGGAGCTGACGGTCAGCGAGGCGCAGGACAATGGCGGAACGATCTTCGTCGGCTTCATGCGCGACATGAGTCCGATCCACGATGAAAGGCGCCGGGTCAATGCGTTGCGCGACGAACTGATGCATGTCGGCCGGCTCAACGAAATGGGCGAAGTGGTGGCCGGGCTCGCCCATGAGGTCGGCCAGCCGATCTCGGCCATCCTCAACTTCTCCGCCGCCTATCGCCGCGCGCCCTCCGGCCCTGGCGCGGAGGCCGAGATGATCGGGCGGATCGAAGCCCAGGCGCGTCGCGCCGGGGAGATTTTAAAGCGCCTGCGCGGTTTCATCGAAAAGCGGCCGGCGACGCGCGAGAACGAAGATCTCGTGACCCTGATCGACGAGGCCCTGCAATTGTCGCCGCCGCGCTCGCGCGCGCATATCGTTTTCGCGCCGGAGCGCAGTTTTCACGTCGTCGTCGATCGCATCCAGATCGAACAGGTTATCGTCAATCTGCTGCAAAACGCCGACGACGCCTTGCGCTTCGCTGACGCGCCGCAAATCGTCATCGCGCTGGCGCAGTCCGACCCGGACCATGTCAGCGTCAGCGTCGCCGACAATGGCATGGGCGTCGAACCGGAGTCGCGGGAGCAACTGTTCTCGGCCTTCTACAGCACGAAGCGGTTCGGCATGGGCTTCGGCCTATCGATCTGCAAGAGCATCGTCGAGGCCCATGGCGGCGAGATCCGCTTCCGCCCCAATATCCCCTATGGCGCGATTTTTGAGTTCACGCTTCCGGTCGGCGACGCGGGGTAGGGAAATCATCTGGCTGATTCTGTCGCCTTGACGCAGCGCCTTGATGACGCGCGCGCAGCGTCACCGCTCGTGGGCCCTCAAAACATCCCGCTCTAAAGAACCTTCCCCGGATTCAACGTTCCCTTCGGGTCCAGCGCCGTCTTCAACCGGCGCATCACCTCCAGCGCCACCGGGTCCTTGATCCCCGGCAGCAGGTCGCGCTTCAACACGCCGACGCCGTGCTCGGCGGAAATCGAGCCGTTCATGCGCAGCACCACCGCATGAACAGCTTCGTTCAACGCCTCCCAGCGCGCCAGATAGGCCCCCTTGTCAGCGCCAATCGGCTGGCTGACGTTATAATGGACGTTGCCGTCGCCCATGTGCCCGAACGGCACTGGCCGCGCGCCCGGAATGGTTTTTTCCACAATCGGCCCGGCCTCGGCCAAAAAGGCCGGCACCAGCGCCACCGGCAGGCAGACGTCGTGCTTGATCGACCCGCCCTCAAACTTCTGCTTTTCCGACAGATTTTCGCGCAACGTCCAGAACGCCTTGCGCTGGTCGAGCGAGGCGGCGACGACCGCGTCCTCGATGATGTCTTTTTCAAACGCGGCTTCGAGCAGGCCCATCATCTTGTCGTTGAGGCCGGCCTCGGCCTGCGAGGCCAGTTCCAGCAGCACATACCAGTTGTGCGTCCCTTCCAGCGGTTCGCGCGCGCCCTCGGTGTGCTTCACCACGATCTCGATGCCGAAACGCGACATGAACTCGAACGTCTTCAAGTCCGGCCCGGCCATGGCCTGCGCCAGCCCCAGCAATGCCAGGCATTTCTCCGGGCTGTCCAACCCGATCAATGCGGTCTCGATCGCGCGCGGGCGCGGAAAAAGCTTGACCACCGCCGCCGTGATCACGCCAAGAGTCCCTTCCGACCCCATGAACACGTGTTTCAAGTCGTAGCCGGTGTTGTCCTTGCGCAGTTTGGACAGGTTGTTCAGCAGCTTGCCATCTGCCAGCGCCACTTCGATCCCGGTGACGAGATCGCGGGCGTTGCCATAGGCCAGCACGGCGGTGCCGCCGGCGTTGGACGCGAGATTGCCGCCTATGGTGCAGGACCCCTCGGCCGCCAGCGACAGCGGAAACAGCCGGTCTACGCTTTCGGCGGCCTCCTGCACTTTTTGCAGGGTGACGCCGGCCTCCACGATCATGGTGTTGGACGCCGGATCGATCTCGCGAATCTTGTCGAGCCGGTTCAGCGACAACAGGATTTGCGTGCCGGAGGTATCGGTGATCTGCCCGCCGACCAGCCCGGTATTGCCGCCCTGCGGCACGATTTTCAGGCCATTGGCGTCGGCATAGCCCAGCACCGCCGCGACCTCCGCCGCCGAACCGGGCCGCACGACACACGCCGCCTTGCCGTGCCAGAGATCGCGCGGCTCGCTCATGTAAGCCGCCATGTCGGCGCCAGTCAGCACATATTTGTCACCGACAACGCCCGCCAGCGCCTTGGCGATTTCCTCAGCCATCTCAACCTCAAACGTCAGCCAAGCAACCGGCGCTTTTTCTTGGCGCGCGCGGAAACCTTGGCGAAAATTCCGATCAATTCCACATGCGGCGAATAGAGGAATTGGTCAACAGGAATGACGCTTTCCACCGCATAGCCGCCCGCGACCAAGAGTCTTGCGTCACGCGCGAAAGTCTGGGGGTTGCAGGACACCGCCGCGATTTTCGGGACGCTGCTGCGCGCCAGATCGCGCGCTTGCGCTTCCGCTCCGGCGCGCGGCGGGTCGAACACGACGGCGTCGAACTTTTCCAGTTCCGCCGGCAGGACGGGCCGCATGAACAGGTCGCGCGCTTCGCCCGTCACATTTCGCAAGCCCGGCGTGGTGTTCGCCGCGCGCAAACAGGCGTTCAGCGCCGCCGCATCGCTTTCGGCGCAAAACACTTCGGCTTTTTCCGCCAGACGCAAGGCGAAGGCGCCCGTCCCGGAAAACAGGTCGGCGCACTTTTTCGCGCCCGAAAAGGCCTCGACGACGACAGAGGTCAAGGCTTCCTCGCCCGCCGCCGTCGCCTGCAAGAAATTCCCCGGCGGCGGGGTGACCACCGCCCGTCCGCACAAAACTTCGGGCGCGCGGCGCTCGATCATGACCGCGCCATGGTTGGAAATCCGCGCGAGATCGCGTTGTTGCGCCACCGCGATCAAAGCCTGTTCCGTGTGGAAATCGAGCTTGCCGCAACCGCGCAAATCCACATCGAGCCCGGTCCGGCTGGCGGTCACGACCAGATCGAGCGGCTTCTCGTTGCCGGCCAGCGCTTGCGCGATTTCGCGCGCGGCGGCCAGCGCCCCGGCCATATCCGGCGCGAGAATGGGGCAGGCGTCGAGTTCGAAAATGGTGTGGCTGCGCGCCTCCATGAAGCCGACATGGGCGCGCCCGCGCGCATCGAAACGGGCGTGAAACGTCGCGCGGCGCCGGCCGTCGCCCCAGGCGGCGCGCAAGGGCGCGACATCCGCAACCACCCCGGCGTGGCGCAGGGCGTCCACGACAAGGCCGCGCTTCCATTCGCCATAGGCGGCCGCCGATAGGGTCTGCACGGCGCACCCGCCGCAGGTGGAAAAGTGCGGGCAGGGGGCGGCCACCCGGTTCGGCGAGGGCTTTAGCACCTCGATCAGAAGCCCGCGCTCGCCATCGACTTCGGCCAGAACCTCCTCGCCGGGCAGGGCGAAGGGCACGAACACCGGCGATTTTGAGGGTCCTGGCGCCATGCCTTCGCCGCGCGAGGTCAGTTTTTCGATGGTCAGGTGGGCGTTGAGGTCGATCACGCGCGGCGCGCTCCCAATAAAAATTCGATATTGCCATCGCCGCCGGAAATCGGCGAGGGCGTGACGCCCAGAACGCGCCAGCCGAGGTCTACGACCAGCGCCTTGATCTTGTCGCACACTTCGGCGTGGACGCGCGCGTCGCGCACAAAACCCTTTTTCACGTGTTTCGGTCCCGCCTCGAATTGCGGTTTGACGAGGAGCGCGGCTGTGGCCCCCGGTTCGGCCAGGGCAAGAACAGGCGGCAGGACAAGGGTGAGCGAAATGAAACTGACATCGCAGACGACGATCTGTGGCGCCCCCGGCAGGTCGGCCAAAGTCAGTTTTCGCGCGTCAAATTTCTCCAGCGCGGTCACACGCGGATCGCGCGCGATTTTTTCGTGCAATTGGCCCGTGCCGACATCGACGCAGGTGACGTGGGCGGCGCCGCGCGAAAGCAGAACGTCGGCGAAGCCGCCGGTGGAGGCGCCGATGTCGAGCGCCTGCTTGCCGGCGGGATCGATGCCAAAAATGTCGAGCGCCGCCGCCAGTTTCACGCCGCCGCGCGAGACCCAGGGGTAGGGGGCCTCCGCGTCGAGCTGCGCCGCGTCGGCCACCGGTTCGGACGGTTTTCGCACCAAGGCGCCATCGAGCCGCACCAGCCCCGCCTCGATCGCCTCGCGCGCCTTGGCGCGGCTCGCGAACAAGCCACGGGCGACCAGAGCCAGATCGGCGCGCTTGGGCATGAGTGCGATCCCTTGGGGATGAGAACAAGCAGCGGAACGTCCGCTGCATCGCGACATGCGCCTGACACGGGCGTCCTTATGGTCGCCCTATGCGGGGGCGCGATCCTCGATCCCGCCAAACGAGCCTTTCAAGGCCTCAAGCTGATTTGGCCGCCTTCGTCTTGCCCAGAACGTCCAAAACCTTGGCGACAATCCCCGCCGCGTCCAGCCCGGCCTTGGCGTAGAGCTTTGCCGGGCTGTCGTGGTCGAGATAGACGTCGGGCAGCACCATCGCGCGCGCCTTGAGCCCATTGTCGAGGAACCCGTCCTCGGCGAGTTGCTGCATGACGAAGGAGCCGAAGCCGCCGATGGAGCCTTCCTCCACGGTGATCAACGCTTGGTTCGAGCTTGCGAGTTGGCGCAGCAGTTCGACATCGAGCGGCTTGGCGAAGCGCGCGTCGGCCACTGTCACGGAAACGCCCTGGGCGGCGAGTTCGTCGGCGGCGGTGAGCGCCTCGTGAAGGCGCGCGCCCAGCGTCAGGATTGCGACCTTGTCGCCTTGCCCGGTCGCCTGGCGAACGATGCGACCCTTGCCGATCTCCAGCGGAACGCCTTCCTCCGGCATTTCGACGCCAAAACCGTCGCCGCGCGGATAGCGCAGCGCGATCGGGCCGGAATCATGGGCGACCGCGGTCGCGACCATATGCACCAGCTCCGCTTCGTCGGCGGCGGCCATGATCACCATGTTCGGCAGCACGCCGAGGAAGGCGACGTCGAACGAGCCGGCGTGCGTCGGGCCGTCGGCGCCGACAAGGCCGGCGCGGTCGATGGCGAAGCGCACGGGCAGGTTCTGCAACGACACATCGTGCATGACCTGATCGTAGCCGCGCTGCAAAAAGCTCGAATAGATGGCGCAGAACGGCTTCAATCCCTCGGTGGCGAGGCCGGCGGCGAAGGTCACGGCGTGCTGTTCGGCGATGCCGACGTCAAATGTGCGCTCCGGGAACACATGCTCGAACAGATCGACGCCGGTGCCGCTCGGCATGGCCGCGGTGATGGCGACGATTTTTTCGTCCTTGGCGCCTTCCTTGGCCAGCGCCTGCCCGAAAACTTTCGTAAAGGACGGCGCATTGGCCTTCGGCTTGATCTGCGCGCCAGTCACCACGTCGAACTTGTTGACGCCGTGGTATTTGTCGGCGGCGGCCTCGGCCGGCGGATAACCCTTGCCCTTCTGCGTCACCACGTGCAGCAGCACGGGGCCGCCGGGATCGGCGTCGCGGACGTTCTTCAGGATCGGCAGCAGATGATCGAGATTGTGGCCGTCGATCGGGCCGACGTAATAGAATCCCAGTTCCTCGAACAGGGTGCCGCCGGTGACATAGGTGCGGGCGTGTTCGACGGCGCGTGTCAGCGCGCGATCAACGCTCCTCGGCAGGTGGGCCGCCAGCGCCTTGCCGACGTCGCGCAGTTTCAGGAAGGCCTGGCCGGAGGACAGCCGGGCGAGATAGGCCGACATGGCGCCGGTCGGCGGCGCGATCGACATGTCATTGTCGTTGAGAATGACGATCAGCCGCGATTGCAGGGCGCCGGCGTTGTTCATCGCCTCATAGGCCATGCCGGCGGACATGGAGCCGTCGCCGATCACGGCGATCACGGCATTGCCGGTCCCCAGCAGGTCGCGCGCCACCGCCATGCCGAGGCCGGCGGAAATGGAAGTGGAGGAATGCGCGGCGCCGAACGGATCGTATTCGCTTTCGGCGCGCTTGGTGAAGCCCGACAGGCCCCCGCCCTGGCGCAGGGTGCGGATGCGGTCGCGCCGCCCCGTGAGAATCTTGTGCGGATAGGCCTGATGCCCGACGTCCCAGATGATGCGGTCGCGCGGCGTGTCGAACACATAGTGCAGGGCGACGGTCAGTTCGACCACGCCGAGGCTGGAGCCGAGATGGCCGCCGGTGACCGCGACCGTGTCGATGGTTGCGCGGCGCACCTCTTCGGCCACGGCTTTCAGATCGCTCTCCGGCAGGCGGCGCAGATCGGCGGGGAATTTCACCTTGTCGAGCAGGGAAGTGGACGTCAAATCGGTCACAGCGCACTCAATATCTCGGGTCCCCGGCAGGCGGGACGAAGGGCTGCTTTATACTCAACGGGCCGCCGGGGCAATTAAGGCGACGAAAGTTTATCGAATCGGCGCGCTGAAGCAGCGGCATTCCGCAGGTGTTAGCCTTTTGTTTAGGAAATCCTTGACGCGGTCGCGGCGGGCGTTATTCATCCGCAATTGGCTCTTTTCGTCGCCCGGAGTCTTCGTTCTCGGCAAAGCCAGCCCGGAGAACCAGACCACTTGGCGTGGCCTGCAACTTTTGTCGTACCTCCGGGAGGAATAAGAAAATGGCGAAATGGGTTTACTCGTTCGGCGATGGCAAGGCCGAAGGCGCCAGCGCAATGAAGAACCTGCTCGGCGGCAAGGGCGCCAATCTGGCCGAGATGGCCAATCTCGGCCTGCCCGTTCCGCCCGGCTTCACCATTTCAACCGAAGTCTGCACCTATTACTACGCCAACAGCCACACCTATCCGGCCGATCTCCAGGCCCAGGTCGAGGCGGCCCTGGCCCAGGTCGGCGCGCTCACCGGCCGCAATTTCGCCGATCCGGCCAATCCGCTGCTGGTCTCCGTGCGCTCCGGCGCCCGCGCCTCCATGCCCGGCATGATGGACACGGTGCTCAACCTCGGCCTCAACGATGTCGCGGTCGAGGCCATCGCGACATCCTCCGGCGACCCGCGCTTCGCCTGGGACAGCTACCGCCGCTTCATCCAGATGTATTCCAATGTGGTGATGAGCATCGACCACCACAATTTCGAGGAGATCCTCGAACTCTACAAGGACCGCAAGGGCTTCGCCCAGGACACCGACCTGTCCGCCTATGACTGGACCCAGGTCGTCGCCGGCTACAAGGACGTGGTCAAGCGCGAGACCGGCAAGGATTTCCCGCAGGACGCCCGCGAACAATTGTGGGGCGCCATCGGCGCGGTGTTCTCCTCCTGGATGAACCAGCGCGCCAACACCTATCGCCGGCTCCACGACATTCCCGAGAGCTGGGGCACGGCGGTCAACGTCCAGGCCATGGTGTTCGGCAACATGGGCGAAACCTCGGCCACCGGCGTCGCCTTCACCCGCAACCCCTCGACCGGCGAGAACGCGCTCTACGGCGAATTCCTGATCAACGCCCAGGGCGAGGACGTGGTGGCGGGCATTCGCACCCCCCAGAACATCACGGAAACCGCGCGCATCGGCGCCAAATCCGACAAGCCGTCGCTGGAGACGGCGCTCCCCGAGGTGTTCGCCGAATTCGTCCGCGCCACGCAATTGCTGGAAAAGCATTACCGCGACATGCAGGACATGGAATTCACCGTCGAGCGCGGCAAGTTCTGGATGCTGCAAACCCGCAACGGCAAGCGCACCGCCAAAGCCGCCCTGCGCGTCGCCGTGGAAATGGCCAATGAGGGCCTGATCACGCGGCAGGAGGCGATCGGCCGCATCGAGCCGGCCTCGCTCGACCAGTTGCTGCATCCCACGCTCGACCCGAAGGCCCCGCGCAACATCGTCGCAACGGGACTGCCGGCCTCGCCCGGCGCCGCCGTCGGCGAAATCGTGTTCGATTCGGATGAGGCGGAAGCGCTCAAGTCCGGCGGCCACAAGGTGATCCTGGTGCGGGTCGAAACCTCGCCGGAAGACATTCACGGCATGCACGCCTCCGAGGGCATCCTCACCACGCGCGGCGGCATGACGTCGCATGCGGCCGTGGTGGCGCGCGGCATGGGCAAGCCCTGCGTCTCCGGCGCGGGAACGATTCGCGTCGATTACGCCGCGGGAACCTTCACCGCCTCCGGCCAGACTTTTAAAAAGGGCGAAATCATCACCATCGACGGCGCCACCGGCCAGGTGATGGCCGGCGAAGTGCCGATGCTGCAACCGGAACTGTCCGGCGAATTCGCCGTGCTGATGGGCTGGGCCGACGAGGTTCGGCGCTTGAAAGTGCGCACCAACGCCGACACGCCCGCCGACGCGCGCGTGGCGCGAAAATTCGGCGCCGAGGGCATCGGCCTGTGCCGCACCGAACACATGTTCTTCGAGGAATCGCGCATCGTCGCGGTGCGCGAGATGATTCTCGCGGAAACCGAAGCCGGTCGCCGCTCCGCCCTGGCCAAGCTGGAGCCTATGCAGCGGCAGGATTTCGCCGCCTTGTTCGAGATCATGCAGGGCCTGCCGGTCACGATTCGCCTGCTCGATCCGCCGCTGCACGAGTTCCTGCCGCACAAGCCGGAAGAAGTCGCGCAGGTGGCGGCGGCGACCGGCGCCAGCGCGGAAAAACTCAAAGCTCGCGCCGACGAACTGCATGAATTCAACCCGATGCTCGGCTTCCGCGGCGTGCGCCTGGCCGTCGCCTATCCGGAAATCGCCGAGATGCAGGCCAAGGCCATATTCGAAGGCGCCATCGAGGCGCAGCAGAAGACCGGCGTCGCCGTCACGCCGGAAATCATGGTGCCGCTGGTGCTGTCCAAGCGCGAACTCGATCTCGTCAAGGCGCGCATCGACGCGGTCGCGGTCTCGGTGTTCAAGGCCAAGGGGGTGACGCTGCCCTATATGGTCGGCACGATGATCGAACTGCCGCGCGCGGCGCTGCGCGCCGGCGACATCGCCGAGACGGCGGAATTCTTCTCGTTCGGCACCAACGACCTGACCCAGACCACGCTCGGCATTTCGCGCGACGACGCCGGCTCGTTCCTTGGCTCCTACGTCCAGAAGGGGATTCTGCCGCAGGACCCCTTCGTGACGCTCGACCAGGAGGGGGTTGGCGAACTGGTGGCGCTGGCGGCGGAACGCGGCAGGAAGACCCGCGAAAAAATCAAGCTCGGCATCTGCGGCGAGCATGGCGGCGACCCCGCCTCGATCGCCTTCTGCGAGCGCACGGGCCTCGACTACGTGTCGTGCTCGCCGTTCCGGGTGCCGATCGCCCGCCTCGCCGCCGCGCAAGCCGCCCTGCACAACGGCGCTTCGACGACGGCGTAACAAGCCGCCAGGGGCGCCCGCCACACCACGCACGTCATGACCGGGCTTTGTCCCGGTCATCCACGCCAAGCCGCTGGCTCACTGTTGCAGGATGGAGGACCGCGCATGCGTCAAGCCCAGCAGGTCCTTGTCGTAAAAACCCGCGGTCCCGGCCTCCACGAATTCACGCCGGACGCCCGCGCCTTCCTGCGCGCCACCGGTCTGCGCCTCGGCCAGATGACGGTGTTTTGCCGCCACACTTCGGCCTCGCTGCTGATCCAGGAAAACGCCGACCCTACGGTAATAGACGACCTGAAAACCTTCTTCAGCCAGATCGCGCCGGAGGGCAGGGGCCGTTATATCCACGACACCGAAGGCCCCGACGACATGCCCGCCCACATCCGCGCCGCGCTGACCCAGACCAGCCTGACCATCCCCTTCGCGGACGGCGAATTGGGTTTGGGAACCTGGCAGGGCCTCTACCTGTTCGAGCACCGCCGCGCCGCCCACCGCCGCGAAGTCGCGCTGCACGCGCTCGGCGAATAGGCCCCGCCGAAACAGCCCTTTTCATCCCCGCCATTTGGCTTTACCGAGTCGGCGCCCCGACTCTGCCAAAGGTTCCGCCGTGCCGCCCTTTCCCGATCTGAAATCCATCGCAGCCGGCGGCAAGCGCGGCCTCTCCCGCGCCCTGGCCCTGATCGAAACCCACGAGGGCACAGCCGAACTCGCGGACCTTCTCGACGCCGCATTGGCGCAAACCCGCGCCCACACCGCCGGCCTCACAGGACCGCCGGGCGTCGGGAAATCCACACTGACCAACGCCCTGTTGCGCGACTGGCGCGCCAGCAATGAAACGGTGGGCGTGATCGCGGTGGATCCGTCCTCCCGCCGCACCGGCGGCGCCTTGCTGGGTGACCGCGCCCGCATGGCCACCGACCCCGAGGACCAGGGCGTGTTCGTCCGCTCCATGGCCGCCCGCGACCGCCTTGGAGGCCTGTCCGACCAGACCGTCGCGGCCAGCGTTCTCATGCGCGCCCTGTTCGACCGCGTGCTGATCGAAAGCGTCGGCATCGGCCAATCGGAGGCCGACATTTCCTTCGCGGTGGACAGCGTCATCCTGTGCGTCCAGCCCGGCTCCGGCGACAGCCTGCAATTCATGAAGGCCGGCGTGATGGAACTGCCCGACATTGTCGTCGTCACCAAGGCCGACATGGGCGATGTCGCCCGGCGCGCCCAAAGCGAAGTCGAAGGCGCTCTCACCCTGTTCGAGCGCGACGACGACTGGCGCGTGCCGGTGATTCTCGCCTCCGCGCTCGACGGCGCCGGCGTGGCCGACCTGCACAAGGCGTTGGCCGATCATCGCGCCTGGGCCGAGCGCGCCGGCGCCCTGAAAAGCCGCCGCGCGGCGCAGCAAAAAGCCTGGGTGGACGAATCGATCCGCGCCCGCTTCGGAACCGAAGGTTTTGCGCACGCGGCCTCTATCGTCGCCACGGGGACGGGTCCGTTCGCGCGGGAGCGCGCCATCGCCAAGGAATTGAGCCGGCGACTGGCGATCCGAATCTGACGCTGCGCCAACCAATCCATGACGCAGCCGATCCTCGGCCGGCATTGTTACAAAAAAACTTGTGTAACAGGAAGATAGGCTCTGTTGCCTGATGAGCGTTCCGGCGCCAGCCGGGCGCCAGGGGCGGGCGTGCGGACGTATGGTAAACAGTGTGAAAACAACTTATGCGTGTATTAAGTATTGGCTTACCATTCCTAGTTTAAAAAATCTCGTGGGTCTGTTGAGTGCGTGTGCGAAGGAAACCAAAAGATGCTGGATGTCTCCAGTCAAGAAAAGTCTCCATATATCCTTGTTGTTGACGACGACGACGACGATGTTTTCCTGATCAGGAATGCCCTGAAAAGGATTGGCTGGGGCGCTGGCGCGAAAATTCAATGCGGACGCGTCGATAATGGCGTCGACGCCGTTTCGCTCCTTTCGCGGAAGGATGCGGGCGTTGACTTGCCGGCGGCGGTTATACTCGACATCAATATGCCAAAGCTTGACGGGATCGGCGTTTTAAGGGCGCTACGCCATGCGCCCGGATTGCGTGAACTGCCCATTTTTGTGCTGACGACCACGGCGAATGAAACCGCCCATGTGACCGCGATGGATCTCGGGGCGACAAGAATATTCGTCAAGCCGAACACCATGACCGAACTGACGCGCATCGTCCGCGAGATATTGGACGCCGTGGATGCGTTGGCGTCCACGCATGCGGCGCCGCGCGCGCCTGGGGCATCGTCAAGATCTCCCGGAGCATCGCCACGTTCGCCTGAAGCATCACAAATTGCAAATTTTTGAAAGAATGGCGTCGCGCGTCACGCGATGTCTAATCGTGTTGGTCCAGTTTTCGAGGGGGGAATGCAATGTTTGCAGTCCAGAAAATCGACTTTGACGGCCGCGGCGAATTTGATTACCTGACGCCGCCGATGCGCGAAACCGTGCGGATTCTTCTCGTTGACGACGATCCGATCGACAGGGAGATCATCGTGAGGGCGTCGAAGGGCGGCGAGCAACTCGACATTTGCTACACCCAATGCGGGTCCAGCGACGAAGCGAAAGCCGCGCTGGATCGCGAACGATTCGATCTCGCCCTTGTCGATTATTGGCTGGGTCAGGAGACCTCGATCGCGCTGATTCAGGATTTCAATCACAAACACAATCTGCCGGTCATCCTGCTGACCGGACTCGACACGCCGGACGTCCGCCGCTGCGCGTTTCGCGCCGGCATAACCGGCTATCTGTCCAAGGACGCGCTTGTCGTCCAGGCGATCGAAAGCGCGGCGCTTGGCGTGCTGTATTCGCGCGGCGACAAGATCAGGCGCGCGCTCGGACGTTGAAGCCGCTGGTTTGAGCGCCGCCGAGGTCATGCCCCGGCGGCGCGACTTCACGCCGCATCCGCGGCGGAAATCATCCGGTAATGCCGCGCCAGCGCGGCCAGTCCGCGGCGCAGGATGAACAGGGCGACGGCGCCGGCCATTTTGGCGTCCCGATAAGCCCCGATCTCCCGCCCGACATCGACGATCTCGCGATCCTCCAGCACGATGGCGGCCATGGGCGCGCGGAAATCCTCGGGAATGGCGTCGCGCGCGGCGCGGAAATGCTGCAGCGCCTCGACCTGCGACTCGCTGCGCCACAAGGCCCCCGGCGCATAGGCCGTGGCGACCTCCCGCGTCGGGTCCAGCGAATGCAGCGGGTCCATCCCCGATCGGGCGTACATCTGCCGGTACTTTTCGCCGGCCATGGCGAGCGCGAGATTGCGCGCCTTGTCGTCGCGGTCGAGTTGCCCCCGGTCGCGCAACCGCGCCAGCGGCCCGTCGTCGAGGCGCATGCGGACGAAATCCACCTCCACCGCCTCGAACGTGTCGCCGCGCGCCACCTCCACCACTTCGGAAAATTTTTCGATACGCGCCGCGTCGCCGGCCCGCATCAACCGTTCGACGCTCGGCCCCTCCGGCGCGCGATAGCCCGCGCGTTGAAACGTCTTCAGCATTTTCCGCGCCTTGCCTTCGGGGCCTGTCTCGTCGAGACAGGCAAGTTTGGGGAGCGACACCTTGTTCTTGCGTGGCCTGGCCATGGACAAAACCTCAAATCAGGGGGCGGAAAATTCGGTGAGGGTCAGGCTCAGTTCGCCGCCAAGCTCGCCATAGGAAACCGACAACCGGTCCGGCGACAAAGCGGCGGTGATGACCCGGCAGCGCATCAGCAATTCGATCAGCGGCCGCTCCATCACGCCGAAATGGCGGGTGCGCGTCGTGCGCGGCGCGACGATTTCCAGCGCGTAGGATCCGGACATGCGGCCGGGTTTTTGGGCGATCACCCGCCGCGCCGCCTCGTCGAGCCAATGCTCGAACACTTCCGAGCGCACATAGGACTGACCGTTATGCACATAGAGTTGGGCAGCGGCGGGCGGCGGCGGCGCCTTGACCTCGATTTTCCGCGCGACCGGGCGTGGCTCGGCGGCAAGCCCGAAACGTCCGGTTTTCGGCGCGGCGGGACGCAGCTTGGCCTTTTCGACCTTCACGGCGCGCGTGACTCCGCCCGAGCGGGGCGCGATAATGGTGGTGGTGGAAAAGGGCGTGAAGCTGCTGAATGGCACAATATTCGTCATTGAGATGGCTCTGGGTGGGGGTTCGCCTTGCAACGGCTGGTGGAACATAATAAGAACGAGGTTGTGGCGTCAATGGGAAAATGCCCACTGGACGCGTTAACGTAAATATGGGAATTGTCCCATCATGGACGACCAGTGGAAAAGCCGGCTTGAGTCCGAGATGGCGCGGCAGGGCCTCGATATGAAGGCCCTGTCCGTGCGCGCGGGCCTGGGCGAAACCTATGTGCGCGACGCGCTCAAGCGCGGGCGCGGCGGTTCGCTGCCGGCCCTCAACAAGCTGGCGCTGGCGCTGGGCCGTTCGCTCGACTGGCTGATCGCCGGCAAGGGCGCCGCCCCCCACCTTGATCTGGCCAACGAGCCGCCAACCACCCGCCACTTCGACACCAATGTCGACCGCCGCATCATCGACAACAAGGAGAGCGGCGCCTCGACGATTTTCGAGGTCGATGTCCGCGCCGGCGCCGGCGGCGGGGGCTTGCCGGTCGAAGCCTTCGTGCATGATGAATTCGGCAATTCCTACGCCGCTCACGCCATCGCCGCAGAATGGACCCTGCCGGACGCGATCATGCAGGGCGTCCTGCACGCAAGCCCCCGCCACATCAGGGTGTTCGAGGTGATCGGCGATTCCATGGAGCCGCGCCTGTCCGAGGGCGACCGTGTCTTCATCGACCTGCGCTACATCACGCCGAGTCCCGAAGGCATATTTGCGTTGTGGGACGGCTACGGCCTGGTGATCAAGCGCCTGCAAATCGTGATGGGTTCGGACCCGATGCGCGTGCGCATCATCTCGGTCAATTCCTCCTACGCCCCCTATGAAGCCGGCGCGGACGAAATCCAGATCGTCGGCCGCTTCGCCGGCCGCTTCACCGTCAACTGAGGGACTCACCTTCTCCCCTCGCGGGAGAAGGTGGGCGCGCAAGGCGTCGGATGAGAGGCGCCCGCCACCGCGCGGCTGGCGCAGCCGCCTCGCCCAGCCATCGAAGACCACACACCACGCGAAATCCCACCAATGCCCAACGGGCTCGCTCCCAATCAAAATGGGCTAATTCCCAAAAAATCGCAAAAATCCCATTTTGCCCATTGACGGGTCGACCGACTTCCGCTAGAAATATCCATGTTGAAGATTTGCGCCCGGCGGCGCTTCGCTCCCCAAGCGAAGCCCCCGGGTTTTTCGTTGCCAAGCCTCCGGGCCGGGCGACCAAACAACGGATCACAAATGGCTCCGGCTCCGCGCGAAAAACTGAAGAAGACCATTGGGGCCCGCTCCAGGACCAAGCAGGAAGCCCAAGCCGAGGAACAACCGCTGGATCGCGTCAACCGCGATCTCGCCATCCTCAACATGCGCCTTCACGGCCTCACCTTCCACGAAATCGCCAGAAAGCTCCCCGAGGCCGGTTTCGCCCGCGTCTCCGTCAGCCGCATCTACGCCATCGTCGGCAAGGCGCTGCGCTCCAGCCCCAACCAGCCGGCGCGCGACCTGCGCCAGCTCGAACTGATGCGCCTCGATCAGTTGCAAACCGCGCATTACAAGGAGGCGATGAAAGGCGATTCCGCGGCCGCCCAGCGCGTGCTGGCGATCATGGACCGCCGCGCCAAACTGCTCGGCCTCGACGCCAACACGGAAGCCGGCGCCTCGCTCGACGAGGCCCGCCAGTCGCTCATCAACAAGCTGGAGCAACTCGCGCGCGGCCAGCAGCAGAAGTCGGAAAAATCCAACACAAATTCATGAGTTGCCGCCATGCGTCTCCTCTCAACGCATGCGCGCGAACTGGCGCGCCTCTCTCCCCGGGAGCGCGCCAGTTTTTTCTCCCGCCTCGACGCGGACGAACTGGAATCGCTCAAAACGCTGTGGCCGTTCTGGGCGCGACCCGACCAGCTCATCCCGCCGGGCGACTGGGTCTATTGGCTTCCGCTCGCCGGTCGCGGCTGGGGTAAGACCAGGACCGGGGCCGAAACCGTGCGCCAATGGGCGCGCGAGTTCCCCATGGTCAACCTGATCGGCGCGACCGCCGATGATGTGCGCGACGTAATGGTTGAAGGCGAATCCGGCGTGCTGGCTGCGTGCCCGCGCGACGAACGCCCTCGCTACGTCGCGCACAGACGCAGGCTGGAATGGCCCAACGGCGCGAAATCGCTGCTGTTCTCGGCGGAAGAACCCGAACGCCTCCGCGGCAAGCAACATCAAAAACTCTGGTGCGACGAAATCGCCGCCTGGCGCTACCCCGAAGCCTGGGACCAGGCGGTGTTCGGCCTGCGCCTGGGAAAAAAACCGCAAGCCATCCTCACCACCACGCCGCGCCCGACCAAACTGATGCGCGACCTGCTGGCCGACCCGCTCACCCTCTCGACCCGCCATTCCACTTTCGAAAACATCGGCAATCTCGCCGAAAATTTTCTCGACCGCGTGGTGCGCAAATACGAAGGCACGCGCCTCGGCCGCCAGGAGCTGCACGCCGAAATGCTCCTCGACGCTCCCGGCGCGCTCTGGACCCGCGCCCTGCTTGAACAGGCGCAGGCGGGCGCCACGCAACCGAAGCTCACCCGCATCGTCATCGCCGTTGATCCGCCCGCCACCTCCGGGGAAAACGCCGATGAATGCGGGATGATCGCGGCGGGCCTGGATGAGGCCCGCCGCGTGCGCGTCCTCGCCGACCTCTCCCGCCAGGGCGAAACCCCGCTCGGCTGGGCCACCCGCGCCGTCGAGGCCTACAAACATTTTCAGGCCGATTGCATCGTCGCCGAAGTCAACAACGGCGGCGAAATGATCGAAACCCTGCTGCGCCAGGTGGACGCCAACATCCCCTACCGCGCCGTGCGCGCCAGCCGGGGCAAGTTCGCCCGCGCCGAACCTGTCGCGGCCCTCTACGAACAGGGTCGCGTCAAACATTGCGGCGTTTTCGCCCGCCTCGAAGACCAGATGTGCGCCATGACGCCCGATTTCGATCGGTCAAGGTCCGGCTATTCCCCCGACCGCGTCGACGCCCTGGTCTGGGCGGTGACGGCGCTGGCTCTGAGTCAAGAAAGCGGCGGCGGCGTGTTCGAATATTATCGCACCATGGCGAAGGAGAACGGCAAGGAATGAACGCGCCGTTTTTTCACCCCGCGCCGCGCTTTTGCCGCGAGGCGCAATTGACCGAAAGCGGCGTCGTCCTCGGCGACATCGTCCTGGCCCCGCTGTCGCGCCGCGCCAACGGCGCCGCCGAACTGGCGGTCGAGGGACGCGAGCCGGAAATTTTCGCGCTGCTTTCGCTGGCGCGGGGCAGGGCGATCCATCCAAACACCCTGCATGGCCTGCACGGCGTCGCCAAGAGTCTTGCGCAGGGCGATAACGTCGGCGCCGTCATTCGTCTCGCGCAGATCGGCCTGCCGCCGTTGCGCGGCCCGCGCGACGCCGAAATGCTGAAAATCGGCGCAACCTTTCTCGCCAAGGGCGTTTCGCCTTGGACGATCCTGCAAGCGGCGGGAATCGAAGGCGCCAACGTCCAGCTATTCAAAGCCGACTGGGACGAAAGCTTGCATCCTCGCGATCCGACGGGCCGATTCGCCACGACGGGCGCAAGCGCTGACCAAAACGGAAGAGAGAACGCGAACAAGCCGGATCATCGTGGTCCGTGGTCGGCTGCGGTCGATGCGGCCAGCCAGTGGCTGCAAGCGCCAGTGCCTGAATACGACCAGGACACGGGGGAGCAAGTTGGAACGCGCCCGCGCTGGCGCGCCATTGCGACCAGCCCGATTGTCGTCGGAGCGGCTGGCGCCGCAGCTTTGCTTGGAGGCGAGGCTCTACTGGCGCCCGCAGTTGTGGAGGAGGCCACAAGCAGCCTCAGCATGAGCGACATTCTGCTGCCGAATGGCGAGCCCGTCGGGTATATATATATTCTCGTGCCCAGCCCTCGACCAGGACCGTGACTTCGGAGCAATTTGATCAACTTCAGTCCAAATTGATGGATGGGGCCGTTCAGACTGCTTCGCCTTCAAATTATGACGGAACTTGGTATCAAAGGACCGACGGAACTGTCTTCGGTGTCAGACAGAGTCCAAAGAATGGACTTACGCTTGACGTCATCAAGAGCGATAATCCCCAACTGAACACCCGGTACAAAGTGCATCAGCGATGACCTTAGATCTTGAAGCAAAAGGCCGTTATTGGGGCCAAACAGTTTTGGAATGCATCGAGTCGTTTCCATACGAATTACCGATTGATTCCGTGGGTTTGTGGCAGATCGTGCCCGCTGGCCGACATGAATTCGGCCTGACTGGCGATGAACTATCTGAATTCGTTCGTCGTTGTGTGTCCGAGTTGTTAGCGAAAGGCGCCAAGCCCGTCGTCGGCGGCGCTGGAACCAAATATTTTTGGATTTACCAGCCGCAGTATGGCGAGACGAATGAAAAAATCTTGGATGCGGTCATGAAGGAATGGCTCGCATCAGGCGCTCCGGATTGCGACCCTGGCGGCCTATGGTTTGCGTTGCCCTCGCCCTATGTCGGAAACAGGGAATAGGACGCACCCTCGCGTCACCCGCGCCGTCGGGACGAATTGCCCTCGCCCTATGTCGGAAACTGAGGAGCTTTGCAGCGAACTGGGGTTACCCCATCCGTAACGGAGCGTTTCATGAAATGTCCAAACTGTGGGCAGTGTAACACGATAAGGATTTTGAAACCGCAACGCGCATAGAATAATATCGGCTTCCGTAATGGCCCCCTCGGTGTCAAGTCCCTCCTATGAACCTCTTCAATTTTTGGTGCGCCGCGTGAGCGCGCTCATCATAGCGCCGTAGCGAACGCGGCGCCTGTAGGCTGTTTCCGTTGTC
>NZ_NHSJ01000117.1 GCF_002937075.1 Rhodoblastus sphagnicola
TGTTCGACGCGGGAACGGCGGGGCCGGCGGCGCTGGCGCTGTTTGAGGATTGCGACGAGGCCATTGTCGTGGACGCGCTCGCGCCTGCGGGAACGCCGGGACGCATCGCGCAACCTTGCGTGGACTCGATCGTGAGTGAAAGCGTTCCCGCGCCGCATGGCATGGGTCTCGGCTATGTGCTCCAGGCTCTCGCCGCCCTGCCCGGCCCGAAGCCGCGCGTCACCATTGTCGGCGCGCAGGCCGAAAGCCACAGGCCGTTCCAGCCTGGCCTCTCTCCGGCCGTCGCGCAAGCCGCGCGCGAGGTCGCCAGCCTGCTCGCGCCCTATTTCGACGATGGCCATGGCTGACCTCGCCCCACACGACGCCCTGGCGCAACTGCGGATCGAAGTCGAGAGCCTTCGCCTCGCCAACGCCGCCATCCAGCAGCAAATGGGCGATGACGCGATCCGGACGGACGCGATGCTGCGCGCGCTGGAGCAACAGGCGGACGAGCTTCAGGCGGCCTATCGGCGTCAGAACATCCAGGTGGACTTCACCCGTCGCGTGATGAACACATCCAGCGCGCTGATCATCCTGCTCGACGCGGAAGGCCGCATTCGCGAAGTCAACCGCCGCTTCCTCGAAGGCCTGCAAGTTGGCGAAGGCGATGTGGTCGGCCGCGTCCTCGACGATTGGATGGCGCCGGAAGAACAGCATGTGCTCCGAGATCGGCTCATTCGGCTGCCATGGACCGTTCATTCGCACCTGTTCGAATTGATGCGCGGTTCAGGCGCCTATGGCTGCGAACATCGCTTGCGCCGCGCCGACGGCTCGTATCGGGATTACTGGGTCGAAGCGAGTCCGCAGGCCGATTCCCAGGGCAAGGAGGAAGGCGCGGTGGTTTGCGCCACCGACATCACCGCCCTGAAAAGGCAGCGCGATGCGCTTTCCGAAAGGGAAAAGCAATTGCGCGAGGCGCAGAAGATCGCTCAGCTCGGCCGCTGGGAGGTTGACCTCGCCACGCGAAGGGTCACGCATTGGTCGGACGAGCTGCTGAAGATTTGCGAATTGACGCAGCCGCCGGCGCTTTATGACGACTGCATCGCGCTGGTCCATCCCGACGACCGCCACGACTTCGATGTGGATTTTTGCGGCGCGGTCAGGGAGCGCCGGCTGTTCAACCACTTTGTTCGCCTCGAACTTGCCGGAGGACGGATCAAATGGGTCGAACTGCGCGGACTCGTGCGCTGCCGCGCCGACGGTGTACCCGAATGCGCCTCCGGCACGATGCAGGACATCACCGCGCAAAGGCAGGCCGACGAACAAATTGGCCTCGCCGCCCGCGTGTTCGAAAACAGCCTGAACGGCGTCGTCATCACCGACCCGCAGGCGCGCATTCTCAAGGTCAACAGCGCCTTCACCCGGATTCTCGGTTATCAGGCCGAGGAGGTCGTGGGCAAGACGACGAGCATGTTGAAATCGAGCCGCCACGACGCCCAATTCTATCTCGGCCTTTGGGAGACGCTGAAGCGCACCGGCGAGTGGCAGGGCGAAATCTGGGATCGCCGCAAGGATGGCGAGGTGACGCCGCTGTGGCAGAGCATTTCCGCCGTGCGCGACGCGCGCGGCGAAATCGTCAATTATATCGGCATTTTCTACGACCTGAGCGACCAGAAGCGCGCCGCCGCCCATATCCATCATCTGGCCTATTATGACGCATTGACCGATCTGCCCAACCGGCAATCCTTCAATGACAGTTGCGAGCAGGCGCTGAAACTCGCGCGCCGCGCGGGAACGAATCTGGCGCTGCTTTTCCTTGATCTCGACCGGTTCAAGGCGGTCAACGACACATTGGGCCATCCGGTCGGCGACGAATTGCTGCGCATCGTCTCGCAGCGGCTGAAGCGCGGGCTGCGCCAGAGCGATATCATCGCGCGGCTGGGCGGCGACGAATTCATCGTGCTGGCGCAAAATATCAGTGGCCCGGAAGGCGCCGGGCGGATCGCGACCAAGATTTTGGCGGCGATGGGAAAGCCCTTTTCCATCGACGGCCACACGCTGGACATGCGCGCCTCCGTGGGCATCAGCTGTTTTCCCGGCGATGGCGACGATTCCGCCACCCTGATCAAACACGCCGATCTCGCCCTCTACAAGGCCAAGGAGGAGGGGCGCGACCAGTTCTGCTTCTATGAGGCGCATCTGACCGAAAAAGCGCGCGAGAAATTGTTTCTGGAGACGGAATTGCGCGCGGCGATCAAGCAGGGCGGCTTGTCCATCAACTTTCAGCCGCAATTCGACCTCGCCAACGGACGGCTCGTCGGCTCGGAAGTGCTGGCGCGCTGGCGTCATCCCGACCGCGGCATGATCGAGCCGACCAAGTTCATCGCCATCGCCGAGGAGAGCGGACTGATCGTGCCGCTCGGCGAATGGGTGTTGCGGGAAGCCTGCATCCAGGCAGAGCTTTGGCGGCGCGCCGGCCTTGGCCCGCACCGCATAGCGGTGAACGTCTCCGGTCTGCAACTCGAACGCGACGACTTCGTGGCCGCCGTCGCGCGCATCCTCGCGGAAACGGGGTTGCCTTCCGACTGGCTGGAGCTGGAGGTGACGGAGACCTACATGATGCGGCAGCCGGAAAAGAGCGTCCGCGTGCTCGAAGGCTTGCGCGGACTCGGCCTGGCCTTGGCCCTCGACGATTTCGGCACCGGCCAGTCGTCGCTCTCCTATCTCAAGCGCCTGCCGGTGCAGACCCTGAAGATTGACCGCTCCTTCATCACCGATCTGCCTTTTGGCGAGAACGAGGTGGCGATCACGCGCGCGATCGTCGCGCTCGGGCACAGCTTGCGTCTGCAGGTTCTGGCGGAAGGCGTCGAGACGCCGGCCCAGGCTGATTTCCTGCGCGGACTCGGCTGCGACCGTGGACAAGGCTACCTGTACAGCCGGCCAGTCGACGCCGCGACGTTTGAGAACATCCTGCGCAAGACCACCGTTTACCCGAGCGGCGCGGACGACACGCCGTCCGCGCCGTTGGCGAATGCGCCCAGGAGAAAAACCGGGAGCTTAAGCGCCTATACTCGCAGGTCCGGCGACGGATAGCGTCTGGAGTCTCAAAAACTCCCCCGCTCCCGAATATCAGCCGGCGATCCGGTTTTCGATGTCGGCTCCGCGCTTTGCGTTGCAAGAACGCAAAAAGCCGCGCCCTCTCGGACACGGCTTTTTTGCAACCGCATCAAGCAGTTAAATGGTCGGAGTGGCGGGATTCGAACCCACGACCCCTAGTCCCCCAGACTAGTGCGCTAACCGGGCTGCGCTACACTCCGACTGTGACGCCTTATAGAGAAGCCTCATGCCGCTGGCAACGCGGCGATTGAAAAAAACTCACGCCAGAAGCCGCGCGCATTCGGTCAGTTCGGCCAGGATCGCCTCAAGGCGATGGCGGTCCTGGGGGGACAGCCGCGTGACCACGCTCGTCGGCGCGGGCGCGGCCAGCGCCAGGACCACGGAACGCGGGGGGGCCGGCGCGGGCGCGGGCCGGAGGCGCTCGCGCTCCCGC
>NZ_NHSJ01000118.1 GCF_002937075.1 Rhodoblastus sphagnicola
CCGCGAACGCACCGCCGCCGTCGCCGTCGCCGAGGAGGCGCGCGAAACCCGTCCGGCGCGCGAACCTCGTCCGCCGCGTGAAGCCCGCCCGCCGCGCGAGGTCCGCCCCGCCCGGGAAACACCGGGTCCAGGTCGCGAAACCCCTCCGGTGCGCGAACCGCGCGAAGCCCGCGCGCCCCGCCGCCGCGACCGCGACGACGACGGGCCGGCCGTCGTGGGTTTTGGCGATCATCTGCCCGGCTTTTTGATGCGCCCGGTGCGCGTCAAGGCCAAGGTGGACTGAGCTTTCGCACATTCGACCAGCCGCTCGGCCAGTCTCCTTCTCCTCATGGCCCGTCCAAGATGTTCGCGGTTTCGGGGCGGGAGAAGGCGGCAGACGAGACGGGCGAGCGAGTGTGCTTCATATTCAACGATGACGCGGCGGTGGACGCCCTCTCATCCGGCCCCTTCGGGGCCTCCTTCACCCGCAAGGCGCCAAGGACGTGGCGGCGCTTCGGCTCGACTTAGGCCTGAACTGGACAGCGGCGCTTGCGCGCTCGCCCCCGGAAAACGCCCCCTACCGCATATTCCCCAGGGGTATGCGCGGTTTTCGGAAAAGAATATGCGCAATACCAAAGATCTAGAACAAGTTCGGTGAACGGGAGTTCACCGAACTTGGGCTAATGCGTCTGGAACCGCCGCACCTCGCGAAGCAGATCCTCGTCCTTGAACGGCTTGTCCACCACCCCCGCCTCGCGATGCGCCGGCGGCAGGTTGTCCCGGCCATAGGCGGTCACGAACACGAAGGGCACGCACTTGCGCGCCAGAATTTCAGCGACATCGTCGATGCGGCCGCCGTCGATGTTCACGTCGAGCAGGGCGCCGTCCACGGTCACATTGCGCGCCAGTTGCATCGCCTCCTGTAGCGATCCGACCGGCCCGATCACCTCCACCCCTTCGCCTTCGAGCACGTGCTCGATATGGGCCGCGACGAAGAATTCGTCTTCAATCACCAAAATTCGCTGCATGTGGCTTGATTCCTCGCGCCTTTCGCTGGCGCACAGGGCGGTCGTGCGCGACAACTTGTCACGAGTGTAGCCGTTTTTCCGGCGATTTGAAATGGTTGAGGCGCATGATTTTCGCTCGCCCCCACCCGCCGGCGCATCCAGATCGCCCCTTGGCGCGCCAAGGCAAAACGTCGTTCCCGTCGCGCCGGCCGACCGGATGGGCTAGAGCGCGATGCGTTTCCACGGAAACGCATCGCGCTCTAGCCTCTTTGTTTTCGCATGATCTTTTCCAAAAACCGGCATCCACTTTTTGGGATCATGCTCTAAGCCAGCAACCGCGCCACGGCGTCGCGCAAAGCCTCCGGATGGTAAGGCTTGTTGAGCGCCGGACGGTCCTTGAAACCCTGTGGGAGGGCGGAGGCGTTGACGTAGCCCGTGGTGAAGACGAAGGGGATGTTGGCCGCCGCCAGCGCGCGGGCGACGGGGTCGATGGTCTCCCCGCCGAGATTGACGTCGAGAATGGCCGCGTCGATCCTGTCGCTCGCGATGAGCTTCATCGCCGCCCGCACGCTGGGCGCGGGTCCGACCACGTCATAGCCGAAGTCCGCCAGCGTCTCCTCCAGCGCGAAGGCGACCAGCGCTTCGTCTTCCACGATCAGAACTCGGGCTCGCGCGCTCAATGGCCATCCTTCGGTGTGGGCCGTTCAATCCCGGTCCAGAATAGACCTTCGCCCCTGTTTGTGAAGCGCCCGCGTTTTTTTGGCTTCGAGCCGCCGCTCCACTGATCCCTTGGTCGGACGCGTCGGCCGACGCACGGGCGGCGGCGGCTTGGCCGCCTCGCGCACCAGCTCCACCAGCCGTTCAAGCGCATCGGCGCGATTGAGCTCCTGGGTGCGGAACCTTTGCGCCGTGAGGACGAGCACGCCGTCCTTGGTCAGCCGCCGCCCCGCCAAAACCTTGATGTTGGTTCGCACCCGCTCTGTCAGCGCGGGCGACGCGGCCACGTTCCAGCGCAATTGCACGGCGGTCTCGACCTTGTTGACATTCTGGCCGCCAGCGCCCGACGACCGCATGAACGACAGCGCGATCTCGCTGACGTCGATCCAGAGTCGGCCGCCGATGTGCAGCATCATTCCACCTTCAACAGCACGTGCTTCTTCTTGCCGGCCGACAGTTTCGCCACACCGTCGACGAAATCGGTCTCGCCCAGCCTATAACGCTCGTCTGTCAGCGCCGTGTCATTGAGGCGCAATCCGCCGCCCTTGATCTGGCGCCGCGCCTCTCCGGTCGAGGGCGTCAGCCCGGCCTTCACGAACGCATGAAGCGCGCCCAGCCCCGCCGCGATCTCGGCGCGCGCCACGGTCACGGTGGGCAGGTTGTCGGCCAGCACGCCCTCCACAAAGGTTTTTTGCGCCGTCTCGGCCGCCAGTTCGGCCGCCGCGCGCCCATGCAGCAGCGCCGTCGCCTCGTTGGCCAGCACCTTTTTCGCCTCGTTGATCTCCGAACCTTCCAGCGCCGCGAGCCGCGCGATCTCGTCCATCGGCAGCGTGGTGAACAGTTTCAAAAACCTTGCGACATCGGCGTCCTCGGCGTTGCGCCAGTACTGCCAGTAGTCATAGACCGGCAGCATGTCGGCGTTGAGCCAGACCGCGCCCGCCGCCGTCTTGCCCATTTTGGCGCCCGAGGCGGTGGTCAGCAACGGCGATGTCAGGGCGTAAAGCTGCGGCGTCCCCATCCGGCGCCCGAGATCGAGTCCGGTGACGATATTGCCCCACTGGTCCGAGCCGCCCATCTGCAACAGGCAGCCATGACGGCGGTTCAATTCGACGAAATCATAGGCCTGGAGGCACATGTAGTTGAATTCGATGAAGGACAGCTCATGTTCGCGCTCCAGCCGCAGCTTCACGCTGTCCATGGCCAGCATGCGATTGACGGAGAAGTGTTTCCCCACGTCGCGTAAAAAATCGATGTAGTTGAGCGCGGTCAGCCATTCGGCGTTGTCGGTCATCACCGCGTCGGTTTTTGCCGCGCCGAAAACCAGGAATTTCTCGAACACCTTTTTGATCGAGTCCTTGTTGGCGTCGATCTGTTCGAGGGTGAGCATTTTCCGGCCTTCGTCCTTGCCGGAGGGGTCGCCGACCCGGGTGGTGCCGCCGCCCATCAGCGAGATCGGCTTGCCGCCGGTCTTTTGCAGCCAGTGCAGCATCATGATCGGCAAGAGCGAACCGACATGCAGCGAGGGCGCGGTGCAATCGAAGCCGATATAGGCGATCAGTTCGCCGGCAGCCGCCTTCTGGTCCAACCCGGCAAGGTCGGAACATTGATGGATGAAGCCGCGCTCCGTCAGGACGCGCAGAAATTCGGATTTCGGCTGAAAGTCGGTCATTTGCTCCTCGCTTGGCGCGAAGTCTTAGGGATTCGGCGTGGGAGGCGCAAGCGTCCGAGTCGATCTGTTCGAGGAAAGAGCCTGCGCCGCAATTGACTCGGTCAAGCCTGCCCTCTACCAACGATAGGCATTGCGGTGCGTGACCCCGCGCGCCGAACGGTGGAGCCACGGAGCGTTCGATGGAGCACCAGACTTTCGATATTGCCGGTCCCGTCCTGCTGACCCCGAAAAAATTCGGCGACGAACGCGGTTTTTTCTCGGAAACATATAATGAGCGCGTTGTCTCGCCCCTGATCGGCGACGCCCGTTTCGTCCAGGACAACCATTCGCTGTCGGCGCCGGCGGGCACGTTGCGCGGACTGCATTTCCAGATCGACCCGATGGGGCAAGGCAAGCTGGTGCGCGTGGTGCGCGGCGCCATTTTCGACGTCGCGGTCGATATTCGCCTGAAATCTCCGACCTTCGGCAAGCATGTCGCGGTGACGCTGAGCGCGGAAAACTGGAGCCAGTTCTGGATTCCCGTGGGCTTCGCGCACGGTTTTTGCACGCTCGAACCCAACACCGAGGTGATCTACAAGGTCACGCAATATTATTCGCCCGAATGCGACCGGGGCCTGGCCTTCGACGATCCGGAGTTGGGCATCGCCTGGCCCAAGGTCGCCGGGGCGCCGACTGGCGGCTATCTGCTGTCGGCCAAGGACAAGACCCATCCCACCTTGCGCGACCTGCCGGCCGCTTTCGCCTGACCTGACTTTTTTGGAGTGATCGATGAAGGGCATTGTCCTCGCGGGCGGTTCTGGCACGCGCCTGCATCCGGCGACATTGGCGATCAACAAGCAATTGTTGCCGATCTACGACAAGCCGATGATCTATTATCCGATCTCCGTGCTGATGCTCGCCGGCATACGCGAAATCCTGATCATTTCCTCGCCGGACTATATCGAGAATTACCAGCGCCTGTTCGGCGGGGGCGAGCAGTTCGGCCTGACGATTTCCTACAAGGTGCAACCCAAGCCGGAAGGACTGGCGCAGGCCTTCATCCTCGGCGCCGAATTCATCGGGACGGATCCCGTCTGCCTGGTGCTCGGCGACAACATCTTCTTCGGCGCCGGCCTGCGCGCCTCGCTGGGACGCGCGCGCGACCGGCGCGCCGGCGCCACCGTGTTCGGCTACCACGTCGAGGATCCCGAGCGTTACGGCGTGGTCACGCTCAACGCCGAGGGCCGTCCCGTCTCCATCGTGGAAAAGCCGCAAGAGCCGAAATCGCCCTATGCGGTGACCGGCCTGTATTTCTACGACAATTCCGTGGTGGAGATCGCGGCGAACCTGAAACCGTCGCCGCGCGGCGAGCTTGAAATCACCGACGTCAACCGCATCTATCTGGAGAAGGACGACCTGCACGTCGAAGTGCTGTCGCGCGGCTTCGCCTGGTTCGACACCGGAACCCATGACAGCCTGCTCGAAGCCTCCAACTTCGTCCAGGTCATCCAGAAGCGCCAGGGCATTCAGGTGGCCTGTCTTGAGGAAATCGCCTATATCAACGGTTTTATCGACCGTGAGCAGTTGATCGCGCGCGGCCAGTTGTTCGCCAAGAACGCCTATGGCCGCTTTTTGCTGCGCATCGCCGAAGGCAAGATTTGAGGAGGGGGCGATGCGGATTCTGGTGACGGGCGGCGCGGGTTTCATCGGTTCGGCGCTCTGCCGTTATCTGGTGGGCGAGGCCGGCGCAACGGTGCTCAACGTCGACAAGCTGACCTATGCGGGCAATCTGGCCTCATTGCGCGAGATCGCGCAAAATCCCAATTATCACTTCCTGCAAGCCGACATTTGCGATCGCGCCGCGCTGGATGCCGCCTTCGCGCAATTCCAGCCCGATGGCGTGATGCATCTGGCCGCCGAAAGCCATGTCGATCGCTCGATCACCGCCGCCGGCGACTTTGTCACCACCAATGTGGTCGGCAGCTTCACTTTGCTCGAAGCGGCGCGCGCCTATTGGAGCGCGCTCGCCCCGGAAAAACGCGACGCCTTCCGCTATCTCCACGTCTCGACCGACGAGGTCTACGGCTCGCTCGGGGCTGACGGCCTGTTCGAGGAGACCACGCCCTACGACCCCTCCTCGCCCTATTCGGCCTCCAAGGCGGCCTCGGACCACCTCGCCACCGCCTGGGGCCGCACCTATGGCCTGCCGGTGGTGATCTCGAACTGCTCGAACAATTACGGGCCGTATCATTTCCCCGAAAAGCTGATTCCGCTGATCATCCTCAATGCGTTGCACGGCAAGCCGTTGCCGGTCTATGGCGACGGCTCCAACATCCGCGACTGGCTCTATGTCGAGGACCACGCCCGCGCCCTGCTCACCATTTTGACGCGCGGGCGGCTTGGGGAAAAGTACAATGTCGGCGGCCGCAACGAGCGCCGCAACATTGATATCGTCCGGCGCGTCTGCGAAATCCTCGACCGCGAGCGCCCCATAGCGGAAAAGCGCGAAAAGCTGATCACCTACGTGACCGACCGCCCCGGCCACGACCATCGCTACGCCATCAACGCCGACAAGCTCGAAACCGAACTCGGCTGGCGCGCCCGCGAGAACTTCGACAGCGGCATCGAGAAGACGGTGGCCTGGTACCTTGACAATGAATGGTGGTGGCGGCCGTTGCGCGACAAGGTTTATGCAGGCGAAAGGCTGGGCCTGGTCGCGGAGACCGCGCCATGACCAAACTCAGGCTTGTCGTCACCGGCCGGGAAGGTCAGGTCACCCGCGCCTTGCAGGCGCTCGCCGGCCGGGAGCTTGAAGTCGTCGCGCTCGGACGGGACTCTTTCGACCTCGCCGCCGAGGGCGACGCGACGGCGGTGTTCGCAACGGCGCGGCCCGACGTGATCGTCAACGCCGGCGCCTATACCGCCGTGGACAAGGCCGAGAGCGAGCGGGATCTGGCCTTCGCCGTCAACGGACGCGGCGCGGGCCGGGTGGCGCAAGCCGCCGCCGCTCTGAACGTGCCGGTGATCCAGATCTCCACCGATTACGTGTTCGACGGCTCGGGCGAAAACTTTTGGCGCGAGGACGATTCCACCGGGCCGATCGGCGCCTATGGCGCGTCGAAACTGGCCGGCGAGGAGGCGGTGCGCGCGGCGACGCCGAACCACGCCATTTTGCGCACCTGCTGGGTCTATGCGCCCTGGGGCGCGAATTTCGTGAAAACCATGCTGCGCCTCGCGCAAACCCGTCCCGAACTGCGCGTGGTCGCCGACCAGACGGGCGCGCCGACCTCCGCGCTCGACATAGCCGAGGCGGTTGTAACAGTCGCGCGCAATCTCGCAACGCGGTCGGACGAAAACCTGCGCGGCACATTCCATCTGGCCTCGCAAGGCGTCACCAACTGGGCGGATTTCGCCCGCGAAATCTTCGCCCAATCCGCCGCGCGCGGCGGCCCGAGCGCGAACGTGGTTTCCATCCCCAGCAGCGATTATCCGACCCCGGCGGCGCGGCCCCCGAACTCGCGGCTCTCGACGGAAAAGCTCGCGGTGGCGCATGGCGTGCGCCTGCCGGACTGGCGGCAAAGCCTCGCGCGGGTGATGGAGCGCCTGGTTGACGCGAAAGCCACACCAACAGCCTGATGCGCGCCGCGCCCCGATTTTGCGCTCGCCTCGAATCTCGTTTTGGTTAAGATCGCGCCAAGAGTCTCCCCCCTTTTTCAGCGCGCACGAGGATCATTATGAAAGTTTCGCAATTGGTTATCGGTCTTGCCGCCGTTCTGGCGCTCGGCCAGACCGCGCAGGCGGCGCAATGCGGCAATTCCGGCGGCGGGTTCGATGCCTGGAAGGCGAGCTACGCGCAGGAAGTGAGCGGCAAGTTCACCCCGCGCGCCATCAACGCGCTGATGTCCACCTCCTACGCCCAGGCCACCATCAACGCCGATCGCGGCCAGCACAGCTTTCATCTTTCACTGCCGGCCTTCTGCCAGAAGCGCGGCTGCGCCACCATCGCGGCGCGCGGCAAGAAGCTGAAGCACCAATACGCCAACCTGTTCGCCCAGATCGAGAGCACCTATGGCGTGCCCGCCGGCCCGCTGCTGGCGATCTGGGGTATGGAGACGGGTTTCGGCGCGGTGTCCGGCCACCAGAACGTGCTCTCCGCCGTGGCGACGCTGGCCTATGACTGCCGCCGCACCGAATATTTCACCGACCAGCTCAATGCGGCGCTGACGCTGGTCGATCGCGGCGTGTTCGCGGCCGGCACCACCGGGTCCATGCATGGCGAGGTCGGCATGACCCAGTTCATGCCCAAGACCGTGCTGCAATATGGCGCGGGCGGCAGCCTGGAGACGGCGGCGGGCGCCTTGTCCTCCACGGCCAATTACCTCAAGGGCCACGGCTGGACGCGCGGCGCCGGCTATGGTCCCGGCGAGCCCAATTTCGCGGCCATCGCGGAATGGAACGCCGCGAGCGTGTACCAGGAGGCCATCGCCAAGGTCGGCGCCGAGATCGACGCCGCGCCCTGAGCTGAGCGTGAACCTGCGCATAGACCGGAGCCGATCGCCCTGCGGTCGGCTCTTTTTGTTCAAGCAAAGCCCTGCGCGGTCGCGAAATTGGCCCCGTTCTTGCTTAGATTTTGAGCATAACACCGAGGACCGACATGCCGCTTTATTCCTTCCATTGCTCCGCCTGCGCCGCCGATTCGGAATTGCTGATACGCTCCGACGAACCCGCGATTTGCCCGGCCTGCGGCAGCGAGAAAATGGAGCGCCTGCCCTCCTGGCTGGCGCCGGACCCGAAATTCGACAAGATGCGCAAGGCGGGCCGCGCCAGGGCCGCGCGCGAGGGCGACCTGTCGAATTTCAGCAAGAAGGAAATATCCACCTTCAAGAAGTGATGTGAGGCTGTCCGCCCTTCACCGCCGCCGAACCCGACGCGCTCGGCCATGTCACGGAAGCGCGCTTCCAGCCGGCGGCGGGGACGCTTTATTGCGACTTCGCGGGCTATCCCGGTGGCGCCCTGTGCCTGCCGGCGCGTCAGAAAGATAGGGTGGCGGCTCGGCCCAGCCGTCGCCCTGCCCCAGCCGCGCTTTTTCACGCGCCAGTATCATCGGCGCGTCGAGTCCGGCGATCGGCTGCGTCGGATCGGCGGGAATGTCGCCGGCCAATTGCAACATGAGATAGCGGGCGCAGCAGACCCTCAGGAATGAGGCGAAATTGTCGACCTCGCCCTGCGTTTCCAGCAGTTCCTCATAGAGTCGGGCGAGGATCGCGTTGACGCTCATTTTTTCGCGCGCGGCAATGTCCTGGAGGAGCCGCCAATAGATGTTTTCCAACCGCACGCTGGTGGAAAAACCGCTCAGCCGCACCGAGCGCAGTTTTTGGCGCCAGAGGTCCGGATCGGCCTTGATGAACAATTGGCACATGAACGAGACTCCGCGCCGCGTCATCGAACAATGGCGAGGCGCGTCGGTTTTGGCAAACGGCTTTGGACTCACTTCGCCGTGAAAGCCCTCATGCCGCCTTCGACAGCCCGCCCTCGCTCAAACCATGGCCGATCACCGCCAAAAACTGGTTGAGCCAAGCGGGATGCGCCGGCCAAGCCGGCGCGGTGACCAGATGGCCGTCGGTGACGGCGGCGTCGATGGCGATGTCGGCATAGGTTCCGCCCGCCAACTCCACGTCCGGCCGGCACGCGGGATAGGCGGAGACGCGGCGGCCCTTGATCACGCCGGCCGCCGCCAGCAGTTGCGCGCCGTGGCAGATGGCCGCGACCGGCTTGTTGGCGGCAAAGAAATGCTGGACCAGCGCGATCACCTTCGGATCGAGGCGGAGATATTCCGGCGCGCGTCCGCCCGGAATCACCAGCGCGTCGTAGCTTTCCGGATGGATGTCGGCGAAACTGGCGTTGAGCGTGAAATTATGGCCGCGCTTTTCGCTGTAGGTCTGCTGGCCCTCGAAATCGTGGATCGACGTGGCGACGCTGTCGCCGGCCGCCTTGCCCGGACAGACCGCGTCAACCTTGTGGCCGACCGCCAGAAGGGTCTGGAACGGAACCATCACCTCGTAATCCTCGACGAAATCGCCGGCGATCAGCAGAATTTTCCTGGCGCTCATGGCGTCCTCCCGTGTTTTATCAGGAGGACAGGATGGCGCCGAATTTTGCCTGTGGGTGTTACCCCGCTATCGCGCGCGCCGGACGGCCCGGCGCGCGACATGAAAGGGCGCCGGTCGCGGCGCCCTTTCGTTTTACCTGCAAACCTTGCGCGGCCCCCACGGGGTTTCCTTCCACCAGCAGCGGCGACGCCACGGCGGTGGGCCGTAGCCGGGCGGCGGCGGCGGCGGGCGGCGCGGACGGCCCCAGTCATCCCGAGGCGGCGGTGGGCGCAGCGGCCGGTCATAGGGGTCGTAGGGCTGCGCCTCGGCCTCGCCGCTGTTCGCGACGACGCCAGCGAGCAGGGCGGCGCCGAACAGGCGAAACGCATTCCTGCGGGTGGTGTTTTCCATTTTCGCTCCTTCCATTTTGCGGATCGGGCGCCGTTTGCGAATCAGTTGAACGCCGATTGCGCTCAAGCCCGAAGCGTTACAGAGGCTTGAGTGGCCCCCGCGCCAGACCGCCTTGAGAGCGGGAAAAGTTTAGCGACAGTTCAGGCCAAAACAAGGGCGGCCGCGCTCAAACCCGAGCGTACAGCCCCTTCGATGGTCGAAGGCAGCCCGGTTTGGGTAAAATCGCCGGCGAGAAAAAGATTTTTCCAGTCCGTCGCCGGGCCGGGCCGCAGCGCGTCCTGCGCCGGCGTCGCGGCGAAGGTGGCGCGCTTTTCCTTGATGATTTGCCAGACCGGCAGCGGCGCCGAAACGCCCGCGACCCGCTGAACCTCGTCCCAAATGCGCGAGGCGAGCTCCTCGCGCGGCGTGGCCAAAAACCGCTCGGCGGCGCTGATGGTCACCGAGAGCCGGTCGGGGAAAGCGAACACCCATTCGCTCCAGCCGCCGATCACGCCGGTGAGCAGCGGCATGTCCTTCGGCGCCGGGAAAGCGAAATGAGCGTTGACGATGGAGCGGAATTCATTTGGCGCGGACAGGCCCGGCAGCAGTTCCGCCGCAACCGGCGCCGTCACCGCCAGCACGACGCGATCTTCCGCATCCAGCGCGACGGTCTCCTCGCCAAAGTCCAGCGCCGCCACGCGCCCGCCCTCAAAGGCGAGACCGCGCAATTTGGCGCCGAATTTTACCCGCGCACCCTTCCCGCGCAAAAAATCCAGCGCCGGATCGACGAAGGCGGCGGACAGGCCGTCCGCCACCACCGGACGGCAGGCGTCGCCGCCCCGTGCAAAAGTTTCGCGCACGATGGTCGCGGCCAACGTCGCCGACGCCTCCTCCGGCGCCGTGTTCAGCGCCGAGACGAAAATCGGGTCCCACAGCCGCCGCGCCATGTCGCCGGAGCCGAGGAACGGCCGCAGCGTCTGGCCGGGCTTGGCGAACAGCAGTTTTGCGAGCGCCATGTAATCCAGCCCCGCCGTGCCCGGCAGCCGGCGGTCGGGCATCAGAATCCACCAGGGCAGTTTTCCGGCGTTGGGGCGCAGCCGCCACCGCGTTTTCTGCTCCAGATCGCAAAAATCGAACCCGGCTTCCTCGGCGATGGACAGTTTGTCGGAACCGCCGGTTTTTCGCGCGTAATCGAGCGATGCGGAATTGCCCGACAGCAGCAGATGATTGCCATTGTCGATGGTCATGCCGAGCGTCGCGTCGAAATAGGAGCGGCAGCGCCCGCCCGCCTGCGGCGCGGCCTCGTAAAGCGCGACCTCGAAGCGATCCGCCAGCTCCACCGCCGCCGACAGGCCGGCGAGGCCGGCGCCGATCACATGAACCCGCGCCATCAGAACAGCCCGTAGCGCAGGAAGGCGCCGAGCACGGCCAGTTTCGGCGTCGCGATCTTTTCACGCGGCGCCTTGAAGCCCCTGTGGTCCAGCCGCCGCCAGATCGCGCGATAGGCCAGATACATGATTTTCGGCGCGCGGATTTCCGCGCGGGGACGCTCCACCATAATGGCGTTCGCCTGATCGAAATGGACCTTGGCCTGCGCCAGCAGCGGGCGACACACGGGGTCGAGATCGGGCCGCGCCACGACTTGTTCCGGCGTCGGGTCGGACACGCCCGCGCCCGAAAGAAGCTCGCGCGGCAGATAGAGCCGGCCGATGGCCGCGTCCTCGTCCACGTCGCGCAGGATGTTGGTGAGTTGCAGCGCGCGCCCGAGATGATGGGCGAGTTCGATCCCCTGTTGCTCCGGCAGGCCGAACACCCGCACCGACAACCGCCCCACCGCGCTGGCGACGCGGTCGCAATAGAGATCGAGTGTTTCCGCGTCCGGCGCGACGATGTTCGCGTCGACATCCATCTGCATGCCGTCGATGACGGCGAGAAAATCCTCTTGCCTGAAACTGAAGTCGCGCAGCGGCGTGATCAGCCCCTCGGCCCGACCGGAATGGCCCCCCTCATAGAGCGCGGCGATGTCGCGGCGCCATAGGTCGAGCGCTTCGGTCTTTTCCTCGCGGGTTCCGCCGCCGTCGGCGATGTCGTCCACGGCGCGGCAGAACGAATAGATTTCGAACATGGCGTCGCGCTGCCCTTGCGGCAGGATCGCCATGGCCCGATAAAACGAGCTGTTGCGCGCGGTTTCCCGCGCGGCCTCATGTGTCGCGAGGCTCATGCGGCCCTCCGGAACAAGCGTGAAACCGCCTCGACGCCGACGGCGGCCGCGGCGCCGATAACCATCTCGCCCTTGTTGAGCTTCACCTTTTCGCACAAGGGATCGCGCGCCGTCAGCAGGTCCACGATGCTGAAGGCGTGGCGGACGATCACCGCGATTTCCAGGCCAAGCCTGAAATCCTTGATCGCGGCGGTGAGATCCGCGCCGCGTTCGAGCAGCCCGCGGTTCTTCCACGCCAGGTTCTGAAGGCAGGACAGCAAGGCCGGCGAACTTTTGGCTTCCCCCAGATCCTCGATCCGCGCGCCCGCCGCATCAAGCGCGTCCCGGGGGATGTAAACGCGGTCGAGGGCTTTGAAATCCTTGGCGCAATCCTGCAAATGGTTGTTGATCTGCAAACCCGCGCAAATGTCGTCGGAGGCCGCCCACAGGCTCTGGCTCTCGCCGTGGACGTCGAGCAGGAAGCGCCCGACAGGCATGGCCGACAGGCGACAATAAGCGATCAGATCATCCCAGTCGGCGTAACGATTCTTGTCCACGTCGAGGCGGAACGCATCGAGCAGGTCGCGCGCGTGCTGGTCGGTGAGGTCGTGTTCGGCGAGTTTTACGCGCAACTTTACGCCAAGCGGCTCGGCCTCGCTCTTGCCGATCAGCGAATCCTCCATCTGGTCCAGCAAAGCGTGTTTTTGCGCCGGCGCCAGATCGGGATTGTCGGCGACATCGTCGCCGGAGCGCACGAAATCGTAAAAGGCGAGAATCACCGGGCGCAGACGTTCCGCGATCAGCCCCGAGGCGACCGGAAAATTCTCGTCCGCGCCGGTCTTGCCGGAACGCAGGCTTTCCGCCGTGACCGTGTCTTCGCTCATGCTTCTCCCGCCTCTTGAGCGCCCCGCTGGGCTTGCGCCCGGCCCTTCCACATGCCGCCGCGCCCGCGATAAAAGTCGAGCGCCGAACGCAACGTGTAGACCATATAAATCGCGGCGATGCCCGGCAAGAGCGCGGCGCGGGCGCGGCTCAGCCCGTAGAATCGGTTGATCGGCATGAAGCTGGCGATCATCAGGCCGAAGGCCAACGCGCCCAACAGGCCGGCGACGCCCGGCGCGCGCAGGGCGAGGATGACCGGAAGCACAAAGGTCGCCACCAGCCCGGCCATCGCGCCCGCAAGTCGCCAGGGCGAAAACCCCAGTTGCGCATAAGCCGAGCGCGAAATCATGCGGCCGATGTCGCCAATGCGCGGGTAAGGCCGCAGGCTCTTGACGCGACGCGTCAGGCCGAGCCAGACCGGCCCGACCGTCTTCATCCGCGCCGCCAGCGCGCAATCGTCGATCAGCGCGCCCCTCAAACTCTCGATTCCGCCGGCCGTCGCCAGCAGGTCCGGGCGAACCAGCATGCAGCCGCCCGCCGCGGCGCCCGTGCGCCGCCGCGAATCGCGCGCCCAGCGGAACGGATAGAGCATCTGGAAGAAATAGACGAAGGCGGGAACCAGCAGCTTTTCCGCGAAGGATTGGCAGCGCAGCAGCGCCATCAGCGAGGTCAGGCCGATGGCGTCGGCTTCCGCCCGCGCCACCAGCATGCGCAGATTGTCGGGCTCGTGGAAAATATCGGCGTCGGTGAACAGGATGTATTTGGCGGAAAAGTTTTCGCGGGTGTAGCGCACGCCCTGCGCCATGGCCCAGAGTTTTCCGGTCCAGCCCTCCGGCGGCGCCGAGCCGTCGAGCACCCGCAGTCGGTCGTTGCCCAGCGCGCGCGCGATTTCCGCCGTGCCGTCGCTGCTTTGATCATCCACCAGAACGATGCGAAAATCGCCGGGATAATCCTGCGCCAGCAGTCCGCCCATGCTTTGCGCGATGAGTTCGGCCTCGTCGCGCGCGGGAACCACTGCAACCACGGCGGGCCAGGTGGTCAATTGCGGCTTGGGCGCGAAATCCGTGTCGAGACAGGCCCAGAATTTGCCGCGCGCAAAAATCAGGACCAGCCAGATCGCGAGAACGACAACGCCGAGCGCGATCACTTGACCATGCCCTTCGCGCGGAACCAGGACAGCGCGTCGGCTATGGCCTGCGCGTAGGGCCGCGCGGAATAGCCCAGTTCGGCCTGCGCCTTATGGGAGGAAAAATACATGCGGTATCCGGCCATGCGCAGGGCGTCCACGGTGGCGAACGGCTCCTTGCCGGTGAAGCGCGCCAAAAACTCCGCCGCATGGGCGAAGGGGAACAGGGCGCCGCGCGGAATCTTCAGCGTGGGCGGGCGCCGTCCCGCCATGACGCAGATTTCGCTCAGGAACTGGCCGAACGGCGCGTCCTGGCCGCCGAGGATGTAGCGCTCGCCGATTCGCCCCTTCTCCATCGCCAGGAGATGGCCCGCCGCGACATCCTCGACATGGACGAGGTTGAGGCCGGTATCGACGTAGCCGGGCATTTTCCCGTTCGCCGCCTCGACGATGACGCGCCCCGTGGGCGTCGGTTTGATGTCGCGCGGGCCGATCGGGGTGGACGGATTGACGATCACCGCCGGCAGGCCCTGCGTCTGGATCATGGTCTCGACCACGCGCTCGGCAATGGTCTTGCTGCGCTTGTAAGCGCCTATGGCCTGTTCCGGCGTCGCGGGCGAGGTTTCGTCTACCGGACGGCCCTCGGCGTTGAGTTTTAAAGTCGCGACCGAGGAGGTGTAGACCACCCGTGACACGCCGGCGCGCAGCGCCGATGTCATGATGTTGGTGACGCCGACGCGGTTGGCCTCGACGATCTCGTTGGGATCGCGCGCCCACAGCCGGTAATCGGCGGCGACATGGTAGAGCCGGTCCACGCCCGCGAAGGCGGGGGCGAGCGTGGCGGCGTCAAGCAGGTCGCCAATCACCACCTCGGCGTCCAAACCCTCGACATTGCCGCGCGGCGAGGTTTTGCGCGCCAGCAGCACCACGCGCTCGCCGCGCGCGATCAGCGCCCGCGCCACCGCCGCGCCGACGAAGCCGGTCGCCCCTGTCACCAGAATCTTGCCGCCTGAACTCATCATCGATTCTCCTGGTCGCCCGAGGCCCGGAATCCCGTTACGTCCTCCTAGCATGGCGAGCGCCCCCGCCAAACGGGGAAAAGCGGGCGCCGCGCGCGACACCCCGCCCGAATGAGAATTTTTTGCTCCTAATAGCTGACCAATCCACTATAATATAGGAATCCTTTCTACCCATACTCGATAAATAGCCTATTTCATTCTGTTTCTCAGCATTGCAACGTGACGCCGCCCCGCCTATTTTCCCAGCCGACCAACCTGTGAGGTTCCCATGGCCGCCGTCAAGCGTCCGCCTTTGCCTGTCATTCTCGTCGCCAACGACCTTGTCGAGGGCGAGGTGCTGTTCGCCGCGAACAACGGCTGGACCCGCGACGTCCGCGCGGCCCGCGTCGCCTCCGACGAAGCCGCGGCGCTGGAGCTGGAGCAGTTCGGCGCGGCGCAAGCCAGCGAGTCCAAGGTGGTGGACGCCTATCTTGTCGATGTCGAAATCGAGGCGGGCGTCCCGGTCCCGCGCCATTACCGCGAAAGGCTGCGCACGCTCGGCCCAAGTCACCGCCTCGATCTCGGCAAGCAGGCCGAGTTCCACATCTGAGAGTCCAACATGTATGCTTATGACGAATTCGACCGCCAGATCGTGCGCGAGCGCGTGGCGCAATTCGCCAGCCAGGTCGAGCGCCGGCTGGACGGCTCGCTGACCGATGAGGAATTCCGGCCGCTGCGCCTGAAGAACGGCCTCTATCTGCAATTGCACGCTTATATGCTGCGCGTCGCCATTCCCTATGGCGCGTTGTCGGCGCGACAATTGCGGCAGATGGCGCTGATCGCGGAGACCTACGACCGCGGCTACGGCCATTTCACCACGCGGCAGAACCTTCAGTACAACTGGCCGAAATTGCGCGACACGCCGGCCATTCTCGGCCTGCTCGCCGATGTCGACATGCACGCCATCCAAACCTCCGGCAATTGCATCCGCAACACCACCACGGATTGTTTCGCCGGCGCCGCCTTCGACGAGATCGAGGATCCCCGCCCCACCGCCGAGTGGATTCGGCAATGGTCCACGCTGCATCCGGAATTCGACTGGCTCGGCCGGAAATTCAAGATCGCTGTCACCGCTTCGCGGCAGGATCGCGCTGTGCTGAAAGGCCATGACGTCGGCGTGCGCATCGTGCGCGACGCCGACGGCGAGACCGGCTACCAGATTTACATCGGCGGCGGCCTCGGCCGCACGCCGATGGAAGGCAAGCTGATCCGCGAGTTCCTGCCCCGCGCCGAACTGCTCGACTATCTCGAAGCCATTTTGCGCGTGTACAATCTCGAAGGTCGCCGCGACAACAAATACAAGGCGCGCATCAAGATTCTCGTCCACGAAATCGGCCTGGAGAAAATCCGCGCCGATGTCGAAGCCGAATACGCCAGCATCGTCGCCGCATCGCCCAAGGCGGACCTGCGCGAATTCCATCGCATTCAGGCGGCGTTCGACGCGCCTGAATTCGCCGATCTGCCGGAAGTTTCGCGCAAGCTCGAACAGGCGCAGGCCAATGATCCCGACCTCGCCCTGTTCGTCGAGCACAATCTGTTCCGCCACAAGCACAAGGGCTACGCGTCCCTGACGATTTCGCTGAAGGGCATCGGCCAGGCGCCGGGCGACGCCAATGCCGCGCAAATGCGCGCGGTCGCCGATCTCGCGGAAAAATATTCCTTCAACGAACTGCGCGTCAGCCACAAGCAGAACCTCGTGCTGCCGCATGTGCGGCTCGACGACGTTGCCGAAATCTTCGCCGTGCTGAAGGCGCACGATCTCGCGACCGCCAACGCCGAGTTGATCACCGACATCATCTGCTGCCCCGGCCTCGATTATTGCGCGCTGGCCACCGCGCGTTCGATCCCGCTGGCGCAAAAGCTGTCGCGGCATTTCGGCGACGCCGCGACGCAGAAGGACATCGGCGAATTGTCGATCAAAATATCCGGCTGCATCAACGCCTGCGGCCATCATCACATCGGCAATATCGGCATTCTCGGCCTGGAGAAAAAGGGCGCCGAATCCTACCAGATCACCATCGGCGGCGACGCCGGCGACCAGTTCGCCATCGGTGAACTGCTCGGCCCCGGCCTGCCTGAAACCCATGTGCCCGAAGCCCTCGACAAGCTGATCGCCGTCTATCGCCGCGAGCGGCGCCAGGGCGAAACCTTCATCGAAACCTATCGCCGCATCGGCCTCGCGCCGTACAAAACCGCCTTCAAGGAAATCGCCGATGCTTTTGCTTGATCGAAACGGCGCCAAAGCCGATCCGTTCGCGCGCGTCGAAACGCTCGACGACGTCGCCGGAAAAGCCGTGATCGTCGCTTTCGACGCGGCGGAAAAACTGCTCGCCGCCGCGCCGGCGCAAGCCGGCGTTTTCGCGCCCAACACGCTCGACGCCGAACAGCTTTCGCCCTTCCTCGACCGTCTCGCGCTGATCGCGATCGCCTTTCCCTCGGCGACCGACGGGCGCGGGTTTTCGCTGGCGCGGCAATTGCGCCGGCTCGGGTTCAAGGGAATTTTGCGCGCCTCCGGGCCGCTGTTTTCCGACCAGTTCCCGCAGGCGCTGGCCTGCGGTTTCGACGAGGTCGAAATCCCCGACGCCAACGCCGCGCGCCAGCCGGTGCAGCAATGGCTCGACGCGCTCAAGCGCGTCACCGTCACCTATCAGCGCGATTACGCCCAGGGCGAGCGAATCCTCGATCGCCGCGCGCGGAGTTAAATCATGTCCGAACATCGTCAAATCCTGATCGACGAACTCAACGCGGCCTTCGTCGCCGCGACCCTGCCCAATCGCCTGCGCCTGCTGCGCAAGGCGGTGTCCGGCCGGATCGTCTTCACCACCAGCCTCGGCGTCGAGGATCAGGCCGTCACCCACGCGGTCGCGGATTCGAAAGTCGATTTCGACGTGGTCACGCTCGACACCGGCCGCCTGTTTCCCGAAACCTATGACGTCTGGCAGCGCACCGAGGAAAAATACGCGCTGCGCATCAAAGCCTATTCTCCCAAGGCCGAGGCGATCGAGGCGCTGGTCGCGGATCAGGGCATCAACGGTTTCTATTATGGCCTCGACATGCGCAAGGCCTGCTGCGAAATCCGCAAGGTCGAGCCGCTGGCGCGCGCGCTGGCCGGCGCGGATATCTGGGTCACCGGGCTGCGCGGCGACCAGAACGCGCATCGCTCGCATCTGCGCTTCGTCGAATGGGACGCGGAGCGCGGCCTGATCAAGGCCAATCCGCTGCTCGATTTTTCCCGCGACGATGTCGTGACCTACGCCAAGGCCAACGACGTTCCGGTCAACGCGCTGCACGAACAGGGTTTCGTCAGCATCGGCTGCGCGCCCTGCACCCGCGCGATCAAGCCCGGCGAGTCCGAGCGCGCCGGACGCTGGTGGTGGGAGAGCGAAGACAAGAAGGAATGCGGCCTGCACGTCGCCGCCGACGGCCGCGTGTCGCGCGCCAAGGAAACCGAAAGCGAGGCCGCGGAATGAACGCGCCACTGACCCATCTGCAAAGGCTCGAAGCGGAATCGATCCACATTTTTCGCGAGGTCGCGGCGGAATGCGAAAAGCCGGTGTTTCTCTATTCGATCGGCAAGGATTCGGCGGTGCTGCTGCACCTCGCGTTAAAAGCGTTTTATCCGTCCAAACCGCCGTTCCCGCTGCTGCATGTCGACACCACCTGGAAGTTCAAGGAGATGATCGCCTTTCGCGACCAGCGCGTGAAGGATCTCGGCCTGGAGCTTCTCGTTCACATCAACGAAGAGGGCGTGAAGGCCGGCGTCAATCCGTTCGATTCCGGCTCGCGCCTGCATACCGATGTGATGAAGACGCAAGGTTTGAAACAGGCGCTGGACAAGTACAAATTCGACGCGGCCTTCGGCGGCGCGCGGCGCGACGAAGAGAAGTCGCGCGCGAAAGAGCGGGTGTTCTCGCTGCGCTCGCCCGAACATCGCTGGGATCCGAAAAACCAGCGGCCCGAACCCTGGCGGCTCTACAACACGCGCAAGCGTCCCGGCGAGAGTTTTCGGGTGTTCCCGCTGTCGAACTGGACCGAGAGCGACATCTGGGATTACATCGCCAAGGAAGACATTCCGGTTGTCCCGCTGTACTTCGCGAAAAAGCGTCCGGTGGTGCGCCGCGACGGCGCGCTGATCATGCGCGACGACGAGCGCATGAAGTTGCGGCCCGGCGAACAGGTTGAAGAATTGAGCGTGCGCTTCCGCACGCTGGGCTGCTACCCGCTGACCGGCGCCGTTGAAAGCACGGCCTCAACCTTGCCCGAAATCATCGCGGAAATGCACGCCTCGAAAACCAGCGAACGCGAGGGCCGCATCATCGATCACGACGGCTCCGCCTCGATGGAGCAGAAGAAGCAGGAAGGCTATTTCTGACATGACCGCTCTTCCTGACCAAAAAGCCTGGGTTGCCCCCGAAGCGGCGCCCGCCGCGCCGGAAAAGGCGCTGTTGCGTTTCATCACCTGCGGCTCGGTGGACGATGGCAAATCCACGCTGATCGGGCGTATGCTCTATGATTCGCAAATGATCGCGGAGGACCAGCTCGAAGCGCTCGACCGCGATTCCAAAAAATTCGGCACGCAGGGCGGCGCGCTCGATTTCGCGCTGCTGGTGGACGGCCTCGCCGCCGAGCGCGAACAGGGCATCACCATCGATGTCGCCTACCGCTATTTCAAGACCGACCGGCGCGCCTTCATCGTCGCCGACACCCCCGGCCACGAGCAATATACCCGCAACATGGCGACGGGCGCCTCCACCGCCGATCTCGCGATTATCTTGATCGACGCGCGCAAGGGAATCCTGCCGCAAACCCGCCGCCACAGTTTCATCGTCTCGATGATCGGCGTGCGCGATGTGGCGCTGGCCATCAACAAGATGGACCTGGTCGATTACTCGGAGGCGCGCTTCAACGAGATCGTCGCGGCCTACAGCGAAATGGCGAAGGGTCTTGGGTTCCGCTCGATCACGGCCCTGCCGATTTCCGCGCTGAATGGCGACAACATCGCCACGCTGTCGGAACGCACGCCCTGGTTCCAGGGCGAACCGCTGCTGCCCTGGCTCGAAACGATCGACGCCGGCTCAGGCGAACTCAGCGAGGCGCCGTTCCGCTTTCCGGTGCAATGGGTCAACCGGCCCAACCTCGATTTTCGCGGCTTCTCCGGCTGGGTGGCGAGTGGGTCGATCAAACCGGGCGACGCCATTGTCGCCTTGCCCTCGGGCCGGACCAGCAAGGTCGCGCGCATCGTCACGCAGGACGGCGATTTGCCGGTCGCCGTCGCCGGCCAGTCGGTGACGCTGACGCTTGCCGACGAGATCGACGTGTCGCGCGGCGATATTCTGTCGAGCGTCGAACGCCAACCGCAGGTGGCCTCGTCCGTCGAGGCGCGGCTGCTGTGGACGGCCGAAACCAACATGCATCCGGGCGCGTCCTATATCGTCAAGCTCGGCGCGCGCACGGCCAATGCGACCGTATCAAAAGTGCGCGCGCTGATCGACATCCACACCTTCGAGCCCGCGCCGGGAAAACCCCTCGCCCTCAACGAAATCGCCGAGGCGCAATTGCGCTTCGACCGCCCCTTCCCCATTGGCCTTTATCGCGACAATCGCGATCTCGGCGGCTTCATCCTGATCGACCGCATCACCAACGAGACCGTCGCCTTCGGCATGGTCGCGCCAAATCGGGTCGAGGTGGAGCCGCCGGCGCCGGAAGAAAACGGCGTCGACTGGGCGCGTCTCGGCAAGGATTTGGGCGAAAAGCTGCTGCCGGCGCTCGGCGGCGGCGTGTTGATCGGGCTCGGCGCCAAGCTGTTTGGCGCGCCGACTGCGACGGCGGTGACGCTCGGCCTCGCCGACGCCGCCTTCCGGCCGCTGGTGCGCGGCTGGTATGGCGATTTCCGCGCGGCGCTGGCCAAACGCGGCGGCGATGACGAGGTCACGCCCGACGGCGCGGGGATTTGAGCTGGACCCTGTTTTCAGCTTGACCGGGATCGGCTAGGCAGCGCGCCGTGACTGGAGCGCCGCCATGAAAGCCTTTCGTTTCGCCGCTGTTTTTGCGACCGCCTGCGCGGCGCTTCCCGCCGCCGCGCAGGGCGTCCATGTCGGCGCCTTTGACATCGCCGGCTATGCCGAGCAACGAGCTGAAGGCGTTGAAGGGTAGAAGCGAAACGTGAATTCGTTGAGGCAAGGCTGCAGATGCTGTGCGCTGACCCCGTCCGGGAAAAGCCGCTGAAACTCCGGCGGCGACTTCGGAAACGGCGGTTCGGCGTGCTGGTCGATGGCCATCGGCAGCGGCGAAGGCGCTTTCCTTCCCGCATCGCCCTTCCAGCTCATTGGGTTTCGATTCCATCGGCGCATCGGACGTCGAATTCAGGCCCAGCTCACGACAAAATATGAGCGCGAGAGCCTGTTCCGATCCGGCCGAATCGGAACAGGCATCCATTTCGCTCGAAAATTGCTCTCGTGGGTGTCGGCATAAACCGGATAGCCATGAACCAAGCGTCAACCTATTGGAAACGTTCTCCGTATAATATTTGGGCTCGGGACATAGAAGTATCCCGTCTCCGACCCTTGAATTCAAGAGGGAAAAACTATGAAATTGCTCAAATCCTTTCTCCGTGATCAATCCGGAGCCACAGCCATCGAATACGGTCTGATTGCAGCGCTGATCTCCGTCGTGGCCATAGCCACGTTGACCACAATCGGAACTAAGCTGAACGCCAAGTTGGACGCCGTCTCCAACGGCCTTAACTGATACGCGATCACAGATCGCCACAAGCAATTCGCGCGACGGACGCTTCCGTCTTGCTCTGGAAGCTTTTCCTTAATACTGCTCCTTCAACCGTTTCTCGCGCGTGGTTCCGATCTCACGCGAGAATTTTGTCGGTGGACACTGGACGAGAGAGAGACCGAGGAATTTCTGCCCATCATCCATCTCGTTCTTGCTCATCTCAAGACGTGGCTGCTCGGCATCCATCACGGGACTCTTTGCTCGGCATCGCTGGTGATGTAAAGGCGCCGACCTACACTGAGCTTTATTCCGGCGACTGGCGCACCCCACATGTGGCGGGTGTATGGGTTACCGGATAGGCAAGAACTAAAGCTTCCCCGCTTCACGCGAAGCGGGGAAGCTCTCGATTCCTTTGCCAACGCCGGTCCTTTTCGCCAAACAGGCATCCGCTTTTGCGGGATACGCCAAGGCGCGGCTTCACCAATAATGGCGGTGGAATCCGAAGCCCACGCCGTAATACGCGCCGGGCGGCCCCCAGAACGGATCGTAATAGGGGCCGGGGCCGTAATAGGGGCCGTAGAAGACGTGGCGGCGGCGCACCTCCTCCACGTCATAACCCTTGTTCAGCATGCAATCGCCGTAGAGCTGGTCGAAATGGCTTTGCAAATCGCCCTGCCCGGCGGCGGCTTCGGCGTCGGTCACCGATTTCGCCTTGGCCTTGCAAGACGAATCGTCACGAGCGAAGGCGGCGTCGCTGACTTTCGCGCCGGCGACGGCGCTGACATGGCGCGGCTCGGTCGGGGGAACGCTGGCGCAGGCGCCAAGCAGGGCGCAAAGCGCAAGAGATGAGAGAATCTTTTTGTTCATCGTCGAACCATACCTCTGACTTGGCATTTTGCACCGCAGTGGCGCGCGCGACAAGCGCAGCCGCGCAACAGGCCAAAAGAGTTTGGCTTGTTGCGGTTGACCTGTTGCGGTTGACTTGTTGCTGTTCTTGGCGCGCGGCGCGACGCCGTCGAGGCCATCCGCATCCCGCCTCAAGGCGTGGATTTCGATCGCCAGCTCTGAATCGCCGGCCCCAGCCACGCTTGCAGCCCCTCCACAACCCTGTTAGCGTAAAAAAATCGAGCCGTGGGGTGCTGCCAAGAGGCGGCTGAGAACATACCCATTGACCTGATCTGGATAATGCCAGCGCAGGGAGGCGAACGCGTAAACGCGTCATCTTCCCTGTCCGAACAAAAGCACGGGAGCGCGCGATGAACGTCCATCCAAACCTTCGCCAGCCGGAAAGCGTCACCACCGGCCCCCTGCCCGGCTCCCGAAAACTCTACATTACCCCCTCCTGCGCCAGCGACATGCGCGTGCCCGTGCGCGAAATCCTGCTCGACCCCTCCGCCACCGAGCCCAATCTGCGCGTTTACGATCCCTCCGGCCCCTATACCGAAAGCGACGTGAAGGTCGATCTCTCCCAGGGCCTTTCGCCGATCCGCGAAAGCTGGCTGGCGCGGCGCGACGGGCTGGAGACCTATTCTGGCCGCGCGATCAAATCCGAGGACAACGGCGATGTGTCCGGCGATGCGTTGGTCGCCCCCTGCCCGGCTCCGCACAATTTGCGCAGGGGCCGCGACGGCGGTCTGGTCACCCAGTATGAATTCGCGCGCGCCGGCGTCATCACCGAGGAGATGATTTATGTCGCCCATCGCGAAAACCTCGGCCGCGAGGCCGCCCTGGCCGAGGCGGCCGCGCGCATAAGGGACGGCGAATCCTTCGGCGCGGAGCTTCCCGAATTCGTCACGCCGGAATTCGTGCGTTCGGAAATCGCGCGCGGGCGGGCGATCATTCCCGCCAACATCAATCACCCGGAATTGGAGCCGATGATCATCGGTCGCAATTTTCTGGTGAAGGTCAATTCCAACATCGGCAACAGCGCCGTCACCTCCTCGGTCGCCGAGGAAGTGGAGAAAATGGTGTGGTCGATCCGCTGGGGCGCGGACACGGTGATGGACCTCTCCACCGGCCGCAACATCCACAACATCCGCGACTGGATTTTGCGCAACGCGCCCGTTCCGATCGGCACCGTGCCGATCTATCAGGCGCTGGAAAAGGTCGGCGGCGACGCGCTCAAGCTTGACTGGGAGGTGTTCAAGGACACGCTGATCGAGCAGGCCGAACAGGGCGTGGATTATTTCACCATCCATGCCGGCGTGCGCCTCGCCTATGTGCCGCTGACCGCAACCCGCACCACCGGCATTGTCTCGCGCGGCGGCTCGATCATGGCGCGCTGGTGCCTGTCCAAGCACAGCGAGAGTTTCCTCTACGAGCGTTTCGGCGACATTTGCGACATCATGCGCAAATATGACGTCTCGTTCTCGCTCGGCGATGGCCTGCGCCCCGGCTCCAACGCCGACGCCAATGACGCCGCGCAATTCGCCGAACTGGAAACCCTCGGCGAATTGACGAAAGTGGCCTGGGACAAGGGCTGCCAGGTGATGATCGAAGGCCCCGGCCATGTTCCCATGCACAAGATCAAGGAGAACATGGACAAGCAACTGCGCGAATGCGGCGAGGCCCCGTTCTACACGCTGGGACCGCTCACCACCGACATCGCGCCGGGCTACGACCACATCACCTCGGCCATTGGCGCCGCCATGATCGGCTGGTTCGGCACGGCCATGCTGTGCTATGTCACGCCCAAGGAACATCTCGGCCTGCCCGACCGCGACGACGTGAAAACCGGCGTCATCACCTATCGCATCGCCGCACACGCCGCCGACCTCGCCAAGGGGCATCCCGGCGCCCGCGCCCGCGACGACGCCATGAGCCGGGCGCGGTTCGATTTCCGCTGGCAGGACCAGTTTCACATCGGCCTCGATCCCGACACGGCGAAACAGTTCCACGACGAGACCCTGCCCAAGGAAGCTCACAAGGTCGCGCATTTCTGCTCGATGTGCGGCCCGAAATTCTGCTCGATGAAGATCACGCAGGACTTGAGGCAGGAAGCCGCCGCGATGATCGACGCCGAGAAGGGAATGGCCGAGAAGAGCGCGGAATTTCTGGAAAAGGGCGCGAAGCTTTATCTGGAAACGTGAGTCCAGGACCTTCCGCGCTCGCCAAGTTCCTCCGCCGCGGCTAAGCTGGCGTCGCGGAGGAGAAAATGGATTCGACCGAGCAGGACAAACCCCAAGGTGAGTTGACCATTAAAATCATCGCCATGCCGGCGGACACCAACGCCAATGGCGACATATTCGGCGGCTGGGTGCTGTCGCAGATGGATGCGGCGGGCGGCATTTGCGGCGTGGACCGCGCCGGCGGGCGCGTGGTGACGATCAAGGTGGACACGATGCACTTCATCCGCCCGGTCAAGGTCGGGGACGTGCTCAACGTCTACACGGTGGTGGATTCGATCGGCCGAACCTCGATGAAGATCCACATCGAGGCCTGGGTGAATCGTTTCATCACCAACAGGCTGGAAAAGGTGACGGACGCGATCTTCACCTTCGTCGCCATAGACGAACAGGGCCGCCCGCGCCCGATCCCGCGCGCGGGGGGAGAAATATTGCCAGAGCCTCCGATTTCGGTCTAAAAGGCGCATCCTGCGTGGGGCCGGTAGCTCAATGGTTAGAGCCGGCCGCTCATAACGGTCTGGTTGCAGGTTCGAGTCCTGCCCGGCCCACCAGCAAATTCAATGTCTTAATATAGGTCGGTGCTAACATTGGATTGACCGGGGGCCAAAACGGGGACCGAAACGAAAAAATGCCCCACCCGCTCATTCCTTTTCCTTCCCTTTGTTGAGGATGGCGCGGGCGCGGCGAAGATGGCCCATCGTGATTTCCGCCTCGAATTCAGTTCCGACGTGAATGCCGTGCAGCTTATCCCCGATGGATCGCAGCGGACGCCGGTCGAATTGATCCATGAAAACCGCGACCGGCTTCGGCGCCTCTTCAAGCTCAGCGATGCTGGAGCGCGATGCGTTTCCACGGGCGGCCAAGGGCCACTTTCGCCTTGAAAGCAGGCGTGAGGTTCCGGCGCGGTCGTTTGGTCATATTATAATCTCTCCTGATGCGCGGCGATCATCGACGCCGTCAGGCCGAAAAGCCACTTATCGCCCTGTCCGGTTTCCCCGAGCCGGCTCTATACCCGCAAATTTCGTCGATGCAAGCGCACGCGAGCGAACAGCCAAGGACGCCTTTCGGCCTGAACCGCCTGATTTCCCTGGGTCTATCAGACAGTTGCAGACAGTCTTGGACGATTGTGGATTGTGATTGGAGGCCTCGGAAGGGAATTGAACCCAACCTGAAAGGATTTGCGCATCCTTTGCGTTATCGCTCCGCCACGAGGCCGCGCCGCCGCCGAAATCCGGCGGGAACAAGCGAGATTAGACCCCGAAATCCTTGCGATTGTATTGACATAACGCAACGAGAAAGCTTCGGTTTCCACGGAGCCGCCCGGTCCCCGCCGCCGTCAGGGCGCGCGTTCCATCGCGCTCAACTCCTTCGGCGTGACGAAGCGCGTCAGCTTGCCGCCGTTCAGTTCAAGCTCGGCCCAGGGACGATCCAGTTCGAATTGCGCGAGGGCGCCGGTCGGATAGGCCTCGGCCATGCGCCGCGCCGGCGCGGCGTTGCTTGCGCCGGACAAGCGCAGGGCGAAGTCGTGCAGGCCGGGATTGTGGGCGATGACGAGCAGGATTCGGGCGGAACCCGGCGCGGCGCGGATGGTTTCGAGGATCGTTTCGGGCGCGGCGTGGTAGAGCGCCGGCAGGATTTCGACCGGCGGCGGCGACGCCCAGGGGTTGAGCGCATCAAGCGTTTCGAGCGCGCGCTTCGCGCTCGACACCAGCACGAGGTCCGGCCGGATCGCCTCGGCGCGGAAAAATTCGCGCAGCAGAGCGCCGGCCTTGCGGCCGCGCTTGGCCAGCGGACGCTCGTGGTCCGACAAGTCGGGTTCGTCCCACGAGGATTTGGCGTGGCGCAGCAGCAGGAGCTGTCGGCTCATCATTTTGCGGGCGCGGGTGCGGGCGCCTTCTCCTGCAAGGATTTCAGATAAGCCGCGATGCCGTCGCCCTTGCCGGCGAGTTCGTCGTCCAGAACCTTTGTGGCCTCCTGCGCATGGTCGGGCAAGGTGTGGGCTATGCCCGCGTGGCAATCGATGCAGGTCTTGCCGCTTGCGAAGGCGGTCTTGTGCGTCTCCGCCGAGACCTTGGTCTGCACGGAATAGTCCATATGCCTGAAATCGTGGCAATTGCGGCATTCTCGGCTGTCGTTGGTCTTCAGCCGCCGCCATTCGTTCACGGCGAGTTCGAGCCGGTGCGCGGCGAATTTCTCGGGCGTGTCGATGGTGCCGAGCACCCAGTGGGGAACTTCGTGGAACGTCGCCTGGATCTTGCGCTGGAATCTCCACACCCAGGGGTGCGGCACGTGGCAATCGGCGCAGGTGGCGCGCACGCCGGTGCGGTTGCTGTCGTGGATCGTGCCGCGCAATTCCTGATAAACGTTGTCCTTCATCTCGTGGCAGGAAATGCAGAATTCCTGGCGGTCTGCGAGGTCCAGCGCGGTGTTGAAGCCGCCCCAGAAAATAATGCCGGCGGCGAAGCCCGAAATGGCGATCGCGCCGAGCGACCAGCGCGCCGTCGGCGACCACACCCATTTCCATGCTTGAACCAGTTTTTCGCGCAGCGTGGCGGCCTTGGGGATGTCGTCCTCAGTCATTGGCGGCCTCCAGTGTCGCCGGGGAGCGGTTTCGCGTCAGGCTTGGCCATATGGCATTGCGTGCAGATGAAGCGCGTCGCGGCGATCTTGTCGAGGCGTTCGCCCTTGCGCCAGACGTAATGGGCGTCCGACACTTTTCGCGCGCCCGCCTTCTCGTTCGCCGGCGGCTGGTGGCAGGTCAGGCATTCGTTGAGGTCGTGGGTGATCTTGTAGCCGTCGATCGAATGCGGAACCAGCGGCGGCTGGCTGGCGGCGTCGGAAGGCGCGTCGGTCTCGGCCGCGCCGACGCCGGGGGACGCGGCAAGTGCGAGGACGACGACGACGCCCACCCAAAAAATGCGTTTCAAGGATAAATTCAACACGTCCATGCAGCCCTCCTGGATTGGCGCGGGCGACGCTCACGTCCTGCAAAGCTATAGCGCGGTCGTGACCAAATGAAGGCTTCGCGCGCAAGTTCGACTTTGCGCGCGAAGGATTCTTCGGCTTTTCCGCCGCAACTTGCGGGTGAGACACGTTCGTCGCGACCATCCGCCGCATCTACGGGGCGTCAACGCCGCCCCCGCCGATGCGCATGTCGCCGTCGGCGGCGGCGCGCTCAGCCCGCCGCCTGCCTCAGCGCGGCGCGGCTCTTCTCAAGCGCGGCGAACAGCTTGTCGAAGGCGTCCGCGAACAGGCGCACGCCGTCGACCAGCAAGGCGCCGGTGATCTCGTCGAGGGAAACGCCGCGCGCGCTCAACGCGGCCAGAATCGCCTTGGCGCCTTCGACGTCCCGGCGGATCGCGTCCGGCTTGATCTCGCCGTGGTCGCGGAAGGCGTCCATGGTGGCGGGCGGCATGGTGTTGACCGTGTCGGGACCGATCAGCTCCTCGACATAGGTCGTATCCTTGTAGGCGGGATTCTTGACGCCGGTGGAGGCCCACAGCAGGCGCTGCGTCCGCGCGCCGGCCTGCGCCAGCGCCTGCCAGCGCGGCCCGGAAAACAAGGCCTCGTAGCGTTGATAGGCGATTTTTGCGTTGGCGATCGCGGCCTTGCCGCGCAGGTCTTGCGCCTCCGGGTCAGCCAGCGCGTCGAGCCGCTTGTCCACTTCCGTGTCGATGCGGCTGACGAAGAAACTGGCGACGCTGGCCACGCGCGACACATCGCCGCCGTCCCGCAACAAGGCTTCGAGCCCGGCGATATAGGCTTCCGCCGCCTGCTCGTACATATCGACCGAAAACAGCAGGGTGACGTTGACGTTGGCCCCGGTCGCGATCAGGCGCCGGATCGCCGGCAGGCCGGCGGGCGTCGCGGGCACTTTTATCATCAGATTGGCGCGTTGCACCGTGTTCCACAGCCGCAGCGCCTCCGCCACCGTGGCCTCGGTGTCGTTGGCGAGGTAAGGCGAGCATTCCAGACTGACATAGCCGTCGCGCTTTTGCGTCTCACGGTAAACCGAGCCGAGCGCGTCGGCGGCGGCGCGAATGTCGGCGACCGCCAGATGTTCGTAAATGTCGGCGACCTCATGATCGCCCTTCGCCAGAAAGTCCTCGATCGCTTCGGCATATTCGTCGGATTGGGCGATGGCTTTTTCAAAGATCGCGGGGTTGGAGGTGACCCCTTTCAGCCCGTCGCGCGCGATCAAGGCCCGAAGGCCGCCCTGCTCGGTGAAGCTGCGCTTGAGATGATCGAGCCAGGGCGATTGGCCGCAGGTTTGAAGCTGCTGCAACGGGTTCATGACGAGTTCTCCTGGTTTTCCGCGCCTTGCCAGCGCGTGGCGGCGGGCCGTCGCGCGGGCGAAGCCAACCTTACCATGAGTTCGGGGGCCGTCGCGGAGGCCCCGCCCCCCGCTGCGCGTTATTTTCGCGACGGTCGCGCCGACGGGACGCTCGCAGCCAGCGCGCGAGCGCGGAAAAGGACCTTGTCGCCGCACCGGGCAATGATCTTATATAGGGAGACCGAACCGGAGAGAACGATGAGCGAACAATGGGAGTTTCAGATCCGCGCCACCTTGACGGACCGCGCGGCGGAATTGATTTGCGAGGGGGCCGGCGCGCCGGAGCTTGAGCCGCTCGCCGCCGTCGCCGAACGTCATCATGCGCAAATCCGCAACCAGTATGACGCCTTCGCCGAATTCGTGACCGAGGCCGAGGCCAGCGGCGATACGGGGACCGCGCTCTACAAATGGACCAAGGTCACCATCGAGGATCCCGTCAAGGCCGCCAAGCACAAGAAGATCGTCACCTTCTACATCAACGGCGAGGAGGTCTATCCGCGCGCCGCCGCCGAGGCGCTGGAGGCCGATCTCGCGCCGCTGGTCGGGGGGGCGCTGGTGGTCAAGATCAACAAATACGATTCCAACCCGGCCAACAATCCGCAACCGCCGGCGCATCTCTGCGCGTGAGCGCGGGGGGACCTCTGCGCCTCGCGGGCGAGACGCATGAGGCCCCCGCGCGCCGAATTCGCCGCCGAGGCGGTCAGGCGCGTGGCGTTTTTCCTCGCCGCCTGCCGTTTCGGCGCCTCGCGGCCTGAGATCACACCGGCCGCGTCGGCTTCCATCAAGCCTTGTCGACGGTCTTTTTCACGGCGTCCTTGGCGTCGCCGGAGGCTTTCTGGATCGCGCCCTTGGCCTCCTGCACCGCCCCCTCGGCTTGCAATTTCTGGTCGTCGAGCGCCTTGCCGACAGCCTGCTTGGCCTTTCCGGCCACTTCATTGGCGACTCCCGTCACCTTGTCGCTGGTCGAAGACATGTGTCATCCTTCCCGTTTGCGTGAAACGCGGCGAGCCTTCAGCGGTTCGCTTGGGGTCAACGACCTGCGATCAGCTTGGTTCCGACAAATATCCTGACGGCGGGATGAACACGCTAAAGCATGATCCCAAAAAGTGGACCCCGGTTTTTGGAAAAGATCATGCGAAAACAAAAACTTTAGAGCGCGATCCGCAGGACAACGGGCAAGGTCACATAGCTGAGAACGGTCGAGATCAGCACGAGGCCGGCGACCTCCTCTTCATGGGCGCCATATTCGCGCGCGAAGAAATAGTTGAACACGGCGACCGGCATGGCGCTCTCGACGATCAGCACGCCACGTTCCGCGCCGGTAAAGCCGAACAGGCTGGCCACTGCAACACCGCCAGCAAGGCCGAGACCGATGCGCGCCAGTGAGAACGCCATCTGGCGCGGCCAGGCGCGCGCGCCAAATTCGGCCAGCGCGCAACCAAGGCCCAGCAACATCAGCGGGATGGTGACGTCGCCGATCAGTTTTAGCGTTTTCAGGATCCAGTCTGGAAAGGCCACTTCCGCCTGCGAACAGGCGACCGCCGCAACCGCCGCATAAAGGAAGGGGGCGCGCAAAAGCGCGGAGAGCGTGATGCTTCCGCGCGCGATGGCCGGGCCGAAGGTGAACTGCCCGATTGAGGTGACGGTGAAATAGATCATCGCCAGCGCGAGGCCGCGCTCGCCAAAGGCGTAGAGGCAGATCGGCAGCCCCATATTGCCGATATTGGGGAAGATCAGCGACGGCAAATAGACGCGCAGGTCGCGCCCGAGGATTTTGAGCGCGGGGATGGCGACCGCCGTGAACAGCAGCAGGCAGGCCAGCGTGGCGCCGCCCATTCGGCCGATGTCGGCGAGCGCGAAACCGCTGTTGAGCAGGGTGACGAAGACCAGCGCCGGCGCGCCCACCAGCGATATGAATTGCGTGACGAAACTCTGGCTGAACGGCAGGGCGCGCCGGCGCCAGACATAGCCGAGCGCCGTGACCAGGAACACGGGCGCGCCGACTTGCAGGAGATCGAGAAGCGGCAAGGCGAAACTTTCGGTTTTTTTTCGCGCCCGCCCTATCAGCTTTTCGCCGCCTTGTCGCTTGGGGCGCCCGCGCGGACCAGGGTTTCGCCAGTCCGCGCCCGTTCAGGATTTTTCCGAAGGGCTGTTGACAAAATGTGTCTAAGATATATCTTAGCTCCATCGCAGATAAGGAGAAACATGATGCGAATGTTCAATAGAGGGGAATTTGACAGGCAGCGGGGCGACGGTTTTGGCGAAGGTCAGGACGGCCCGTGCCGAGGCGGATGGTTCGGCGGCTTGCGCGGCGGCGGCGAAGGGCGTCGCGGCGGCGGGCGCGGCCTGTTCGGTCATGGCCCGTTCGGTCACGGGCCGTTCGGTCACGGGTTCGGGCGCGGCGATGGCGAAGGGCGCGGGCGCAAGCGGATGTTCGAGGGCGGCGAATTGCGCCTGGTCATGCTGCTGCTGATCGAACAGGAGCCGCGTCACGGCTATGACATCATCCGCGACCTCGAAGCCCGCACCGGCGGCGCCTATGCGCCCAGCCCCGGCGTTGTTTATCCGACCCTCACCTTGCTTGAGGAAACCGGTCTGATCGCGACGCAGGCGAGCGAGGGGGCGAAAAAGCTTTACGCCATCACCGAGGCCGGCAAGGCGGAGCTGGAAAAAAGCCGGGCCGAGGCGGAAGCCGCGCTGGCGCGGCTGGAGGCCTTGCGCAAGCGCGGCGAGGCGATGGACATGGGGCCGGTGTTCCGCGCCATGACCAATCTCAAGACCGTGTTGCAGCAGAAGGCGCTCGATGCGGGCAATCGCGAGCAATTGCTGGCGGTGGCCGAGATCATCGACGAGGCCGCGCACAAGATCGAGCGGCTGTGAGCTTGGCCATGCTGTTCAAGCCGGAAACCCGCCACACCATCGAACGCGTGCGTCAGGAGCCGAAAAAGCGGCTCCTGACCGTCGAGACCCGCACGCTTCTCACCCCGTCCATGCTGCGGCTGACGTTTTCCTCGCCCGACCTCGCGGACTTTTCCAGCCGCGCGCCGGACGACCACATCAAACTGTTCCTGCCCGATCCGAACAATCCGGGCCAGACATTGATGCGCGACTACACGCCGCGCGCTTTCGACGCGGCGCGGCAAATCCTCACGCTCGACTTCGCCGTGCATGAGGCCGGGCCGGCCATCGCCTGGGCGCTCAAGGCGCGGCCCGGCGACCCGCTCACGATCGGAGGGCCGCGCGGTTCGGTGGTGGTGGCCGACGATTTCGACTTTTATCTGCTGGTCGGCGACGAATCCGCCCTGCCCGCGATTCTGCGGCGCGTCGAATGTTTACGCGCGGACGTCGCCGTGACCAGCGTGGTGGTGGTGAACGGACCGGAGGATGCCCAGGCTGTTGCGACCGCCGCGCATTGGACGCCCATCTGGGTGTTTCGCCGGGGCGACCACGCCGACGACGCCACGCTGTTGCGCCGCGCGCTCAACGCCTGGCGGGCCCCTTCGGGCGACGGCTATGTCTGGATCGCCGCCGAGGCGGGCGTCGCGCGGCGCCTGCGCGATTACATGATCGAGGATCGCGGCCATCCCAAAACCTGGATGAAGGCGTCCGGCTACTGGGTGCGCGGCGCGGCCGGCGCGAGCGAAAAACTCGACGCCTGAGTTTTTGCGTTCAGCCGCCCGTCAGTTTGCGCTCCTATAAATCGCGCCGACTGCAACTGGAGTGTGTGTCATGAAAATTTCCCGCGAATGGGCCACGCCCGTCACCATCGGCGCCTTCGTGCTGATGGCCGTCACCGGCGTGCTGATGTTCTTCCATTCCGAGACCGGCCTGAACAAACTCGCCCATGAATGGCTGGGCTTTGTCTTCGTTCTCGGCGTCGCGTTGCACGCTATCGTCAACTGGGGCGCGTTCAAGCGCTATTTCGTGTCCAGCGCGGCCGGCCGCGCGGTGATCGCCCTGTTCGCCGTGGCGCTGGTCGCCTCGTTCGCGCCACTCGGCGGCAAGGCTGGCGGACCGCCGCCGATACTCGCCATGAACGCGGTGCTCAAGGCGCCGCTCTCCACTGTCGCCCCGCTCGCCGGCCGTCCGGTCGAGGCCATCGTCGCGCAACTGAACGGCGCGGGCTTCGCGGTGTCCGGGCCGGAGGCGAGCCTCGCCAGCGTCGCCCGCAACCGCGAGGCGCAGGCCAAGGTGATGACGCTGCTGTTCAAAAGCAACTGACAAGCGGCGACGTTTGGCGTCCGCGAACGGATGAAGCGCGACTGTTTTCACGCAAAGAGAGCTTGTCGGGGACATTCGGGAAAGAAAACGGCGCGGACTCGCCGCGCCGTTCAAAACTCAGAACTTGGCGGCGACCGCCGTCGGCTGCGCGGCGACCCAGACGGGTATGACGATATTGGCCCACACGCGCGTTTCCGGACCGTAATAATTGGTCTCGGTGACGGTGCGGGTCGCCTTGAGGGCGACGTTCACGCCGCCGAAGTCGTAGCCGACGAGGCCGCCCAGCGCGAACTGGCTCTGCTTGGCGTAACCAGCGTAGGGTTGGTCGAGATCCCAGGAGCCATAGCCGACGGCGCCCACTTCGAACTTGCCGAATTTCTTCGTCGCGGTCAGGTCGATGTTGATCCAGTTCGTACCCCAACTGCCCTGATCGGCGAAACTGCCGTGCTGGCCCGTGCCGTAGATCAGGGTGGCCGAGAGATTGTAGCCGTCGGCGAGATAGCTCACCGCCGCGACGCCCTGGAACGAGGCGAAATCGCGGGCGAGGCCGAGCGCCGTCAAATCGTCCCTCACCGGCAGATAGACGCCGGCCTGCACGCCGCCGAACCAGCCGCCGCCCAGGTTCCATTTGAGCTGGGCGTCGAGGAGCGGGTTGGCCACGCCGCCGATATTGAAATGACCGACGGAGCCATGAGACGCGACGTTGACCAAGGGCGAAGCGGCGTCGAGGAGGAGGTGGCCGCCGAGAATGTCCCAAGGCGTGGACCAGATTACCCAGGACGGAACGGCCGCGCCGATGTTGACGCCCTTTTCGGCATAGCCGTAGCTCGGCAGTTGCAGCACGAACACGCCTTGCGGCAGCGGCGCGCCCAGCGCGATGCCGGTCGTGAGGCCCGGCAGCAGTTCCGAACCGGCCTGGGCCTCGATGGCGCCGCCGGACAGCGACGCCGCGCAAAGCGCGGCTGTCGCGATGGTTCTTCTGAAATTCATGCTCCCCTCCAATCCCGTCTCCGCCCCAGGGAGGGGGCAAAGATGACTTAGTCCACCGACTAACAAGCTGGCTTGAACGGAGCCGGGTTGGAAGCGGGTTTTGGGCTTTGTGTCGTTTTCAAGATTGGTGTGACGATTTTGCCACAAACAATGCCGTTTCAGCGCGCAGGGGGCGGCAGATCACATTCAGGACGGCGGCGGCTTTTCAGGCCGGCGGCGCCTTTTTTTTCAGGCCGGCGGCGGCTTTTTTTTCAGGCCGGCGGCGCCTTGGCCCCGGTCAAGTGCGCCCGCGCGGGCGGGCGGCTTCGCGCCGGAACTGGGCGGCGGCCTCTTCGGCGCCCTGCTGGCGCGCGAACAGCATGTCCGCCTCGCGTTCGCTCTGGGCCAGCTTGGTTTGCAGCGAGGCGATTCGCGCGCCAAGTTCGCGGCGCCGGATCTCGATCATGCGCTTCTTGGCTTCCGCCTCGTGGCGCCGCGCGGCCTCGGCCGCCGAGACCTCCGGCGACGGCTCCTGGCGGGTTACGCCGGCGGGCGCGGCGCCATTGAGGGCCGCCGCCCTGGCGAGCGAAGGACCGGGGATGGGAGCGGGGATCGAACCGGGCATGGGACCGGCGCCGAGCTTGACGCCCTCGGCCGACAGCGTGAAGGCGCGAATCTGGCTGGAATGGGCGAGGCCGCGCGCCTTGAGGATCACGAGCCCGCGCGCGCGCGCGCCGCCGGATTCGATCATGCGCGCTTGCAGCCAGGCGTCCATCAGCGCGTAGACGGCGGCGCGATCGAGCGCGTCGGGCGCATCGGTTTCGGCCGCCGTCAGCAATGCGGTGATCCCCCGCCCCTTGAGCGCGTCGATCAGCCCCGGCAGCATCGCCCGCGCGTCGCTGGCGGCGAGCGTGGAGAGGGAATCGATCACCACCACGCCGGGCGAAAACCGCTCCACCTCGCGATACATGCGGGGGAGATGCGTCTCCACGCCCGGGAAGACCTGGCGGGTCGCGACGAAACGCAACTGTCCCGCGTCGATCCAGCGCTGCAAGGCGATGCCGACCGAGCCCATGTCGCGGACGATCTGCGGCGGGCTTGCCTCGCAGGCGAAGAAAACGACCTTTTCGCCGCGCTGGCAGGCGGCCTCGGCGAAACGGGCGGCGAGCGTGGTCTTGCCCGCCCCCGCCACACCCGAGACCAGAATGCTGGAGCCGCGCCAGAATCCCTCGCCGCCGAGCATGTCGTCGAGGGCCGCGATCCCCGTGCGGACGCGTTCGGTCGAGACGTCGCGCGCCAGGGGCGATGGGCCGACAGGCGGCACGAAAATCCCGTGCGCGTCGATCAGGAACGGATATTCATCGGCGCCATGCGCCGCGCCGCGATACTTGACCACCCGAACAGTTCGGGTCGCCACGCGCTCGACCACGCGATGGTCGAGTTGGATGACGCAATCGGAGAGGTGGTCCTCGAAACCGCGCCCCGTCGGCCCGCCCTCGCCGGTGATCAGCGCGGTGACGCCCCGGTCCTTGAGCCAGCCGAACAGACGGCGCAGGTCCGCGCGCGGGTTGGCCATGTCGGCAAAACCGGCGATCAGGCTCTCGATGGGGTCGAGCACGACGCGCTTGGCGCCGACCGCGCGGATGGCCTGGCCGATGCGGAGAAACAGGCCGTCGAGGTCTTGCCCGCCGACGTCTTGCCCGCCGAAATCTTGGCCGCCGACCTCGATGATCTCGCCGCGCGCGACGCGGATGTGGACGACCGCGAGCCTGTTCGCGGCCTTGAGCTGTTCGAGATCGTAGCCGAGCGAGGCGAAATTGGCCGAAAGCTCCGCTTCGGTCTCCTCGAAACAGATGAAGACGCCGGGGTCCCGGTATTTCAGCGCGCCTTCAGCCAGGAAGGTGAGGCCGAACAGCGTCTTGCCGCTGCCGGCGCCGCCACGGAGCAGCGAACACCTCCCGGTGGGCAGCCCCCCGCCGGTGATGTCGTCGAACCCTGCAATGCCGGATGGTGTCTTGCCGGATGATGTTTTGGCGAGCGTTTGCGCCTGCGCGTTCAAGAGAAAAGCCCTCAATGCCGTATCGGCTTCCGTTGCGTCTTTTTGTGACATGATGCGACATTATCGCATGCGTGTCTCTTTCAAATTAACGGACGCGCCGTCCCGCGCCGGCCGCCCGCGCGCCGGGACGCCCGCCCCTCTTCTTCTTGACGGTGGCGGCGCGGCTGTCAACGGCGCGGACGCCGAGTGAGCATGGCTAACCCCGCCTTCGAGGCCGAACACGCGGCAGCGCAGGGCGCTCGACCGGGCGCCCGTGGGGAAATCCAAGCGGATCATCGGCCCGGACCGTCAGTTCGTCGCCGTCGTTCTTAACGAGATCAAGACGACGATCAAGGGTCATTCGCCAACCGCCTGTCCTGTCCAGGACACCCGCGCCTTGTGTTGACGCGCATCCCGCGCCTCGCGACCCGACCGGCGAGGCGGAGCGCCCCCTCCTCATCGAGACCTTGCGACCTGTTGCATCGGGGATTCGGCGCAGGCGCGCTCGCCGCCATTTTCTGTCAGTACGTAATGGGCCTGCCAATTACGGATCAGGCCAATTTACGTAAGTTCAGATCCAGCCTCGATTACTATGAACGGTCATGTTGGATCGACTCTCCGTGGCGCGCGAACGCGCGCATTGGGCGGAACACGCATCAAACCATCCCAGCGCGGACGGGCGTCGAGGCGCAAGCGCGCGCCAGGACCCAGCACGAACACCGGCGCAAGTTGGGACTCCCCCGGTTGACGCCAACATACCCACAGCACGGAGGCAGGCACGATGACACAAGGCGCGGTGGCCAACGAGGGCATCCTGCGGACCGCATGGGCGCTCATCCAGGCGGAACGGCTCGATGAGGCCAACATCTTGCTGGAGAACGCCTGTGGCGACGACCCGCAGGCCTTGAACGCGCGCGGCGTCATCTGCGCGCGCCGGGGCGAATTCGCAAAGGGGGTGGCGCTGCTCAGCCAGGCGGTGGCGGCCCTGCCGCAGGAACCGACAATACGCGCCAACATGGAGATCATGACGCGCGCGGCGTCGGCTCTTCTGTCCGACGCCTGTCCGGGCGGCGAGACCGGCGACAAGCTGTCGCGCGTCTTGCGCCGGGCGGCGCCGCAAGACGCATATATTCTAACCACGTCGAGATGCAATCTGCGGTGCGTCTATTGCGGCATCAGCGGAGGCCTGGCCGATCAAGCGTCCCTTGCCGACATGGAGCCGCGCATCCTCGGCAAGATTGTTTCGATGCTGCAAAAACACCCGGCCAGGCATGTGACCCTCAGTGGCGGCGAAGTCACATTCATGAAAGATTGGATGAAAACCGTCGATTATATTACCGGAAATGGATTAACCGCCAATTTGATTTGCAATGGAGGGCGCTTGCTCAATGATGAAGAGCTGGAGTTCATGCTGAGATTCAAGACGATCTGTTTCAGCATCGACACTCCCGATGTCGAACTCGCCAAGCGGCTGCGACCGAAAGTGGCCGTGCCGAACATCGTCTACAACATCCTCCGGCTCCGGGCCGTGGCCTCGATGCGCAACCAGCCGCCGCCACCCTTATCAATCAGCTGTGTTCTCTCCGACGCGAACCTGCACACACTCCCCGATCTGGTGGCCCTGGTGCACACAATGGGGCTGAACAATCTGGCGGTGAACGAGGTGACGGAACTGGAGGGCGGCTGCGCCGACAGCCGCTCGGTCAGACATTGGAAACGTTACAGCCCCGAGCAATGCCGCGCCATCGTCAGCGAGGCGGTGGAATTCGGGCGCCGCTGCGGCGTCCATGTCGGTTTCTTCGAGGGCTTTCTCGACGCCATCGCCGGCAATGAGCAGAGCGCATCCATGCCCAAGGGCATGACCCGGCTCTGCACCGATCCCTGGCGCCTGCTGGTGTTCATGCCCAATGGCGACATTCACACATGCTGCTGCATCGGCTATCCACCGATCGCCCATATCGACGAGGTGGAAAGCCTTGAGGACATTTTCTTCAGCCCGGCCAACCTCCGCTGCAAGGAGGAGTTGCTGACCGGCAAACTGAACGAAAGTTGCCTTAAATGCACGATGCGGCCAATCGCCAGCCCGGCCGATGTCGTCGCCGCCCGCGCCGCGGAGATGCTGTGTTGAACCGCTCTCATCCAGGGCGTCCGCCCGGATGCGAGGCGATACATTCATCCAGACGGCTCGTCGATATGACGGGCTTGCCCCCCCGCTGAGTCGATCGTTCGCCGTCCAGACTTGAAGGTCGCTGTTAGCCTCTTGAACGAAATCCAAATGCTCCATTTGGACGCAGCCCCATCTTCGCCGCCGCGCCGTCCATTTTCATCGTCTGGGAACCCGGAATGAGCCAAGACGGTTGCAATGGCGATGGGGGAGCTGAAAACGTGCGCGACCTTCGCAAGCGGTTTGGTGGAATGGTCGCCATGCATCGGCGGCGGTGCGGAATGACGCAGAGCTGTCTTGCGGGCCTGGCCGACATCAGCGTCGACATGGTCGGCAAAATCGAGTCGGGATCCAGCGGCGCGCGTTTTCCGGTGATTGAACGGCTGGCTGAGGCCTTGGCCATTGATCCGGCTGAATTGTTTACCGTTTGCCTTGTCGAGGGGGCGATCCGGCGCGGGGCGCTGCATGAGATCAGCGCCCATCTTGCCGAGCTTTCCGAGGAGGATCTCAAACGCGCGCTTCGCGTGTTGGTGGCGTTGGCGGAGCCGTGAAATCGCCATGAATTACCAGAGTTCGTCCCGCGCGCGATCGCTTTTCGCCTGTCCGGGACGCGCGCCAAAAAGTCGCCGCCGGCTTTCCGAACAATCAGGCGGCGATATCGAACCGGACGGAAATTTTCCGCGCTTGCGGGGCAAGGGCGGGAGCAGGAACGTCGGCTTCGCTTTCGTCGGGACAGGCCGTCGCGGCTACCGTCTCAACTGCCGCACCAGCGTCTCGCGCATCCAGGCGTGGCCCTCGTTGGTTTCGTGCCGCGCGCTCCAGTGCAGCCGCACGTCGAAGTCCGGCAGATCGATCGGCAGCGGCAGGGCGCGCAGCCCATAGGTGCGCTCAAACCTCTGCGCCACGATGGACGGCAGGCTGACGAGATAGTCCGTCGCGGCGACCAAAGTGGGAACGCTGGTGAAATGCGGCACGCGCAGGCCGATTCTGCGCTGGATGTTGCGCTCCAGCAGGGCGTTCTCGACCATGTGGTGTCCGGTGAACGGCGACATCACCAGAATGTGCTTGGCCTCCTCGAAAACTTTTCGCGTGAGCGTGTCGCCGATCAGCGGATGCCCCGCGCGAAACAGGCAGACGTAGCGCTCGCGAAACACCACCTCATGCCGCGTGGTCGGCGTGATCTCCGGAAGGTTGCCAATGGCGAAATCCAGTTCGCCGATATCGAGCGCGCGCGAAAGATTCGCCATGGAGATTTGCGCGATTTCCAAGGAAACCCTTGGCGCCGCGGTTTCGAGGAGCGGCGCGATTTTCGGCAGGAAATCGAGCTGGCCGATGTCCGACATGGCCACGCGAAACGTGCGCTCCGATTGCGCCGGGTCGAACGCCGCCGGGCTGATGGCGGCGTCGAGAATGTCGATGCCGCGCCGCACCTCGCGATAGATGCGCGCGGCCTGCGGCGTCGGCGCCATGCCGTCGCGGGTGCGGGTGAAGATGGGATCGCCAAAAGTCTCGCGCAGCCGCGCCAGCGAATAGCTGACCGATGGCTGGGTCACATTGAGGCTTTCCGCCGCGCGCGACACGCTGCGGGTTTCGAACACGGCGCAGAACACGCGCAGACATTGGAGATCGATCGGAGACGACATAGATACGGCTTATACTATAAATAGATACTATCTAATTGATCTATATCATGGCCGCGGCGCCCCGACAAGGCGATAAGGGGAGGCTACCCGGGACCGCAGGACGCGAGCAAACGCGACCGCACAAAAAGTCCTGGGAGCGCAGGGAGGTTTCATGAGCGCGCTGAAAGACGTGCGGCGATTTCCGTCGTTCTGTTACAATTGCGTGTCAGGCCCCGACTTTCTCCAGGTGAAGGTCGAGGACGGCGTCGCCGTCGAGGTCGAGCCCAATTTCAAAGCGGCGGACATTCATCCCGGACGCGGGCGGCCCTGCGTGAAGGCCTATGGCCTCGTGCAAAAAACCTACAATCCCCACCGCATTCTCACGCCGATGAAGCGGACCAATCCCAAAAAGGGGATCAAGGAGAATCCCGGTTTCACGCCGATTTCGTGGGACGAGGCGTTCGACATCATCGCCGCGCGCCTCAACGCCATCAAGGCCAAGGGGCTGATCGACGAATCCGGCGCGCCGCGTCTGGCCGCGAGTTTCGGTCATGGCGGCACGCCGGCGAACTACATGGGGTCGTTTCCGGCCTTTCTCGCGGCCTGGGGGCCGATCGATTATTCGTTCGGCTCGGGACAGGGGGTCAAATGCACCCATTCCGAGCACCTCTATGGCGAATTCTGGCATCGCGCCTTTACCGTGGCGGCGGATACGCCGCGCTGCAATTACCTCATCTCCTGCGGCGCCAACGTCGAAGTCACCGGCGGCCCGACGGCCGTGATCCGTCACGCCGACGCGCGGGTGCGCGGGTACAAGCGCGTGCATGTCGAGCCGCATCTGTCGATCACGGCGTCCTGCTCGGCCGAATGGGTTCCGATCCGCCCCAAAACCGATCCCGCCTTCCTGTTCGCCCTCATCCACGTCCTCGTCTGCGAGCACGGAACGCAAAAACTCGACCTCCCCTTCTTGCGCGACCGCACCGCCTCGCCCTATCTGATCGGTCCCGACGGGTTTTATCTGCGCGACGCCGACAGCGAGAAACCGCTGGTGTTCGACACGGTCTCCGGATGCGCCGTCGCCCATGACGCCCCCGGCGCCGTCCCGGCGGTGGACGGCCGCTACAAGGTGTCGCGCGCCATCACCATAGGCCCGGACGGCGCGCGCGAGAATTTCGCCGACATCGAAGCGCCCACCGCGCATGAAACGCTGATCGAGCATATGGCCGGTTACTCGCCGGAATGGGCGGAGCAAATCTGCGATGTTCCCGCCAAAACCATCCGCCGCATCGCCAACGAATATCTCGAAGCCGCGACCATCGGCGCGACCATTGAAATCGACGGCCAAACCCTGCCGCTGCGTCCCGTCGCGGTCACATTGGGCAAGTCGGTCAATAACGGCTGGGGCGCCTACGAGTGCTGCTGGGCGCGCACCGTGCTGGCGGCGCTGGTCGGCGCGCTGGAAAATCCCGGCGGCCTGCTCGGCACCACCCTGCGCATCAACAAGCCGCAGGACAACCGCCACAAGAGCGCGAAACCCGGCGAAGACGGGTTCATGGTCCAATATTTCAACCCGACCAGCGCGGAGGCGTGGGAGCACACGCCGACGACGCGCAACCTGCATCGCTCGCTGGTGCCGATTGTCGGCCGCAATGGCGGCTGGAGCCAGGCGCTCGGCCCGACGCAACTGGCGTGGCTGCTGTCGGAGAAGGTGCCCGACGACTGGAATTTTCCGCAACCCACCTATCCGGAACTCTGGTTCGTGTTCCGCTCGAACCCGGCCATTTCGTTCTGGCAGACGCGCGAACTCGCCGCGTCCATCGCCAAATTCCCGTTCATGGTCGCCTTCGCCTACACTTTGGACGAAACCAATGCCATGGCGGACATCCTGCTGCCGGATGCGACCGATTTCGAAACCAACCAGCTCATCAAAATCTCCAACACCAAATATATGGAGCATTTCTGGCGGCACACCGGCGTGGTGTTGCGCGCCAAGGCGGTCGAGCCACAAGGGGACGCGCGGGATTTTTCCTGGATTTCGGGAGAACTCGCCCGCCGCGTCGGGCTTTTGGAAAAATATGTCACGCAATTGAACCGCGGCGTCGGCGGCGTCGCGCCGCTCAAGAGCGAAACCTACGATTTCAGCCTAGATCCCGCTGTCGCGCCCAAACCCGAGGAGATCTGGGACGCCGCCTGCAAGGCCGCCACCGCCGCGCTATCGGGGGGCACGGCCTGTCACGGCCTCGACTGGTTCCGCGAGCACGGGTTTTGGGCCACGCCCATGTCCGAACTCGAATGGTATCTCACCCCGACGCTGGCGCAACAGGGTTTGAGATACGAGCTGCCCTATCAGGAACGGCTGATGCGCGTCGGCCAGGAACTCGGCAACCGCCTGCATGAAAAGAACATGCGCTGGTGGGACGAGCAGCTCGCCGAATATGTCGCTTTGCCCGGCTGGCATGACATCCCCGGACGCTGGACGCGCGCGCTCGAAAACGCCGGATGCGCGCCCGAAAACTTCCCGTTCTGGCTGCTTTCGACCAAGAGCATGCAATATCATTCCGGCGGCAACGCCGGCATCGCGCTGATGGACGAGGTGTCGCAAAACCTGCACGGCCACACCGGCGTGATGATGAACGCCGACACGGCGGCGAAACTCGGCATAGCGGAAGGGGATCGCGTCGAGGTGCGTTCGCAGATCGGCGCGACCTACGGACGCGCCGCGCTGATGCAGGGCGTGCGCCCCGACACGATCGTGATCCTCGGCCAGTTCGACCATTGGGCGACGCCCTACATCAAGGACCAGGAGCGCGCCAGCCTCAACACCATCGCGCCCATGTCGATCGAGCTGACCGACGCCACCGGCTCCGGCGCCGACATCGTGCGCGTCGCCGTGCGGCGCATGGAAAGAGCGGCGCCATGAGCAAGCGCTATGGAATGGTCATCGACCTGCGCCGCTGCGTCGGCTGCCAGACCTGCACGGCGGCCTGCAAGAGCGCCAACGCCACGCCGCCCGGCGTGCAATGGCGCCGCGTGCTCGACATGGAGAGCGGCTCCTATCCGGACGCGCGCCGCGCCTTCGTTCCGGTCGGCTGCAATCATTGCGACGAGCCGCCCTGCAAGGCGGTCTGCCCGACCACGGCCACCGACCAGAGCGCGGACGGCCTCGTCACCATCGACTATGACCTGTGCATCGGCTGCGCCAATTGCATCATGGCCTGCCCCTATGACGCGCGCTCCATCGAGCATGAGCCGCGCTACGCCTATGGCGTGGCGATGGCATCGGAGGCCGCGCGGTTCGATCCCAAGCGGCTCGGCGTCGCCACCAAATGCACGTTCTGCAAGGAGCGGGTCGAAGCCGCCGCAACCAGCGGCAAAACGCCCGGCCTCGATCCCGAGGCGACCCCGGCCTGCGTCAATTCCTGCATTTCCGCCGCCATGTCGTTTGGCGATCTCCGCGACCCCGACAGCCCCGTGTCAAAACTGCTGGCCGAAACGCGGCATTGGCGCCTGCACGAGGATTTGGGCGCGGGCCCCTCGGTCTATTACATCTGGGAAGGGGCCGAGCCATGAGCGCGCGCGCGAAAATTCACGATCGCGTCGCGCCGCGCCAGCAAACCAACTGGGACGCGCGCGCCGCCGCCAATTTCATTTGTGGCGGCGCCGGCGGCAGCTTGATGCTGGCGACCGGCGTGGCCGCGACGATGAGCGACGACGATCTGCGTCCATTGGCGATCGTCGCGCTGGCGCTGGTCGGCCTCGGCCTCAACGCCGTGTTCTTCGAAATCGGCCGTCCCTCGCGCGCGCTAAACGTGTTCAGGCATGTCTCGACATCGTGGATGACGCGCGAAGCGTGGATTGCGCTTGTGCTGTTTTGCGTCGGCGGCGCGGCGCTGTTGCTGAAGTCTGCCCCGATGCTGCTCGCCGCCGGCGGCATCGGCCTCGGCTTCGTTTTTGCGCAGGGCCGAATGCTCGAAGCCAACAAGGGCATCGCCGCGTTCCGGCAAAAGACCACCGTCGCCCTGATCGTCTCGACCGGTCTGGCCGAAGGTTTTGGCCTGCTGACGGTCGCCAGCCTGCACTGGCCGGCGTTGCGCGTTTTCTCCGTTGCGCTCGCCGCGCTGCTCGCCGTCCGCTTCCTGGTGTGGCGCGCCTATATCGGCGCCCTGCGCGAAGGCAACACCCCGGCGGGCGCGTTGAAGGCTTTTGCGGCCATCGCGCCGCTGTTCGTGTGGGCGGGTCATTTCGCGCCCATCGTTCTCGCCCTGACCGCGTCGCTGGACGACGCCGGCTGGCTGGCGGCGCCGGCGGGCGCGCTGGCCGCCGTCACGGGCGCGGCGCTCAAACACACGCTGATCTGCCGCGCCGCCTTCACCCAAGGGTTTGTCTTGCCAAAAAACCCGAGGCGCGGCGGCGCGCCGAAACTCACGAAAATCCAGGACAATTAAGGCGATGCGGCGAAAAGACTGACTCCATCCCGACACGAACCGGGGACTTCCTTCTCCCCTTGCGGGAGAAGGTGGCTCGCGGCGAAGCCGCGAGACGGATGAGGGGGTCGCAGCGCCGTCGCCGAACGAAACATCATGGGGGGAGAAGCGATGTACGAGGTGCGTCTTCACGGCCGGGGCGGACAGGGCGCGGTGATGGCGGCGACCATGCTCGCCTCCGGCGTCGTCGCGGAAGGACGGTTCGCGGTCGCCATTCCCTCGTTCGGCTTCGAGCGGCGCGGCGCGCCTGTCGCCGCTTTCGTGCGGATCGACGACCGCGAAATCCGTCGCATGACCAACATCACCCATCCCGATTGCGTCATGTGCATCGACCCGACGCTGTCGCGCTCGGTCGATATTTTCGCCGGCCTCAAACCCGGCGGCGCGCTGGTCCAGGCGACCGAAAAACCGCTGTCCGACCTCGTCACGCCCGAGACGGTCGCGGTCGTCGGCGTGATCGACGCCGTGCGCATCGCGCTGGACATTTTCGGTCGCCCGATCACCAACACGCTGATGCTCGGCGCGCTGGCCCGCGCCACCGGCCTCGTGACGCTCGAAGGTTTGAAACGCGCGCTGGCCCATTCCGAGTTTCGCGACGCCGGCCTGCGCCAGAATCTCATCGCCCTGGAACGCGGTTTTCACGAAACGGCGGTCCAAAAGCTCAAGCAGGCGGCGGCATGACCAATCATCGCGCCTACCCGATGTTCGATCCGGCGAAAGCCGGCGCGCCCGACGATCTCTGTCCCATCGCGACGGTGATCAATCCGATGCTGCCGGGCGACTGGCGCAGCCTGCGGCCTCTGGTTGACCGCGACAAATGCGTCAAATGCGCGGTGTGCTGGCTGTATTGCCCGGTGCAATGCATCGTTGAAAAACCGGCCTGGTTCGACGCGGATCTGCGCACCTGCAAGGGCTGCGGCATCTGCGCGACGGAATGCCCGCATCGCGCGATAGCCATGGTGATGGAGACGACAGGATGACCGCCGCGATGCTGGACCCATGCGTGACAAAGAACGCGCCGGAATATCTGGTCTGCGAGGGCAATGAGGCGGCGGCGCTGGCGGTGGCGCTGGCGCGGCCGGACATGGTGTCGGTCTATCCGATCACCCCGCAGTCGAGTCTGGTCGAGCATCTGGCGAAACTGGTCGCCGATGGCCGCATGGATGCGGAAATCGTGGACGCCGAGGGCGAGCATTCCGTTCTGTCGGTGCTGCAAGGCGCAGCGCTGGCGGGCGGGCGGACGTTCACGGCCACCTGCGGCCCCGGCCTCGCTTTCATGTTCGAGCCTTATTTCCGCACGCCCGGCCTGCGCCTGCCGATTGTGATGGCGCTGGTAACGCGCGACGGCCTGACGCCCCAATCGGTCTGGGGCGGCCACCAGGACGCCATGACCGTCCGCGAGGTCGGCTGGGTGCAGATGTATTGCGAGTCGGTTCAGGAGGTTCTGGACACCACGCTGATGGCGTTCAAAATCGCGGAACACCGCGACGTGATGCTGCCGGTCAACATCTGTCTCGACGGCAATTACCTTTCCTATGGCGCGGCGCGCGTCACCTTGCCGGCGCAGGCCGACGTGGACGCCTTTTTGGGCGAGAAGGACGTCAACTGGCACGCCGCGCTCGATCCGCAAAAACCGATGGCGATCGATCCGCTCACCGGCGGCGCGGGCGGCAAGGGTCCGGCGACTTTCGTGCGCTACCGAAAGGGCCAATGCGCGGGCATGCAGAACGCGCTGCGGGTGATTTGCGAAACCCACGACGCCTATGCGCAAAAATTTGGCCGACGTTTCGCGCCGCTGGTCGAAGAATATCGCATGGCCGACGCCGAATTCGCCTTGCTGACGCTCGGCGGCATGACCGGCGCCGCCAAGGACGCGGTGGACGAGGCGCGCGACGCCGGCAAGCGCGTCGGCCTCATCAAGATCAAGACGTTCAGCCCGTTTCCGGTCGAAGCTTTATGCGCGGCGCTGCGGGGGATCAAGGCGCTCGGCGTGGTCGATCGCTCCGTCGCCTTCCGCTGGAATTGCGGGCCGATGTTCCAGGAAACGCTCGGCGCCCTCTACCGGCTCGGCCGTCCGCTTCCCGCCGCCAGTTTCATTGGCGGCCTCGCCGGCGCCGACATCACTGTGGAGCATTTCCATCGCGTCATCGAACAGACCGAAGCCCTTCTGCACGGCGCCGCGCCGAAAAACGGCCCGATCTGGATCAACGAGAACGATTGAGGTTGTCATGCCCCACGCCCACTATCTCGTTGTCGGCGGCAGCCATGCGGCGCTCGAGGCGGTCAACGCCATCCGCATGTGCGACGCGGACAACAACGTGACGCTGCTCACGCGCGACCGCCGGCCGCCCTATTCGCCGACGGCCCTGCCCTATGTCGTCTCCGGTCGCGCGTCGCCGGAAAAACTCGTCTTGCGCACGCAAGACGACTTCGCGCGCCAGCGCGTCGATTATCGCGCCGGCGCCGAACTGGCGCGCATAAATCCCGAGCGCAAAGTGGCGGTGCTGTCGGACGGCGCCGAAATCGCCTTCGAGAAACTCCTGCTCGCGACGGGGGCGTCGCCGGCGATCCCGCCGATTCCCGGCGTCGAAACCGTTCCCTATCACGTGCTGCGCACGATGGACGACGCGCTGCGGCTGAAACAGGCCATCGCCAAAGCGCGCCGCGCCGTGGTTCTGGGCGCGGGGCTGGTCGGCATGCACGCCGCCGAGCATCTGGTCGAGGCCGGCGCCGAGGTCGCCATCGTCGAAATGCAAGAACAGGTGCTCGGCGCCTGTTTCGACGCCGCCGCCGCCGCCCACATCGAACGCGCCTTTGTCGCCCACGGCGCGCGCGTCCTCACGGGACGGCGCGTCATCGGCCTGGCGCGGCGCGGGACTGCGACAGACGTGCGACTGGACGACGGCCAGACGCTGGAAGCCGACCTGCTGCTGGTGGCGACGGGCGTAAAACCCAATATGGATTTTCTTGCCGGCAGCGGCGTCGCGCGGGATCGCGGCATTCTCGTTGACGACGCCATGCGCACCAATGTGAAGGACATTTGGGCGGCGGGCGATTGCGCGCAGGCCAAAAATTTCCATGGCGGCGGCCCCGTGATCAACGCCATCCTGCCCGTCGCGGCGGAGCAAGGCCGCATCGCCGGGATGGCCATGGCGGGCGATCCCGGCCTGAAACCCTATCCCGGAAGCGCGCCGCTCAACACCTACCGCTTCTTCGGCCGTCACGCGCTCGCCGTGGGCGCCGGCGACGTTCCCCCCGGCGGCGCGCAACGCGTCCGCGCCGATGACGCCGGCTATCTGCGCGTGGTGATCGAAAACGGGTGTTTGCGCGGCATTTTCAGCGTCAACCACTTCTTTGACGCGGGCGTGATGCGCGAACTGATCCTGCGGCGCGTCCCAATCTCCGACGCGCTCGATCGTCTGGTCGCCGACCCGCTGACGACCGGCCGCGAATTCATGTCTCGCTTGTGGAAATGACCATGCGCGCTTACGAAACCCTCGCCTTCGACGCCGGCAAATGCGACGGCTGCGGCCAATGCGCGACCGCCTGCGCGCAAGAAAAAACGCAGGCGCGCCTGAACATCCTGCCGTCCGGCGCGGGGTTCGCCCTGGCGCTGTGTCGCCAATGCGGCGATCCCAAATGCGTCAGCGTTTGTCCGGCCGGCGCGCTGGCCAAAAACGCCGAAACCGGCGTGATCGGCTGGGACGCCGACAGATGCGTGGACTGCCTGCTCTGCACCGTCGGTTGCGCCTATGCCGGCATTGCGCCCGATGCGACCGGCCGCGTCGCCAAATGCGACATGTGCGCCGGCGACCCCGCCTGCGCCAAAACCTGTCCGACCGGCGCGCTCACACACATCACCAGCGCGCGCATCTACAACGAGGTCGGCGACTGGGAGGATTTGTTCGCCGAAGGGCTCAGCGGCTGCCAGGGCTGCAACACCGAACTGTTGATGCGCCACGCCCTGCGCAGGGTCGGCCCCGACACGGTGCTGGCGACGCCGCCGGGCTGCGTTCCCGGCATGGGTGCGGTCGGCTTCAACGGCCTGACGGGAACCAAGGTCCCGGTGTTTCATCCGCTGCTGACCAACACGGCCGCCATGCTGGCGGGCGTAAAGCGCCAGCTGGCGCGAAAGGGACGCGAGGTCACGGCGATGGCCCTGGCCGGCGACGGCGGCGCCTCCGACGTCGGCTTTCAATCGCTGTCCGGCGCGGCCGAGCGCGGCGAAAACATCCTGTTCCTGGTGGTGGACAACGAGGGCTACATGAACACGGGCATGCAGCGCTCCAGCTGCACGCCCTACGGCGCCTGGACCTCGACGACGCCGGTCGGGCGCCAGGGCAAGGGCAAGACGCAGGACGCCAAGAACCTGCCGCTGCTGATGGTCAACCACCGCTGCGCCTATGTCGCGACGGCCTCGACCGCCTTCATGGAGGATTTCTACGCCAAGCTCGACAAGGCCATCGTCGCGTCCAAAACCGGCTTCGCCTATCTGCATGTCTATTCGCCCTGCACGACGGGCTGGCGCTTTCCCCCGGAAAAAAACATCGAGGTGGCGCGCAAGGCGGTCGAGAGCAATTTCGTCATGCTGTGGGAGTTTTCCCCGCGCGCGGGCCTGCGGTTCACGCATTCGGTCGAGGCCCCGCTGCCGGTCGCCGACTATCTCAAGGCGATGGGCCGGTTCCGCCATCTCAACGAGGACCAGATCTTACACATTCAGAAAAAAGTCGAGGAGAACCGCGCGCTGGTCGAGCAACTCGCGACGCGCTCCAGCGCGGCCTGAGCGCCCAAAGAGGCGCAGGGCGAACAAGGGGGAGGCAAACATGGGATACACGCCATCGGAAATCGCGTCGGCCGATTTCGGCAGTCGCGGCGAGTTGCGCGATCTGCAATTGCGGCGTCTCAAGGCGACGCTGCGCCATGCCTATGACAACGTGCCGCATTACCGGGAAAAATTCCAGAAGGCCGCCGTTGCGCCCGACGATCTCCAGTCGCTGGCCGATCTGAACAAATTTCCGTTCACCACCAAGGCCGATCTGCGCGACACCTATCCGTTCGGCATGTTCGCCACGCCGATGCGCGATGTCGTGCGCATCCACGCCTCCTCCGGCACGACCGGAAAACCGACGGTGGTCGGCTACACCCAGCGCGACATTGCGATGTGGGCGCAGGTGCTGGCCCGCTCGATGCGCGCGGCCGGCCTCACCGCCGACGACATTGTCTTGAACGCCTTCGGCTATGGCCTGTTCACCGGCGGCATCGGGTTCCACTACGGCGCCGAATGTCTCGGCGCGACGGTCATTCCGATTTCGGGCGGCCAGACCGAGAAACAGGTCCAGTTGATTCAGGATCTGAAAGCGACCGTGCTGCTGTGCACGCCGTCCTATGCGCTCACCATCGCCGACGAGATGGCGCGCCAGAACGTGGATGCGAAAAACACCAGCCTGCGCATCGGCCTGTTCGGCGCCGAGCCCTGGACCAACCAAATGCGCCGGGAAATCGAAACCCGCCTCGGCCTCGACGCTTACGACACCTATGGCCTGTCCGAGGTGATCGGCCCCGGCGTCGCCTCGGAATCGCGCGAGTGCAGGGATGGCCCGCAGATCTGGGAGGATCATTTTTACCCCGAGATCATCGACCCCGTCAGCGGCGAGGTCTTGCCCGACGGCGCCGACGGCGAACTGGTGTTCACCTCGCTGACCAAGGAGGCGCTGCCGATCATCCGCTATCGCACCCGCGATTTGACGCGGCTGTCGCCGGGCAAGGGCGCGATGCGGCGCATGGACAAGATCACCGGGCGGTCCGACGACATGCTGATCATCCGCGGCGTGAATCTGTTCCCGACGCAGATCGAGGAAATCGTGCTGAAACACGCCACCCTGTCGGGGCATTACCAGCTCCACGTCACCCGCGAGGGGCGGATGGACGAACTCACCGTGCTGGTCGAAGTCAAGCCCGAACTGTCCGACGCCGACCCGGATTGGCGCGAAGCGATCGGGCGCGAGGTCGCCCACGACATCAAATCGCAGATCGGCGTCAGCGCCAAGGTCGCCGTGCTGGAAACGGATTCGATCGAGCGCACCCTGGTCGGCAAGGCCAGGCGCGTCATCGACAAGCGCCCGCAATGATTTTCACAGGAGAGCGTCATGAAGAACACCATTGTCGTGGGACAGTCGGCGACGCGCCGGATCGAGATCGACACGCCGCGCACCATCGATTTTCTGGGAGAAGCTCTGCGCGTCTACGCCACGCCGGAACTGGCGCGCGATTTCGAGATCGTCTGCCGCGATTTTCTGCTCGGCCATGCCGACGCCAACGAAGATTCGGTGGGAACGGGAATCCGCATTTCCCACGGCGGCGCCACCTTGCGCGGCATGCAGGTCGAGATCACGGCGACGGTCGCGAAGATCGAGGGGCGTCTGGTCACCTTCGATCTCGTGGCCAACGATTCGATTGAAGAAATCAGCCGCGGCAGCCACAGCCGATTCGTCGTGGACGTCGAGAAATTGCGCGCGAAGGTGGCGGCGAAAGCGGCAAGCCTCGGGGAGACGCAGGCCGCGACTCCGTAGTCATACGGCCGCTGTGAAGCGCGCCAGCAGGCCATAGGCCTCGTCGACATCCAGCCCGCAGGTCGTCAGCGTCTTGGTGTCGAAACGCGGCTCGCCATGCTCCCAGGGAACGTCAAGCCGCCTTTCGCGACCTCCTTCGCGGAAGACGACGCGTCCCTTGACCCTTTCGCCCTTCGACGGCTCCATGAAGGCGTCGACAAGGTAGATATAGACGCCCCCGTTGGTCGCGGTCGCCGCGGCCTCCACGGCGTCATAGGGCGTGTCGGTGGGATCGACCGGCAAAGGGAAGACAATCTCGACGAGAGAGCCGACGCGCGCATTGAGGATGGCGGCAGCCTGATCGGCGTCGTCGGGAAGAACGCCATCAATGCGCCCCGAGTAGTAATCGACCTCGCCGGCGAGCTTTGCTGACATGGGCGGGACGAGAAGAATGATGCGAGGGTCCATGGCGGCCATTATATTACCGTGGGGGAGCGAACGCCATGGCCGAGACGCGTCTCGACGCATTTCGCGGGGAATGCCGCTACGGCAAGGCGTCGTGGGCTTCGCATCGGCGTTAAAGCGGCTGTTCTGGATCGGACGCCGCCGCGGTCGGCGTTCGCCTCGGTCTCAAGAACGCGGTCCATATCGAGAACCAAACATCATTTGAATGATGCTATCAACTGGATCAGCCTGGGGCAGATGAAGCGATCATGTTTGCCCTCCATGCGCGAAAGGCCCTGAAACCGTGACAGCCCTTGCCAAACTCAAGCACCGTTTCGAACGCATCGCCATCATCAATGAAGCCTCCTCGATGCTGGCCTGGGATTCCTCGGTGATGATGCCGCCGGGCGGGGCG
>NZ_NHSJ01000119.1 GCF_002937075.1 Rhodoblastus sphagnicola
GCCACGTCGGAAAACAATGCCGGATTGAGACCATTGCGAACGTTGTCCGAGGCATTGCTCAGAGCCGCCTGAAGTTCCTGCTTTGTCTGCTTATGCGTATCCGAAGGCCTTTTCGTTAGTTCTGGCCATCCTGCAAGCCGATCCCGACGTCGAACGCTTTTCCACTTATGTCGGCTCGGGCGCGATCCGCTTTTATCTGCCGATGGATGTCCTGCTCAACAACGACAATATCGCGCAAACCGTCGTCGTCGCCAAAAGCCTGGCCGCGCGCGATGCGCTCAAGGCGCGTCTCGAAGACAGTTTTCGCGAAAACTTCCCCGATGTCGTCGCGCGCGCGTCGCCGCTGGAGCTCGGGCCGCCGGTCGGCTGGCCGCTGAAATATCGCGTCACCGGGCCGGACATATCGAGGGTCCACATTTATGCCCGCGAACTCGGCGGCGTGCTCGCCGGGGATCACGACGTGCGCGACGTGAATTTTTCCGCCGGCGACCCAAGAAAAAACATCGACATCGCCGTCGATCAGACCATGGCGCGCGCCATCGGACTTTCCTCGGAAGACATTGCCGGGGCGCTCGCCCAGATCTTCTCGGGCCGCTCGATCACGGCGGTGCGCGACCAGAATCGTCTCGTATTGGTGAAGCTGCAGGGAGAAAACGTCGAGCGCACCAATCTCGCCACCGTCGCCAACCTGCAAATCGTCGGCGCCGACGGGCGGTCCAAGCCCTTGCGGCAGATCGCGACCCTCACCTATGGCCTCGACGACCCCATCATCTGGCGCCGCAATCGCGAGCCGATCATCACGATCCAGGCCGATGTCACGCCGAACGTGCAGCCTGCGACCGTCACCGCGCGGCTTCAACCGGCGATCGACGCCTTCGTCGCCAAACTGCCGGAAGGCTACGCCGTCGCGCTGGGCGGCTCGGTCGAAGAGGCGGCCAAAGGCAACGATTCGATTGTCGCCACCCTGCCGCTCATGATCGGCATCATGATCGCGCTGCTGATGGTGCAACTGCGCAGCTTTACCCGGACCGCGCTCGCCATCGCCATGGCCCCGTTCGGCCTGATCGGCGTCGTCGCTGCCCTGCTGCCGACGGGAACGCCGATGGGTTTTGTCGCGCAGCTCGGCGTCATCGCGCTGGCGGGCATGATCATCCGCAACGCCGTCATCCTGATCCAGGAGGTCGACGCCAATATTGCGAGCGGCAAAGCTGTTCGCGCCGCGGTTATGGAGGCGACGCAGCATCGCGCGCGTCCCATCCTGCTGACCGCCTGTGCGGCGATTCTGGGCATGATTCCAATCTCGCAACAGATTTTTTGGGGACCGATGGCCTATGCCATTATCGGAGGACTGGCGATCGCAACCGTGCTGACGCTCAGCATGCTCCCGGCGGCATTGATGTTGTTGGTGTCCCGTAAGCAAGATCGCTCGACCCCGCGTACCTTGTCCGGTAAAAGCGGCAGGATCACCGACCATTAAAACTCCTTCAAATCAAACCGAGCCAAGCTCATGCCCCCAGATCGGAGAAACTGAATCAGAGCAGCCGCGATTCGGGAATCCCGTTTATGAGTTCATGACCTAACCTGCGGCTTAGATGCGTGAACTTGCTGTTCCCACATGTCAGCGAAATCGCCCCCGGCGCATGGCGGCAAGACAAGGGAGCATGCCAAAGTGTGGGGCGGTCAGCCGCTTCGGCCTGAATAGCGCTATCCGTGTTTAGGGCTATGGATTTGACCAACATGCGGAGCTTCGCCTTCAACAGCGTCGAGGTTCTTTGCGCTTGACGTAGGCGCTGGGCGCGAGACTCGCTGTGTATAGATGCTGGCTGGCGTATTTCTGGAGCTTGTAGCCGTATGGCTTGTCCTGAAGGCTGCGATTGATGTCGGCTGGCAGCAGCAAGAGTGCTGGCGCCGTGTCGCGCATCTGTTGGAATTCTTGCTGATCCGTAAATATGCCGGCATGCAGGCTGAAATCGTTGGCCCAGATGTGCTCGATGTCGAAAGGGTTCTTTTGGTCGCGGTCGATGAGGGCCGGAAAGGGATCGGCCCGGCCTGAGTGCGCGTCGGTGAAAGCGGTAATGCGCTGGAATATGTAGCGCCGACTGAACTGGTTGAGGGCCAGCTTGGCGATTCCGCCACGGTCTTTTTGCGCGCTTCCCTTGAACGTGACCCCATCGGCCGCGCGTTTTTCGGAGAGCACCTTGATCAGGGCGTCGAGCGGAAACTGCCGGATTCCCTTGCACAGCCGGTACATGGCGCAGGAAGTCGAGGAATAGCCAACCCGGATGTAATTGACCGTGCGCCGCATGAGCCAGATGTCGAGGTAGGTAGCGGTCGCGGCGATTTTCTTGCGTACGGTTTCCGCGTCGTCGGTCGGCCGTAGGGGCGCGAGCAGGACGGTTGCGAGGCGCAGGAAGCCATGGGGGCGGGGGATGCGGCGGTGATGGTCGCTGCGATCCTGCAAAAGGGCGAGGCCATTGGCAGTCCGGGCGGTTACCTGTGCGCGCTGTCGGCAAAGGCCAGGGCCAAGGAGTTTTCTATCGGTCCGGTGCTGATGGCGCTGTTGCTCGGCAAAGCTGGACGAGGCAGTAAGGCCACGCTTGCGTAGCCAGGATATACAAAATAGGATATACGCTATCTCATGTGTATCTTGGGTGTCTCCATGCAGGTCGCTAAATGGGGCAATAGCCTTGCCGTGAGGCTGCCCAAAAAGCTGGTCGATCAACTGCATCTCAAAGCGGGAGACGAGATCGACATTGTCGAGGCGGCAAGGGAAAAGCTGGTGGTGGACAAGCTCGACAGGCGCGCCGAGGCATTGGCTCGCATGAAGGCGCGCGCCTGGGAAACGCCCGCCAATTATCATTTCGACCGCGACGAGGCCAACCAGAGGTGACGGCTTTCTTCGACACCAACGTTCTCATTTGTGCCCAGGAGCAGGGCGCCAAGGCGGACAAGGCGCGCGCCTTGTTGGCGGCAGGCGGCATACTTTCGGTCCAAGTCCTCAACGAATTCACCGCTGTCGCACGCCGCAAACTTGGGAAAGATTGGGGCGAAATCGGCGAAGCGATCGAAGACGCGCTGACGCTCCTCGATCCGCCGCTGCCGCTGACCGTCACCCTGCATAAGGCGGCGCGGTCGCTTGCGGACGATCACAAAGTCTCATTCTACGACGCGTTGATCGTTGCCGCGGCGCTCGAAGCCGACTGCGAAACCTTGTTCAGCGAGGATTTGCAGAATGGCCGCGCCTTTGGCAAACTGAAGATCGTCAATCCCTTCGTCTGAGTGTGCAAGACGCGCCGCGCGTTGGACATCGCGATAGCCGCGGCGTCGTTTCGCCGCCTCCAGCCGCTTGAAGGCGCGCCTGGCGGCGTCCAATTCGGAAAACGTCATGATCATGCGGCGACCCGGCGCGCCGATCCGTCCCCAGCTTCGCACCAGCGCGTGTTCGCCGAACAAAGTCGGATGCACATCGAGTTCGTAGTAGCGCCACATGTTGCGCGCGGCGTCGATGCGTTCAAGGTGGAGCGGAAGATCAGCGGGGCCATTCATAGGCTTGAAGGTCGCGGCAAATCCGCCTGCTGTCCAACGCATAAACTGAATCAATCAGCCCGCGATTGATTCATTGCGTCGATGACAGCCGCACGCCGCATGCCGCCGCATAGGCTGGCGCTTGTCCGGCTCAAAAACGGTCGTCGTCGTCAAGATCGCCGTCAGAGCCGTCATCGGCGGCGCGTTCATCGCCTGCCTGCGGCGGCGGCGGCGCTTCGCCCTCCTCCTGATCGTCGTCGGGAATGAGCCCGAGGACGCGATCAAACTCGTCGCCAATTGCCGGCTGTTCCTGCAGCTCCGTTCCCCGCGCCAGCAGTCCAGCCTCTTCGAGGGCTTCGATATCGGGCAGATCGCGCAAGCTCCCGAGACCGAAGATTTCCAGAAACAGCTTGGTGGTCACATAGGTCAGCGGCGCGCCGGGCGCCGGCGAACGCGGGCCGGCGCCGATCAGCCCAAATCGTTTCAGACGCGCGAAAATATCGCGGCTGATCTCCTTGCCGATCAGACGCGACAGATCCCGGCGCGTCACCGGCTGCAGATAGGCGATCGCGGTCACCACCAGATGCTCGGTCTGCGACAAGGCTTTGAGCGCTCCCTCCCCGCCCGCCGCGCCGGAAGCGCGGATGGCGTCGGCGAACCGGTTTCTGGTGCGATGGCGCCAGCCGCCGGCGACAAAGGCCAGTTCGTAGGGGCGATCGGCCAATTCGTGCTGGATGTCGGCGATCAGCTCGTCGAGGCGGCAGCCTTCTCCGACCAGCAGGCTCAGATTTTCACGCGGCACGGGCGTGGCCGAGGCGAAGATCGCCGCTTCGACGCGCCCCATCCATTCGCGCCAGCGCAAATCCGGCGCCAGATCGGCGAGGTCGCGATCGAACAGCAGGTCGCCTTGCGCGGGGGGCCGCATGGTCACAGTCCATAGAGCCGGAAGCTTGGGCGCCGCGTCATCTCGCGCAGCGCACCAAGCGCGACCAGCCGATCGAGAAAGCGCCGCGCGGCCCGATCCGAGCCCAGCGCCGCCGATCCTTGCACAGTGAGATCGGGCCGACCCTCAAGATGTCGCCCGCTTGGACAAGCAGATGACGGCTTTGCGTCGAGGCATCGATCGCCTGATCGACAGCTATGCCAATGGGTTCGTCGAAAAACTTGAATTCGAACCGAGAATTACAGGGATGCGACAGCGCTTGTCGCAGCTCAAGGAGCATCATGAAGCAGCTGTTCGAGCGGCAGAAAGCGAGCGAGACCTCTGCCTGGTCATCAGCCGGGTGGAAGAATTCGCCGCAAAAGTCTCAGACNCGTGCCGGCCAACGCGAAATTATCCGCGCTTTGATCAAATGCGTTGAAGTGGACAGCGCGGGCATCGAAATCATCTTCCGGGTTCCGCCGCCAAATGCCCCAACCGGTCCAGCCTCAAGTCCCCGCAATCGATCGAATTGGCAACAATGTACAGCGGTCCGTCGAGCGCACCTTTGCTTGGCTCGGAAGATGCCGGAGGTTGCCGAAGGACTTCGAAAACCTGACGCGAAACGCCTTGGCCTTCATCCGCCTCGCCTCAATCCGCCTCATGCTGCGAAAGCTTTGCTCAAAAACTTAAACTTTCCGGACAGACTCTGAGAGTCAAATCTTGTTCGACTTGATGCATCTCATTCTTCAGGTTGGCTGTAACATTTTGTATTCATGATATCTTCCGTCACAATTATTGCGCGCCACTCGCTGCCGTGAGCGGGAAAATTCGCAATGCGAAGTCGCTTGATGACCAGCGCTTTCGTAAACCGTGGTGCATAACTCTAGGGAATGCCTAACTTACTTCGCGCTTTTAACAGATGATTCAGTCTTCGTTTTTATATCATGTCGCCATGACGCAGCGCTCTCGGAACCGCATTTCCTGAAGAAGGCAGACGTAAGCGATAGCCGATGCCAAGGGTT
>NZ_NHSJ01000120.1 GCF_002937075.1 Rhodoblastus sphagnicola
TGTTCGACGCGGGAACGGCGGGGCCGGCGGCGCTGGCGCTGTTTGAGGATTGCGACGAGGCCATTGTCGTGGACGCGCTCGCGCCTGCGGGAACGCCGGGACGCATCGCGCAACCTTGCGTGGACTCCATCGTGAGTGAAAGCGTTCCCGCGCCGCATGGCATGGGTCTCGGCTATGTGCTCCAGGCTCTCGCCGCCCTGCCCGGTCCGAAGCCGCGCGTCACCATTGTCGGCGCGCAGGCCGAAAGCCACAGGCCGTTCCAGCCCGGCCTGTCGCCGGCCGTCGCGCAAGCCGCGCAAGAGGTTGCGCGCCTTCTCGCGCCCTATTTCGACGACGGTCATGGCTGACCTCGCCCCGCACGACGCCCTGGCGCAACTGCGGATCGAAGTCGAAAACCTTCGCCTCGCCAACGCCGCCATTCAGCAGCAAATGAGCGCGGACGCGGTTCGGACGGACCAGATGCTGCGCGTGATGGAGGAGCAGGCGGAGGAGCTTCACGCCGCCAATCGGCGTCAGAACATCCAGGTGGATTTCACCCGTCGCGTGATGAACACATCCAGCGCGCTGATCATTCTGCTCGACGCGGAAGGCCGCATTCGCGAAGTCAACCGCCGTTTCCTCGAAGGCCTGCAAGTTCGCGAAAGCGATGTCGTCGGCCGCGTCCTCGACGAATGGATGGCGCCGGAAGAACAGCATGTGCTCCGAGGTCGGCTCATTCGGCTGCCATGGACGGTCTATTCGCACCTGTACGAGGTGATGCGCGGCTCAGGCGCCTATGGCTCCGAACATCGCTTGCGCGGCGCCGACGGCTCGTATCGGGATTACTGGGTCGAAGCGAGTCCGCAGGCCGATTCCCAGGGCAAGGAGGAAGGCGCGGTGGTTTGCGCCACCGACATCACGGCGTTGAAACGGCAGCGCGATGCGCTTGTCGAGGGAAAAAGACAGTTGCGCGAGGCGCAGACGTTCGCTCAGCTCTGCAGCTGGGAAATCGACCTGGTTACGCTAAGGCTCGCGCATTGGTCGGATGAGCTGCTGAAGATTTTCGAATTGACGCAGCCGCCGGAGTTTTATGACGACTGTATATCGCTTTTCCATCCCGAGGACCGCCACGAGGTCGATGTTGACTTTCGCGGAGCCGTCGCGGAGCGCAGGCTGTTCAACCATTCTTGCCGCATCAAACTTGCCGACGGCCGGGTCAAATGGGTCGAATTGCGCGGCGCGGTCCAATCAAGCGATGATGGCCAGCCCAAATGCGTCTCCGGCACAATGCAGGACATCACCGCGAAAAGACGGGCCGACGAACAGATCGGCCTTGCCGCCCGCGTGTTTGAAAGCAGCCTGAACGGCGTCGTCATTACCGACGCGCGGGCGCGCATTCTCGCGGTGAACAGCGCCTTCACCCGGATTCTCGGCTATCGAGCCGAGGAGGTCTTGGGCAAGACGACCAACATGTTGAAATCGAGCCGCCACGACGTCCATTTTTACCGCAGCCTTTGGGAGATACTGAAGCGCACCGGCGAGTGGCAGGGCGAAATCTGGGATCGCCGCAAGGACGGAGAGGTGACGCCGCTCTGGCAGAGCATTTCCACCGTGCGCGACGCGCGCGGCGAAATCGTCAATTATATCGGCATTTTCTACGACCTGAGCGACCAGAAGCGCGCCGCGGCCCACATCCATCATCTTGCCTATCATGACGCATTGACCGATCTGCCCAACCGGCAATCCTTCAATGAAAGTTGCGAACAGGCGCTGAAACTGGCGCGTCGCGAACGATCGAATTTTGCGCTGCTTTTTCTGGACCTGGACCGGTTCAAAGCCGTCAATGACACATTGGGCCATCCGACCGGCGACGAATTGCTGCGCGGCGTAGCGCGGCGGCTGAAGCGTACGTTGCGGCAGAGCGACATTATCGCACGGCTGGGCGGCGACGAATTCATCGTGCTGGCGCAGAATATCGACGGCCCTGAAGGCGCCGCGCGGGTCGCCGCTAAAATCCTGAAGGCGCTGGGAAAGTCCTTTTCCATCGACGTCCACGCGCTGGACATGCGCGCCTCCTTGGGCATCAGCTGTTTTCCCGGCGATGGCGACGATTCCGCCACCCTGATCAAGAATGCCGATCTCGCCCTTTACAAGGCCAAGGAGGCGGGCCGCGACCAGTTCTGCTTCTATGAGGCGCGTCTGACCGAAAAAGCGCGCGAGAAAATGTTTCTGGAGACGGAATTGCGCACGGCGATCGCGCAAGGCGCGCTTTCCCTCAATTTTCAGCCGCAATTCGATCTCGCCAACGGACAGATGGTCGGCTCGGAAGTCCTCGCGCGTTGGCGTCATCCCGAACGCGGCATGATTCCGCCCACCGATTTTATCGCCATCGCCGAGGAGAGCGGATTGATCTTGCCGCTGGGCGAATGGGTGTTGCGGGAGGCCTGCCTCCAGGCCGAGCTTTGGCGGCAAGCCGGCCTCGGCCCGCATCGCATAGCGGTGAACGTCTCCGGCCTGCAGATCGAACGCGACGACTTCGTGGCCACTGTCGCGGGCATCCTGGCGGAAACGGGCTTGCCGCCCGACTGGCTGGAGCTGGAGGTGACGGAGACCTACATGATGCGGCAGCCGGAGAAGAGCGTCCGCGTGCTTGAAGGCTTGCGCGGGCTCGGCCTGGCCTTGGCCCTCGACGATTTCGGCACCGGCCAGTCGTCGCTGTCCTATCTCAAGCGCCTGCCGGTGCAGACCCTGAAAATTGACCGCTCCTTCATCACCGATCTGCCTTTTGGCGAGAACGAGGCGGCGATCACGCGCGCGATCGTCGCGCTCGGGCACAGCTTGCATCTGGAGGTTCTGGCGGAAGGCGTCGAGACGCCGGCCCAGGCTGATTTTCTGCGCGGACTCGGCTGCGACCGGGGGCAAGGTTACATGTACAGCCGGCCAGTCGACGCCGCGACGTTTGAGAACATCTTGCGCAAGACCACCGTTTACCCAAGCGCCAAGGACGACACGCCGTCGGCGGCGCTCGCGAATGCGCTCGGGAGCAAAACCGGGAGCAGAAAACTCATCGCTTGACCGATTCATACGGTTTAGCCCCCTGAAACGCCAAATAACCTATTGATAACACTAGATCAGAGCGGCATTCTGGCCGCCGTTTTTCACACTAAAATCGCCGAAGATCCAAATAATAAATACTCCAAGATAGCGAGCTGCCTTCGATACTCAGGTGTCATGCTCTATATAGTTTGACGCTAGGGCATATGGAAAAATAGCAATATTTATCTTATAAAAGATCTACGTTTGTATATGCTGCAGAAGCTGTCTCGGCAGCGCCAAAATTAGGGTATTTTTAATCCGAAATTCGTAACGTTTATTTGCTCGTCGCTCGGAAGTCCTTTCGCAGCAAAATGCAGAGATCGTTATTCCAGGCAAAGGCTTGGTTGGATCAAATCGGGAGAGTTTCATGGCCATTGAAAAAAGCGTCGCTTCCTCGAGCCTCGCTGAAGTCATCGATCGTATCCTCGACAAGGGCGTCGTCATCGACGCTTTCGTGCGCATCGCCCTCGTTGGCATCGAACTCATCTCGATTGAAGCGCGCATCGTCATCGCTTCGGTCGAAACCTGGCTCAAATATGCCGAAGCCGTCGGCCTGACCGTCGAGCCGCAGCGCGCTTGACGTTTCAAGCTTCGTGACGCCGCTCCCAAGCGGCCCCTTCGGGGCGTGACATGGGCTCAGACCTGTTTCACGCCCTGATTGTTTGCAGCGCCGAACGGCAATCTGGTCCGGCCCACCCTAAGCGACTTTGCGTGTGAGTTCCGAAATGACGTCTTCGCCTCAGGATTACAAAGCCTCCGCCCGCTCGGTTCAGAGGAGTTCCCAGGAGCTGCTGAGCCGCCTGCGCGACGAGCGCCTGGCGAAAAAACCACGCAAGACGCCGCTGGCCGATGCGGACGCTTTCGCTTCAGCGACCTTGCCGGCGCCCGCCTCCGCGCCGGAGCCCGATCCGTCGCCCGCTCCCATTTTGGCGTCCGCCGCCGTTCTAGCCCCTCCGGGCGCCTCGGAGGATTTGGCTTTTGCACTGGCCGAGGAAGGCCCGCCTCCGGCTCCAGCCGAACATCAACCAGATCGCGTCAACAGTGAGCCAATCTCGTCGCAGGCGGACCTTGCGCGTGATCCGCCGCCGATCTTGTCTCGGGAAAGAATCTTCCAGGCCATCGCCGATGTTGTCGCGCGCACGCCGTTGGCCGAGGCCCTCCTCACGCTGCTAGAGGAAACCAAGCCGGCGGATGTCGTCTCAGACGAGCCGGTCCCGGTCGCGGCTGAGCCGGCCGTAACGATCGTCGCCGATCCGGCGTCGCCGAAGGCGCCGACCTCCTTGGAGCATCTGACAATGATCGGCCCCGGCCTGCGCTGGCGCCTGTCACAATTGGGAGTAACATCCCTCGACGATCTGGTAGCGGTCGATCATGCGGAACTGAAGGCGCAACTGGGTGAAATCGGTCGCCTGGTCAATCTCACGACCTGGGTGAACGCCGCCCGCCTGATCCTGGCCGAAGGCGAGAGCTGAGGCGCCCTTTCGCTCGCCTGTCCCAACCCGCAAAATTCGCCCCGTCCCCGCGCAAAAAGCGCCGGAACGGGGCGCGTCCTATTCGGCAACCACGATGGACGGCCGGACTTCACCGCCAGGCGGTAGGCCGCGAAGCTTGATCTGGATGGCGCCTTCGGCCAGCAATGCGCGCAAAATCGCGTCGCTCGCCGAAGGATCGACATTGAAGCGCCTTTCGAGCAGGCGGTAAACCGATGCGGGTTTGTTGCGCACCATGATGAATGGCGCGCGGCCATCGCCGTTCGGACCAATCCGCAAAGCCGCCAGCAATTCCGCCCGATCAAGGTTTGCGACCGAAAAAACAGCCGGCGGCAAATCCGCGCCATGCGAGATCGAAGCCGCCGCGTCGACGTTTAGCCCGGCCGCAAGTTTTGGAATGGCGGCGTCACGGCCATCGACCGTCGCAACGCCAGGGCTTGGCTGGGCGTCGACGCGCGGCTCTCGCCAGATGATTTCCGGTTTCGTCTCTGGCGGCGGCAAGAATTCGGCCTCCTCCACGGGGCGATCGCTTGGCGTGAAGCCGCTTGCCGGTTGTGAGGGCGTCTGGGAAAACAAGAGTCCGTCATAATGCCGGACAAGGCGATCAACCTTGTCCATGACAGCGAGGGTTCGGTCGATTTTCGCCTGAAGATCTTGCCGTTCATCGCGGCTCGCGAAATGCTTGCGCGCCATCATCGAGCGGACCATTCGCAGAGCGGCGGCGAGGTGAGGCTTGACCATCGGCAGGCGCATCTGGTCAAGCATGGCGGCGTCGACGGTTTCTTCCAGCCGATCGAGCCAAAGGTCGGAAGACGGGGCGCCGGCAAGCTCCCGCGCGGTAGTCATGGCAGGGATCACCGGAGGAACTCCTCTTCGAAAGGATTGGCCATTCGGGATGCGAGCGTTTCGATTTCTCCGCCTAAAGCCCGATCATGGTGGAGAAAGCGGCTCGACCGGCGGACGAAATCGCGAAGCGACAGCGCGTCCGGCGAAAAGCCCGCTTCGCCCTGTCGGGTCTCGATATCGACGGCTTGCGCGCAAGCCATGGCCTGAATGGCGAGAATGCGGAAAAGCTCGTCAAGCGCATTGCGGCATTTGCGCGCCGCGATGGTCCCCATGCTAACAACGTCCTGATTATTGGCATTGGTCGGGATCGACTGGATCGAGGCCGGACTCGCCTGGGACCGCAATTCCGCGACCAGCGCCGAGGCGGTGACCTGGCAGCCCATGAAGCCGCTGTGCAGCCCCGTCTTGTAGGGCTGGAGGAAGGCCGGCAGTCCATGGTTCATCGCCGGATCGACCAGCCGCGCCAGTTGGCGTTCGGACAGAATGCCCAGTTTGACGACAGCCGGCGACAAAGCGTCGGCGGCGAAGGCGATATGCTGGCCGTAAAAATTGCCGCCATGCAGGGCGAAAGGCTCGTCCGTGTCGAAAAGCGGATTATCGGTCGCCGCATTCATCTCGACCGTGACGATGTCCCGGTGGAAGCGCAGCACATCGAGAACGGCGCCGAGAATTTGCGGCGCGCAGCGGATCGTATAGGGGTCCTGATGCGCGATTTCGCGGCGCTGGATGCCCTCGGCGTCGAAATCGGCGGATTGCAGCCGCAAGGAAGCCGCCCTTTGCCGATCGACGCGCCGCGATCCTTCGATCAAGCGGTTCAGGCGGAGATGCGCTTCGATCTGGCCGCGATGCGGCCGGAAGGCGCCGAACGCGGGCGCCCAGGCCTCGGCCTTGCCGCGCAGGATTTCGGCATGCGCGGTCGTCAGCCGAAACGCCCAGTCGGCGGCGCGCTCGGCGCGGGACTGATTGAGCGTGGCGATCGCCGTCATCGCCGAAGTTCCGTTGACCAGCGCCAGACCGTCGCGGTGGGCGAGCCGATGCGGCTGGAGCCCGATCTCGCGCAGCACCTCGCCGCTGTCGCGCGTTTCGCCGGCGCGCGTCAGGAAGGCGCCCTCGCCCATCAGGGCCAGCGCCATATGGGCGCTGGGCGTCAGGTCGCCGCTGGCTCCGACCGTGCCCTTTTCGGGCACCACCGCCGCGAGCCCGGCATTGAGGCAGGCGACCATCAGGCAGACCAGAGCGTTGGAGGCGCCCGAATGCCCCTGCGCCATCGAGATCAGGCGCGACAGCATCAGCCCCCGCGCCTCGACCCACGACAGCGGCGCGCCAACGCCCGTCGCCAAATGGTAGATCAGATTGGTCTGAAGCTCCTCGACATGGGCGCCGTCGATCCAGGCGTTGGCGAGCGGCCCAAAACCCGTGGTCACGCCATAGACGAGGCGGTTTTCCTTTATGCACCGCGCCATGCGCGCCTGCGCCGCCGCGATCCCCGCGCTGACACGCTCGGACAAGGCGAGGCGGCGGCTCCCGGACGCGATGGCGACGAAATCAGCGACGCTCAGCGGGCCGTCCATGACAAAAATCGCATCGGCTTTGGACGCCATGAGGGATTGAGGGGAATCGCCTCGGTCGTTCTGGCCGTGTTGAATATACATTCGGGTTTACCGGTGAAACCGAGCCTGAAACCTTCAGGCGGGGAGGCGCGAATTACCAGTCGATCTGTTTGCCCATGCCGTCGTGCGGCAAAGCCGATCCGTAGGTGACGGAGACCGGCCTTTCGCTGGCTGAAAGCCGCTCTCGCATCCATTGCTCCAAGTCCTTCGCGACAGCTTCCTCCCCGATCCCTTCCGGACGCAATGCGACGAAGGCTTTCAGGCGTTGGCGGGACGCTTCGCCGTCGCGGCGGATGGCGCAATCGAGAACGGCGGGATGGCGGCGAACGACTTCCGCCACGTGAGCGGGAAACACATTGACGCCGCCGATCTGAACGGCGCCATCCCGCCGTCCTTGCGGCAGAAACCGCGCGCCGTCGGCGAAAACGAGATGGTCTTGCGGTGTGAGGCGGATTTCCGCGCCGCCGATCATGCGCGCCAATTCGCCGGTCACGGGCTCAAGGCGCCAGAACGGCAGGAGGCGGAAATGGCTTTCGCCTTTGTCGCGGACGCCGACCCCCGCCGTCTCGGACGAGCCGTAGATTTCCACCAGCCTGTCCAGGCCCGCCGTTTCAAGGTCGGCCCGCAGGTCGGCCGGAAGCGGAGCCGTGGATGAGACCCCGGTGACGCCAGGAGGAAAGGAGCCGAGCGCGGTGAGAAGGAGCCGCCACAAAAAGGGCGTGGCGATCAGCAGGTCGCCCGGCTGCAACGCCTGTCGCAATGTTCCCGGCGACCAGGCGCGGGCGTCAGCGACGGGGCATTCAAGCAGGCGGGGCAAAGCGACAGAGAACAGGAATCCATAAATGTGATGGCAGGGCGTGAAGGCGAGCACGCGCCTGCATCCGGAGAACCGGCGCGCATGATCGTCGACCTCTTCCAGCAAGGCGGCGATCTCATGGGTGCAGGGTTTCGGCGCGCCGCTGCCGCCCGATGTCTGGAAGGTCAGCCGCTCGCTGCGAATGCCGATCGAGGTCGCGACAATCTCGATCCATTCGCCAAACGTGCGGCGAACGAACAGATAGTCTTCGATGCCGACTTCATGCAGATGAAAATACTGGCTGACCCGGCTGCAAACGCCCAACAGGGCCAGGCTGTCCAGGCCGAGCCCGTCTTCATCAAGCTGCGTCGACTCGTCCCAGCCGTCGGCCATATCAGGCGGAAGCGACTTCCGACGGAGCGTCGCCATGTCGTCGAGGAGGATCGACGCCAGTATGCGACGAAGATCCGTCCTGTCCGGCGACCATAGCCGCACCGCATGCTGAGCGACCAAAGCATCGCCCGCCGGGTTCTCGTCTTGCATCGCTCATGTCCTCGAAGGATGAGACGGCATGGCCGCTCTTTCCCGTTCATTCGAATCCGAAGGGAGCGACGAGGCTCCAGCTCAGTTCACGGCGAGTTGATGCAGCATCTCGCCCACCAGATCGCCATACTGGCGCCGGGCTTCCTCGATGCGCAGCCGCAGGCCGACAGCGCGCAGAGCCACTTCGCTGCCGCTGACCGACATGTCGTCGACGCCGACTAGCGAAGCGTCAATGTCATTGGCCGGTTCGTAGTCTTCGAGGATCGAAACCAGCGCGTCGAAATCCTCGGCGTCAAAGACGCGGAACAGGTCAATGCCGGCCTCGTCATGGGTGAAGCGCTTGATCGCCGCCACCAGCGAACCCGAGACCTGACGATAAAGCGAGATTTCATACCAGAAGGCGTTGCCGGGAACATAGCTGATCGCCGAACACAGCAACGAGCCATTGAAAACGCGCGACCGGCTGCCGGTGCAGCGCAACTGGAACTCTTCCGTCTGGCTGGGCGTGGCGGGATGGGTCAGGCTGAGGGGCGGCGGCTCGTGCTGGCTTTGGAAGGAATCCAGGCCGGTAGTCTCAAGCAGGGTGACGCGTGACATGAGTCCTCACTTCTCGCTTTGATGAGCATCGAGTTGGTCTTTGAACAGGGCGCGACGTCCGTCGCGGCATTTGGCCCGACGGGTCGTCACGACAGCGGCGCCAGAGCCATTTCGCAGAGCGCGCCGAGATCCTGGCGGATCGCCTGAATCCGCCGGGCCAGATTTTCGTGCGCCTCCAGCATCTCGCCGATGGATTTGTTTTCGATAATGTCGAGCGGAACCGGCAGCCCTGGCAGCGGGTCGATTGTTGCGACATGCGCCCGGATTTCCGCAGCCGAGGCGGCCGAGAACACCGAGAGCGGATGGCGCGCGCCCCCCTCGCCCAGACGGTTGATGACGACGACGAACCTTTCCGCCTCCGTCATGAAAAGATCGATTTCATGCGCGGGAATGTCGGACTCCCCGGGTTTCGTCGCCATGCGGATGATCCGCTCGCCGCGAAAGCGAAGCGGCCGACTCTTGTGAATCTTGACCAGATGCCAAACCATGTCTTCGCCCGCCGCCGCAAAAGCTCGCGGCGCTTCCCCCCGGCCCATGGAGGCGTCGAACTGGCTTTCGGTCCCGGCCAACGACATTTCAAGACTCCCCCACCGCAAGCATTGTGATGACAATATATATTTATTGGTTAATCCTTCGTTACATGTGGCGCTTTTTACAGATTGCGTCATAATATTACGTGGGTTAACCGAAAATATAGACTCCCCTTTTCGTCGCGTGACGTTTAGGTATATTTGACTGCTGCCGCGTCATGGAGGACAGATCAGCACATGGCGTTCAAACACGTTGTCGACCCCGGCAAACTAGAAGCCGCCCGCGCGGCTGGACAAGCCGCCGCGCGCTTTCTTTCCCTCGACCCAGCCTTTTGGCTGGAGCAAGCGGGTCTGGCGGGCGTCCAGTTCGTGCTCCTGAAACAAAAGGGCTTCGTAACGAATTGTCTCGAAGCCGATTTCGAGACGGCCGTGTTTCTCGAAGGCTGGATGGACGCCTCCGAAGGCTCGATGGCCGCCGTTGACGCATTGCTGCGGCAGCATCCTTCCACCCCGCGCTGAGCCTTGCTTTCCGCCTTTGCCGAAGCCGCTGGTCGACTCAGACGCGCTTGACAAACAGCCAGCAGGTTTGGCCGTCGGGCGCGGCCTTCATGTGGATGCGCACATGAACCGGCTTCATCTTGTAGTCGAATTCGTAGTCGAACAGGACATTGATCTGTCCAGTTTGATAGAATTTCAAGAACTCACCATGGAATCTTTTGCCTTTCGCGCAAGGCGCGATATCGTCGAAGAAGCGCTTGCCAATGCAAGCGGCGGGGTCGCGTCCGACGATCAGACCTTCGGCCTGATTATACTTGACGATCTTGCCCTGGCGATCGAGCTGAACCGTGCCAAACGGCAGCATTTCCGCGCGATGGGGCTCCTTGGCGAGAATATTGTCGATGTCCTTGGAGCCGAAGGGAATGATTTCCATGGGGATGTCCTCTACGAACTGGCGCGTTTAGCCGAAAAATTGAAATTCAGGCCCGACCGGAAAGAGCAGTCGAACAAGGCCTCGGGCAATTGGAGTCTCTTGGTGAGCAGCCGGAACTACTGTTCACCTGAAGCAGACCGCATGAGCGAAACCATCGGAGACAGTTCAAGCCGGGAACGGAGCCGCGCTCCAGTTTCCCCTCCCCGTCATGGTTCGTTGGCCAGCCAGTTGGCGTCACTGCGGGTTTTCGACATGTCCGTCAGACGCTCGACATAAACATGCTCGGGAGACGTGCGACCGTCCTTCTGCACCCAGCGATAATCAATCGCGCCCATGGAAACGATGCATTGCGGCAGGATGTCGAAGCGGCTCTTGGTCTGGAAGTTTAAGGAATCCAGCTCCATGTCGGAATTGGGCTCGCCGAATTCGGCCAGCATCGTCAATTCTTCCTTGGACCCTTCGGCGCGCAGTTTTTCGGTGCGGGCGATGATCTCGGCCGCCGCTTCGAGCACCCATTCGATATAAGGTCCGCGAACGATGAGACCGAAGTCCGGATAAACAAATTCAAATCGCCCGGCGACAAACCGGAGGTTAGCAATTGTGTCTTCAGACATCGATTTCCCCTTGTCTTGAATAGAGCGTCAGGAGCATTGGAGAGAATTTCTAGGGCTCACCTGCTTCTTGTTCGCCAACATGAGGGGTAAAAATTAAATTGAACTTAATTTGAACGCATTTGTTCTGGCAGATATATTTATATAATACGTAGCGTATCGCGCCATTTAGATGACGTTACGCTGTAATTCATATATTTATCGACAATGATATTTATTACGGCGTAAATTAATTTAGTCGATTAATGATTTTTTAGGATGAAACTACATGCGGAAACGCGCGATTGAGCCACAGCGTCACCAAGGCTGTTTGCTGCCGCCAAATCCTGAATGCAACTTTTCGTTTATGATTCCAGGCTGTTTACTTCCGCCAACAGCTTCGCGCGGACAACAAGACGCCCGTCTCGACAGGATCGAAACGGGCGTCAGTTTTTATGGAGGTCGCGTTACGCCCGCTTCCGAATTTCCGCCATCAGGGCGCTCCCGATCGCCAGAAACTCCGCCGTCTGGTCGCGCAACTCATGCGCCAACCGGTCCTGCCCCCCTTGTTGCGTGTCAGCGGGCGACGGGGACGCGCTTTCGACGGCCCGGGCCATGCGCGAGCCCAGGACATTGAGCCGGCGGATCGCTTCCTCCAGTTCGTCTTCGACATCTTCGGCGGACGATTGGCCAATGTCTGGAGAGCCTCCAACCTGGGGTGTCGGCGCCGACACCACCTGCAACCGGTCGATTTCGGTTCCGAGATGTTTCATCAGCCCGGCCATGCCGACCAAAAACCCCTCCGCTCCGGCCTGTCCCGACGCGGAAAGCCGGGCCTCGTCCCGCTCAACCGCCCAAGCGGCGCGATCCGCCCTGACATCGTCCACGGCGGCGCGCAGGTCGGCGGCCTCGCGCTGCAAGCCGGTCAGAATGAAGCGATAGCCGGTCAACAGGCGGCGCAGACTGACGCGCGCCGGTTCGAGCGCATTGTCGTCCCGGGCGATGTCCATCGCATTCATCGTCGGCATGGCCATGTCGGCGGCTTCCGGCTGAACCGGCGGCTGCATCGTGGCCAGCAGGCGGGCTTCCAATTCATCCAGCCGTTCGATCAGCGCGGGCGCGCCTTGGCCGAGGCCGCCGGAAGCGGAAAGCTTCGCCTCCGCCTGCGCCAGCCGGGCGACGACGCGGTCGAGGGCTTCCGTCGATTGGCCGGTTTGTCGCAGGACGAGGCCCATCGCGGTGCGCAGGTGGATGAAGTCGAGTTTGCGCGGATCGAAATGCGGCAAATCCGTCGAGTCGGGGCCTGACGCCGCTGGCGTTTGGACAGCGACCACGGGCGCGGGTTCAGCGCTCCGGACAATCGGCGGGGCGACTTCCAGAGCTTGCACCCGATCGGAAAGATCGCGCAGAACGAGACGGAAGCCGGTCAGCAGACGTTCAAGGCCGACTTTTTCCGCCTCAAACAAGGCGTTGGCATGAGCGGGCGGCTGGGGCCGCGCGGCAAGACCGGCCTCAAGAGCGCCGAGCCGTTCGCGCATTTCGTCCATCGCGCCCTGCAAGCGCGGCGCATCGAAGGGCTCCAGCCGCGCTTGAAGAAATTCCAGAGAGGCCAGCAAGGACGAGGCTTCGTTTTTCGAGTCCGCCCGCGCGGCTTGTTGCCCCAAGTCGCGCAAGACCAGCCGGAAGCCGGTGAGAATGCGCTCGAAACCCACTTTTTCGGCTTCAAGGCGGATGTTGGGCCGGATGGTTTCGCCAGAGGGCGTCTGCCCCGCCTGAAGCGCGTCGAGCCGGGCGGCGATCGTCTCCAGCGCCTGTTGCAGCGGCGACAAATCGATGCGGTCGAGACCAGCCTGGAGCGCCTCCACCGGCGCCAGCAAGGGATGCGCGGGCAAAGCCGCTGGCGGTCCCTCGGCGTTGCGAGATTGCATCGCCTGCTGGCCAAGATCGCGCAGGACCAGTCGAAATCCGGTCAAGATTCGCTCGAAATTGGCCTTCTCCGCTTCAAAGCGCGGCGCGGCGGCGATGTCCTTGCGCGCGCCCGTAAGGCCGGTCCATTTTTCATCCATTGCGCGAAGGTCGCAGCGCAAGTTTTCCAGGGTCGCGGCCAGCGCGGCGTCGTCGGGACGCGCCAAATTGGCCTGGAATTGCTCAAAACCCGCCATCAGCTGGTCGAGACGCTTGCCGATCTTGTCCAAGGTCCTTGCCGGCTTGCCGGAGTCCATGGCGGCGTCGCCGGCCTCCAATTGCGCCAATTTCGCCACGATCATGTCCAGCTTGCCGTCCATGGCCGCCAGCCGCGCATCCGCCCGCGTCGCCCGCGACGAAATCGGCGTCCCTTTGTCTTCGGCAATCCCGTTCAAGGCCTCGTCTCCTTTTGCGTCCGGCTGTTCCGCCGCCTTCGTCTCGTCCAGAATTCTCGCGGCGGCGCCGCCGTGTTTTGGCTCATGGGGAGCGGGGACCAACCACCAGGGGTAAAACATCGCAGCCTCACACCAGACGGCCCAAAGGTCCGAGATCCAGTTTCAGATCGGAAGGCTTGAGCCCGAATTGCGCCGCAAGCTCCACGATCCTTTCGCCCGCGCGCATGAGAGTCAGGCCCAGGGCTTCCTCTTCTTCCGCCGTCAAAGTGCCGGATTCCATGCGGCGGATGGCTTGCGCCTCCATCACCTGGCGAAGAAATTCAATCAGGCTCAGCACGAGGCGGCTCAAATCGCGCTCGACATTCTTCGGATCGATCTTCAATTCCGAAGCGGCGCCGCCTGAAGCGCCCACGAGTTCGCAGAGCCCTTCGCCGAGGCTAAAACCCGCTGGTTGCGCCAAAGTGGATGTGTTCACGGCCGCGCCTCCGGCGTTTCGTCTCGATCCGCCTTGAGGCCGGAAAAAGAATAGAGCGGCCAGGGGCCGGAAAATCGGGTCGTGAAGCCTGGAAACAGCCGGAATGCCGCCGCCTCGGCCGCGTCGAGGCTATGTCGCCGCGCGTCCCGCCGGACGAGCAGGGAAAACATCAATTCGCCGCCATCGCGATGCAGCGCGAGGCAATCCGTCACCCCGCCCGATTCCGTCAGGGCGGCGCGGAAGGCGTTCGCTTGCGTCAGAGCCTCGGCGATATCGCGTTTGGCCTGCTGGCGGCCAAGCAGATAGGCGCGGCCCGTTGAAGCCGGCTGCATTGCAGCGGCTTGCGGCTTGCAGCGCAAAGACCATTCCTCATGCGTTTCGGCCCGATCGAGCGCCGGCGCGAGACGCGAGTCCCGCTGCAAAAGGTCCTGGCGAACCTCGGCCTCGGACTCGTAGATGCGCCCGAAAGGCGCGGGCAGGAACGCGCCTTCCGCCAAGGCCCCCAGCACCAGCCGGTGATGCCGTTTGACCGCGTCGAGATTCGGACCCTCTTCGTCCCGGGACGAACCCTCTTCGTCCCTGGCCACCCAGGCCGTAAACGTCCCGCAAGCCAGACGTCCGGCCTCGCCCTCGTCGGCGCAACGGCGCGCGACGCCGATCAGTCGCAATCGGCTCATGCGAGGGGTCCCCGCGTTTCCGGGAGAATGGCGCGGGCTGGCGAAAGGCCGGCGATCTTGTCGACGGAACCGAGGACGAGCTTCAGCCCGAGATAGAGCAATTCGACATTGGCGACGGAAATGCGCAGGTCGCCGACAATGACGACGCCGACGTCGAGCACCCGGTCGAGCAGATCGACCAGGGTCTCGGACTCGTCGATGTCGTCGACATAATCAAGCTTCTCCGGCATGGACCCTCTCCGCATCGACGACAAAGCAATAGGGCGCCCAAGGGCCGGAAACGGTAATTTCCATACCTTCCGCCTCAGCCATCAGCGCGACCGCCTCAGCCTCGAAAGCCGCGAAACTCTGGCGGCGCACCAGCGCGGCAAGACGGGCCAGCGGTTTTCGTGAGCCGCCTTCGACGAAGGGCAGGCGGCGGATGTCATCGGCGAACAGGCGGAATTTCGCCTCGATCCCGTCGATGTGCGCGTCCCGAGCCATGCGGCCTTCGGCGAGGCTCTGACGCTGCCCGCCTCGACGGCGCAGGTAGTCGCGTCCGGTCACGACCGGAGGCGGAGGCGGAATCACTGGCGAATCGGCCCGTCTTTCGATGCGGATGGCGAATTCGAACCGGCCGGCGATGCGCGCCAGCATCTGGCGCAGCCGGGTCTCGTCGGCGCGCAGCATCGCCGCGATGGCCGCTTCGTCGGAATGAAAGCTTTCGAGCCGCAAGGGGACGATATCGCCGGTCGCCGCGACGGCGTTGACGATGCGGTTATGGGCGACGGCCAAGGCGGTGGCGCCTTCGGTCGACGCGATCATCTCCTCCAGCGTTTCGCCATTGTCCAGACGATCAGGACATTGTGACGCAATGGCCGCGAGATCGCCCGCGCCGACGATGACGAGCCGCTCCGCGACCTCCACCGGAGCGAGTCCCGCCGCCAGACCCGCGTCTGTCGCTCTGATGATGCCGTGACAGATGAAGACCGCCATTTCCTTGTCCTATGCCATGTCTTTAAGCGACCAGGCTGAGCATGTCGGCGCGCAGCAATTGCATCGTCGGAATCGGCCCGCTGGCGCGTTTTCCGCTCGATTGCACGGCGAGTTCGGCGGCGCGGAGTTGCGCCAGAAGTTCATAGGCGGCTTTGGCCTCGGTGTCCGGCGCCACGCCTTCCGGCGACACGTCCGGGTGGCTGGCGCGCATGCGCGCGTGATAGGCGGCCTTGAGTTCGGGCTCCAGCGCCATGCGGTCGACGTCCAGACGGCGGCAGGCCCGCGCGATGGTTTCGGCCGGCGGCATGTCGAGGCGGATGCTGGCGAAGGCGCAGGCCGGCAGCGGGCCGGCCATGCGGATGCGCAAGGCTTCGCTCGCATGGGCGTCGATGGCCTTGACCGCCGCGTCGAGCAGGGACTCGCGCTCCGGTTCGATCAGCACGGTGGCGTTGACCACGGCGTCCGCGTCGAGGCCGGGCAGGATCATGCAGTCGAGCGAGGCGGCGCGCAGCAGCGCCTCGAATGTGCGGCTCAGTTCGGCCCGATAAGTCTCCATCAGCGCCTGGATCGCCGCGCCGCGCGATACCGAGGCCGAAATCTTTGCCGACAGGGTCTCGGCGAGCGCCGGATTTTGCGCCAGACGCCGCAGCATGGCTTCGGGCGTCCAGCTGACCGTCACCTGAAACTGGCGTTTCGCGCCAAAATCGCGCAGCGCCCCCGCCAGCCGCTTTTCATGGCCGATCAAAAAAGCTTCGGCCATGGCGCCATCGGCGAAATGGGCCTGAAAAGCAGCCGGGAGCACCGGGCCGAAGGGCATCAGCCCTTCCAGGCATTGCTGGAACGCGACCATCTGCTGCGCCAGCGCCTTGCGCGAAAGTCCGATCAGCGGCGCGCGCGGCGCGGGGCCGACGATCGCCGCGAGATCGGCGGCCCGCAGGACGAACAGGCCGCCCGGCTTGAGCCGAGCGATCTCTGACTCCAGCCTTGCGGCGGTGGTTTCGTCGGTCAGGGCGTAAAAGCGGCAAGCGGTCATGGCGCGACGTTCTTTTCCTGGGATTTTTGGGAACGCATGGCGTGCAGACAAGCCAGAGCGACGCTCATGTCGTCGGCCTCGATGGCCCCGGCCGGTTCGTCGCCGCCGCGCTTTATGGCGCGCCGCACCGGCGCCAAAGCCGCCATCTGGCAGACCGCCTCGATCTCGGCGCCGGAAAAGCCGGCGCAGGACTCGGCGAGGCCGGCGATATCGACAGTTTCGGCCAATTTCCGGCGCGCGAGATGGACCTTGAAAATTCTCGCGCGGTTCGCGGCGTCGGGCAGGCGGACCTCGAGAAGCCGGTCCAGCCGCCCCGGCCGCAGCAGCGCGGGATCGACGGCTTCGGGCCGGTTGGTCGCCGCCAGCACAAAGACGCCGCGCCGCTCGTCAATGCCATCCATCTCGGTCAGCAATTGCGTCACGACCCGCTCGACCGCCGCGTCGCCGGCGCCCCGACGCGGCGCCAAAGCGTCGATTTCGTCGAAGAAGATGATGGTGGGGGCGACGAGACGCGCCTTGGCGAACAGGTCGCGCACGGCCTTTTCGCTTTCGCCGATATATGGGTTCAGCAATTGCGGTCCGCGCACCGCGATGAAATTGACGCCGGATTCGTGCGCCAGGGCCTTGGCCAGCAGCGTCTTGCCCGTTCCGGGCGCGCCATGCAGCAAGACGCCGCCTGCCGATTTGAGCCCGGCGCCGCTGAAATAATGCGGATAGCGCAAGGGCCAGACGACGGCTTCGATCAGAATGTCCTTGATGTCGTCGAGACCGCCGATGGCGTCAAAGCCGATATTGGGAATGTCCGAGGCCAGTTCGCGGATGGCCGAGGGACCGACCTCGTTCAACGCCGTCGCGAAATCGGCGTCGGTGACTTTCAGCTCGGTTTCGCCGAAGCGGCCCTCGGGTCCGGCAGCCGCCATCAGACGACGAATCGCCGCCATGCCGGCCTCGCGCGCCAGCGCGCCGAGATCGGCGCCGACATAGCCATGGGTGATTTCGCTGAGCCGCTCCAGATCGACGTCGCCGTCGAGCGGCATGCCCCGCGTGTGAATGTCCAGGATTTCGCGCCTGCCGGGGCGGTCGGGCGCGGCGAAGACGATTTCTCGGTCGAAGCGGCCGGGCCGCCGCAGGGCCGGATCGATGCTCGAAGGCAGATTGGTCGCGGCCATGACGATGACCTGTCCGCGCCCCTTGACCCCGTCCATCAGGGTCAGCAATTGCGCGACAATGCGCCGCTCCACCTGACGGTCGCCGGCGAGGCTCTCGCGCTTTGGCGCGATGGCGTCGATCTCGTCGATGAAAATCACCGAGGGGGCTTTTTCGCCGGCCCGCTGGAAGATCGATCTCAGATGCTCTTCGGATTCGCCGTAATGCTTGCTGATGATCTCGGGGCCGTTGATCTGGAAGAAGGCGGCGTCGCATTCCGTGGCGACGGCCTTGGCCAGCAGCGTCTTGCCCGTTCCGGGCGGGCCGCTGAGCAGCACGCCTTTCGGCGCCTCGATGCCAAGTTGGCTGAAGATTTCCGGGTGGCGCAACGGCCATTCGATCATTTCGCGGACGCGGGCGACTTCGCGTTTGAGTCCTCCGAGATCGTCATAGCGTATGTCCCGCGCCGCCTCGGCGTCGGGCTTGCCGGCGCCGGAGCGCGGGGAGGCGGCGCCGCGTTCGAGCACGATCTGCGTCCGAGGGCCGACCAGGACGACGCCCGCCGGCCTGGTCGCGCCGATTGTCGCCGCAAGGCGCTTGCCGCTGAGCAGCGCAATGCGGAATCCGTCGCCGGTGGCGAGCGGCGCGTTCTCCATGGCCCGCGCGATCTGGCGCAGCAGGATCGGCGACGGCGCCAGGGCGAAATTGTGGAGCGTCAGCGCGATGCGGTCGGCGGGAGCGGCAGAGGCCAGGGAGACGCGGACCTTCGCGCCTGCGGCGGTGGCGGCATTCTCGCGCGTCACGCCGTCGAGAGCAATGAGATTGCGCCCCCGATCCTGCTGTTGCGACGGCATGGCGCGCCCATGGGCGCAACGCGCGCCCTGTATGCGCAGGATGTCGCCCGTGGCAGCGCCCATGGCCCGCATGGCCTCGGGATCGAGCCGGACGATGCCGCGATCCGAATCCGACGGACGTCCCTCGTGAACGTCGAGGATCAGCGCGGGCGATGCGGCGGGATCGGGCGCGACGGAATCGGGTTTGGCGGACATGGGCGTTTCAGGAACCGTCGCGCTTGGCGACAGACTCGCGCAGGCGCAACAGCAGGACGAGTTCATCCGCCTCATATTCTTCTTCGGTGATGGCGCCCGCATTGAGCTTGTCTTCAAGCGCGACGATCTGGCGCTTGATGGCGTCGGGATCGAAAGCCTCCTTGTCGGCGGCATCGGCGAGCTTTTCGCCGATGAACATCAAGCCGGCGAGCGGGCCGGAGACCGGCAGGGTCAGGAGAGTTTTGAGCAGGCCCATTGTGGTTTCCTATGCGGCTTGCGCGTCCAGCCTGATCGACACAAAATGATAGGGCGGCGCCGGCGAGACATATTTCATCGCGACGCGGTCGCCGAATTCCGCCTCGATCTTCTGGACTTCCGCGAACAGCGCGGGCTCCTGCTCGCGCCGGACCAGAAGGGCGGCGCTGTAGATCGCCATGTCCTCGAATGTCTTGTGCCGGATCGCGCGCTCGGCGAAAGGCGCGAGCCTTTGCGAGATGGCGTCTCCCAGCGCGGCGCGTTGTTGGCTGAGCTTCTCCTCGACCGCGCGGCCGAGATCGATCTGCTCGTAATAGGTCTCGGCCTTCGGCCGCCGTTTGAGGCTTTCGCCACGACGGCGCAAATCGGGATGGGCCTCGACGATCTTCTGGAAGATCTCGCGCTCCTGGAAGGTGAGGCGCACGCCGACTTCGATGAGATCGGCCATCGAATCGAGCGTCCCGCGCAATTCCCGCGCCCTGGCGCCGAGAATGGACTCGATCCGGGCCAGACCCGTCGCGATCACGCCGAAGCGAAACGGCAGGACCGGACGATCGCGCACGATCTCTTCGAGAATCTTGGTGTGCGACAGCATATTGCGGCGCGTCGACATAATCTCCGTCTGCTCGGTCGGGCTGACGACGACCGCGATGGGTCCGACCTGATGACAGGCGACCTTTTGCATTGGCTCCGCAACGGGCGGCAGATCGATCTCGCGCGCATCCTCGCTGCGAATGACGGCGTAAATGTAAAGGTTGGACATCAGCCCGCTCAAACCTCGCCCAAGACGAAACGCAGTTCGAGAATGCCGTGGCGCAGAGCCCGCGCCGGTTCGGCGGCGCTCGCCTCTTTCGGCAATTCAACCGAGAGCAGGAACTTCGCCTTGCCCGTGGTCTGGAGAGTCAGAGTCTGTCCGGCGCGGTTCAGCGCGACATCCTCAAGGGCGACGCCCGGCAGTTCAAACGTGCACAGCACATGATCGGCCTCGACAAAGATTTCATGGACCGGCTCGCGCGGCGGCGCTTCGGGCGTGGGCGCTTGCGGACGTTCGGCGCGCGTTGCCGCGTCCTCGCTGGCGAAACCGGAGCCGCCGCCCATGGCGACGCCGCCGACGCTCACATTCCAGTCGACATGGGTGCGCAAGGCGTCGCCCTCGCCGCCGTCGGCCTTGCCGTTGCGCAGGTTGGCCGCCTCATTGAGCGTGGCGTTGACGGCGCCGAACAGATCGCCCAGCCGCAAACCGATCTGGTTCAGCGCCTCAAAGCCTGTCGGTCCCTTGGGATCATGCGTTTTTCTGGTCATCGCGGTGCTCGCGTCCTGGCAAAAGAAATTGGAAAATCAGGCGATTTTCGGCATTTTCAGTTCTTCCATTTCGGCGACCCGCATCCGCAGCGCCTTGTTTTCCGTTTCGAGTGCAAAAGCGCGGGACGACAGCATGGGATCGTTCTCCCACCAGTTGATTCCCATTTCGGCCGCCTTGTCGACGGAGGCGATCAGCAGGCGCAGTTTGATCGTCAGAAGCTCGATGCCGACGAGATGAATCGATATGTCGCCGGCGATCACGATGCCCTTGTCCAACACGCGCTCGAGAATATCGGCGAGGCCGTCCTGACGCTGCGGACTCTGGATTCCGTGTGACATGGGTCAACCTCTCGATTCCGTTTCATTGCGCGCGTCGGCGCGCCGGTAGCGGCGCAGGCGCATGTATCTTTGCAGGTCGCCGGCCAGATCGAGGATCAGTTCGTAACTCGCGATCACGTCATTGTCGGCGATCCGCGCCTTGGATTCGATAATGTCGAGAACGATGGTCCAGACCTTGTCGTCGCGCTCGCAGCGCGACACGCTTTCCGCGTCCTTGCCGGTGATTTCGACGACCGTCTCCTTGGCTTTCCTCGTCGCCTGAAGCGTGTTCATCGCGGGTCTCCGGTTGCTTCATCCGCTTCGAGATCGGCGAAAAGGCTCCGGAGCTTTTTCGAGCGCGCGTCTATGGAGGCAAAGCGCCGTTCGGCCGCCGCGCGTTTGGTCTCCAGCAAGGCCAGATCGCGCAGCGCGCGGTCGCGTTCAAATTCGAGCCGCGTCACCTCGGACGCCAGTTGCGCCCGCGTCCGCGGCGGCGCCCGCGCAATGGTCGAGAGCCGCTCCATGGGGCGAAAGTTGCGCGTGGTCATCGGCGTTATCCTCCCTTTGGTCAGACCGCCGAAGCCGCGGAACTGTCATTTGGCTTCTGGGCCGCGACCGCTGGGGGCTTGCCGAGAAATCTTTCCAGAACCGCCGCGCTTCGGCCGTCCTGCTTGAGCTTGGTGGAATTGGCCTCGAGCACATCGACGCAAAGCTGGACGAAGCGCGGCTCGCGTTGCGAGACCAGCAGCGCCTCCGCCTTGACGATGCGCGCGATCATGATGGCTGCCCGCAACGAGGCGCTGGAGCGCGCGGACCCCTCAAAGCGCAAGGCGCGCACGATGCTCACGATGGTTTCGCAGGCCCCGGCTTCGAGGCCGGATTTCGCCGCGACAATGCCGACTTCGGTGGCGTGGTCATGCCCGGTCAGGTCGAATGTGATCATCCGGTCGAGCAGCGCGTCCTGAGGCGCCATGACGCCAGCGTAATCTTCGGGATTGGAGGTGAAAATGGCGCGGAAATCGGGGTGCGCGCGGATATAGACGTCCTTGCCGGCGCGGGAGGGCAGGATCACCGTCCCTTCCTCCAGAGCCATCAACAAAGGGGTGTTGGCGCGCGGCGGCGAGCGCGTGAATTCGTCGTAGATGAGGGTGTAGCCGGATTCGATCGCCGTGGTCAGCGCATTATCGGCCCACAGGCCCGACGTCTCGGTCTGGACCTTGCGGACATTATGCACGAAATTATCGACCACATGTTTGTGGCGCCGGCCGGTTTCCTGTCCGATCAGATCGTCCGAGGTCAGCCAGCCATCCCCCGTGATCAGGATCGTCGGAACGCCGAAGCTCGCCGCGATCTGCATCGCCAGGGTCGTCTTGCCCGTTCCCGCCGGTCCGCGAAAATGCACCGGCACGCCCGCGCGCAAATAACTTGAGGCCCGCGCCTCGATGGACTTGAGCCGGTCGTTCTCGAACAGGTCCTCGCGGCGGCGCAGCATGATCGCCTGCGCGCGTTGCCCTTTTTCGTCCTTCATTTGATCGACGATGGAGTTCACGCAAGCCTCTTCAATCGAATTGTTCTGGGGACGGGCGCGACCCGCGCCCTTTCGCAAGGGTTTGCTTGTCGTTTGGATATTTGCCGCGAAAGGACGATTCGATTGGAAATCGCCGTTGACCCCAGCCTTTCGGCTCAGGCGCATCGATTTCACAAAGGGCGCCGCCGTCTTGGCCGCATTGTTTATCCGGCGCTCTTTCGTTCCTGGACGACCATGCTGGTGCTCACTTGTGTGAAGCTGTCGGCGCCAGCCAGCCCAAAGGCGCTAATGCTTGGAGAGTCGATCTTGACTGTCCGAACCCTGATTTGGGGGGAGATTTGTCGCGAAAACAGGAGGCGCGATTGCGCCCCGACGGCCTCGATCCCTCTCATTTTCAGCACAGGCTCCGCGCGCCCTTGCCAATCTCTCAAGATTTTCCATCTTACAGACCAAGATGATATTCTGACCATGCGCATAAAATATTTAACGTTTATGATAAGATACTCGCATGAAGACGTTCTAACGCACGTAATCACCAGCCATGGGAATCTCTATGCTTATCCCCCGAAGCAATTTTGACTTTGGAATCGCCTTGGCTGCGATAGGCATGTCCGCGGGCGCGGCGACGTTCTTCGTGCTGCACTCCGATCCGGCTGGCCTCCCACAGGCTTTGGCGCTGTTGCAAGGCGTCTGTCTCATGGCGCTGTTGGCGATTTTCGCGCGCGGGGCGACTCGGGGTCGCAAACGACGACATGAACTCGACGCGCAAGGCGAGAGAGATCTGAAGGCGCGACAATCCCTGGAGACGCATCGCAAGGCGGATTCGGCTGAAGAGGCGCGAGCGGCTTCCCGGCAAGCCTTGATCTCCTATGCGCAATCCCTTGAGGACGACGTCAAGACTGTCGTCGTCGAGGTGGCCGGAAAGGTCGCGGCGCTGTCCGATCTCGCCGAAAATATGGCCAAAACATCCGCCGTGCTCAAATCGGATAGCGTAACCCTGACCAATGCGGCGCAGGGCTCATCCGAAGTCATGGAACAGATCGGTTCGGCGACGGATGTGATGCTTTCGCATGTCGGCACTGTGTCGGAGCGCGTCGCGGCATCGGGGAAGGACGTGAAATCGGCGACGGACATGCTCGGCTCGACGCGAAAAACCGTGTCCGTTCTGGAAACGAACACCGCACGGATTGGCAACGTCGTTTCGCTCATCCGCACCATCGCCGCGCAAACCAACATGCTGGCGCTGAACGCGACGATCGAAGCCGCGCGCGCGGGGGAGGCCGGACGCGGCTTCGCCGTCGTCGCCAATGAAGTCAAATCCCTCGCCGCGCAGACCTCGCGCGCCACGGAGGACATTACAGCGGAGATCGCCGGCATTCAGCATGTCGCGGCGGAGACGGTCGCGGCCATCGCCTTGATCGACGGCGCCGTGCGCTCCATCGCGCAAGGCGCCGGCGACATCGCCACTTCGGTCGGAGAACAATCGCAGGCGACGGAAGCCATATCGCAAAATCTCTCCAACATTTCCGAGGTGACGATGATGCTCAACATCCATATCGATCTCCTCTCGGCCTCGGCCATCAAGACCGGCGATCTGGCGTTCACCGCCAAGACCGAGCTCGCTGAAATGGCCAGAACGATTCAAACGCTGGAAGATAATATCGTCCAGAAAATCCGCGGCACCCGCGAGGCGCACGAGCGCCGCGTCGCGCCGCGCATGAGGATGGACGCCGAAGTCTCCTTCGCCTATGCCGGCCAAAGTCACAAAGCCATGCTTCTCGACCTTTCGGACAGCGGATTGCGCTTGAAATGCGCTCTGGCGATTCCACAGGGCGAAACGATCCAGGTCACGCTGCCCGACGGGCGTGTCCGCGAAGCGTCCGTCCTGCGCGCGAAAGGCGATGAATATGGTCTTTCGTTCAAGGTGCTGGCTCTTTTCGAGGCCATGTCGGCCTGACGCGGTTTTTCGCTGGCGCCGACCGTCACCGAAAGTCTGCACCAATCGATTGGGGCGCGAGACCTTCGCCATCCAGGGAATGCCACGAGCTTGTTTAGCCGCATCGATCGGAGTTGCTGCTGTCGTTGCTGCGCCAGGAGCCAAGGTCGACAAAATCATACGCGCCGCCGATCGAGCTCGCTATGTGGCGAAGGAGCTGGGTAAGAATTGTTTTTGTGCTTTTGACCGCGAGATTGTGCGAGAGTTTCATTAAATCAATTTCTTGAGCAGCGTCGAGGAGCTGGCTTATACCAACCCTCGCTGATCCAGACTCACGCGGGGGGATTCCCGAATCGGAGAAAATTTGATTCGACTTGGCGAACCAGGGATGTTCGTCATGGCGGCAGCAATCAGGCTTCGAGAAGATTGTGATGCGGTGGCTCTACGGGCTATCGTGAGACGCGCGAAAGATGGTCCGCAAGCGCGCCGGCTTCTCGCTCTGGCGGCGATCTACGATGGCGGGGCGCGGAGCGAAGCGGCTAAGATCGGCGGGGTCGGGCTCCAGGTTGTCCGAGACTGGGTGCTGCGGTTCAACGCGCATGGCCCAGATGGCCTGATTGATCGCAAAGCGCCCGGCCAGCCGTCGCTGCTCAAAGACGAACACCGCGCCGCTCTCGCGCGCATGATCGAAGACGGCCCGATGCCTTGCATTCATGGCGTTGTTCGATGGCGAATCGTCGATCTTTGCCAGTGGGTATTCGAGGAGTTTCGCATTGCCGTCGCCGAGCAGACGATGAGCCGAGAAATGCGCAAAATGGGTTATCGCAAGCTCTCAGCCAGGCCGCGCCATCACGCCCAAGCCGAAGGCGCGATCGAGGATTTTAAAAAAGCCTGCCAACCCGCCTGGATGAGATCGCGCACGAAAAGGGCGTCGCCATCGACAAAATAGAAATTTGGTTCGCTGACGAAGCCCGTGTTGGTCAGAAGAACAAGATCACCCGCCGATGGGCCAAACGCGGATCAAGGCCCAGCGCGCCGCATGATCAGCGGACTGTCTCGACCTATATTTTCGGCGCGATATCGCCCAAGGAAGGCAAGGGCGCGGCTCTCATCATGCCCAAGTGCAACACCTTTGCGATGGAGTTGCATCTCGCCGAAATCGCCAAAAGCGTCTCGTCGGGCGTTCACGCCGTGCTGCTGCTTGATCAGGCCGGCTGGCATATGACTGAACCGCGCCGGGTTTGCCGGAGGCTCCAACTCCCAAATAGGATGGAGCCATCATGAGCACTACGACCAACAAATTTTCACCTGAGGTTCGCGCCCGCGCGGTGCGGATGGTTTTAGATCACGAGGGCGATCACGCCTCGCGCTGGGCGGCGGTATCGTCGGTGGCGTCGAAGATCGGCTGCTCGCCGCACACCCTGCGTGAATGGGTGAACAAGGCTGAAGTCGATGCCGGCAAGCGCTCCGGCGTGCCGAGCGATGTCGCCGAGAAGCTGAAGGCGCTGGAGCGCGAGAACCGCGAACTCAAGCAGGCCAACGAGATCCTGCGCAAGGCATCGGCTTATTTTGCGCTGGCGGAGCTCGACCGCCGAT
>NZ_NHSJ01000121.1 GCF_002937075.1 Rhodoblastus sphagnicola
TCCCGAGCCTGTCGCGGCTGCGGCCGCCTCGACGGGGGCGGCCGCAGCCGCGACAGGCTCGGGAGTTGACACGACGGGCGCGGGCGCCACGGGCGCGGGAACGGGCGCCACATGAACGGCCGGAGCGAGGGGCGCGACGAAACGGGCCGACGCGGCAGAGCCGGTCTGTAGTGCGAAACGGGCGCCCATCGCGGTAAACAGGGCGGCGACTTGGCCAAAGGCGCCTTGCTCGAAAGCTGGCGCGGGCTCGGCGACCGGCGCGGGGGGAACCTCGGCCTGAGCTTCGGGTTCGGCGATGGTTTCCGGTTCAGTTCCGGTTCCGGTTCCGGTTCCGATTTCGGCTTCGGCTTCGGGTTCAGGAATGGGGTCCGGCTTCGGATCCTTCAGGCGCGCGCGGGCCTGGAACACCGCATCGGGCGTGCGCGCGAAGCGCACGCGCGGCGCGTCGGCGTCCGCATCCTGGTTGACGCCGCGCATGGCTTGGGCGATGGCCAGCTTGGTCTCCTCAAGGCGCCGCGTGTCCTCTTCGATGCGCCGCGCTTCCGCCTCGGCGCGCAGGCGGGTCTCCTCGGCGACGCGGCGGGTCTCTTCCTCCAGCGCGCGCGCGCGCGCTTCTTCCTCGTCGCGGCGGCGCTGGATGAAGGTCTCGGGCGTGCGGGTGAAGCGCACGCGGCCGGGATCTGCGCTCCAGACCTCCGGCGCGGCCGGCGCCGGCTCGGCGGTCGCCGGCGTTTCGGGCTCGACCCAATCGCCGCGCAGCATCCGCCGCGACTTCAGCGTCGCGGCGGCTTCCTGTTCAGCCAGGTCTTGAGCGCCGGGGGCCGGCGCCGACGCCGGCGCGGCGGGCGAATCGATAAGGATGTCGCCGCTGCGGGGCAGACGGACATAGGTCTGGTAGGGCGTCGGCTGATCGTCGAAATCGAAGCTGCGGTCATAGGCGTCGATCTGGCGGAAATCCATGCCGTCATGGCCGTAATAGGCGCGCTGGGCGAGAAGCGGGACGCTCCTGTCGCGCCGGCTGGCTCCAAACAGACGCGCCAGCCATTGATCGAGAATCGTGAACATGGGGTACCCTACAGAACGCTACCGAACAGGATGAGACAATGAAGCCTCACGGTTAAAGAGCGGTTTCCCGTTTCGCATCCTCGTTATGACCAATCGCTAACTTGCCCGCGAAGCCGGCATGAATCATGGTGAAAAAAAAGGGGACGCGCCTTGCCGCCGGCGGAATTCAAGAACACGACATTGGCCCGCCTCGGTTCGGCGGACCGATTCTTTCGCACCACCTCGTTCAAGCTGGCGCTGGCCTATGTCATCATCGTCGGGCTCGGCTTCACCCTGGCGCTGGGTCATGTCGGAGACAATGTCCGCGCCCTGATCAACGAGCAGATCACCCAGACGCTCGACGTCGAATTGAAGGGCCTGACCGACCAATACGAGGAGGGTGGGCTCACCCAATTGGTGAATGTGGTGCAGCGGCGCGCGCAGGCGCCCGGCGCCTCCATTTATCTCGTCGCCGCCCCCAACGGGATCGGGATCGCCGGCAATGTGCTGGAATTGCCGGCGGACGTGCTGAGCCAGACCGCGCCGATGGAAATAGCCTATGAGCGGCCGGGCGAGGCGAACGTCCGCCGCCGGGCGCTGGCGCGCGCCTATGTCCTGCCGGACGGATTCCGACTTCTCGTCGGCCAGGATCTCGAGGACCGCGAGCGCCTTGGCCGCATTCTCAGCGCGGCCCTGATGGGATCGCTGCCCTGGCTGCTGGCGATCGGCGCGTTCGGCGGCTTTATCGTGGCGCGACGCCTGCTCCAGCGTGTGGACGCCATGAGCGCCAAGGCCACGACCCTGCTGCAGGAAGACCTTACGGGACGCTTGCCGCTGTCGGGCGCGGGCGACGAGATCGACCGGCTCGCGCAGAATCTCAACGCCATGCTCGACCGCATCGCCAAGCTGGTGGAGGGCATAAGGCAGGTGTCCGACAACATCGCCCATGATCTGCGCACCCCGCTGACGCGGCTGCGCAACAACGCCGAGCAGGCCCTGATGGCCGACCGGGGCGATTCGGCGGACGGCGATTCGGCGAGCCGACAGGCCTCGCTGAAGCAAGCGCTGGAGCATGTGATCGAGGAGGCCGACGGCCTCATCCGCATCTTCAACGCGCTGCTGCTGATCGCCCGCGCCGAGACCCACACTTCATCGGAAGGGTTTACCGAACTTGACGGGGCGGCGCTCGCCGCCGACATGGTCGAACTCTACGAACCCTCGGCGGAGGAGCGCGGCGTGCATCTCAAGGTCGCGGCGCGAGGCGCGGAAAAGTTTCGCGGTCATCGCGAGTTGATCGGCCAGGCCCTGGCCAATCTCATCGACAACGCCCTGAAATATGGCGAACCGCCGCTGCCCGGACAGTTCGGCGAAGTGACGGTGGGCGCGGCCGGCGACGCCCGCGCGGTCGAAATTTTTGTCGCGGATCGCGGGCCGGGCATACCCGCCGCCGACCGCGAGCGTGTGCTGGAGCGCTTCGTGCGGCTGGAGGCGTCGCGCTCGCGCCCCGGCTCCGGCCTGGGCCTGTCGCTGGCGGCGGCCGTGGCGCGGCTGCACGGCGGCCAGTTGCGCGTCGAGAACAATGAACCCGGTTTGCGCGTGACGCTGCGCCTGCCGCGCGAGGCCGCGTCATGACCGCGCTGGCGTTCCCCCGTCCGGCGCAAAAGACGCACGCGCAGGTCCGTCTCAAGGACCTGCTCGTGGAGGCGCCCGACCTCGCCGACCTGCCGCAATGGCCCGCCTTTCAACCTCTGGCCCTGGGGCTGGCCGACCAGTCGCCGTTCTTGTGGGGTCTGATCACGCGCGATCCCGACCGGCTCAAGCGCATCCTGCGCCAGGAGGAGCCGGAGGCGGCGCTGGACGCCGCTTTGGCGCCGCTCAAGGAATGCGGGACGGCCTCATGTTCGGAAGCCCGCGCGATGACCCTGCTGCGCAAGGCCAAGCAGGAAAGCGCGCTGCTGATCGCCTTGGCGGATCTTTGCGGCGTGTTCGACGTGGTGGCGACGACCGGGGCCTTGTCGCGCGCCGCCGACGCCCTCGTCGGGGCCGCCCTGCGCGCGGCTTTGCGGCTTGCGGGCGACAGGCTGGACTGGGGGGGCGGCGAACCCGACGAGTTGCGTTGCGGCCTGACCGTTCTGGCGCTCGGCAAGCATGGCGCGAGGGAGTTGAACTATTCGTCCGACACCGATCTCGTGGTGTTTTTTGACGGCCAGTCGCCGGTTCTGGACGCGGGACAAGGCGCCAAGACCAATGCCGTGCGCCTGACCCAGCATCTGGTCAAACTGCTGAACGAGCACACCGGCGACGGCTATGTCTTGCGCGTCGATCTGCGGTTGCGGCCCGACCCCGGCTCCACGGCGATCGCGGTCTCGCTCGACGCCGCGCGGCATTATTACGAGACGCTCGGCCAGAACTGGGAGCGCGCCGCCTTCATCAAGGCGCGGCCGATCGCCGGCGACATCGCCCTTGGCGAAGATTTCCTGGCCGAACTGTCCCCCTTCATCTGGCGCAAATATTTCGACTACGCGGCGATCGCTGACGTCCACGCCATGAAACGCCAGATTCACGCGGTCAAAGGCCATGCGGAAATCGCCGTCGCCGGCCATGACGTAAAGCTCGGGCGCGGCGGCATCCGCGAAATCGAATTTTTCGTGCAGACCCAGCAGCTCATTTTCGGCGGCCGCCGCAAGCAATTGCGCGGCTCGCGCACGCTCGACATGCTGAAACAGCTCCAGGCGGACCAGTGGATCACGCCGCAAGCGGTGGCCGAACTCAGTGAGGCCTATTGTTTTCTGCGCGGCGTCGAGCATCGGCTGCAAATGCTCAACGACCTCCAGACCCAGCGCCTTCCCGCCGATGAAGACGCGTTAAAGGCTTTCGCCCGGTTCTGCGGTTTTCCCGGCGTCGCCGGCTTTTCCGCCGCTTTGATCAAGCGGCTGCGCGCGGTGGAGAAACATTACGCCCGGCTGTTCGAAAGCGCGCCGGGCCTGGATTCGCGCGCCGGGAGTCTCGTCTTCACCGGCTCCGGCGACGACCCGGAAACGCTGGACACGCTGCGTGAAATGGGGTTTCGCGACCCGGCCGGCGCGGCCGAGACCGTGCGCGGCTGGCATTTCGGCCGCCGCCCGGCGGTGCGCAGCGCCCGCGCCCGCGAGGTGCTGACCGAGCTCATCCCAGCCCTGCTCAACGCCTTTTCGAAGTCGGGCGACGCCGATTCGGCCATCGCCGCCTTCGACGAGGCGATGGCGCGCATGCCGGCGGCGGTGGAGCTGTTCTCGCTGTTGAAATCGCATGAGGCGATGCGGCAATTGTTCGCCGACATTCTGGGCGGCGCCCCGCGCCTCGCCGAAGTGGTGGCGCAAAAGCCCAATGTGCTGGACGCGGCCATCGACCAGGGTCTGTTGGCCATCGTCGGCGACGAGGAGGATTATCTGCGCCGTCTCGAAGGTTTTCACGAGAGCGGGTCCAGCCTCGAAGACTTTCTCGACATCGCCCGCACCTTCGCCACGGAAGAAAAGTTCTTGATCGGCCTGCGGCTGTTCGCGGAGTTGATCGAGCCGGAGCAGGCGGCGCGCTCCTATTCGGCGTTGGCGGGCGCGCTGATTCGCGCTTGCCTGACGCGCGTCGAGGAGGTTTTCGTCGCCGAACACGGCGGCCCGCCGGGCGGCCGCTTCGCGGTGCTCGGCTTCGGCAAGCTCGGCTCGCGCGAAATGACCGCGACCTCCGATCTCGATCTGGTGGCGGTCTATGATTTCGACCCGGAAAACCCGGAATCCGACGGCGCCAAGCCGCTGCACGCCTCCGTCTATTACGGTCGCCTCACCCAGCGCCTGATCGCCGCGCTCTCGGCGCCGACGCGCCGTGGAAAACTCTTTTCGGTGGACATGCGGCTGCGCCCGTCCGGCAACCAGGGCCCGGTGGCGGCGCGGCTCTCGACTTTTGGCGCCTATCAGGCCGAACATGCGGAAATCTGGGAGCATATGGCGCTGACCCGCGCCCGGCCGATCGCGGGCGACGCCAGTTTACGCGAAGATGTCAGGGCGATCATCGACTCCACCTTGTTCGTCAAGCGCGATTTCGCCCTTCTGGCGAAGGAGGCGCTGACGATGCGGAGGTTGATCGAAAAGGAGAAGGGTTTTGCGGGGCCGTGGGATCTGAAACTGGCGCCGGGCGGGCTGCTCGACATTGAATTCATCGCGCAGACGCTGGCGCTGGCCCACGGTTTCAAGAAACGCAGTTTTCGCACGCAGGGCACGGCGGAGATTCTGGCGGCCGCGTCGGGCCGCGCGCTCGACCCGGACGTCGCGGCGCGGTTGGGCGAGGCTTTGGCTTTATTCTCCAAGGTGACGCAATGGCTGCGGTTGAGCCTCGGCGAGGGCGCCGATCCCGCCCAAGCGGCTGAGGGCGTCAAGCGGCGGTTGGCGGTGGCGGCGGGTCTGCCGGATTTTTCGCGGCTGGAGCGGGATTTGGCGGAACGGCGCAAGGAGGTGCGGCGGATTTTCGAGGCGTTCATGGCGGCAAGCTGAAGATCACCCGCCAATGTTGGACCTGCGGCGGCGCGGAGCCGTCGTCGAAAAGCCCGGCTTCGGCGTTATTGACGCCCTGACCCGAACGCGCGACAACCTCCGATGACCTTGAACCCGCAAACAGCGAAACCCCTGTTCTCCTACCGCAAATATTGGGCGCACCGCTTTGGCGTGGCCCCCTTCCTGCCCATGTCGCGCGCGGAAATGGAGGTTTTGGGCTGGGACTCCTGCGACATCATCCTCGTCACCGGCGACGCCTATATCGACCATCCCAGTTTCGGCATGGCCATCATCGGCCGCCTGCTGGAATCCCAGGGTTTTCGCGTCGGCATTATCGCGCAGCCCGACTGGAGCGGCGCGGAAGCTTTCAAAATTTTGGGAAAACCCAATCTGTTCTGGGGCGTGACCTCCGGCAACATGGATTCCATGGTCAACCGCTACACGTCCGACCGGAAATTGCGCCACAATGATTCCTATACGCCGGGTGGCGAGGGCGGCAAACGGCCGGATCGCGCCGTCATCGTCTATGCCCAGCGCTGCCGCGAGGCGTTTCCCGAAATCCCGATCGTCATCGGCGGCATCGAGGCCTCGCTGCGCCGCATCGCCCATTACGATTACTGGTCCGACAAGATTCGCCGCTCGGTGCTGATGGATTCCAAGGCCGACCTGCTGCTTTACGGCAATGCCGAGCGCGCCCTGGTCGAAACCGCCCACCGCCTCGCCAAAAAGGGTCTCGACCAGGATTTTTCCGACATTCGCGGCCTCGCCTTTATGCGCGACTCCGCGCCTGAGGGCTGGACCGAAGCCCCCGCCGACGACCTCGATGGAGACGAGGGCGTTCATGTCAAGGGCGACAATGTCGTGGTGCGCCTGCCCGCCTATGATCAGGTGGTGGTGGAACCGGAATCCTATGCCCGCGCCTCCCGCGTGCTGCACCGCGAGAGCAACCCCGGCAATGCCCGCCCCCTGATTCAAAAGCATGGCAAAAGGGAAGTCTGGCTCACGCCGCCGCCGATCCCGCTGACCACGCCGGAAATGGATGCGGTTTACGGCCTGCCCTACGCCCGCGCGCCGCATCCCGCCTATGGCGAGCGCAAAATCCCGGCGTGGGAGATGATCCGGCATTCCGTCACCATTATGCGCGGCTGTTTCGGCGGCTGTTCCTTCTGCTCGATCACCGAGCACGAGGGCCGTGTGATCCAGAGCCGGTCGGAAGACTCGATCCTCAAGGAAATCGAGGAGATCCGCGACAAGACCGAAGGGTTTACCGGCGTCATCTCCGATATTGGCGGCCCCACCGCCAACATGTACCGCATGGCCTGCAAGGACAAGCAGACCGAAAGCGTCTGCCGCCGCCTCTCCTGCGTCTATCCCGACATCTGCAAGAATCTGGACACCAGCCACGACGCCCTGATCCAGCTTTACCGCAAGGCCCGCGAACTCAAGGGGATCAGGCGGGTGATGGTGGCCTCCGGCGTGCGCTACGATCTCGCGGTGAAAAGCCCGGCCTATGTCAAGGAACTGGTCGCCCATCACGTCGGCGGCTATCTGAAAATCGCGCCGGAGCACACCGAGACCGGGCCGCTGTCCAAAATGATGAAGCCGGGCATAGGCGCCTATGACAAGTTCAAGGACATGTTCGACCGCGCCGCGCGCGAAGCCAATAAGGAATATTATCTCATTCCCTATTTCATCGCGGCCCATCCCGGCACGACCGACGAGGACATGATGAACCTCGCGCTCTGGCTCAAGCGCAACAAATACCGCGCCGATCAGGTCCAGACCTTTTTGCCCTCGCCGATGGCGCTCTCCACCGCCATGTATCATTCCGGCTTCAATCCATTAAAGCCCGTACGCCACGGCGCCTCCGAAGCGGTGGGCGCCATCAAGGGGCTGCGCCAGCGCCGGTTGCATAAGGCGTTTCTGCGTTACCACGATCCGGAAAACTGGCCGATGCTGCGCGAGGCTCTGAAAAACATGGGCCGCGCCGACCTGATCGGGCCGGGCAAGCATCAACTCGTGCCCAACTGGCAACCGGCGGGAACCGGCGGAAAGGACGCGCGGCCGGGTTCGGGGCAACGAAACGCCAAGGCGCGGAAATTCCTGACAAAAGGCGTGATCTAACGCCGTTTGGTCAACGCGCGTTCACCCCGTTCGCCCCAATCCGCGCCTTGACGGCGGATGCCGCCAACCCTAGGTTTCACGCAACTGGACGCGCCCAAGATTCGCGCCCTCCCCCATCAGCGAGGTTCTCATGTCCACCGTCAAAGTCACCGACGCCACTTTCGAATCGGACGTTCTGCAATCCGCCGAACCGGTGGTGGTTGATTTCTGGGCGGAGTGGTGCGGACCGTGCAAGATGATCGGCCCGTCGCTCGAAGACCTCGCCAAGGATTATGCCGGCCAAGTGAAGATCGCCAAGGTCAATGTCGATGAAAACCCGGGCATCGCGGGCAAGCTGGGCATCCGCTCCATTCCGACCCTGATGCTGTTCAAGGACGGCAAGGTCGCCTCGCAAAAGGTCGGCGCGGCGCCCAAGGGCGAACTCGACAAATGGATCAGGGCCGGCGCCGGCCTCTGATCGGTTGTTCCAAATAAAGGGGCCGCTCGTCGTCCGCGAGCGGCCCCTTTTTGTTACCGACGCTTCACCGCGAAACCGCCCCCCGCCTGGCAGGTCGGCATCAGCTCCAGATGGTTGATGTTGACATGCGGCGGCAACGAAACCAGCCAGGCCACGGTTTCCGCGATATCCTCCGGCGTCAGCGACTGCGTGCCCTCGTAAACCGCCGCCGCCTTGGCCTTGTCGCCGCCAAACCGCACCAGCGAGAATTCAGAACCGTCGGCCATGCCCGGCTCGATGTCGGTGGCGCGCACATTGTAGCCGGCGAGATCGCTGCGCAAATTCTGCGTGAACTGGCGCACGAAAGCTTTTGTCCCGCCATAGACGTGGCCGCCGCCATAGGCGTAATTGGCCGCCACCGAACCCAGATTGACGATCAGTCCGTCATTGCGCGCCACCATTTGCGGCAAGACCGCGCGGGTCATGTGCGCGAGGCCGGTGACATTGGTGGCGATCATCCGGTCCCAATCGCTGAGATCGGCCTCCCACGCCGGCCCAAGTCCAAGAGCAAGGCCCGCATTGTTGACGAGCACGTCGATCTCGCGCCAGCCTTCCGGCAGAGACGGGACGAAAGCGGCGATGGCCGCCGTATCCATCATGTCCAGCCGCCTCGGCAGGAGGTTCGGCCCGAGTTCCGCGGCCAGTTCTTCGAGCCGCTCCAGCCGCCGCCCCGTGGCGATCACCCGATGACCGTCGCGAATGGAGCGTCGCGCGATGGCCTCGCCAAAACCGGCCGTCGCGCCGGTGACCAACAACGTTTTCATGCAAATGTCCTGCGTTGGAGGGAGAACAGTCTGGCCCATCCTGTACCGGGATGGCAAATGACCAAAGGCCGGGATTATCCGCCCCTAAACCCGGGGTTCCATACGACTGCCGATGAGGGCCATGTCGAAGCTGGGAGGATCGAAACAGGCGTCGCCGGCGACGAGGATGATGGCGCGGGCGTTTCGGCCCAGCGCCTCCATGTCCACTCTGAATAATTCTAGGGCAAAAGCGCCTCTATCCCTTGCCGATATGTTGGAAATCGAAGTTTAACACCGAGATCGGCAACAATTTTCGCGTTGCGCACGCGCTTGTTGTCTCCATAAAAACTGCGCGCCATCGGCGAGAGTTGCGCCGCGACAAATTCCTGTTCCGGCGGCGGCTCGATTCCCAAAAGCTCGGCGGCATAGGTCACCACATCCTGCGGCGGCGCTGGTTCGTCGTCGGTGACATTATAAACCCCGCCCGGCGCCGAGCCGGTGAAACAGGCGTTGATCGTCTGGGCGATGTCGGCGACGTGGATGCGATTGAACACCTGGCCGGGCTTGATCAGGCGTTTTGCCGTGCCGTCGCGCAGTTTTTCGATCACGCTGCGGTCCGGCCCGTAAATGCCGGACAGGCGCAGAACATAAACCTGCTTGCCGGTTCGCGCGCCAAGGGCGAGCCAGTCGTTTTCCGCCGTCACCCGCCAGCGGGTGCGGTCATTGGAGGGGCGCAGCTCCGACGTCTCGTCGATCCAGGCGCCCTGGTGGTCGCCGTACACCCCGATGGTCGAGAGATAGACGATTTTGCGCAACCTTCGCGTCGCCGCGATTTTTTCCGCCAGTCGCCGCAGCACGGGGTCGCCTTCAGCGGTCGGGGCGGCGCTGACCAAGAGGGCGTCGGCGGCGTCCAAAGCTTCGATCAGGCGCGGGTCGATTGCGTCCGCGTCGCCGTCGAACGGGAGCAAGCGGCAACGGCCCTCGGCCGTGGCTTTTGGCGCGCGTTTGGTGGCCGTCACCTGCTGAAAAACCTGCGCCGCTTCGGCCGCATAAAAACCGGCGCTGTAGCCGAGCCCGAAGATCAGAAGATTCACGGGTAAAACCCCCATTCGGACCGGACGCTGGGGTCCGGCTCATTGTTTTGTGCGGCCAGAGTCGCAAATTCGTCGCGCGGCAGCAAGCGCGCCAAAGCCCAGACCGCCATGCCGCGCACCAGGGCTGACTCGTGGCCGAGCCGCGCCATCGCCAACGGCGCGAGCGAAACATCGCCGGAATTGCCGAGCGCGAGCAGGACGTTGCGCAGAAAGCGCGCGGAACCGACGCGCTTGATCGGATTGCCAGAGAAAAAGGCGCGAAACTCCCCCTCGTCCATCGTCGCCAGTTTGGTCAGCGGCGGCGCGACCAGATCGGCGCGCGCGCGAAATTTCGCCTCGTGGGCCTGTTGCGCGAATTTGTTCCAGGGGCAGACGGCGAGGCAATCGTCGCAGCCATAGATGCGATTGCCAATCTTTTCGCGCAAGTCGCGGGGGATCTGCCCCTTGGCCTCGATGGTGAGATAGGAGACGCACAGGTTCGCGTCGATTTTTCCCGTGTCGAGCGCGCCGGTCGGGCAGGCGTCGAGGCAGGCGCGGCACGAGCCGCAATGGTCTGTTTCCGGCGCGTCGGAGGCCAGGTCGAGGGTGGTGAAAATGCTGCCGAGAAACAGCCAGGAGCCAAAATCGCGCGACACCAGATTGGTGTGCTTGCCCTGCCAGCCGAGGCCGGCGGCGGCGGCGAGCGGCTTTTCCATCACCGGCGCGGTGTCCACGAACACTTTGACTTCGCCCGCCACGCCCAAAATTTTCGCGCGGGCGAGCAGCGCGCCCGCCAAAAGCTTGAGCTTGCCCTTGACGACATCGTGATAGTCGCGATGGCGCGCGTAAACGGAAATGTTGCCGGCCCGAGGCGGAACGGGGAGGATTTCCGGCCCGTAGTTCATGGCGAGCATGACCACGCTGCGGACCTCCGGCCAGAGTTTTAGCGGGTCGGCGCGCCAGTCGCGCCTTTCGGCCAGCCAATCCATGTCGCCGTGGCGGCCTTCGGCTATGAAGGTTTCGAGCGCTGCGGGGGCGTGGGGGATGGCGTCAGGTTTGGTGACGCGGCAGCCGTCAAACCCGAGTCTGGCCGCCTCGCCGCGCAAAAAGCTTAAAAGTCCACTTCCGCGTAAATCGGATTGACCGCGACGCCCGGCGCCCGATCCGCCAGCAGCGGGCGAAAACTCGGGCGGCTTTTCAGGCGCTGGTACCATAGTTTGGCCGCTTCTTCCTCGTCCCAGGGCACGTCGCCGAGAAAATCCACGCTCGACAGGTGTGCGGCGGCCGCGAGATCGGCGTAGGTCATGCGGTCGCCGCCGAGCCAGTTGCGGTTTTGCGACAGCCACGAGATGTAGCGCAGGTGATGGCGCACATTGGCGCGGGCCGCGCGCACCACGTCCATGTCCGGCGCGCCGCTGCCGATTTCGGTGGCCATGAAGCGCTTATAAACCTTCTCCGTCACCAGCCAGTTCGAGACTTCGCCGAAAAACTTGTCGTTGAACCAACTCATGAGGCGGCGGGTTTCCACACGCTCCAGCGGCGAGACCGGCAGCAGGCGGTGCGGTCCCAGCGTCTCGCCATAGGTTTCGTCGAGCCATTCGGCGATGACGCCCGCGCCGGGAATGACGTTGCCCTCGTCCGTCACCAGGACGGGGGTCTGGCCGGCGGGATCGAGCATGAGAAATTCGCGCCGGCGCTCGTGGACCCGTTCCTCAATCAACTCGGCCTCGACGCCATATTCGCCGAGCGACAGGCGAATGAAGCGCGAGAGCGGACAGAGCGGATGATGATAGAGCTGGATCATGCCCATCTTGTAGGACGTTTCGCGACGCGCCGCACCCTATAGAAGCCCGCACGGCGGTGAACAAGCCCTCAAGTTTGAATGAAAGGCTTAACGGGTCGTTAACATCATTTCATTAACCATCCCTGCCATCCCGGCGGGACGCTCAGGAAAACGTAATCGCGGACGTGTCTTCAATTCTGCGCAAGGAATTCACGAATTCTCACCCAGGGTCATGTTTGATGATCCGAGAACCGCCCTCTCTTGTTCCGGAAGGAAACGCGCGATGAATTTCCAACCCGCCGTCCCCAGCAAGAAACTTTTGCCCGAACGTCTTTTCGTGTTCGAACTCGCCAACAATCACATGGGCGATGTGGCGCATGGGCTGCGCGTCATCGACGAGATCGCCGGCGCGACGCAGGGTTTTCCGTTCAGCTTCGCCTTCAAGTTGCAATATCGCGATCTCGACACCTTCATTCATCCTGATTTCGCCGATCGGATGGACATCAAATACATCAAGCGCTTTTCCGAGACGCGGCTCGACCGCGACCAGACCCGCCGTCTGGTGGCGCGCATCAAGTCGCATGGTTTCCTCACCATGTGCACGCCCTTCGATGAAACCAGCGTGGACCGCATCGTCGAGGACGGTTTCGATATTCTGAAGATCGCCTCCTGCTCCTTCACGGACTGGCCGCTGTTGGAGAAGATCGGCGCCACGGACCTGCCGATCATCGGTTCGACCGCCGGTATCAGGCTGAACGATCTCGACAATGTCGTCGCCTTCATGCGCCACCGCGAAAAGGCATTTTCCCTGATGGCCTGCGTCGCGCAATATCCGACGCCCCGAGCCGACCTCCAGCTCAACCAGATCGACGTGCTGAAAGCCCGCTATGCCGATCTGCGCGTCGGCTATTCCACCCACGAAGACCCGTCCGAAACGCTGCCGGTGGCCATGGCCATCGCCAAGGGCGCGAGCATTTTCGAGAAGCACGTCGGCGTTCCCACCGAAAAATACGCCTTGAACACCTATTCCGCCGATCCCGCGCAGGTGCGCGTCTGGCTTGAAACCGCGCGCCAAGCTTTTGTCATGGCCGGCGTCGAAGGCGAGCGCATCGAGCCGAGCGCGGGGGAACTGAAAGCGCTGGCTGGACTGCGCCGGGGCGTGTTCGTCAAGCGCGCCGTCAAGGCGGGCGAACGGCTGCGCGACGTGGATGTGTTCTTCGCCATTCCCACTGAAACCGCGTCGATCACCGCCAACGACTGGTCGAAATACAACCAGTTCCAGGCCACCCAGGACATTCCCGCCAAGGCGGCGGTCACGAGCGAAAACACCGAGCTTAGGCAAGTGCGCGCAAAAGTGCGCTCGATCGTGGATCGCGTCAAAGCCCTGCTCGACCAGAGCCGCGGCGTCGTGCCGGGCGAGGCCGAGCTGGAGATTTCACATCATTACGGCATCGAGCGCTTCGACGAGTTCGGCATCACCATGGTGACCGTGGTCAACCGCAATTATTGCAAGAAACTGATCGTGGTGCTGCCCGGCCAGAAACACCCCGAGCAATACCACGAGAAGAAGGAAGAGACGTTTCACGTGCTGCATGGCGTGTTGCAACTGGAACTGGACGGTGTGAAACGCGTCTGCGGTCCAGGCTCCGTGATCACCATCACGCCGGGCATGCGCCACGCTTTCCAGAGCGAGACCGGCGCGGTGTTCGAGGAGATTTCCTCGACCCATTTCGTCAACGATTCCTTCTACACCGATCCCGCCATCGGCCAGAACGCCGAGCGGAAAACCCTTTTGCGGCACTGGATCGACTGACGATGACCATTCAGAACATCAAGGCGGAAGCCGACGCCATCGGCCCGGTCTCCGTGCGCCTCGCCGACTATGTCGCCAGCTTTGTCGCGAGCCAGGGCGTGAAAACCGTGTTCCTGGTGCCCGGCGGCGGCGCCATGTTCCTGATCGACGCCTTCGGCCGGTCCACGGAACTCGATTACGTTCCAAACCATCACGAACAGGCCTCAAGCATAGCGGCGGAAGCCTATGCCAGAGTCAACGGTCATCTCGGTTGCGCCGTGGTGACGACGGGGCCGGGCGCCACCAACGCCATCACCGGCTGCGCCGGCGCGTGGATCGAATCCGTTCCGCTGCTGATCCTGTCGGGTCAGGTCAAGCGCGCCGACCTCATCGGCGCCAGCGGTGTGCGGCAGATGGGGCCGCAGGAGGTCGAGATCGTCAAAATGGTGGCGCCGATCACCAAATATGCGGTGACCGTGCTCGACCCCGAAGACATCCGCTTCCATCTGGAAAAGGCGGTTCATCTCGCCACCACCGGCCGGCGCGGACCGGTCTGGCTCGACATTCCGCTCGACGTGCAGAATGCGTCCATCGACGTGTCCACCCTGCGCGGTTTTACGCCCGAACCGATCGCGCCGGCATGCGACCTGGAAACCGAGGCTGGCGCGGTGCTCGACGCCTTGCGAAAAGCCGAGCGGCCGCTGTTGCTCGCCGGCCATGGCGTGCGGCTGGCCGGCGCGGCGGAAATTTTTCGCGAGCTTTATGAAACGCTTGGCGTCCCCGTGGTCACCACTTGGAACGTGATGGACCTGATCCCGGCGAGCCACAGGCTGAGTGTCGGCAAGCCGGGAACCGTGGCTTTGCGCGCGCCAAACTTCGCCGTGCAGAATTGCGATCTGCTGCTGTCCATCGGCGCGCGGCTCGACAATGTCGTCACCGCCTACAATCCGAAAAAGTTCGCGCGTTCGGCGCAAAAGATCGTGGTCGATGTCGATCCCGCCGAGTTGAACAAGTTCCCGGAGGATTCCGGCATCAGCCGCAAGATCGAGGCGGACGCCAAGATTTTCGTCGAGACGCTGCTGCGGCTGGCGAAACAGGCGCCGGAGTCCCAAGCTCCCGGGTCTCAAGCTCCCGCGCCTCAAAAAGCCGCGCCGGAAAAGCCTTCGCCCATCTCAAGGCTGTCCGCCTTGTTCCGCCGGACGAAACCGGCTCCCGCGCCCGAACCCGCATCCAAGCCTGACGTCTGGCTCGACCATTGCGCGCAATGGAAGCGCAAATATCCGCTCGACGCCACGCCCTTCCCGACCTCGGGCAAGATCGGCCATTTCCATCTCACCAAGGCGCTCTCGGACGGCCTGCCGGACAACGCGCTGATCGTCACGGGGTCGTCCGGCCTTGGCGTGGAGTTCTTTTACACCGGCTTCGCCAACAAGCCGGGTCAGCGGGTGTTCCTCACCTCCGGCCTCGGCGCGATGGGCTATGGCATGCCCGCGATGATCGGCGCCTATATGGCCTCCGACAGAAAGCCCTTCTTCGGCGTCGAGAGCGACGGTTCGCTGATGATGAATTTGCAGGAAATGCAGACCATAGCCAGCCAGAACCTGCCGTTGCGCATGTTCGTCATCAACAATCGCGGCTATGCCTCGATCCGCGCGACCCAGCGCAATTATTTCGACGGCCGCTATGTCGGCACCGGCCCGGAAGCGCGGCTCGGACTGCCCGACCTGCCGGCGCTGGCCAAAGTGTTCGGCTGGGAGGCTTTCGTCATCGATGACGCCGCCGATCTCGAAGCGGGCATCGCGCGCGCGGTGGCGCACGAGGGCGGGCCGCTCTTGATCGACGTGCGCGTGGTCGAGAACGAAGCGCTGTTTCCGAAATCGGCGGCCCTGTTCAATGAGGACGGAACCATCCTGTCCATGCCGCTTGAGGACATGTCGCCGCTGCTGCCGCGCGACGAATTCCGCGCCAACATGATCGCGCCGCTCGATCCAGCTTCGGAAAACGTGCCGGCGCATCTGCTGCCGAAGGCCTGAGATGCGGACGCTGGACGGCTTTTCCGTCTCCGATCTCGACCAGGCGTGTGGCCGGGTTCAGCCGGCGCTGGCGGCGCTCGACGGCGCCTCGCTGTTCCTCACCGGCGGCACCGGCTTTTTCGGCCGCTGGTTGCTGGCCTTGCTGGTCCACGCGCGGGCGGAAAAACTTTTCCAATGCGACGTGACGGTCCTTTCGCGCGCGCCTGAAAAATTTCGCGCCGAGCATCCCGATTTCGCCGACCTGCCGTGGCTGCGGTTTTGCGAAGGCGATGTCGGCTGTTTCGAGTTTCCCAAGGGCCGCTTCACCCATGTCATCCATGCGGCGACGGACACCAGCGCCGAGGCCGACCGCAACCCGCGCCGTCTCGTCGGCTCTATCGTGGACGGGACGCGGCGCGTGCTGGATTTCGCCGAAATGACCGGGGTCAAGCGGCTGCTTTATGTCAGCTCTGGCGCTGTCTATGGCGCGCAGCCCGGCGATCTCGAAAAAATCCCCGAAGATTACGCCGGCGCCTGCGATCCGCTCGATCCGCGCACGGCCTATGGCCAAGCCAAGCGACTGGCGGAGAATTCTTGCGCCGTCGCCGCGCGCGACGGTCTGCAAACCGTGATCGCCCGAGCCTTCGCCTTTGTCGGGCCGGGCCTGCCGCTCGACGGCCATTTCGCCATCGGCAATTTCATTGCGGATGCGCTGGCGGGCCGCGAGATCCTCGTCAAGGGCGACGGGACGCCGCTGCGCTCTTATCTCTATGCCGCCGATCTTGCCGCCTGGCTCATAAGACTCTTGGTCGAAGGCGAGAGCGGCGCGGCCTATAATGTCGGCTCGGACGCGGCCATTTCCCTCGGAGATCTCGCGCATCTGGTTGCCCGACGCCTTGGCGCTCCCGGCGTGAAGATGGCTCAGTCGCCGGGCGCCGGCGGCCTGCGGTCGCGCTATATCCCCGCGATCGACAAGGCGCGGCGCGACCTTGGCCTCGACGTCTGGACCGGTCTTGAAGAAGCGGTCGCCCGCACGGCGGCTTACGCGCGCGAGCAAGAGACGACGCGCCGACCCGCGCCGGTTCACCGCAACGAGCATGGCGGCGGCAAGCAACTGACTTTCGTGGTCGATGTCGATGGCGTGGTCGCCAGCCTGACTCCGAGCAACGACTACAACCTCTGCACGCCGCTGACGGGGACGATCGAGATCGTCAACCGCCTCCACGACCAGGGCCATCGCATCGTCATGTTCACCGCGCGCGGTTCAGCCACCGGCCTCGACTGGTTGCAGGCGACACGCGACCAATTCGCCCGATGGGGCCTGAAATATCATGAATTGCGCTTCGGCAAGCCCGCCGGCGACTATTACATCGACGACCGGCTGATTTCGCTCGGCGAAATGCGGGCCCTCAGCGAACGGACATAAGCTCCCGATGAAAACCATCAGCATCGTCACGCCCTGCTACAACGAGGAGGCCGGCATCGCCGAATGCCATGAGGCCTGTCGCAAGGTGATGGAGAGCGAACTCTCCAACTACGCCTATGAGCATATCTTCATCGACAATTGTTCGACCGACCGCACCGTGGCGATTCTCAAGGAGATCGCGGCGCGCGACAAGCGCGTGAAAATCATCGTCAACGCGCGCAATTTCGGGCCGCAGCGCTCGCCGCACCACGCGACCTTGCAGGCAGGCGGCGACGCGGTGACGACCGTGCTGGCCGACTTGCAAACGCCCCCGTCGATCCTGCCGGCCATGGTCCGGCAATGGGAGGCGGGCTACAAGGCGGTGATCGCGGTGCGGCGCGGCGCGACGGAAGGGTTTTTCATCGGACTGGCGCGGAAAACCTTTTATGCCTTGATCAAGCGCCTCTCCAAGATCGAGCAGATTCCCAATTTCATGGGCTACGGCCTCTACGACCGCCAGTTCATGGATGTCGTGCGCACGCTCTACGAGCCGGAGCCCTATTTTCGCGGCCTCGTTTCCGAAATCGGGTTCGAGCGGGCCATCGTCGAATATGACCAGCCGGAGCGCAAGCACGGCAAGTCCCGCCACAGCCTGTTCGACCTGATCGATTTCGCCCTGATCGGCCTGACGACTTTTTCCAAGGCGCCGATGCGCCTGATGACCGTGATCGGCTTTGTCGTCGCCGGCTTGAGCCTGCTCAGCGCCTTCGTCTATCTCTGCGTGAAATTGCTGTTCTGGAGCCAGGTGCCGATCGGCGTCACCCCCATTCTGCTGGCGACTTTCTTCCTGGGCGCCGTGCAGCTTCTAGCGCTGGGCTTGCTCGGCGAATATGTCGGCCTGCTGCTGCAATATGCGCGCGGGTTTCCTCTGGTCGTCGAGAAGGAGCGGGTCAATTTCGATTGAGTCCCCGGTCAGGCGAGCAAGAACAGGCCGATATTCTTCAAGGACGAGTTGAACCAGAGTCCGTGCCGGACCAGCGCCAGCCTCCGTTCGAGCGGCCCGAGCTGCGGAAAACGTGCGAGCGCTTTCAACGCGGCCAATTCATCCGCAGGCAATCGCGCGGCATGAATATCGGCGAAGGCGCCGGCCTGTCGTGACGCCTGACCGAGCACGTGCTGGACGCGCTGGCGCGCGCTTGTCGGCGCGGACACGAGGCGGCCGAGCGCGCCCGACAAGGACGACGTGAACGGATCCTTGGTGGCGTTGGCCCCATGCCGGAGGTAGCGCATGGTGATATCGGGCAAAAGAATGAGCTGGCCAAACGCGATCGCCACCAGAGCCATCCACCAGTCCTGATAGACCGCGCCCGGCGGCATGGGCAGCGCCTGCGCGAGCAAGGCGCGGTTGACCGCCATGGTCGAACCCAGCGCGGCCGATTCCATCGCCGTGCGGCGCGTGGACGAGCGGGCGGGCGGACCGCTTCGGGTCCAGCGCCAGTATGAGGCCGCGACCAGGCGCCCCTCGTGATCGACCACCTGTGCGTCCGTGCTGATGGCGATGGGCGTGTGTTCGCCGAATTTCGCTTCCGCCGCGCGCAAGGCGCCAAGCGTCAGGGCCACGCGGTTGGGCAACCAGCGGTCGTCGGGGTCTGCGGTGAGAATCCAGGGCGCGGTCGTGGCGGCGAGGACCTTGTTGTAATTGCCGATAATGCCGAGATTGGGCGAGGGTCCCTCGCCATCGACGAGCAGCATACGCGGCCCCAGGCGGTCCCGCCATTTCCTCAGGACGTCGGCGGTTGCATCCGCCGAGCCGTCATCGCGCGCCACCAGACGCCACGCGCAATCCAATGTGGACAGATCTTCAATGAAATGATCGATCCATTGCGCCGCATTGTAGCAGGGAAATACAATGTCTATTTGAGTATCTGAGTGCAAATACTTGGTCTCGCTTGTTAACGACCCTTTAAAGCCTGCCAGCTAACGTAGCATAGCCTGATTCGTGCTTTTTGAGGAACCGACGCATGAAGTCGCCCGCCGACATGAAGGTCATCCAGATCGAGATCACGAACGCCTGCCCGTTGAAATGTTCGGGCTGCACGCGTCTGTGCGGGCATCATGAAGAACCCTTCTTCATGGATTTCGAGACCTTCAAGGCGGCCGTCGATTCCCTGAAGGGATTTGACGGCATCGTCGGCGTCATGGGCGGCGAGCCGACCATCCATCCCGAATTTCCGCGCTTCATGGACTATTATCGCGCCAACGTCGGCTACGACGATCATACGACCGGCTCCTACAAGCCGACCGGCGATTACATGCGCCACGTCCTCGCCAACACCTGGCACACCGATTACAGCAACAAGCGCGGTCTGTGGTCGATGATGCCGCCGAAATATTACGAGCATTTCGAACTCATCCAGGACACGTTCGCCTACCAGTCGCTGAACGATCATTCCAAGCCGAGCCTGCACCAGACCCAACTGGTGACCCGCAAGGAGCTGGGCATTCCCGACGAGGAATGGTTCAAGCTGCGCGATCGCTGCTGGGTGCAGAACCTGTGGAGCGCGTCGATCACGCCCAAGGGCGCTTTCTTCTGCGAGGTGGCGGCGGCCATGGACGCGACGCTGGGCGGCCCCGGCGGCTGGAAGATCGAGCCGGGCTGGTGGCAACGCAAGCCGGAAGATTTTGGGGACCAGCTTAACTGGTGCGAGATGTGCAGCGCCTGCCTGCCCATGCCGAGCCGTGACGCGCGCGACCAATGCGACGACGTTTCCCCCGTCTGGGCCGAGAAACTCGAAGGCATCAAGAGCCCCAAACTGCGCAAGGGGCTGGTCAATGTGTTCGACCCCCAGGTCTGGCAAAAGGACAAGCATTCGATCATCCAGACCCACATGCCCTATATGGACGATCAGGAAACCCGGATGGGCAAGGTCCGCGACCGCATGACGCCGCACAAGATCACCGAAGTGCTTTGGCTGACCTGCGCCCTGAAGGACGACGCCGCGCGCGCGCTGATCGACGCGATGAAAGCGGCGGGCCGGCTCGCCGCCATCGCCTCCCGCGACGAAAACGCGGCGGCGCTCGCGGAACAGGCGGGGGTTCCTTTCGTCTCCGGCGCGCATGCGCTCAAGGATCTGATCGCCGCGACAAACGGCAAGGACTGGGCCTTGCTCTGCAAGGACGCGGCCATGCCCGTGGAGTTCCTGGACTTCGCCAAAACCTGCGTGTTCAACCCCGGCGTCATCCATGGCGGCGGCCCAACCACGCTGGACTATCAGTTCTTCAACTTCCGCGCCCTGTCGCTGCGCAACGGCGGCGATCTCTTCAATCTCGCCAGCGCCTATCCGGCGCGCAAGGTCGTGACGCTGAAGTCTTGGAAGAAGAAGGACTACGTGCTTTCGGACGTCGGCATGTTCCTGCGCCGCCTGCTCAAGCGCTGGGTCTGGTTCAATCGCAAGATTCGCGGCAAGGAAGCGGCGCGCGGCTCCTTTGGCGCCTGGAAGGGAAACAAGGTGTCGGTGTGACGCCGGCGCGGGCGCCCTCTTCGCTCGCCGCGCCCGAGGAGAAACGCGGACGGCGCGCCGTCACTTCGTCCGTGGTGGGCGTCGGTCAGCGCCTGCTTCAGATCGCGAGCGTGCTGTTCATCATGCCGCTCGTCCTGCACATGCTCGGCCGGGACGGGTTTGGCGTCTGGTCCGCCGCCGTGTCGCTGTCGTGGATGGCCGTCACCGTGGATTTCGGCGTGGGGCAGGCCTTGCTGACCAGCGTCGCCCGCAATCGGGCGCGGGGCGACCTTGCGGAAATCCGGCGTGAAATCGGGGCGGCGGTGGCGCTGGCGTGCGCCCTTTGCGCCATCGGCGTCGTGCTCGCGCTCACGATCATCCCCGCAGTCGCCGCGCGGGAGACGGCGGACGCCTATCTGATCTCGGCGCTGTGCCTCGCGGCCAACATTCCCTTCAGCCTCTCCGGCAATATCTGGACCGGCTTGCAGCGTTTCAACATGGCGTTGATCTGGGAAGCGTTCCAGACGATCATCACGGTTTGCGGCCTGTTCGCGCTCACGCGCGAGAGCGCGGACGTGCGCTGGTATGTGGCCATCACGGCCGGCGGCCTCCTCGTCGCCAATGCCTGTAGCACCGTCCATCTCTTCGTCCGGCATCCCGAACTGCTTCCAAACTGGGGCGCCGGCGCGGCCGCGTGTTTCGTCCGCCTGCTGCGAAGCGGCGCGCCGTTCTTCCTGCTCGGCCTCGCGGCCATGCTGTCGATCAATCTCGACAGCGTGATCACTTTGTCGGCGCTCGGGTCGGACGCGGCCTCGCGCATGGCCGTGGCGCAGCGGGCGTGCCTGACCGCCTATGGCCTGCTTTGGGTGGTGACGCAGCCGCTCTGGCCCGCCTTTACCGATGCGACGACGCGCGGCGATCATTCCTGGGTTCGCCGCCACATTTTCACCGCCCTCGGCATCGTGGGTCTTTGCGCCATTTCCGGTTGCGCCGTTCTCGTCCTGTTTGGACAGCGCCTCGTTGCGATCTGGATGAACGGCGAACTAGAGATCGACCGGGCCATCCTGTTGGCAGCCTCCGCATGGATCATCGCGTTGAGCATGGGCCGCGTGGTCGATGTCCTGCTGAACGGGGTCGGCGCGGTCTGGTTTCAGGCCCGCATGGCTCTCGCGCTCGGCGTCGTCGCCTTCGCGCTGAAATTTGCCTTGGCTCCGGTCCTTGGCGTCGCCGGGATCGTCGGGGCGACCCCACTCGCCTATGCCCTGATTGTCGCGCCGGCCTATGTGGTCTGGCTGCGGCGCTGGCTGCGGCAGGGCGTCTCGACCGCGGCCGCCGCGCGAGACGAGGCGCTCGACACGGCGTGAAGTCTCAGCAGGCGCGGATGGCGCCGATCGCGCGGGAGGGTTCGTTGTTGCGCAGGTAATTCTCGAAATAGGCGATGGTCTTGCCAAGACCTTCCCGCAACTGAATCGTCGGGCGCCAGTCGAGGATCTCGTTGGCCTTGGCGATGTCGGGCTTGCGCTGCCGAGGGTCGTCCGAGGGCAAAGGCCGGAAGGTCACGCGCGATCGGGAACCCGTCAGTTCGATGACCTGCTCGGCCAGTTGCAGCATGGTGAATTCGTTGGGATTGCCGATGTTGATCGGCCCGACGGTTTCCGGCCCGGTCGCCATCATGCGGATCATCGCCTCGATGAGGTCGTCGACATAGCAGAACGAGCGGGTCTGCGCGCCGTCGCCGAAAATCGTGATCTCCTCGCCCTTGAGCGCCTGCATGATGAAATTGGACACGACGCGGCCGTCATTGGGATGCATGCGCGGGCCGTAAGTGTTGAAGATGCGCACGATCTTGGCGCTCAACTTGTGCTGCCGGACATAGTCGATCACCAGGGTCTCGGCGCATCGCTTGCCTTCGTCGTAGCAGGAGCGCAATCCGATCGGATTGACGTTGCCCCAATATTCCTCGGGCTGGGGATGCACGCTCGGATCGCCATACACTTCCGAGGTCGAGGCCTGAAGGAATTTGACCTTCAGCCTTTTGGCGAGACCGAGCATGTTGATCGCGCCGATGACGCTGGTCTTGGTCGTCTGCACCGGATCGAACTGGTAATGGATCGGCGAGGCCGGGCAGGCGAGATTGTAGATCTCGTCCACTTCGACATAGAGCGGGAAGGTCACGTCGTGACGCAGCAACTCGAACGCCTTGTGGTCGAGCAGATGGGTCACATTGCGCCGTGTGCCCGTGAAGAAATTATCGACGCAGAGAACGTCGTGCCCGGCCTCCAGCAGCCGTTCGCACAAATGCGACCCCAGAAAGCCTGCGCCGCCCGTCACGAGAATTCTCTTGTGCATTTTGACTTTCCTGAGTGGGGACGTGATTGCGCTTCAGGCCCGGTCAGCGGTCCTTGAGGACTGGATGATCGGGCCAGCAGCGACCGGCGCCCATTGTTTCGAACGATTCGTCGCGGGTGGGTTGCGGCAGCAACCAGCCCGGCGCGCCTCTGGTCGGCGCGATGTAATTGGTGGGGACGCCGCCAGGGGTCAGTTCATCGGTCGCCGTGATCAGATTGCAGGCGCTGATGTTGTAGCGCGGCAGCAGCAGGGCTTCCGAGATTTCGATCAGCGGGCCCCCCGCGCCGACAATGACCAGCGCGAGGCCGGTCATGCGCGCGAGACGTTGGGTGGGTTCGAGGGCGAGCAAGGTCGAAATGAAGGTGAACGCCAACAGGAACAAGGGCGCGATCGAGCCGCGCATGACGAGATCGTTGCTGGGGCCGAATTTGTAAAGCGGCAGCAGCAGGAGAAACCCAACCGAAATGACCAGGAGCGGCTTCAACTCCGGTCGCACGCGGGGCCACAGCGCCGCGAGAAACAGCGCATGGGGAATTTCGACCAGAAGGAACAGAGAATATGTGCTCCAGAACCCGGTCGCCCGCGCAACCGCGTCATGGGAGATGGAGCCGGCGTCGGCCACCAGATAGACGGCCACGGGCAGAAAACAGGCCGCCGCCGCGCCGCCGAGCCAGAACCGAAGCGATTTCGGCGCTTCCGCGCGGTCGCGCCAGACGAACCACACGAGGAAGGCGGGCGCCGCCAGCGGCGCGAGCGGCGACCAGAACAGCAAGGCCGCGAAGATCGCGCCCAAGGCGCCGAGATCGAGTTCGCGCCGCGCCACGGCCACCACCGCCAGCGCGAAGAACCAGCCGGGGAAGGCATGGTTGGGCACGTAAAAAATCTGGGTGACATGGGCCGAATACTGGAACAGGCGCGCCCACCATTCCGGTTCGCCGCGCATGGTCCAGACGCCGGTCTGAACGTAGTCGTGGATGATGGAGGAAAACCACGGCAGCAGATCGAGGCCGCTGAAGACAACCAGCAGCAACGCCATGGCGAGGCCGCCGCCGAGGATCGCGGCAAGGTAGAGCACAATGGCGAGCAGGAGCGCGTTCTGCGCCAGCAGCACGACATGGGCCGCCATCAGGCCGAAAAAATGTCCGACGAGGCCGGGGATCATGTACATGCCGAGCGGCGCGCGCAAAAAGTAAGTTTCGTCGCCAAGCCGGTAATATACCGGCGCGACATGGCGCGTGACATCGGCGAGCACGGCGTCGCGCGTCAGCCAATCGGCGTTGGCCCAGAACAGATGCGTTTCGCCGCCAAGCAGGCACAGCGTGAGCGCGACGAGGCCGCAGGTTCCCAACAAGCGCGCGTCAATCGGCGCATCGAGCAGGACGCCGGAGGCGCGATGGGTCAGCAGCAGCGCGGCGACGCCACAGCAGCCGATGAGAACCGCGATCATCGCCGGCGCGGCTAGGCCGGTCGCCCAGATCGCATTGCCGGCGACGAAAACCAGCCCGGCGGCGTTGAAGACCGCCCGGTTGGTGACGACGACGGCCTCGGGCTTGGCTTGGGGCAAGGCGTCCGTCGCCGTCATGTCAGGCGCTCTGGCGGGTTGCGGCGGGACGGCGCAAAGCTTCGCGCATGGCGTCGATCATGTGGTCGAGATGGGCGACCTCGAGTCCGGGATAGACACCGATCCAAAAGGTGCGGTCCACGACGATGTCGGCGTTGGCGAGCGCGCCGGCGATGCGGTATGCGCGATCCTTCATGTAGGGCTGGCGCACGAGATTGCCGCCGAACAGAAGCCGCGTCCCGATCCTTTCCGCGTTGAGTTGCTGGACGAGCGCGTCGCGCGAAACCGGCGCGGTCTCGCGCAGCGTGAGTGGAAAGCCGAACCAGGACGGCTCCGTCCCAGGCGTCGCCTCGGGCAGGATCAACACATCTTCAAGGCCGCGCAGGCCGTGTTTCAGATGCTCGAAATTGCGACGGCGGGCGGCGATAAAATCTTCGAGGCGGTCGAGTTGCGCCAGTCCCACCGCCGCCTGCATGTCGGTGATCTTCAGGTTGAAGCCGAGATGCGAATAGACATATTTGTGGTCGTATCCCTGGGGCAAATCGCCGAGTTTCCAGCCATAGCGCTTGTTGCAGGTGGCGTCCTTGCCGGGCGCGCAATAGCAGTCGCGGCCCCAGTCGCGAAAACTCTCCATGATCTTGGCGAGTTGCGGATTGTCGGTGAAGACGGCTCCGCCCTCGCCCATGGTGATGTGATGGGCCGGATAAAAACTCAGCGTGCCGATGTCGCCGAACGTCCCGACATGCCGGCCATCGACGGTGGCGCCGAGCGCGTCGCAGCAATCCTCGATCAGCCACAGGCCATGCTTGTCGCAGAGCGCCTTGATCGCCTTGACGTTGAACGGATTGCCCAGCGTGTGCGCGACCATGATCGCTTTTGTCTTGGGACCGATGGCGGCCTCGAGCGCGGCGACATCGATGTTGTAAGTGGGGATGTCCACATCGACGAAAACCGGAATCGCGCCCCAAAAAATCGCCGGATTGACGGTGGTGGGAAAGCCGGTGGCGCAGGTGATGACCTCGTCGCCCGGCCTGATCTGGCGGTCTTTCAGGCGCGGCGAGGTCAGCGCCGAGAAAGCCACCAGATTGGCCGAGGAGCCGGAATTGACGGTCAGCGCATATTTCGCTCCGACGCGCGCGGCGAGTTTTTGCTCGAAGGCGTCGTTGAACCGTCCGGTGGTCAGCCAGAAATCCAGCGCCGCATCGACCAGAGTCTGCATTTCGCGCGCGCCATAGACCCGGCCGGAGACCGGGACGCTCGCGCCCGGCGCGAACGCAGGCTGGCGGTGCGCGAGGTCGTGGTAGCGCCCGACCAGATCGAGGATTTGCGCGCGCAGGGCTTCGGCTTCAGGCGATTCTTTCGGCTGCATGCTGTTCCTGGGTCGCGCCCGACTCATGCGCGGGAAAGGGAGAGGTCAACCGCACACGCTGACCGAGATAGGCGTCGATCTGGTCGAAGGTTTTTCCGCGCACGTCCGCGCCCGTTGCGTGGGCGCGATACCAGCGCGCCGTCCAGTCCACGGCCTCGTCGAAGCTCAGCAGCGGCCGCCAGTCGAGCTTCTCGCGCGCCTTGCTGGCGTCGAGGCGCAAAAGACCGGCCTCGTGCGGATGCGCGGCGCGATCGGGGGTCCAGCGCGCGCCGGGGCCCCAGGCGGCGATGAAGCGGGTGATGAGCGCCTCGACATCCCGCTCGCTATCGGGACCGGGGCCGAAATTCCAGCCGTCGGCGAAAGCTTCACCGTGACGCGCGGCTTGTTCGGCCAGCATGAGATAGCCCGACAGCGGCTCCAGCACATGCTGCCAGGGACGCACCGCCTTTGGCGCGCGCACGTCCAGCGGACGACCGGCGGCAAAAGCGCGCACGGCGTCGGGAAGGATGCGGTTGTCGGCGAAATCGCCGCCCCCGATCACATTGCCCGCGCGGGCCGTGGCGATGGTCGCCCCTTGGGCGAAGAACGAGGCGCGATAGGAGGCGGTGACGAGTTCGGCGCAGGCCTTGCTGTTGGAATAGGGATCGCGGCCGCCCAACGGATCGGTTTCGCGATAGCCCCGGAGCCATTCGCGATTGTCGTAGCATTTGTCGGTGGTGACGTTGACCAGCGCTTGCAGATTGGGGCAGGCGCGCGCGGCTTCGAGCACGTTGACCGAGCCCATCACATTGGTCTGGAAGGTGGCGACCGGATCGGCATAGCCGGATTTCACCAGCGGCTGGGCCGCCATGTGGATGACGATTTCCGGATCGGCGGCGATCATGACGCGGCGCAGCCTGTCGAGATCGTTGACGTCGCCGCGCACATCTTCAAGCGTGTCGCCGACCGACAGGAGATCGAACAGGGACGGGTCGGTGGGGGGGGCGAGGGCGTAGCCGGTGGTCTCGGCGTTCAGCCGCGCCAGCATCAGCGACAGCCACGCGCCCTTGAAGCCGGTGTGGCCGGTGACAAAGACGCGTTTCCTGCGCCAGAACCCTGAGTCGATCACCATACCCTCCATGGCGCCGCCCCGCTCGCCCATTGCTCTTCGAGAAAGGTCTTGTCGCGCAACGTGTCCATCGGCGCCCAGAAACCGGGATGGCTGTAGGCTTGAAGCTCGCCCATGGCGGTGAGCCTGCTCATCGGTTCGCGCTCCCAGACGGTGTCGTCGCCGTCGATCAGGTCGCAGACCTTGGGCGACAGCAGAAAGAAGCCGCCGCTGATCCAGCCGCCCTCGTCATCGGGCTTTTCGGTGAAGGCGGTGACGCGCGCGCCGTCGAGTGCGATGCTGCCGAAGCGCTTGGCCGGCCGCACGGCGGTGACGGTGGCGAGTTTGCCATGGGCGCGGTGGAAGGCGAGTTGGCGAGTGAGGTCGATGTCGCCCACGCCGTCGCCGTAAGTGAGGGCGAATGCGTCGTCATCTCCGACAAAATCGCGAATGCGCTTGATGCGACCGCCGGTCATGGTCTTCTCGCCGGTGTCGATCAGCGTCACGCGCCAGGGTTCGGCATGTTCGCGATGCACTTCCATCCGGTTGGCGCGCATGTCGAAGGTGACGTCCGACATGTGCAGGAAGTAGTTCGAGAAGAATTCCTTGATGTAATAGCCTCTGTAACCGAGACAAATCACGAATTCGTTGAAGCCATGCGCCGAATAGATTTTCATGATGTGCCAGAGAATCGGACGCCCGCCGATCTCGATCATGGGCTTGGGCCGGACCGCCGTTTCCTCGGCAAGCCGTGTGCCCATCCCGCCGGTCAGGATAACCACCTTCATGAAATTGCCTCGACTCGCGGCGAACCCGCGTGGGAATCGGGCCATCGTTCCGGGGCCAGCATGGCTGACGCGGCGTAAAGGATACGTTAAGGCGGGCTGCGGCGGCCCTTGCGTAAGCGTTCCTTAAGGCGCGCGTGGCAGAACGGAACCGATACAATTCCGGGAGCGAAGGCGTGACGCAATATTTTGGGACCGCTTCCGGCGCGCCTGCGGCGGGCGAGGCGCGGGCGGGCGATCTTGGCGCCTGGGCGCCCTGGCTGGCGGTTCTCGTCGCGCTGGCCGGCTATCTCCTTCTCGGGTCCGATCGTGTTCTCGACATCTGGCGCCATGGCGCCTTTTACGACACCGACGACGCCACGCGCATGGTTCAGGTGCGCGACCTCCTCGCAGGACAGGCCTGGTACGACATGACGGCTTGGCGGTTCGATCCGCCCCACGGCATGTTCTCGCACTGGGCTCGTGTCGTCGATGCGCCGCTCGCCGCGCTGGTGCTGCTGTTCCGGCTGTTTCTCGATGGCGTTCTCGCCGAGCGCGCCGCCCGCATCGCCTTTCCCGCTCTGCTCGCAATGGGGCTTTTCGTCGCCGGCCTTTACGCCGCGCGCGTGTTCGCCGGCCGCTCGATGCGGCTGTTCGGCGTCGCCGCCATGCTGTTTTGCGGCGTGCTGTTCTGGCAATTTCCCGCCGGACGCATCGATCATCACGCGCCGCAGATCACCGCGCTGCTGGTCGCGGTTGCGGCCATGGCGGCCTGTTTCGGCAAGGTCGAAACGCGCAAGGCGTCCGCGCTTTCCGGCGTCATGACCGCGCTGAGCCTTTCGATCGGGCTGGAAAACCTGCCCTTTCTCGCCCTCGTCGCCGCCGCGCCCATGGCGCTGTATGTCTGGCGCGGCCTGGAGGCGCGCGAAACCCTGTACGGCTTCGCCTGTGGCCTTGCCGGCGCGCTGATTCCGCTGTTCCTGGCGACCGTCGGTCCGAAGCACTGGTTCTTTCCCGCCTGCGACGCGCTTTCGGCGCCCTATGTGCTCGCCTGCCTTGCCGGATGCGTCGCCTATGCGCTGATGGCGCGGTTTGGCGCCGCCTCGCCGCCGCGCGCGCGCCTCGCCGTCGCGGGCCTCGCCTGCCTTTGCGCCGTTGCGCCCCTGGGCTTGATGCCGGCCGCCTGTCTGGCCGATCCCTATTACGGGATCGATCCGCTGGTGCGGAAATACTGGCTGGATCCCAATCCGGAAGTCATTTCCATTGTGCGACAGGCGCAACTCGACGCCAATCTCGCGCTGCTCTTGGTTGCGCCCACCCTGGTCGGACTTGTGGCCGCGCTGTTCGGCGTCTGGCGCTGCTCCGGAAGCGCCCGCGCGCGCTGGGCGTTTCTGGCTGCGCAGATCGCGCTCGGCGTCGTGCTCGGCGCCTTGCATATCCGCATCTTCTCGACGGTGATGCCGCTGGTCGCCATCGGCCTGCTGGCCCCGGTCGCCTTCATCCGCGAGGCCGTCGAAAGCCGCGTTTCCGAACAAACCCGCGGTCTCATTGGCGCGCTGACCGGCCTGATCGCGTTGTTCGCGCTGTCCAACATGGGCCTGATGATCGAGCTTCCCGAGATCGGGCCTGCCGCGCCCACCGATATCGGCGCCGGGCGCGACCGCTGCATGAATTCCGCCAGCTACGAGCCGTTGCGGGCGCTGGAGCCGGGCCTCGCCGTCTCCATGATTTCGCCGGGCGCCTATCTGCTGGCCCATACCGACCTCGGCGTGATGGCCGGTCCATACCATCGCAATCGCGGCAATCGCGGCGCGCTCGACATTCTGTTCGCGCCCCCGGACAAGGCGGAAGCTCTCGCGCGCGCGGCCGGCGCCCGCTATGTCATCCTGTGCTGGGGTGCCGATGCGGCGGCCTCGTGGAAAAGCTGGTCGCCCGACGGGCTGGCGGCGCGGATCGCGCAAGGTTCCGTTCCCGGGTGGTTGCGGCCGGTACAGGTCGAGAATACGCCGGTTCACGTTTACGAGCTTGTGGGCGCGGGCGAGAACAGCGCGAACTGAACGAACGGTCCAGACAGCAAAAAGGCGGCCGCTTGGGCCGCCTTTCGCATTTTTAGTTTAGCGCGAAAACTTACGACTGCTCTTCGGCGGCTTCGGCTTCCTTGGCTTCCGCCTTGGCCTTGGCTTCGAGGTCCTCGCCGGTCTGCTGATCGACGACGCGCATCGACAGCCGCACCTTGCCGCGATCGTCGAAGCCGAGCAGCTTCACTTTGACCTTGTCGCCTTCCTTGACCACGTCGGTGGTCTTGGCGACGCGGGTGGCGGCGAGCTGGGAAATGTGGACGAGGCCGTCCTTGGCGCCGAAGAAATTGACGAAGGCGCCGAAGTCGGTGGTCTTGACCACGGTGCCGTCATAGATCAGGCCGATTTCCGGATCGGAGGCGATCGACTTGATCCAGTTGATGGCGGCCTTGATGGAATTGCCGTCGCTGGAGGCGATCTTCACCGTGCCGTCGTCCTCGATGTTGATCTTGGCGCCGGTCTTTTCCACGATTTCGCGGATCACCTTGCCGCCGGAGCCGATGACTTCGCGGATCTTGTCCACCGCGATCTTCATGGTTTCGATGCGCGGCGCAAACTCTCCGAGCTCCGCGCGGGCGTTGGTGATCGCCTTGGACATTTCGCCGAGGATGTGCAGGCGGCCGTCCTTGGCCTGGCCCAGCGCCACCTTCATGATTTCCTCGGTGATGCCGGCGATCTTGATGTCCATCTGCAACGAGGTGACGCCATATTCGGTGCCGGCCACCTTGAAGTCCATGTCGCCGAGATGGTCCTCGTCGCCGAGAATGTCGGAGAGCACCGCGAAGCGCTCGCCTTCGAGGATCAGGCCCATGGCGATGCCGGCGGTCGGACGCTTGAGCGGCACGCCGGCGTCCATCAGCGCCAGCGAGGCGCCGCAGACCGTGGCCATCGAGGACGAGCCGTTGGACTCGGTGATCTCCGACACGACGCGGATCGTGTAGGGGAATTCGGCCGAGGTCGGCAGCATCGGGTGAACAGCGCGCCAGGCGAGCTTGCCATGGCCGATTTCGCGGCGGCCGGGTGAGCCGATGCGGCCGGTTTCGCCGACGGAATAGGGAGGGAAGTTGTAGTGCAGCAGGAAGCTTTCCTTGTAGGTGCCTTCCAAGCTGTCGATGAACTGCTCGTCCTCGCCCGTGCCCAGCGTGGCGACCACCAAAGCCTGCGTTTCGCCGCGGGTAAAGATGGCGGAGCCGTGGGTGCGCGGCAGCACGCCCACCTGCGCCACGATCGGGCGCACGGTTTTCAGGTCGCGGCCGTCGATGCGCATGCCGTCGTCGAGGATGTTCCAGCGCACGACCTTGGCCTGCAATTCATGGAACACGTCGGCGATGAGCTGCTTGTCGAATTTCGCGTCGCCGCCCTCGGGCAGCAGCGCGGCATTGACCTTGGCCTTGATGGCGTCGATCGCCTTGTAGCGGTCCTGCTTGACGGTGATCTTGTAAGCTTCGCGCAGTTCGGCCTCGGCGATTTCCGCGATGGCCTTCTCGACCTCGCCCTTCTCGGCCGGGGCGAAGTCGCGCGGCTCCTTGGCGGCGCGCTCGGCGAGGCGGATGATGGCCTCGATCACCGGCTGGAAACCGGCGTGGCCGGCCATGACGGCGGCCAGCATGGTCTCTTCCGAAAGCTCCTTGGCTTCGGATTCGACCATCAGCACGGCGTCGGCGGTGCCGGCCACGATGAGGTCGAGGTCGGAGGTCTTGGCCTCGTCAACGGTGGGGTTGACCTTGATTTCGCCGTTGATGTAGGCGACGCGGGCGCCGCCGACCGGACCCATGAAGGGCACGCCGGACAGGGTGAGCGCGGCGGAGACGGCGACCAGGGCCAGAATGTCCGGATCGTTCTCCATGTCGTGGCTGAGCACGGTCACGATCACCTGGGTGTCGAAGTAATAGCCGTCCGGGAACAGCGGGCGGATCGGACGGTCGATCAGGCGGGAGAGCAAGGTCTCGCGCTCGGAGGGACGGCCCTCGCGCTTGAAGTACCCCCCAGGGATACGGCCAGCCGCGAAGGCCTTTTCCTGATAGTTGACGGTCAGCGGAAAGAAGTCCTGGCCGGGTTTGGCTGTCTTGGCCGAGACCACGGTGGCGAGCACGGTGGTCTCGCCATAGGTGGCGAGCACGGCGCCGTCGGCCTGACGGGCGACGCGGCCCGTCTCAAGCGTCAGCTTGCGGCCGAACCAATCGATTTCTTCGCGGTGGATTTCGAACATTCGTCTGTCTCTCTCATGGTTGTGGGTCGCGCCAACCATGTGCAAGACGACGAGAGGCCGTTTTTCGCGGCATCCGGTGATCCTGCCATGGTCCGGTCGGACCTGTCGCGGCGGCCCCTGCCGCCAGCGGGTGAGACCGCCTCTTGCGTGGCGGGATTTCGGCAATCCCGCCTGAAGCGCGGCCTCAAGGAAAAGCGGCCGGCAAAAGCCGGCCGCGAAAAGTTTTAGCGGCGGATGCCGAGACGCTCGATCAGGGTCTTGTAGCGCCCCTCGTCATTCTTCTTGACGTAGTCGAGAAGCTGACGCCGCAACGAAACCAGCTTCAGAAGGCCGCGACGCGAATGGTTGTCCTTCGCATGGGTCTTGAAATGCTCGGTCAGGTTGACGATTCGTTCGGTCAGGATGGCGACCTGAACTTCCGGCGAGCCGGTATCGCCCTGCTTGGCGCCGTATTCCTTGATGAGCGCGGTTTTGCGCTCTGCCGTGATCGACATCGGATACCCTTTCTGATTGGGATATTGAGGTTCGAAAATTTCGAGGCCGCTCCGGGATGTCGTCCAGCGCGGTCGCAAATCTCCGTCTCCAGCGAACATGTTCGCGGGAATGGCGCGCTTATACACCAAACGCGCGCAATCGCCAGCACAAAGCGACTTTCCCTATGGAAAGCACAAAATTCCCACTTCACGCAGCGAACAAAAAGTTTAGTTTAAGGCCCCGGTATCGACCAAATCAGGCTCGTCGGGAGTAATTCGCAATGATTAATATTTTCGCCCACTATTGGGGCTGGCTCCTTCTTGTCACGGCCATCGGGTTCGTCGGCGGCATGATGGTGCACCCCGACGAGGAGGATCGCGGCTTTCCGTTCTGGTTTCTCCCGTTGGCGGGCCTGTTGCTCCTGGGTTACCTCGCCAGCGAGTTCAACCTGATCGGCGGAGACCTTTCGGTCGGGGTCGAGGGCGGCGCGATCGCCTTTGTCGGATTCACGCTCGGCGCGCTGGCCGGCGGCTTCGGCAAGAAGTTCGGCTTGCGCTGGGGACCGCTGCTGGTCGCAGCGCTGGTGTGGGTCTGCGGCCTCTACATGACGCCCCCGACGGGACTTACGCCGCCCCCGGCGACCGCCGCCGCTCCGGCTTCGGACGCCGCGGCCAAGGCCGAAGCGGACGCCAAGGCTGCCGCTGTCAAGGCGGAAGAAGAGGCCAAGGCCGCTGCGGTCAAGGCTGAAGCGGACGCCAAAGCCGCCGCCGCCAAGGCGGAAGAAGAAGTCAAGGCCGCCGCGGCCAAGGCTGAAGAGGCCAAGAAAGCCGAGGCTAAGGCGGCAGAGGCCAAGCCGGCTCCGGTCCCCGCGCAGGAACCCGTCGCCGCGCCCGAACCGGCGGCCGCCGCCGCTCCCGCGAGTCTGGCTGACAAGAAGGCGGCCGCGATCGCCGCCGCCGCCGCCCTGCCGGCGACCGGCCCGCTCGACGTCGGCCAGTGCCAGACCGCGCTGTCCGGCCTGGTCGCCAAGGAGAACATCAAGTTCGCCGCCGGCGGCGCCAAGCTGGCGCCGGAGTCGAAGCCCTTGATCGGCAAGATCGGCGCGGCGCTCGCCCGTTGTCCCGCCACCGTCAAGGTCGAGGTCTCCGGCCACACCGACAACGCCGGCGAAGCCGCCAAGAACAAGGCGCTGTCGAAGAGCCGCGCGCAGGCCGTCGTGGATGCGCTCAAGGCCAAGGGCGCCAAGGCCGGCCAACTCGCCGCCGTCGGCTACGGTCAGGAAAAGCCGGTGGCGTCGAACGACACCGCCGAAGGCAAAGCCGACAACCGCCGCATTGAATTCGCGGTGAAATAACCAGCAGGCTGGGTTCGAGGGCGCCGGCGCAAGTTCGATCTTGCTCCGGCGCCCTTGCTTTTTGCGGGTCGCCTGTTGTCTTGACCAGACAGATTCACGCCAGGGATTTAGGGATTAAGGGCTCTTGACCACGATTCTCGCCATCGAGCGCCTGAACAAGACTTATGACAACGGTTTTGTCGCGCTGAAGGGTGTAGATCTTTCAATAAGCAGCGGTGAGATTTTTGCGCTGCTCGGGCCTAATGGCGCGGGCAAGACCACGCTGATCGGCATCGTCTGCGGCCTGGTGCGCGCGAGTTCGGGAAAGGTGACGGTGGACGGCAACGACATCGCCATCGACTACCGCAAGGCGCGCCAAACGATCGGGCTGGTGCCGCAGGAACTGTCCACCAACCAATTCGAGACCGTGATGGATGCGTTGCGCTTTTCGCGCGGGCTGTTCGGCAAGGCGCCCGATCCCGGTCATCTCGAACGCATCCTGCGCGATCTTTCGCTGTGGGATAAGAAGGACGAGCGCATCGGCGCGCTCTCCGGCGGCATGAAACGGCGCGTGCTGATCGGGAAGGCGCTCGCCCATGAACCGCGGATCCTGTTTCTCGACGAGCCGACCGCCGGGGTTGACGTCGAACTGCGCCGGGACATGTGGGAGATGGTGCGCCGCCTGCGCGAACAGGGGGTCACGATCATCCTCACCACCCATTACATCGAGGAGGCCGAGGACATGGCCGACCGGATCGGGGTGATCGACCAGGGCGAACTCATGCTCGTCGAGGAGAAGCGCGCCCTGATGCGCCGCCTCGGCCAGGTTCACGTGACCATCGGCCTCACCCAAAAACTCGACGCGCCGCCGGAAAACCTGTCCGGCGCCAAACTCGACCTCTCGCCCGACGGCATGACCCTCTCCTTCACCCAGAAGGGCCAGGATTGCGACGCCGCCCTCGCCGCCCTGCTGAAAACGCTGGTCACCGAGGGTATCGAATTCCGTAGCGTCAATTCGGAGCGTTCCTCGCTGGAGGACATATTCATCGATCTGGTGGGGCGACGCCGATGAATGTTTACGCCATCCGCGCCATCTACACCGCGGAACTGGGCCGCACCTGGCGCACACTTTTCCAGAGCATCGCCTCGCCGGTGCTTTCGACCGCGCTCTACTTCGTGGTGTTCGGCTCGGCCATCGGTTCGCGCATGCAAGCGATCGACGGCGTTTCCTATGGCGCCTTCATCGTGCCGGGCCTGATCCTGCTCACCGTGTTGACCGAAAGCGTTTCCAACGCGTCGTTCGGCATCTACCTGCCGCGATTCACCGGCCAGATCTACGAATTGCTGTCGGCGCCGGTTTCGGCTGTGGAGGTTATCGCCGGCTTTGTCGGCGCGGCGGCGACCAAATCGGTGATCCTCGGCCTGATCATCTGCGCCACCGCGCGTCTGTTCGTGCCGTTCGAGATCGTCCATCCCGTGCTGGCCTTGCTTTATCTCGTGCTGATCTCCGCGACCTTCGCCTTGTTCGGCTTCATTCTCGGGCTGTGGGCGGACGGTTTCGAGAAATTGCAGATCATTCCGCTGATGGTGATCTCGCCGCTGACTTTTCTTGGCGGCACCTTCTATTCCATCGACATGCTGCCGGGCGTGTGGCGGCAGGTCGCCCTGTTCAACCCCATCGTCTATCTGATCGAAGGGTTTCGCTGGGCTTTTTACGGCATCTCCACGCTGGCGCCGCTGATCAGCCTCGCCCTCACCTTCGGCATGCTGGTTTTGTGTTCGGCCGTCGTGGTCTGGATTTTCAAGACGGGCTACCGGCTGCGAACCTGAACGGGCGTTCCCCTTTTCGCGTGACGCTGGCCATAGGCGAAATAGACCGCCATGCCCACGCCGAGCCAGATGAACAGCCGCGCCCAGGTTTCCCAGGGCAGGCCCGCCATCAGGCCGAGACAGGCGAGCACGCCGAGCGCGGGAAGGGCCGGCGAACCCGGCACGCGGAACGGACGCGGCGTTTCCGGATGGCTGTGGCGCAGATACATCACGGCCATGCAGACCAGGGCGAAGGCCGCGAGCGTGCCGATGCTGACCATTTCGCCGAGGACATCGATGGGAAGCAGGCCGGCGAGCGCTGCGACGCAGAGGCCGACCAGCGCCTGGCTGGCCGCCGGGGTGCGGAAACGCGGATTGATCCGGGCGAACAAGCCGGGCAGCAGGCCGTCATTGGCCATGGCGAAGAGAATGCGCGCCTGCCCGAACAACAGCACCAGAATAACCGTGGTGAGGCCGGCAAGCGCCGCGAATTTCACCACCACCGCCAGCCAGGGCAAGCCGATGGCGTCGATCACCGCTGAAATGGGATCGGGCCGGTCGAGCGCCGCAAAGGGAACCACGCCGGTCAGCACGGCGGATACCCCGATGTAGAGCACGGTGCAGACGGCGAGCGAAGCGATCAGGCCGACGGGCACGGTGCGTTGCGGATCCTTCGCCTCCTGCGCCGCCGTCGACACGGCGTCGAAGCCGATATAGGCGAAGAAAACGACGGCCGCGCCGCGCAAGACTCCGCTCCAGCCGAAATGGCCGAACTCCCCGGCGTTTTCGGGGAGGAACGGCGCCCAGTTCGCCGGGACAACGTGCAAACCGCCGGCGATAATCACCACCAGCACCACCGCCAGCTTGAAGCCGACCATCACATTGTTGACGCGAGCGGATTCGCGTGTGCCCAGCACGAGCAGGCTGGTGATGGCGAGCACCACCAACGCCGCCGGCGCGTTGAACAGGCCGCCCCCCCCCACCAGGGGAGACGTGAATTGCGCGGGGAGGTGAAGGCCGAGGCTCGCGAGCAGGCTCACCAGATAGCCGGACCAGCCGACCGCGACCGTCGCCGCGCCCATGGCGTATTCCAGCACCAAATCCCAGCCGATGACCCAGGCGAAGATTTCGCCCAGCGCGATATAGACATAGGAATAGGTGCTGCCGGAGACCGGAATCAGCGCCGCGAGTTCCGCATAGCACAGGGCGACGATGGCGCAGGCGAAGCCGGCCAGCGCGAAGGACAGGACGACGGCGGGGCCGGCATAGCGCGCGGCCGCCGCGCCGGTGAGAACAAATATGCCGGCGCCGATGATGGCGCCGATGCCCAGCGCCGCCAGCGAGACCGGCCCGAGGCTGCGATTGAAGGTTTGGGACTCGTTCGTTCCGCCTCTGGCGTCGTCAATCGTCTTGCGCGCGAAAAAATTCTGTTTCAAGGCGGCCTCACAAACCTGTCGGGGCGCCATGCTAATGCGCGCAAGCCACTTGCAGCAAGACTAAGCGCGCCAAAACTTTAGGCGCCGGAACGAGGCGGGTTGGCTCCGATCGTGCTTCGTGTCCGTCGCAAGCGGGAATCGACATGGGCGACAAGCGGGAATGGGTGGTCTGGAACGGCTCCATCGGCATTCTGGACATGGCGGCGCTTGGCCGCATTGAACGCGGCAGCGCGTGGCTGGCCGAACCCTATGATGTGGTCGGCCCCTTCAGTCTGGATCAACTGGAGACGACCGGCCGCGTCGTCTTTCAGGCCTGCCTGGTGATGTCGAGGGTGCGGTGGCAGGCGGAGCAGGTCGATTTGCGTCGAGAGGCCCAGGCGCGGCGTCGCGAATACGCCAGCCGGTTCGCCTTGTTCAACGCGGACAAGAGCGATGAGGGATACCGCGCCGTGCTCGACCTTCCGGAGAAAGGTCCGTTGAGCGCGGGGAAGATCAATTCCGCCTTCCGCCACCTCGCCAAAAAGGCGCATCCCGACGCGGGCGGCGATCACGACAGCTACATCCGCCTGAGCGAAGCCCGCGACATTCTGCTGGAGCGCGCCGCCGTCGCCACTTGATCAGGCGGCGAGATCGGCCACCACGGCGTCGAGCACCGGAAAGCCTTCCGACGTCACGCGGATGCGGCCGTGGCGGGTATATTCCACCATGCCGTGGGCGATGAGATCGGCGACGCGCGAGGCCTCGAAACGCTTGCCGGTGAGGGTCTGGAAGCGCGCGGGATCGATGCCCTCCGTCAGGCGCAGGCCCATCAACAAAAATTCGTCGCCCTGCGCCTCGGTCGAGAGGTTTTCGTCCTCGACCAGCCCATTGCCCTCGGTTTCGACCACGGTAAGCCACATTTCCGGATGCGGCTCGGTCGCCTGCGCCCTTCTTCCTCCGCGCGCGCCGATGATGCGGCCGTGGGCGCCGGGACCGACGCCGGCATATTCGCCATAGCGCCAGTAGATCAGATTGTGGCGGCTCTCGCAGCCGGGCCGGGCGTGATTGGAGATTTCATAGGCGGGCATGCCCGCCTTTTCCATCAGTTCCTGCGTGACATCCCACAGGGCGCGGCCGACATCCGCCTTGGGCATTTTCAGCTTGCCGGCGTCGAACAGCCGCTCGAACATCGTATCCGGCTCAATGGTAAGTTGGTAAAGCGAAAGATGTTCAGGGGCGCGTGCGAGCGCTTCGGTCAGCTCCGCCGCCCAGGCCCGCGGCGTTTGGCCGGGCCGGGCGTAAATCAGGTCGAACGAGGCGCGCGAAAAGGTCGATGTGGCCACGTCGAGCGCGCGCATGGCCTCTTCGACGCTGTGCATGCGCCCGAGCATTTTCAGGTCGGCGTCGTTGAGCGCCTGTACGCCCAGAGAGACGCGATTGACGCCCGCCGCGCGATAGCCGGCGAAACGCGTCGCCTCGACGCTGGTCGGGTTGGCCTCCAGCGTGATTTCCGCCTGGGGATCGAGCTTCCAGTTCTTGCCGATCGCCTCGATGATCCGCGCCACCGTTTGGGGCGACATCAGCGAGGGCGTGCCGCCGCCGAAAAAAATCGAGCGGACCACGCGGCCGGGCGTGAGCGCGGCGCGGTGCTTCAGTTCGGTGAGAATGGCGCTGAGATAGCGGTCTTCTTCATAGGACCCGCGCCGCACATGGCTGTTGAAGTCGCAATAGGGGCATTTGGCCAGACAGAAGGGCCAATGGACGTAAACGCCGAAGCCGGGATCCTGCGGTTTGGGTGCGATTGAAGCCATGAGTCCTTATGCCATGCCGCGCCGCTGTGGTCACGCGGAGGCTTTACGGATTGTTCACCTTCCTTGCGCGGAGGTTAACGGCGCCGGGGAAAGACCGGCGCCGGCTTTTCGCGTCACGCCTCCTGCATCACCTTGGCGATGGATTCGGCGACATAATCAATATTCTTCTCGTTCAGCGCCGCGACGCAGATGCGGCCGGAATCAAGCGCATAAACGGCGTATTTCTCGCGCAGGAGAATCGCCTGCGGTTTGGTCAGTCGCGAATAGGAGAACATGCCGTTCTGCCGCACAATGTAAGAAAAATCGCGGTCGGGCGCGCGCTCCGCGAGCTTGTCGGCGAGCAGCCGCCGCATCTTCTTGATGCGGACGCGCATGGCGCCAAGCTCCTCGTCCCATTGCCTGCGCAGGGCGGGGTCGGCGAGCACGGCGGCGGCGGCGGCGGCGCCGTGGCTGGGAGGCGAGGAATAGGTGATGCGGGCGATGCGCTTGATCTGGCTGAGCACGCGGGCGCGCTCCTGCGCGCTCGCCGTCAGCACGCTCAGCGCGCCGACGCGCTCGCCGTAAAGCGACAGCGATTTCGAGAAGGAGAAGGACACGAACATCGGGCCGCCGTCGGAGGCGAACAGGCGCACCGAAAAGGCGTCGGTCTCAAGGCCTTCCGCAAACCCCATATAGGCGGTGTCAAGGAAGGGGGTCAGATTTCTCGCACGCACGACCCGCGCGATTTGACGCCATTGGTCCTGCGACAGGTCGAGGCCGGTCGGATTGTGGCAGCAGGCATGCAGCAGCACCACGTCGCCGGCGGGGATGATTTCCAGCGTCGCGAGCAGGCCGGCGAAATCCAGTTCGCCGTCGGCGCCGTAATAGGGGTAGGTTTCGACGGTGAAACCTGCGGCCGAGAACAGCGCGCGATGGTTCTCCCAACTCGGATCGCTGATCCAGACCCTGGCGTTCGGCGTCACCACCTTGACCATTTCCGCGCCCAGCTTGAGCGCGCCCGTGCCGCCCAGCGCCTGGACGGTGACGACCTTGGCGAGGTCGCAGGAGTCGGCGAAGACCAGTTGCGCCACGACGGCGTTGTAGTGGGCGTAGCCGTCGATCGGCACATAGGTGTGCGGGCCGGCCTTGGCGAGCATGGCCTCTTCGGCCTGCTTGACGCAGGCGAGCAGCGGCACCTTGCCGTTCTCGTCCTGGTAGACGCCGACACCGAGATTGACGCGATGGGGTGTCTTGTCGGCGACATAGGCCTCGGTGAGGCCGAGGATCGGGTCGCGAGGCAGTTCTTCGACTTGAGCGAACAGGGCGTTGGTCATGGCTCTCTCGAAATAAGGCTGTTTGCCGCTTGTTAGCGCAAAGCGCGCGAAAAGTCAGACGCAAATTCTAAAATTGCCGGCCAAGGAACTCTCGACGGCGATCCGACGTTACCAAATTGTAATAGGGAGGAAAGCGCCTCGCCCTCTTTCGGCCATGGTTCCCGGTCCCTATATGTTCCGTTCGAAAGCCGGTTGCGCCTCTCCCAAGGGAACGGTGTATACCGGTTTGGAAACAGCCGGCTGTTGCGGCTGGTTCGGACGCGCCGCGAACGGGCGTCCGCGTTTGGAGGGTTAGATGGCTGCTGCGCTCCCTGTTCTTGCCGGCGACTCCGGCCTGTCGCGTTACCTTGATGAAATCCGTCGGTTCCCGATGTTGGAGCCGCAGGAGGAATATGTCCTCGCAAAACGGTGGCGCGAACATTCCGACGGCCCGGCCGCGCACCGGCTGGTGACCTCGCATCTGCGTCTCGTCGCCAAGATCGCCATGGGCTATCGCGGCTACGGCCTGCCGATCGGCGAAGTCATCTCCGAAGGCAATATTGGCCTGATGCAGGCCGTCAAGCGGTTCGAGCCGGAGAAGGGTTTTCGCTTGGCCACCTATGCTATGTGGTGGATCCGCGCGTCAATTCAAGAATATATCTTGCGGTCGTGGAGCCTGGTCAAAATGGGCACCACCGCGAACCAGAAGAAGCTGTTCTTCAACCTGCGCAAGGCCAAGAGCCAGATCTCGGCTTTGGACGAAGGCGACCTCAAGCCGCACCAAGTGGACACCATCGCCACGAAGCTCGGCGTCAGCAAGCAGGAAGTGGTTGAGATGAACCGCCGGCTCGGCGGCGACGCCTCGCTCAACTCGCCGCTGCGCGAGGACGGCGACGGCGAATGGCAGGACTGGCTGGTCGATGATTCCGCGAGCCAGGAGAGCCTGCTCGCCGAGGCCGAGGAAAGCGACAACCGCCGCGCCGCGCTGTCTCAGGCGCTCAACGTGCTTAACGAACGCGAAAGGCGGATTTTCGAGGCGCGTCGCTTGAGCGACGAGCCCATTACGCTGGAAGATCTCTCGACGGAGTTCGGGATTTCCCGAGAGCGCGTGCGCCAGATCGAGGTGCGCGCCTTCGAGAAAGTGCAGCAGGCCGTGCGCGAGAGCGTCGCGCGCGTCGAAGCGGCGCCGCGGCGTCCGCTCCTGACGGCCGCCGCGCGCGCCTGAACCTCTTCCGCCAAGACGGGCCGCCACCAAGACGGGCCGCCGCGTTTCCGCGCGGCGGCTTTTATTTGCCGTTCCACTCCGCGAGAACGTCGGAGAAGACTTTCCGTCCGCCGGCGCCTTTCTCCATGGTGATCTTGGCGATCGAGCCATTGGCAAGACTTAGCTGGATGTCCATCCAGTTCGGCGCGTCGAGGAGCGCGCGATTCTGTTCGGCGCTCGTCTGGTTGAGGCCGGCCAGAAAGGCGTTGGCTGCGATCTGGACCGGCAAGCCTTGCAGCGCCACGCCCTTTGGCGCCTCGTCGGCGCGCATTTCCGGCATGCCGATCGCGTTGATGGCGCCAATCGGCGAGCCATCCCCTGGAATGAACCGCACATTGATCGTATGCGAGAAGGACAGCGACGGATCGAAATTCTTCTCGATCACCAGCGTGGTCTTGAGCTTGGCGTCGGGAATGTCGACGTCGGCGTGAATGGCGCTGACCAATTGCTGATTGGGTCCGCGATTGGTGGAATCCCGGCGCCAGACCACGGTTCCGACATAGGTCTTCACGCCGCCGGGTTCGGACGGGTCGCGTGTGAGCACGGCGGCGCGATAGGCGATCGGCAAGGTTGGCCCGGCGTTCGGTTCGGGTTGCGCGACGTTTTCCCCGCCGACGCGCTGGCCTATCTTGGCGCCGGACTCCGGGTTCGCGTTCTCGGTTGGCGGCGCAAGTTTGGCGAGGTCTTCCGGACGATCGCGCAACTTCCACGCCGCGAAGCCGACCAGCGCGCCGACGCCGGCGAGAGCGCCGAGAATGATGACCAGGCGTCGCAGTCCGCCGCTTTCCTGCTTGACCGGCCTGGGCGCGGCCGGACGCAGATTGTCCCGCGTCGAAGCCTCGTCGCGGCTCGGTTCACCCTCGGGGGCTTCGTCGCCGGGATAGGCGTCGGCGGGCGACGGCGCTTCTTCCGCGCGCGCTTTCGCGATGGCGGCCACGGCGAATTCGCTCTCAAGCCGTGCGACGGCTTCGTCGAGCGCCTGGGCCTCGCGGTCGATTGCGCCCTGGGGGGGCGGCGGCTGCATGGCGTGGAGCTGCCCGAGCAAAGCCTTTTTCGCTCGATCGTAAATGGCCTTGCGCGTTTCCGGCGTGGAGTTCGGCAGTGCGGCGACCGCCCGCGCCAACAGGGGGTAGTAGTCAGCCATGTATTAATCCTGGAAAGGATTATGCATCAAAATGGTGTCGTCACGCTCGGGGCTGGTGGACAGCAGCGCGACGGGCGCCTGGATCAATTCCTCGACCCTGCGAACATATTTGATCGCCTGCGCCGGCAGTTGCGCCCACGAGCGCGCCCCGCCGGTCGGCTCGCGCCAGCCCTCGATCGTCTCGTAGATCGGCTCGACCTGGGCTTGGGCCGCCTGGGAGGCCGGCAGATAGTCGATGGTCTCGCCGTCGAGCCGGTAGCCGACGCAAACTTTTATCGTTTCGAATCCGTCAAGAATATCCAGCTTGGTCAGAGCGATTCCGTCAATCCCCGAAGTTTTCACGGTCTGGCGGACCAGAACGGCGTCGAACCAGCCGCAGCGCCGCGCGCGTCCCGTCACCGTGCCGAATTCGCGACCACGCTCGCCGATGGCGCGGCCGGTCTCGTCGTTCAATTCCGTTGGAAAGGGGCCTTCGCCGACACGGGTCGTGTAGGCCTTGGCGATGCCCAGCACATAGCCGATCGCCTTGGGCCCAAGTCCGGCGCCGGTGGCGGCGTTGGAGGCGACGGTGTTGGACGATGTGACAAAGGGATAGGTGCCGTGGTCGATGTCGAGCAAGGCGCCTTGCGCGCCTTCGAACAGGATGCGCTTGCCGGCGCGGCGCAGGTCGTCGAGCAGCGACCAGGTGCGGTCCATATAGGGCAGGACCTGGGGCGCCACCTCCTCCAACTCGGCGCGGATCGACTCAGGCTTGATTTCCTCCAGGCCGAGGCCGCGGCGCAGCGCGTTGTGGTGGCTGAGCAGTCGGGCGATCTTGCCGTCCAGCGTGGAGAGATCGGCGAGGTCCATCACGCGGATGGCGCGGCGGCCGACCTTGTCCTCATAAGCCGGGCCGATGCCGCGCTTGGTGGTGCCGATTTTCGCGTCGGCGGAGGCGGAATTTTCGCGCAGGGCGTCGAGTTCGCCATGGAGCGAGAGAATCAGCGGCGCGTTCTCGGCGATGCGCAGGTTGTCGCGGGAGATGGCGACGCCCTTTTCGCGCAGGGCCGCGATTTCCTTTACAAGATGACGCGGATCGACGACGACGCCATTGCCAATGACGGAGAGTTTTCCCGGACGAACGATGCCGGAGGGCAGCAGCGACAGCTTGAAGGTGACGCCGTCGATCACCAACGTATGACCGGCGTTGTGGCCGCCCTGGTAGCGCACCACCACATCGGCTTCCACTGAAAGCCAGTCAACGATCTTGCCCTTGCCTTCGTCGCCCCACTGGGCGCCGACCACCACCACATTCGCCATCGAACCCAACTTCCATCAACTGCGCGGCGCTGGCGCGGAAACCTCGCGCCGCTGTCAAATCCGGCGTGGCTTCCTCCCGGCTGACGAGCCTTGGAGAGAAAGCGCCGGACGCCCAGCCTCGTCGGGGCGGAACTCCTGATGCGACCGAGGCTTTTTCACGGTCAAGCCGTAGCGGATCGGATCGCTTTAGTAAAGCATTTCCCTGCGTGACGCACTGAGCGGTGTGCCGAAACAAAACAACTTGCGGGGATTATAATGAAAAAATGCGGTTAAAGGTTAGGGTTAAGAGCTGTTTAAGTAATTGCTGGCAACACTTGCGGTCGTCAAAGCCATGTCGGCGTCCAGGGCTGATGAGGATTGACGGCGACTTCGGCGCCCGCGTCGCCAGTTTTCGTTGTGTTAACCGCATGGTCCGTCGCGGCTGTGCCCCGAAGAAGGAAATTCGCCATGGGCCGCTTCAAAGCCCTTACTCTCGCGAGTGTGCTTGCACTCGGCGCGGCTCAGGCGGCCCAGGCCGCCGACCTCCTGCCTCCCCCGCCTCCGCTCGAAGAGCCGTCACTGCGTGGCGCGGTGATCGACGAACCGAGCGGCTTCTACCTCCGCGGCGACATCGGGGTCGGCATCAACGACGTCTCCAGCCGGAGTTCGACTTTCGCGGATCCGGCGACCATGTCTTCGCTCAACGCCTGGTATGGGTCTTCCGAGGCGAGCGCCAGCTATCTGCTCGGCATCGGCGGGGGCTACAAGGTCAACAACTGGTTCCGTGTGGACGCGACGGGTGAATATCGCGGCAACGCGCTCTACAAATCGAAGAACTACTACACCCAGGCCAATTCGCCGGCCTGCGTCGGCTTGCCGAGCGGAACGTGCGGCGACAAATATTCGGGATCGGTGAACATTGGTCTTTTCCTGCTCAACGCCTATCTGGACGCGGGAACCTGGTACGGCGTCACCCCCTACATCGGCGCGGGCGTCGGCGCGGCCGCCTGGTCGATGGGCAATGTGACGGACCAGAGCATGCAGGTTCAGGTCGCGGGAAACCAAGACCCGATCGGATCGGGCGTCAGCGATGCGACCTCCGGCGTGAATCTGGCTTGGGCTCTGATGGGCGGCTTATCCTGGGACGTCGCCGAGAACGTGAAAATCGATCTTGGCTATCGCTATGTAGACATGGGTCGGATCAACACCGGCACAATTCTCTGCAACGCGACGTGCTGGTACGAACGGCAGCACTTCGATCTCGCCTCCAGCGACGTGCGTCTTGGCTTGCGCTGGATGGCGGCGGCGGCCCCGGCGTTCGAGCCCCTGCCGGTTCGCGCCAAATATTGATCGGCGCCTTCAACGGCAAACTCAAAGGCGGGGGCGGAAGCTTCCGCCTTTTGCTTTAGGGCGTTGCACTTCCTTCCGCAGAGGAAATTAAATACGAAAACGTCTTTCAGCAAAGCATTAAGGTTAAGTCGACATTAACCCTCCCTGTTCATTCTGCATTCAACTTGAACGAGACGTGGAAGACCGAAGAGGTTCGTTATGCGGAGAGTCACGAAGGCGGCGGCGGTCGCTACGGTTGTGCTGGCCGGCGGCGTTGCGCAAGCCCTGGCTGCCGACATGAGCCTGCCGCCCATGTACGAGCCCGAATCCCAGCCCATGGTCGAGTTCGGCTCCGGTTGGTACCTGCGCGGCGACCTCGGCTATTCCAGCATTTCCCTGCCGATGGGCTCGCCGCCCGGCAGCGTGTCAGGTTCGTCAGCGCCGTCTTCGGCGGCGAGTTTCTTGAGTAATCGCACTGTCCACGATGGCGTGCTCTCGTCGTCTGTCGGCGTCGGCTACCAGTTCAATCAATGGTTCCGCGCGGATGCAACCTTTGACTGGCGCGAGAGCAATACAGTCAAGGTCAATAGCTATGGCTTGAACTGTGCGCTCGACGAAAATATTTATGACTCCGCCACCGGAACAACCACGGCCCGCCTGACCAACAACGGCTCCTGCTATAAGACTGACAGCACAACAATCAAGACTTGGACCGGCTTGGTGAACGTCTACGGCGATCTGGGCACATGGTGGAGCGTGACTCCGTACGTCGGTGGCGGCATTGGCTTGACGAACATCCGCGCCAAGGCCGACGAAGACTGGTACTGGGCATATGGCGGGGCTTATGGCGGCGCCGGCCACAACCTCTACAAGTCCACCGCCGCAGGCGTCGCGGTCCATTATGGCTATGCGGGGGATGTCGGCCCGTCGCAGGTGCGCACCAATTTCTCCTTCGCGCTGATGGCCGGCCTCGCCTACGATATCGCGCCACATCTGAAACTCGACGTGGGCTATCGTTATCTCAACATGGGCTCGCTCAGCGTCATCAACGCGTCTGGCAACACGGTGCGCAAGACCCTCGATGCGCAGGAAGTGCGCGCCGGCCTGCGTTGGACCCCAGACCTTTGAAGCGTTTTCACGCGAAACGGATGCCGGTTCGCGTGATGAAAATAAGTTAAAATAGAAACCTATAGCCTCGATCCGGTTCAATCGGATCGGGGCTGTAAAATTTCAGGTCTCGTCGTCGCCCGACGCGCGGTCTTCCGCATCGGCGCATCGCGCGCCGATCGCGGCGGCGAGCCTCCCTTCGAGGGAAGCGCCGCGCTCGCTGTAACTCAAGGACGCCACGGCGGCGTTGAGCGCCGATTCGCGGCGGCGAAAGGCCGAGACTTCCATCGATCCAGGCGCCGGCACGCGGGCGTCGTCCCAGCCGAACGAATCGAACCAGGCGAAATCCTCGGCTGTCAGTCCTGCCTCGCGCAGACGTTCGCGCATGTCCCGTCTCCCGGTTCAGCTTCGCCGCGACGCCTGTTCCATCGCGCGAATCTGGTCAGCTTGCGAATTCGTGACGACCGCGCCCTGCGCCAGGGGGAAGCCGACTTCGACAAGCGTGCCTTCATTCTTGCGGCTGCGAATGACGAACTCGGCCTGATTGGCTTCGGCCAGCGCCTTGGTGAGCGGCAGGCCGAGGCCGGTGCCGCCGGCTTTCGACGAGACTTGGCGGAACGGCTCCAGCGCCGCGCACAATTCCGCGTCGTTCATGCCTATTCCCGTGTCCTTGACCCGCAACAGCAGCACCTTGCCACCGCCGGAGGCGGACGAAGCAATCGAGGTCGAGACGATGACCTGGCCGCCCGGCTCATTGTAGCGCACGGCGTTGGCGAGCAGATTGAGCACGATCTGGCGCAGCGCGCGTTCGTCGACGAGCGCGGGCGGCAGGCCAGGCGCCAGCGCCAGTCTGGTGATGACCCTTTCGCGATTGGCCTGCGGCTGGATCAGCGAAACGCATTCGGCGACGATCTGATTGGCGTCCACGGCCGAAATATTCAGGTCGAGCTTGCCGGCCTCGATCTTCGACAGGTCGAGCAGATCGTTGACGAGGCTCATGACATGGGCGCCGGAGGCGTGGATGTCCTTGAGGTAATCCTTGTAGCGCGCGTTGCCGACCGGGCCGAACCGCTCGTCCATGATGACTTCGGTGAAGCCGAGAATGGCGTTGAGCGGCGTGCGAAGCTCGTGCGTGACGCAGGTGAGATACTCGGTCTTGGCCCGACTTTCGGCCTCGGCGATTTCGGCGCGGCGTTGCGCGTCCCGCAGCGCCAGCTCGTTCTCGCGGGCGCCAGCGGCCCGGAAGACGGCGCAATATTTGCCGGCGTCGTTCATCCGAACGAAGCTGACCTCCAGCGGCAGGGCCTCGCCGGAGCGGGACAGGCCGTTCAGGCGCAGCGGCGGCGCGGCGGCGCGCGATGCGAGTTGAGCAAGCGCGGCGACGAACTCCGCGTGGCCGTCCGGCGCGATCAATTCGCGCATATTGGCGCTCTCGTCGCGCGCGCGCCCGAATAAATTTTCCGCAGCTTCGTTCAACCCGAGCAGATCGCCGTCGCCATTGAACAGCGCGACGCCGTCCGCCGAGGCCTTGAGGATGGCCATGACATCGGCGGCTTCCGCCTCGCGTTGGCGCAGGCTCGTCTCCAAGGCCGCGGCCCTCGCTTCCAGGCCCGCGGCCCTTGCCTCCAAGCCCGCGATCCCTGCCTGTACGCGCGATGAATGGCGGACCACCAAGGCCTCGGCGGGCGCTCCGTCCCAGGACGTCGGCGCCGCGTCGACCTCGACGGCAAGCTCCAGTCCGCCGCGCATCTTCAGGATGCCGGCGCCCATCGCGTTTGCATCGATTGCGCCGGCGCGGAAAAATTCCGCCGCATCGGCGCAGCCCAGCCAGTTCAGCAGGGTCCGATTGACGCGCAGCCAGGCGCCGTCGCGGCGGATAGCCAGCCCGACGGGCAGGGAATCGAAGAAATCGTCGAACGACGCATCGCCTGCGTTCGCAACCTCGGCGTCACCCGGCGCGGCGGATGCGTTTTCGCCGTCGCGCGCCCGCGGTTCGCCCTGGGCGCCCAGCGTGCGGGCGATCTCCCGGAAGGCCTGGCGCTCGTGGGGCGCCAGAGTCACCAAAGCCGCCGGCTCCTCGCGGCTGTCGAAGGCGGCGGAGAGGCGCGGCGGCGGGAAGGGCAGGACGACGCCGGAGCAGTCCGGCGTCGGCTCTGGCGCGGCCTCATCCCGGATGTCAGGCTCCGATGCGTCCGTGCGCGCTATTTCCCGCAGCCGGTCGAGTTGGATGACTCCGAACCCGCGCCACCCGTCAAATCCTTTTTCGCGGTCGAAGGCGGGCAGGGCGCCGAGTGAAACGGGCGCGGCGGCGAGGGCGCCGTCGATCGGCCAGATCACCTCGACTCCGCTGAAGGTGACGCGACCGTTGAGCGCCGCCGCCAGTCGCCCCTCGGGGTCCATGCCCAACGCGCGCGCGGATTCGATCAGGTCGCGCCCGACCAGCGTCGCCGCCGCGCCGCCAAAGATTTCCGCGAGCGGCGGCGTGACTTCGGTAACGACATTGAGCGTATCCGTGCGCCAGAGGAAGCGTGCGGGCTTAAGGCCGGGATAGCGGCGCTCGAGCGCGCGCTTCAACGCGTCGCAGGCCTGCGAGTTTTGGACGGCGGGCATGTCGGCCGAAACCGGGATGGATCGGGCTTGGACTCCGCGCAGGCGCACGCCCAGGCCAGCGAGGACGTAAATCTGCGTGTGGGTGTTGGCGCGCCGGCAGAGAAATGTGATCTTTGCGCCGGGACCGAAGTCGAAACGCTCGATCCGGCTGGCGCCCGCCGGCAGGGGGCGCAGCCGTTGCGCCACGGCCTGGGCGGGAGCCGCATTCGGGGCAAGCGCGCCCTCTTGAAGGTCGGAGACGGAGTCCGCGCCAAACAGCGCCAGCGCCGCCGCATTGGCGTGGACAAGGCGCATGGACGCGCCTTCCGTGACCAGGACGGGCGCGCCGGCGCGCGCGAGCGAGGCGACGCCATTTTCGGCAAGAGCGGCGGCGATGTCCGCCCGAACTTCCTCTGTCGCCTGAATTCCGCTCATCGTCCCGCCCAGTGATCTTTAATGAAAGATTAAACACGTAAGCGCATGGGAATCCAGTTTTGATCCAGGACATTTCGTTGCGTTGCGTGCTATGGTGAACAATCAGTTAATTCCAGCGGTCGACGGAGGGATCCCACGGTCCATGTTGCACTGCACAATCCTATTTGCAGCGCAGCATTTTTCGTGTTAATCATCCGCGCGTAAAGTTCATTGGCCCGGGAGTGTGGGAGCGCTGGAACCCCGGGCGCAAGCTTACAGGATGTCCCATGACCAATCTCAATCTGGAAGTCCCGCCGGAAGTTCGCGAATTCGCCGAAAAGACGGTCGAGCAGGCCCGCAAGGCGTTCGATGGCTATGTCGCCGCCGCTCAGAAGGCCGCGGCCCAGACCGAAACCGCGGCGGAGAATGCGGCCGCCGGCATGAAGGACCTCAGCTCCAAGGCGATCTCCTACGCCGAAGCCAATGTGAAGGCCGCTTTCGACCTTGCGGAAAGCTTGGTCAAGGCTAAGGATCCGAAGGAAATCCTGTCGATCCAGTCCGAATATCTCAAGGCGCAGATCGCCGCCGTGCAGGAACAGGCCAAGGCCCTTGGCGACGCCGTCAAGACCGCCATGACTCCGGACGCCAAGTGATGGCCACGCCTCCACGCAGGGCCGCAAAGGCCAAGCCGCCGGCGGAAACCGCCCAGTTCGCCCAGTTCACTGAGGCTTCGGAGGCGGTGGCGCCAGAACCCGAGTCGGTCGGCGTAGCGCCCGAACCCGAAACTGAGCCTGAAACTGAACCCGCGTCCGCGTCCGCGCCGGAACCGGCGGCGGCGGAGCCCGCCGCTCCAGCTCCGAAGGTCGAAACGCCGGCTCCGGCGTCGAAGGCCGAGAAGCCGGCGAAAGCCGCCGACGCGAAGGCGCCCGAACCCGTCCATGCGACGGAAAACGCCTTCACCGCCGCGAGCAAGAGCCTACAGGCCTTCTCCACCAAGGCGATGGAGGCCTATCAGGTCAATGCCGCCGCTTCGATGGACTATATGAAGGCGCTCGCGGGCGTCCGCACTGTCTCCGAGGCCGTCGCTTTGCAGAGCGAACATATGCGCAAGCAGTATGAAGCGATCACCTCCCAAGCCAAGGAGCTGACGGCGCTCGCCCAGCAGGTTGCGGCGGACGCCACCGGTCCGCTGAAGGATCAGTTCGGCAAGGGATTCAAGTCGTCGAGCTGAGTTTTCCCGAACGTCATTTTTCGCGCGCGAATGCTCTTGCATTCGCGCGCCTCTTTTTATAGGGTCCGCCCGCGTTGCCGCCATAGCTCAGTTGGTTAGAGCGCTAGATTGTGGATCTAGAGGTCCCCTGTTCAAACCAGGGTGGCGGTACCATCTTTCTTAATAATGCAGTGTCTCCGCGAAGGTTGGCTCCACTTTGCGCGATCGGGAGATGTTCGCGCCAATTTCGTCGACGACAATCATCCCTATGCGCCTTTCCCGGCCAATCGGGCTAAAGGAAAGGCCGCTGACACAACGTCAAATTTGGGGGTATTGGACGCGAAAGCCGCCCCTCGGGAGGCGAAGATTCCAAGCGAATTTACAATCCGCGGGGCATCCAACTCGCAGAGTGCGGCGGATCGTGCTGCGCCCGCACTCATCCAGGCGCGGAAGCCGCGCCTCGAAACGAAGCTGAATCGCTGTTTCGTCAATTATCCATCAGGGATAGGATTCAAGCTGAGCCTTGGGAAGCCCACGCGGCCGGCGATTAAGTTGTATCGCCGTGTCGCCTTAGGGGCCAATCAGGCGCGTATGGCTTCCATGGCCGCTTCGGTTACGGCCAAGGCCGCCGCGAGCGCCGCTTCCACATTCATGTCGGTGGTGTCGAGGATCTTGGCGTCGTCGGCCGGCTTCAACGGGGCGTCGCTGCGGTCACGGTCTCGCGCGTCGCGTTTCCTGATATCTTCGAGGATGGCGTAATAATCGACGTCCTCTCCGCGTCCGCGCAGTTCGAGCGCGCGCCGCTGGGCGCGCGCCTCCGCGCTGGCGGTGACGAAGATTTTTACGGTCGCATTCGGCGCGATCACCGTGCCAATGTCGCGCCCGTCGAGCACGGCGCCTCGCGGCCGCTGGGCGAAGGCGCGCTGCATGTCGATCAGAGCCGCCCGGACCGCGGGAATGGCGGCGACCACGGAAGCCGCTTCGCCCATTTCCCGTCCGCGCAGACGATTTTCGTCGAAGTCGGTCAGCGCCAGGCCGCGCGCGGCGGCCACCGCCTTGGCCACATCGTCGAGCCTTGCGTCACTGTCCATCAAGGTGCGCGCGGTCGCTCGATACAGCAGGCCAGTGTCGAGATGCGGCAGGCCATAATGGGCGGCGAGCCGGCGGGCGAGGGTTCCCTTGCCGGAAGCGGCGGGTCCGTCAAGCGCAATGATCATGAGAAGAAATCCGCGCCGAGCTCCGCGAGCAACGGCTTGAATGTGGGAAATGACGTGGCGATCATGGTCTCGTCGTCGACGGTCACGGGGTTTTGCGAGGCGAGGCCCATGACGAGGAAGCTCATGGCGAGGCGATGATCGAGATGGGTCTCCACCAAACCGCCGCCGCCGCAGGCTCCTGCGCCCTCGACGATGAGATCGTCGCCTTCGATGGTCGCGCTGACGCCGTTGGCGCGCAGGCCAGCCGCCGTGGCGGCGAGCCGGTCCGATTCCTTGACCCGCAATTCCTGCAAGCCGTTCATGCGGGTCGCGCCTTTGGCGAAGGCGGCGAGCACGGCGAGAATGATATATTCGTCGATCATGGCCGGGGCGCGGTCGGCGGGCACATCGACGCCGGTCAGCGCGCTATGGCGGACCCGCAGGTCGGCGACCTGCTCGCCCCCCTCTTCGCGGATCTCCAGCACGTCAATGTTCGCCCCCATTTCCAGCAGCGTGGCGACAAAACCGTTGCGCAGCGGATTGGTCATCACGCCCTCGACCACCACATCGGACCCTTCGACCAGCAGGGCGGCGGCGATCAGGAAGGCGGCCGAGGACGGATCGACCGGGACGGCGATCGGTCTCGGCGAAAGTTCCGGGCGGCCCTCCAGCGTGATCTTGCGGCCATGGTCGCCGAACGGCTCGCAGGTGAGCGTCGCGCCGAAATAGGTGAGCATCTTTTCGGTGTGATCGCGGCTGGCTTCGGTTTCGATCACCGTCGTGCGGCCGCGCGCATTCAGACCCGCCAGCAGCACGGCCGACTTGATCTGCGCCGAAGGAACGGGGGTGCGATATTCGATCGGCGCGGGATCGCGCGTTCCCTTGAGCAGAATCGGACAGCGCCCGCCTTCGGCCTGTTCAAGAACTTCGGCGCCCATCAAGACCAGAGGGTCCAGGATGCGTCGCATCGGCCGTTTGCGCAAGGAAGCATCGCCATCGAAGCGGGCGGTGATCCCGTGGCCGCCGACAACGCCCATCATCAGGCGCGATCCGGTTCCAGCATTGCCGAAATCCAGCGTCTCCGCCGGCGCCAGCACTGCGCCGAGGCCGACGCCGCGAACAGTCCACTGTCCCTCGCCAACGCGCTCAATTTTTGCGCCAAGCTGCGCGCAGGCGCGCCCCGTGTTCAGCACGTCCTCGCCTTCGAGCAGGCCGGAGATCCGCGTCTCGCCGACGCAGAGCAGGCCAAGCAGGAAGGCGCGGTGCGAAACGCTCTTGTCGCCCGGCGGTCTGACGCGGCCTTTCAATGGGCCGCAGGCCTTGCTGGTCAGCGGTTTGGGCGTGGTCGCATGTGACATGGTCAGCGCAGCGTCTTTTCGATTTCAGGCAGCACTTTTTCGCGCAGCGCCTGTTCAGTCATCGGTCCGGTGTATTTGTAGGCTACGGTTCCATCGCCACGAACGACAAAAGTCTCGGGCACGCCGGTCAAACCCCAGTCGATGGCGGCGCGGCCCTTGATGTCCATGCCGATGGCCACATAGGGATCGCCTTCGGTCGAGAGAAATTTCAGCGCGTTGGCCGGTTCGTCCTTGTAGGCGACGCCAACGAGACGGACGTCATTGATCTTCAGCAGCGGATCATCGATCAGCAGGCGCAGGCTCGGATGCTCGACCCGGCAGGGCCCGCACCAGGAGGCGAACAGATTGACGACGGTGGTGCGGCCCTGGCGCAGATCGGCGTCGGAAAGGCCGGGCTTCCCGCTCCCTGGCAAGGGCTCCAGGGCGAAAGCGGGCGCTTGGCGCCCAATCAGGGGCGAGGGGAGAACCGAGGCGTCGCGGCCCTGGCGTTGTTCGAACATGTAGAGGAACAGACCGGCGAGCAGGCCGAAGCCGATCAAGGGCAGAGCCGACAGAAAACCCCTTTTCGCGGGCTGCTCGGTCACGGCCTGTCCTCCCGGCCGTCGAAGCTGGTGAGTTTTCGCCGCAAGTCACGGTAATCGGCGGTGATCTTGAACATCATCGCCCCGATGACGACGGCCGCGAAAGCATAGGCCGCGAAAATGAAGCCGGAATAGTCTTTCACGCCGTCGCCTCCGCTTTTTCCTCGGCATGGGCCGCGTCAATGCTCAGACGCCGAAGCCTGCGGCGCAGGATCTCGTTACGGATCGCCATGAGGTGAAGCGTGAGAAAAAGAAAGCTGAAGCCCAAAGCCATGATCAGCAATGTCCACAGCATGGAGCCGGATATGGCCGGGCCGCCGACGCGAAACACCGACGCCGGCTGATGCAGCGTGTTCCACCAATCGACGGAGAACTTTATGATGGGAATGTTCACGACGCCGACCAGGGTGAGGATCGCAGCGGCGCGCGCCGCTTGCGCGGGCTCCTCGATCGTCCGCCACAGGCCGACCAGGCCGAGATAGATCAGGAACAGCACCAGCACCGAGGTGAGGCGCGCGTCCCAGACCCACCAGGTTCCCCACATCGGCTTGCCCCAGAGCGAACCCGACACCAGGCACAACAGCGTGAAGGCGGCCCCGAGCGGCGCCGCCGCCTTTTGCGCGGCGTCGGCGAGCGGGTGGCGCCAGACGATCGTGCCGAGCGCGGCTGAGGTCATGATGATGTAGCACATCATGCTAAGCCATGCCGAGGGCACGTGAAGATACATGATCTTGACCGATGCTCCCTGCTGGTAGTCGTCGGGCGCGACAAAGAAAGTCAGATACAGTCCGACGATCAGGAGAAGCGCGGTCGCCGCGGCAAGCCAGGGAATGAGCCTTGCGGCAAGCGCAAGGAAGTTGGTCGGATTGGCGTATTTGAGCATCGCGGATCCATCGATAATACGGGATTGATTAGGCTTGCGCGTCGGCAAAATCAATCGTTCTTCATGCGTCGCGGGAGCGCAGCGCGGCGGCCGCGGCGAAAGGCGCTCCCGCCACGGCGGCCAGAGACAGGCCGCACAGGATCAGTATGGGGATGTGAAACGGCACGGTCCCGCCGCTGGCGGCGGTTGCGGCGGAGACGCCGAAAATCAGAACGGGCGTCGTGAGCGGCAGAATCAGGACCGCCATCAGCAGGCCGCCGCGCCGCAGGCCGGCCGTGAGCGCCGCGCCAATGGCGCCGAGCATGGTGAGCGCCGGCGTGCCCGCGAGCAGCGAAAGCGAAATACCCGCGAGCGAAGCCGGCTCCATCGCGAGCGTCAAGCCGAGCAGAGGCGAGGCGACGATGAGCGGCAGCGCCGTGGCGATCCAATGCGCGACGCATTTGACGAGAACCACCAGCTCCAGCGGTGTGGCGGCCGTGAGCAGCAAATCCAGCGAGCCATCGTCGGCGTCGGACTGAAACAGGCGATCGAGGCCAAGCAGCGTCGCCAGCAAGGCGGCGATCCAGAGAATCGCCGGACCGATTCGCGACAGCAGATTGAGGTCCGGGCCGATGGCGAAGGGGGTGAGGCTGACCAGAATGAGGAAGAACACGACCCCCATGGCGCCGCCGCCGCCGACCGAGCGCGCAAGTTGTAATTCACGCCAGAACAATGCGGAGAGAGCAGATTGCATCATGCGTTTCCAATGGCCCCGGCGTCCGTGGCGCTCAGATCAAGCACGGCGGCGTCGATCAGTCCGAGCGGCGCGTGGGTCGCGGCGATGATCATGCCGCCCGAGGCGCGATGGCGCGCGAACGCTTCGCCGAGGATTTCCTGCGAGGCGACATCGAGCGCGGTCGCCGGTTCGTCGAGAATCCACAGCGGGCGTGGCGACACGAACAGCCGCGCCAGGGCGACCCTGCGCTTCTGTCCCGCCGAGAGATAGGCCACGGGAAAATCCGCCAAACGTTTCAAACCCATGCGGTGCAGCGCCTGGGAGGGCGCAAGACTTTCCCCGGACGAGGGCGTGGCGAGCATGCGCGCCCAGAATTCCAGATTTTCCGAGGCGGTCAGCGCCGACTTCAAGCCGTCGGCATGGCCGACGTAATGGCAAAGCTCCGGCAGCGGCGCCTCGGAGGCTTCGCCCGCGTGGGTCAGTTCGCCGCCGCTGAGCGGCAGAAAGCCGGCGATCGCGCGCAACAGCGTCGATTTGCCCGCGCCGTTGCGGCCGAGCGCGACGAGGGCTTCGCCCGCGCGCAATTCGAAATGGATATTCTTGACGATGGCGCGTCCGCCGCGATCGACGCTGACGCTGCGCGCGCTCAGAGAGGTCAATGCAAATTGTTGATTCAACGCGGTGAATTCCTCTCTCTCGCGTGTCCCGCAAAACGAATTTTATCCGAGCCCCCGCAACTTTTGTTTGTGTAGCGCGCGCATGAGGAATTATCTATAAGCCTTCTCGATCATCTTATCCCTCTTTTTCGGGACCCCGCACCGATGGCCTCTCTCGACAGCTTCAAATGCCGCAAGACCCTCAAGGTTGGCGCGAAAACCTATCATTACTATTCTCTTAAAGCTGCGGAGAAGAATGGTCTCGAAGGCATTTCGAAGCTGCCCTATTCGATGAAGGTGCTGCTCGAAAATTTGCTGCGCAATGAGGACGGGCGCTCGGTCACGAAAGAAGATATCGTTGGCGTCGCCGAATGGCTTGGGAACAAGGGCAAGGTTGAACGGGAAATCGCCTTCCGCCCCGCGCGCGTCCTGATGCAAGATTTTACAGGCGTCCCGGCGGTGGTGGATCTCGCCGCCATGCGCGACGGCATCGAATCGCTGGGCGGCGATCCCGAAAAGATCAACCCGCTCGTGCCCGTCGATCTCGTGATCGACCATTCGGTGATCGTCGATCACTTCGGCTCCAAGAGCGCGCTCAAGCAGAATGTCGATCTAGAATACTCCCGCAATGGCGAACGCTACACCTTCCTGAAGTGGGGGCAGGGCGCGCTGGACAATTTCCGCGTCGTCCCTCCGGGCACCGGCATCTGCCACCAGGTCAACACGGAATATCTCGCCCAGACGGTCTGGACGCGGAAGGAGAAGTTTCAACCGGCGCGCGGCAAGGCCGTCACGGTCGAGGTCGCCTATCCCGACACCGTGGTCGGCACCGATTCGCACACCACCATGGTCAATGGTCTTTCGGTGCTCGGCTGGGGCGTCGGCGGCATTGAGGCGGAGGCCGCCATGCTCGGCCAGCCGCAATCCATGCTGCTGCCGGAAGTGATCGGTTTCAAGCTGAACGGCAAACTGAAAGAGGGCGTCACGGCCACCGATCTCGTTCTGACCGTCACGCAAATGCTGCGCAAGAAGGGCGTCGTCGGCAAATTCGTGGAATTCTTCGGCTCTGGCCTCGACGGGCTGACGCTGGCGGATCGCGCCACCATCGCCAATATGGGACCGGAATATGGCGCGACCTGCGGCTTCTTCCCGATCGATTCGGAAACCATCGATTATCTAGACAAGACCGGCCGCAAGCCGGCGCGCGTGCAGCTCGTCGAAAAATACGCGCGCGCCCAGGGCCTGTTCCGCACCCGCGCCGCCGCCGAACCGGTGTTCACCGATACCGTGGAACTCGATCTCGCTTCGGTCGTGCCGTCGCTCGCCGGCCCGAAGCGGCCGGAAGGCCGCATCGCGCTGGACAGCGTCGCGGCCGGTTTTTCCTCGGCCATGGAAACCGAATACAAGAAGATCGCTTCGCTCTCCGAACGCTACAAGGTCGAGGGCGAAGAGTTCGACATCGGCCACGGCGATGTCGTCATCGCCGCCATCACCTCCTGCACCAACACCTCCAATCCCAGCGTTCTCATCGGCGCCGGCCTGTTGGCGCGCAACGCCGTCGCCCTTGGCCTGACGGTCAAGCCCTGGGTCAAGACGTCGCTCGCGCCGGGCTCGCAGGTGGTCGCCGAATATCTCACCAAGGCGGGCCTGCAAAAGCCGTTGGACAAGCTCGGCTTCAACCTGGTCGGGTTCGGCTGCACCACCTGCATCGGCAATTCCGGCCCGCTGCCGGAAAAGATTTCCAAGTCGATCAACGCCAATGGCGTCGTGGCGGCGGCTGTCCTCTCGGGCAATCGCAACTTTGAAGGCCGCGTCTCGCCGGACGTCCAGGCCAACTATCTGGCTTCGCCGCCCCTGGTCGTCGCCTATGCCCTCGCGGGTTCCATGCAAAAGGATCTGACCAAGGAGCCAATCGGCCACACCAAGAAGGGCGAACCGGTCTTCCTGCGCGACATCTGGCCGACCTCCAAGGAAATCCAGGAGTTCGTCCGCAAGAACGTCACCAAGTCGCTGTTCAAGTCAAAATACGCCGATGTCTTCAAGGGCGACGCCAACTGGCGCAAGGTCAAGGCGCCGCAAAGCCAGACCTACGCCTGGGACAACAAGTCGACCTATGTGCAGAACCCGCCCTATTTCAAGGGCATAGAGATGCAACCGAAGCCGGTGACGGACATCGAGGGCGCGCGCGTCCTGGCGCTGTTCGGCGACAAGATCACCACCGACCATATTTCCCCGGCCGGATCGATCAAGGCGGCGTCGCCGGCGGGCAAATATCTTCAGGCCAACAAGGTCAAGCCGGAGGATTTCAACCAGTACGGCACCCGGCGCGGCAACCATGAAGTGATGATGCGCGGCACGTTCGCCAATATCCGCATCAAGAACTTCATGCTCGCCGGCGAAGACGGGTCTGTCCCGGAAGGCGGCAACACCAAGTTCTTCCCCGGCGGCGAGGTTCTGCCGATCTACGACGCCGCGATGAAATACGCCAAGACCAAGACGCCGCTGGTGGTGTTCGCGGGCGTTGAATATGGCAATGGCTCCTCGCGCGACTGGGCGGCCAAGGGCACTAACCTGTTGGGCGTCCGCGCCGTGATCGCCGAGAGTTTCGAGCGTATCCACCGTTCGAATCTGGTCGGCATGGGCGTGCTGCCGCTGACCTTCGAAGAGGGCGTCAGCTGGAAGTCGCTGGGCCTGAAGGGCGACGAAACCATCTCCATCAAGGGTCTCACCGAGTTGCAGCCTCGCCAGAAGCTTGAGGTGGAAATCACCTATGCCGACGGCGCGGTGAAAAAGGTCAGGCTGAACAACCGCATCCTGACGCTCGACGAAATCGAGTACTACAAGAACGGCGGCATTCTGCACTATGTGCTGCGCCAACTCGTCGTCGCCTGATTTCACGGGATAGAAAAAGCCGCCGGGCGTCATCGCCCGGCGGCTTTTTGTTGGCGGAAGTCATACGAAATCCGAATGATCCATTCGGATTTCGTATTCCATTCGCGTGGAATTCCGGCTCCGCCTCAAGGAATTCCACGCGATTTCGTTTCCGCGAATCGCGAAGCGATCCAGCGGAAACCGGATCAGTCGGAGATCAAGACCTTGCGGCATTCCGGCGGCAAGGCCGACATCGGCATCGGCGGCTTCGGCTTGGCGTTGGGGTTGGGCCGGGGGTGGAGGATGGTCGGCTTGAACCAATAGGCGAGGGATTCATCGCAGCCTTCGCCCGGCGGGACGGGGTCCTGGTCCTTGCAGAGGTCCGCGCCATCGGGGCAAGCGATGCGGACGTGGAAATGGTAATTGTGCCCGTAATAGGGGCGCACCTTGTTCAGCCAGGCCCGGTCGCCGGTCGCATCGCGGCAGAGCGCCTTCTTGATGGCGGCGTTGACGAAAATGCGCTCGACCACCGGATCGCGCGCCGCCGAGCGGATGATCGCCAGTTGGCCCGGCGTCCACACCGAACGATCGACATCGAGTCCATCTGCTCGGACCATGTTGGTGGCCGACATCTCCTCGCGCTCTCTCCGCGAGAGATTGCGATCCGGCATGGGGGTCAGCCAGATGTCGACGTCCAGGCCAATCTGATGCGAGGCGTGGCCGGTGATCATCGGGCCGCCGCGCGGTTGGGACATGTCGCCGACGAGAATGCCGGGCCAACCCGCCTCGTCGGGCGCCCGCGCGGAAAGATTTTCGAGAAAGCGCACGAGATTGGGATGACCCCAGAAGCGATTGCGCGAAATGCGCATCACCTGCCAGGTCTCTCCATTGACGGGCAAGGCCTTGGCGCCAGCGAGGCAGCCGCGCGAGTAAAAACCGATCGCGCGCGCCGAAAGATCGGCGGGTTCGGTCGCGCGTCCGAACAATTCCTTGGCAGGCGTGGCCGGGTCGTCAGGCCGCGCGAGCGGCGGCAGCGGCTTGGGGTCCACCGACCCGATTTCTTGAGCAACGCCCGCCGTGGCGCAAATGAAGGCCAAACCTAAAACACCGAAGAAAAGCTTGCGCGAAGGTAAACGGCGAGCGATCGGAATGTTTTCGTCAACCTTTACATCAATTAGAACTTTACGGGCAAAGCTCATGCTGCGATCCTGTGGAAAGTCAGTGATTGTCTGGGTCTGAGGGGGATTTCATGCGAATATTCATTCGGTTAATGGCGCTCATTGCCGCGCTGCTCGTTGCGCCGATGGCGGCGCAGGCCAGAGTCAACATCTCCGTGGATCTGTCCTCCCAGCGCATGGTCGTCACCTCCGACGGCGGCGCGTCTTACTCCTGGCCGATCTCTTCGGCGCGCGCTGGTTATGTCACGCCGCGCGGCACTTATCACCCCACGAGCCTCCAGACGATGCATCGCTCGAAAAAATACCATAATTCGCCGATGCCTCATTCGATTTTCTTCAATGGCGGCTATGCCATTCACGGAACTTACGCCGTTGGCGCGCTGGGACGCCCCGCTTCCCATGGCTGCATCCGTATCTCGCCGGCGCATGCCTCGACCTTGTTCTCGCTGGTGCGCGCGGAAGGCGCGGTGATCCAGATCGTCGGCAGCGCGCCGGTTCGTCACTACGCGCGCGCCGGACATCACGGCCACGCTTATGCCCGTGTCGCCCATCACCGTCCACACGCCCATGGGACCGCGCTCGGCTACGCGCCGCATCATAACGAAAGAATTCAGCGCATCTTCAACCGGATCATGCCGGAATGATGATCAGTCGGCCGCTGGATGATCGTAACGCAATTTCAGTCCGATGATCAGCACGTTCAGAAGAACCGTGATGATGTTGAAGATAACGATGGACATGGACTGGATCAGAAGGCCGTAAATCAACCACAAGCTACAGCCGGATACGAAAACGCCCTGGGTCAGGAGCGAGATCGACCGGGCGTCCCGACTCCGCAAGATCTTGATGGCTTGCGGGGTCCAACACAAAGTGGTGAGCGTTCCCGCGCTGAAGCCGACGATTTCCGTGACGAGGTTCAAAAGCCGCTCCTCAACCCATTGAGCCTGGAGGGCGTTCGGGGAACAGTGGATCACCGAATACCCTCTATAAGATTGTTTTCGCGCGCGTTCTTCATGCGAGCCGAACTCCATTTCGCTTGAAAGACGCTAGGGGCCGCCAAATAGCCGGGCGATGACCCGCGCGGTGTAATCCACCATGGGCACGACACGCGCATAATTCAATCGTGTCGGCCCGATGACGCCGAGTACGCCGACGATTCGGCGCTGGGAGTCATGGAAAGGCGCCGTCACCATTGATGAGCCGGAAAGGGAAAACAGCTTGTTTTCCGAACCGATGAAGATCCTCACGCCGTCCCCGTCCTCGGCGCGCGCGAGCAGATCGATCACGTCGCTCTTGGTTTCGAGGTCGTCGAACAACAGCTTGATCCGCTCAATGTCCGTCATTGCGCTGACATCTTCGAGAAGGTTGGCCTGGCCCCGGACGATGAGGTTCTGCGCGGCGCCCGCAGGGCCGGCCCAGATGGCCAGACCGAGCGACACAAGCTTGGCCGTGAGCACGTCGAGTTCCGACTTGGCGGCGGTGCGCGACATTTCGATTTCACCGCGCACCTGCGCGAGGGTTCGGCCTTTTACGCGCGCGTTGAGATAGTTTCCCGCTTCGACCAGCGCCGATTGCGGAAGATCGGGCGGCACCGGAAGCACCCGGTTCTCGACGGAGCCATCCTCTGACACCAGGATCGCCAGCGCCTTCTCCGGTTCCAGGCGAACAAACTCGATCTGTTTCAGCCGGTTGTTCTCTTTGCTCGTCAACACCACGGCGGCGCCGCGCGACAGGCCGGACAACAGGCTCCCGGCTTCCGCCAGCGCCTCATCGATGCTGCGCGCGCGTGACGCCGCCTGCATTTGCGTCTCGATCTGGCGCCGGTCGTCGTCGGTCAGGTCGCCAATTTGCAAAAGCGAATCCACGAAAAATCGCAAGCCGAGTTCCGTAGGCAGCCGTCCGGCGCTGGTATGGGGCGAAAAGATCAGGCCGAGGCTTTCGAGATCCTGCATGACGTTGCGGATGGAGGCAGCCGACAGCGGCATGGGGAGAATCCGCGACAATTGCCTGGACCCCACGGGTTCGCCATTGGCCAGATAAGACTCGACGATGTTGCGAAAAATCTCGCGCGACCGCTCATTCAGCCGCGACAGCGCGCCTGGGCTCGATAAAGGAAAATCCGAGTTCGCCGACATCCGCAGATTTTACTCGCACCGCTCGAGCCTTGCTCAAAGTTTTCTCAGAGCAACCTCTTCGATCCGATGGCTTGGACCCTTGGTTAGAATGAGGCTCGCTCTTGCGCGCGTTGGCAAGATGTTTTCGTGAAGGTTCCGCAAGTTTATCCGGGTCCAGATGTCCTTGGCGACCTCTTCCGCCTCGACATCGCTGATGTCGGAATATCTCTTGAAATAGGATCTGGGGTCGCGGAACATGGTCGAACGCAGCCGCATGAAGCGCTTGACGTACCATTTCTCCAGCAGCGCCTCGTCGGAATGCAGATAAACGGAAAAGTCGAAAAAGTCCGAGATGAACGACGTTTCCTTGCCGTCGCGCGGCGGCCGGCTGGGCAGGAGGACGTTGACGCCCTCGACAATCAGAATGTCCGGCCTGTCAACGGAAATCACCTGATCGGGAACGATGTCATAGGTCAGGTGCGAGTAAACCGGCGCCTCGACATGGCTTTCGCCGGCTTTGACCGCCGAAAGAAACCGCAGCAGCCGGGCGGTGTCGTAGCTTTCCGGAAAGCCCTTGCGATCCATCATGCGGCGGCGCTTCAGTTGCGCGTTCGACAACAGGAAACCGTCGGTGGTGATCAAATCCACTTTCGGCGTATTGGGCCAACGCGACAACAAGGCCTGAAGCACGCGCGCGGTGGTCGATTTGCCGACCGCGACGGAGCCGGCCACGCCGATGATATAGGGCACTTTGCCGTCGGCCCCGAGAAAGCGTTGCGTCGCCTTGAACAGGCCCTGAGTCGCCGCAACGTAAAGAGCCAGCAGACGCGACAGCGGCAGATAGATCGCGACGACCTCGTCCATCGAAATGGGATCGTTGATCGATTGCAGCCGGTTCAGATCGTCGATCGTCAGCGTCATCGGCGTGTCGGCGCGCAGACACGCCCATTCGTCGCGCGTGAACCGGCGATAGGGAGAAAGGCACGGACGCGCGGGCAATTCCCGCGCTTCCGCTCGGATGTCTCGGACCATCTCGACCAAGCCCATTCTCCGTCTCCGACTCTTACCCCTGGCTGGCGCGAGAGGCCTTTTCCTGGTGGCCCGACTGCTGGGTGCGACGGGCGAGTTCACCGATCACATCCTGCAACGGAACGCCGCCGTCTTGAAGCAAGACCAATAGATGATACAGCACGTCGGCCGCCTCCATCTTGAGCCCGACCTTGTCACGTTCGACCGCCGCGATCACGGCTTCTACGGCTTCTTCGCCGAATTTCTTGGCGACGCGCGCCACGCCGGCGTCAAGCAGCGATTTTGTGTAGGATTTGTCGGCGGAGGACTGGGCGCGGCTGGCGATCAGCACGGCGAGATCGTCGAGGGTGAAATTTGCGGTCATGAGGCGGTCTTTGCGGCGGTCTGGGTTTGAGGATCGAGGCGCATGGGCAGGCCGGCCTTCGCCATATAAGATTTGGCCTCGCCAATGGTGAATTCGCCAAAGTGAAAGATTGAGGCGGCGAGAACCGCGCTGGCGTGACCCAGGCTGATGCCTTCGACCAAATGATCCAGCGTGCCCACGCCGCCCGACGCGATCACCGGAATCGAAACGGCGTCGGCGATGGTGCGGGTCAGTTCGAGATCGAAGCCGGATTTGGCGCCGTCGCGGTCCATCGAGGTCAGCAGGATTTCACCCGCTCCGAGCGACGCGACTTCCTGCGCATAGGCCACGGCGTCGATGCCGGTGGGGCGGCGTCCGCCATGGGTAAAAATCTCCCATTTTTGCGGGCCGACCTGCTTGGCGTCGATGGCGACGACAATGCACTGGCTGCCGAATTTCTCCGCGCCCTGCCGGACGAAATCGCGATTATGCACGGCTGCCGTCATGATCGAGGCCTTGTCGGCGCCCGCCAGCAGGAGATTGCGGATGTCGTCGATGCCGCGCACGCCGCCGCCGACGGTGAGCGGCATGAAGCAGGCTTCCGCCGTGCGCCGGACGACGTCGAGCAGCACGCCGCGCTCCTCGTGGCTCGCGGTAATGTCGAGGAAGCACAGTTCGTCGGCGCCGGCGGCGTCATAGGCGATGGCGCATTCGACGGGGTCGCCGGCGTCGCGGAGATCGACGAAATTGACGCCCTTGACCACGCGACCGTCTTTGACGTCGAGGCAGGGTATCACGCGGGCTTTGAGCACGTTGGGCTCCTCCGGATCGTTCGCGGGATTACGCGACTTTGCGGGATTTGATGAGATCGAGCGCCTGTCGCGGATCGAGACGGCCGTCGTAAAGCGCGCGGCCGGTGATGGCGCCGGCGAGTTTGACGCAATCGGGCCGCAACAGTCGTTCGATATCGGCGATCGAGGCCAGACCGCCCGAGGCGATCACCGGAATGACCAAGGCCTCGGCGAGCGCCAGCGTCGCCTCGATGTTGAGACCCTTCATGGCGCCATCGCGGGAAATGTCGGTGTAGATGATGGCGGCGACGCCGGCGTCCTCGAACCTCTTGCCAAGTTCGACCGCCGTCAGTTCCGAGGACTTGGCCCAGCCGTCCACCGCGACCAGACCGTCGCGGGCGTCGACGCCCACCGCGATCTTGCCGGGATGCAGGCGCGAGGCCTCGCGCACGAAGGCGGGATCGCGCACGGCGGCCGTGCCGATGATGACGCGATCGACGCCCTTTTTCAGCCAGCCGTCCACGGTGCGCATGTCGCGGATGCCGCCGCCGAGCTGCACCGGCATTTTGGTCAGGCGCGCGAGAATGGCGTCGACCGCGTCGCCGTTCATCGGCTTGCCGGCGAAGGCGCCGTCGAGATCGACGACATGGAGATATTCGAAACCCTGCTGTTCGAACCGTTGCGCCTGCGCGGCGGGGTCGTCGTTGAAGACGGTCGCCCGGTCCATGTCGCCATGGACGAGGCGCACGCATTGGCCGCCCTTCAGATCAATCGCCGGAAACAAAATCACGGACGCCACCTCAGGAAGTTGGAAATCAGTCGCAGACCCATGGTCTGGCTCTTTTCGGGATGGAATTGCAAACCGACAATATTGTCGCGCCCGATCATTGCGGTCAGCGGCTCGCCGTAATCTGTGGTGGCCAAGACGTGCGCGGGATTGGTCGCACGAAAATAATAGGAGTGGACGAAATAGGCGTGCAGGCCGTCTTCGCCGGTCGGGATGTTGGCGAGCAGGGGATGGTCGCCGTTCGGGCTCAGGCTGTTCCAGCCCATGTGCGGGATCTTCAGCGCCGGGTTTTTCGGCGCGATGGGCGCGACTTCGCCACCGATCCAGCCCAGCCCCGGCGTGACGCCATGTTCGAGCCCGCGGTCGGCCAGCAACTGCATGCCGACGCAAATGCCCAGGAAAGGCGTCGCGCGCTTTTGCACGCACTCGCTCAAGGCGTCGAACATGCCGTCGATGGCGAGCAGCCCGCGCCGGCAGTCCGCGAAAGCGCCGACGCCGGGCAGCACGACGCGGTCGGCCGAGCGCAAGGCTTCAGGCTCGCGGACGATGCGGATCGAATCGCCTTGACCGGCTTCACGGGCGGACCGTTCAAACGCCTTGAGCGCGGAATGAAGGTTGCCCGAGCCATAATCGATGATGGCGACGTTCACGACCGCTTCTCCTGCTCGTTGATCATTTGGGGGATTCGATCAAAATAGATGCGCTCGGCGTCCCGCGCATTTTCGCCGAGGCTCAAGCCCTGAAGCAGCAAGCCTTTGCGGGACAGCGCCTGTTCGCGCACCCGGTCGGCCTCAAGGCCGAACGCCAGCGCGCCGAGCGTATAAACCAGCGCCGCCACGGCGGCGTCAAGGTGAAGCGTCAAGGCCAACACGCCCGCGAGGGCCGTCCAGAGCAGCCACAGGCCGAGCATGCGCCACAGCCGATGTCTGAGCGCCCAAACCGGCGTCAGCAGGAACGCCGTGCGATCGAAACCCTGGCGGACGAAAACGGCGCGTTCTCCGGCGGTTTCGCGCGAGCCCGCGGGCTGATAGACCGAATAAAGAAACAATGGCGGCTTCGCTCGCTTTAGAGCGCTCCCTTCGTCGAGGGAATTTTGTCTGCTTGCCGCGCGTCAATGGCGACGGCGCGGCCGAGCGCCCTGGCGACGCCCTTGAAGCAGGTCTCGGCGATGTGATGATTGTTCACGCCGTAAAGCGTCTCGATGTGGAGGGTGATGGCGGCGTTCTGGGCGAAGGCCTGAAAAAACTCCCGCACCAGCTCGGTGTCGAACTCGCCGATCTTGGCGTTGCTGAACCGGGTATTGAACACCAGAAACGGGCGACCGGAAATATCGATGGCGACGCGCGTCAGCGTTTCATCCATGGGAATATGGGCGTCCGCGTAACGCACGATGCCGCGCAACTCGCCCAGCGCGCGGCGAAACGCTTGGCCGAGGGCGATGCCGACATCCTCGACGGTGTGGTGCTGGTCGATATGGAGGTCGCCTTTGGCCTCGATTTCGAGATCCATCAGCGAATGGCGGGCGAGTTGATCCAGCATATGGTCGAAAAAACCGATTCCAGTCGAAATCCTGCTCATGCCGGCGCCGTCCACGCAAATTTTGACGGAAATGTCCGTCTCCTTGGTTTTGCGCGTGATTTCAGCTTGTCGCGTCATTGTTCTTTCCCGACCCATCGGAAATTTCTCTTTAGCAAATGGACGGCGCGCGCGCCACTCTGACTTGGGGAGGGCTTGCAAGCCTCGTTCTTGCGCAATAGATGCGCGGGGGAAAGCGCAGCTTGCGTCGCAACGGAGAACCCATGGCGGACGACCCAACACCTTCGACGATGCACGCGACCACCATCATCCTGGTGCGCAAGGACGGCAAGACGGTGATCGCCGGCGACGGGCAGGTCAGCCTCGGCCAGACCATCATCAAAGGCAATGCGCGCAAGGTGCGCCGGCTCGGCAAAGGCCACGTGATCATCGGCTTCGCCGGCGCCACGGCGGATGCCTTCACGCTGTGCGAGCGGCTGGAGGCCAAGCTCGAACAATATCCCGGCCAATTGCTGCGCGCCTGCGTCGAACTGGCGAAGGACTGGCGCACGGACCGATACTTGCGCAAGCTTGAGGCGATGATGCTGGTCGCCGACAAGACCAGCGCGCTGGTGATCACCGGCGCCGGCGACGTGCTGGAGCCGGAGCCGCAAGGTCGGGGATCGGTGATGGGGATCGGTTCGGGAGGAAATTACGCGCTTGCCGCCGGCCGGGCCCTGCTCGACACCGATCTGGACGCGGAAACCATAGCGCGCCGGGCGCTGCTGATCGCGGCGGACATTTGCGTCTATACCAACACCAATATCGTGGTCGAAAGCCTCGACTCGCTCTGACCGGACGGATTCCATGACCGAATTATCCCCTCGCGAGATCGTTTCCGAGCTCGACCGTTTCATTGTCGGCCAAAAGGACGCCAAGCGCGCGGTGGCGATCGCCCTGCGCAATCGCTGGCGGCGCCTGAAGCTCGAAGGTCTGATGCGGGAAGAAGTCCTGCCGAAGAACATTCTGATGATCGGCCCGACCGGCGTTGGCAAGACCGAGATCGCGCGACGGCTGGCGCGCCTCGCCAATGCGCCGTTCCTGAAGGTCGAGGCCACCAAATTCACCGAGGTCGGTTATGTCGGCCGCGATGTTGAACAGATTGTCCGCGACCTCGTCGAAATCGGCATTGCCCTGGTCAAGGAGGCCAAGCGCCGCGATGTCGCCGCCCGCGCGCAACTCGCCGCCGAGGACCGCATCGTCAGCGCCCTGGTCGGCGTCAACGCCAGTCAGGCGACCCGTGACGCCTTTCGCAAGAAATTGCGCGATGGCGATATGGAAGACAAGGATGTCGAAATCGAATTGACGGCGGCGGCCAATCCCGCGCCGCCGATGTTCGACTTGCCCAACATGCCCGGCGCTTCCATCGGCGCCATTTCCCTGGGCGATATTTTTGGCAAGGCGCCCCAGCCCAAGCGCCATCGCATGAAGGTCAAGGACGCCTACAAGCCCCTTCAGGCGGAGGAAAGCGAGAAACTGCTGGACCACGAACAGATCGTGCGCGACGCGCTGCGCGAAGTCGAAAACGCCGGCATCGTGTTTCTCGACGAAATCGACAAGATCTGCGCCCGCGACGGTCGCGGCGCCGATGTGTCGCGCGAGGGCGTGCAGCGCGATCTCCTGCCGCTGATCGAGGGCACCACGGTCGCCACCAAGCATGGCGCGGTCAAGACCGATCACATTCTGTTCATCGCCTCAGGCGCGTTCCATGTCGCCAAGCCGTCCGACCTCCTGCCGGAATTGCAGGGCCGGTTGCCGATTCGCGTCGAACTGTCGTCGCTTGAGGAAGAGGATTTCAAGCGCATCCTGACCCAGCCGGAAGCCAGCCTCGTCAAGCAGTATCGCGCCTTGATGGAGACGGAGGGCGTCGATCTTCAATTCACGGACGACGCCATCGACGCTTTGGCGCGGATCGCCGTCCAGGTGAACGCCAGTGTGGAAAACATCGGCGCCCGCCGGTTGCAGACCGTGCTGGAGCGCGTGCTCGACGAGGTCAGTTTTTCCGCAAGCGACAGTTCCGGGCAGACCGTGGTCGTGGACGGCCCCTATGTCGAGGCCCGCGTCGGCGATCTCGCCGCCAATGTCGATCTGAGCCGCTACATTCTCTAGAGCATGATGCGTTTCCACGGAAACGCATCATGCTCTAGACTCTTTGTTTTCGCATGATCTTTTCCAAAAACCGGTGTCCACTTTTGGGGATCATGCTCTAGCCCAGGCAACCGAAAGGCTGGGGCGCAAGCCCCAGCCGTCGCAAACTCAGTCCTTGGCGCGCTCGACGTAAGTATTGTCCTCGGTGAGGACGACGATGCGGGTGCCGACGCCGATATGCGGCGGGACCATGACGCGCAGGCCATTGTCCATTTTCGCGGGCTTGTAGGACGAGGACGCGGTCTGGCCCTTGGTCACCGGTTCGGTGTCGATCACTTCCAGCGTCACGCGCGCGGGCAACTGAATGCCAACCGCGACGCCATTGAACAGCGACAGGATGCATTTCATGCCTTCCTGCAGATAGGCGGCCTGTGTGCCGAGCACGTCCTTGGACACGATGACCTGCTCGTAATTGTCGTCGTTCATGAAGGTGAAGCCGTCGCCGTCCGCATAGAGATACGAATAGTTCATGTCCTCGACATGGGCGCGCTCGACCTGCTCGGTGGTCTTGTAGCGCACGGAGGTCTTGTTGCCATCGGACAGGCGGCGCATGTCGATCTGCGTCGTCGGCGTGCCCTTGCCCGGGAAAAAGCTTTCGGCGCTCAGCACGACATAGAGGTTGCCGTCCTCGTGCTCGATGATATTACCCTTGCGGACATTGCTGGCGATGATCCTCACGGTGCGACTTCCTTGGCGAGCGACGGCGGGCCTGCGGTTGATGGAACGGGCCGTCGGGTCTATGGACCTTTTGAAAAGAGCGGCGTCACCTATACTCATCCCGCGTCGCAAAGCCAATCATTTGTCGCAAAACGCGAGGTTTCCCGCATGCGCCGGCAGAATCCTTTCTGGGGCGAAGATTACCACGCCGGCCGCCGTCCGCGACTGTTGAATAGGGCGCGCATCGTCGCGGCGCTGCGCGCCTTTTTCGCCACGCGCGATTTCGTCGAGATCGAACCGTCCGCGCTTCAGGTCTCGCCCGGCAACGAAACCCATATCGCTGGCTTCGCGACGCAGTTTTCCGCGCCCGGCGGGGTGTCGCAAGAGCTTTTCCTGCATTCTTCGCCGGAATTCGACTGCAAGAAATTGCTGGCGGCCGGCGAACCCCGGATTTTTGCGCTGGCCCATGTGTTCCGCAACGGCGAGCGCACAAAACTGCACCATCCCGAATTCACCATGCTGGAATGGTATCGCGCCGGGGCCAACTATCGAGACCTGATCGCCGATTGCGCCGAGGTTTTGGCGACCGCGGCCGACGCTGCGGGCGTAAAGGAGTTTTCGTTTGGCGGCAAAAGTCTCGATCCCTTCGCCGCGCCAGAAGCGCTTTCGGTGACGGAAGCGTTCGCGCGTTACGCCGGGATCGATCTCGTCGCGGTGCTCGAGGATCGCGACGCCTTCGCCGCCGAAGCGCTTGGCCTGGGCTTGCGCGTCACGCCGGACGATCACTGGTCCGATCTGTTCAGCAAGGTGGTTTCGGAAAAAATCGAGCCGCGTCTCGGCGAGGGGCGCGCGACCGTCCTGATTGATTATCCCGCGAGCGAGGCGGCGCTGGCGCGACGCAAGCCGGGGGATCCCCGGTTCGCGGAGCGGTTCGAGCTTTATGGCTGTGGCGTCGAATTGGCCAACGCCTTTGGCGAATTGACCGACGCCGCCGAACAACGCCGCCGCTTCGCCGCCGACATGGATGAACGCCGCCGCATTTACGGAGAAGCCTATCCGCTCGACGAGGATTTTCTTCAGGCTCTGGCGTTCATGCCGCCGGCGAGCGGCATCGCGCTGGGCCTCGACAGGCTGGTCATGCTGGCGACGGGGGCCGAGACCATCGACCAGGTGATATGGGCGCCGGTGGCGAAGGCATGACCATACCCCCGTCCGACAGGACGATGACGGCCATTGAGGAACTGATCGCCGCCGGTCTGGTCGAAAGCGGCGCGGCGGCGGCGCTGACCGAGGTCGCGGCGCGTTACAGCGTCGCCGTGCCGGCGTCGGTCGCGCGATTGATTTCGCATCCCGACGATCCGATCGGCCGACAGTTCTTGCCGCGCGCGGCGGAGTTGCTGCTTTTGCCGGAGGAGAACGGCGATCCCATCGGCGATGGCGCCCACGAGGCTGTCAGGGGTTTGATCCATCGTTATCCCGACCGCGCTCTGCTCAAGATCACCAGCGTCTGTCCGGTCTATTGCCGCTTCTGCTTTCGCCGGGCCAGCGTCGGCGCGGGAACGGAAGGCGTGCTCGACGACGCGGCGCTCGACGGGGCCTTCGCCTATCTTGCCGACCACAAGGAAATCTGGGAGGTGATCGTCACGGGCGGCGACCCGCTCGCGGTTTCGCCGCGCCGACTCGCGCAGGTGTCGCGCCGTCTGGCGGCGCTGCCCCATGTCAAGATCCTGCGGGTTCATTCGCGCGTGCCCGTTCTGGCGCCTGAACGCGTCACGCCGGCTCTGACCGAGGCGCTGAAAAGCAGCGGCAAGACCGTCTATGTCGCTGTCCACGCCAACCATCCGCGCGAATTGACGGAACGCGCGCGCGCGGCCTGCGCGCGACTCGCCGACGCCGGTATTGCGCTGGTGAGCCAGAGCGTTCTGCTGCGTGGCGTCAATGATGATGTGGACGTCCTGTCGGCGCTGATGCGCGCCTTCGTGGAAACTCGGATCAAACCTTATTACCTGCACCACGGCGATCTGGCGCCGGGAACCTCGCACTTTCGGCTATCCCTGGCCGAAGGGCAGGCTCTCGTTCGAGAGCTTCTTGGGCGACTATCAGGACTCTGCCAGCCGATTTATGTCGTCGATATTCCCGGCGGACATGGCAAGGCCCCCGTTGGTCCCGTTTACGTCTCTCGTCAGGCTCAAGGCTGGTCGGTCGTGGACTGGCGGGGTATCCGTCATGATTATGTTGATTCGCTCGGGCAAAGCCGGGAGCCGCAGCCTTGACGCCAAAAGGATTTCAGCCGTGACTCGATGGCTTGCCGCCCTGTTCCTGATCTTTTCGCTCGTCGTCCCGGCCTTGGCCGGCGAAGCAAGGTCGCCCGCCGCGGCGGGGACCTCGACGACCGGCGTAGAAGCGCAGCCGGCCCCCAACGCGCCGCCGTCGGACAGGCTCGACGCCGCCAAGGCGGCGTTGGACAAGATCGCGGCCGCCCTTGCCGTCGAAACCGTTCCCGACGCCGATCTCGTGAAATTGCGCGGCGATATCGATCCCGTTCTGACGCAGGTGCTTGGCGTGGCGGTCGAGGTCACGCCCAAGCAGGCGGCGATTAAACTCAGGCTTGAGCAACTCGGCGCGCCGCCGGAAAAGGACGCCAACCCGCAGGCGCCCACAGAGGATCCAAAGGTCACGCAGGACCGCACCGAGCAACTCAAGCTGCAAGCGACGTTCGACGATCTCGCCAAGCGCGCGAAACTGCTCCAGGTGCAGGCTGAACAAATGGCCGCCCAGATTGGCGACCGGCGGCGCGCGCTCTTCACCAACTCGGTGTTCCAGGGCGGCCAAAGCATTGTCTCGCCGGCGCTGTGGCTTGACGTGGCGCAGGAGGCGCCGCGCGACCTCGCCTCCACGGCGGAGATCTTCACCGAATTGTTGCGTCAGCTCAAATATGGCTTGACCGGTTCGAAGGCGGCGCTGGCGCTGGCCCTGCTGGCGCTGATCGTCCTCAGCGCCGTCTGGGCCGTTCTCGCCATCATGCGGGTGCTTCCCAAGGCGAAGCCGCATCGCGAATTGAACGCCCTGCGGGTCAGCTTCGCCGCGCTCTGGAGCGGGGTCGCCGTCATGATCCCGCCGCTGGGCGCCATCGGCGCCGTGTTCGCGCTTGTGGACTGGCTGGGCGTCTCGGATCCCCAATTGCGGCGCCTCGGCCTCAACCTCATCGCGGTGATGGTCCGGCTGGCGGTGACGGCGGGCATGATCACGGCGATCCTTGCGCCATTTCGGTCGTTCTGGCGGCCAATTGATCTTTCCGACCGCGTCGCGCGCCGCCTCGCGCGGCTGATCTTCGTGCTGATGGGCGTCGCCTCCATCGGCAAGGTCGTCGAAGTGCTGGCGGAAACCGTAGGCGCGTCGCTCCAGGTTTCGGTGGCCGCGCGCGGCCTGTTCGCGCTGCTGGTCGGGCTGATCCTGGCGCGGGGCCTCTATGGGATCATCCTGTCGCCTGACACGAAGCCCGAGACCGCCGGACGTCCCTCGAACATCGTCGATGAATCGCCGTTCTGGGCGCCGATCCGATTGCTGGCCTGGCTCGCCACTTTCGCAATTATCGGGGCGGCGGTGTCGGGCTATGTCGCGCTCTCCGCCTTTCTGGTCACGCAGATGGCCTGGATGGCTTTCGTCGGCGGCGTGCTGTTCCTGCTGCTCAAACTGAGCGACGGCGGGATGGAACAGGCGTTCCGCCCGAACTCCCGCATGAGCCGCAGTCTCACCGCGACGATCGGGGTGGGGCGCGAGAGCTTGCAGCAGATCGGCGTTCTGCTGTCGGGCCTGACCACGGTTTCCCTGTCCGCCGCGGCGGTCATGCTTGTGCTGTTCCCTTGGGGCGTTCAGTCCCATGACATGATCGGCGCCGCGCAATCGCTGTTCTTCGGCGTGAAGATTGGCGACGTCACCATTTCGCTTTCGAGCGTCGTGCTGGCTCTGGTCTATTTCGCCGTCGGCTACGGCCTGACCAGAGCGGTGCGCAACTGGCTGGAAAACCGCTATCTTCCCCTCACCCAGCTCGATCAGGGCTTGCGCGACGCCATTTCCGCGAGCGTCGGCTATCTCGGCCTCGGCGTGACGCTGGCCCTGGCCTTGAGCTATGTCGGAATCAGCCTCGACAAGCTGGCGCTGGTGGCCGGCGCCCTGTCCGTCGGTATCGGTCTCGGCTTGCAGGGGGTGGTCGCCAATTTCGTTTCGGGCCTGATCATCATGTGGGAACGGGCCATTCGGGTCGGCGACCTCGTGGTGGTCGGCGGCGAAACAGGCACGGTTCGGCGCATCAACATCCGCGCGACGGAAATCCAGACCGCCGACCGCGCCACCACCATCGTGCCCAACGGCAACATGATCACCGGCGTGGTGAAGAATTTCGTGCGCATGGATCGGGTCGGACGCGTGGTGATTCCGGTTCAGGCGACCTGGGACGCCGATCCGGAAAAGGTGCGCGAGATTCTGGTCGACACCGCCAGGGCGCATGAGGAAGTCGTGGGGTTTCCCTCGCCCTTCGCGTTGTTCGTTCGATTCAGCGCCATGCTGGAGTTCGAGCTTTATTGCTTCGTCGAGGATGTCGATCGGGCGGCGCGCGTGAGGAGCGATCTGCATTTCGCCATCTTCCGGGCTTTCGCCGAAGCCGGACTCAAAATGAACCCGCCAACGTCAACCCCGCTCGACGCCAGTGTGATCGAGCCGCTTTTGCGCGCGCTGGCGCCGCCTCCGCCGCCGGAGCCGAAGGAAAGGGAAAATTAACGCATGCAGCGCACAGCCTTGGACATGATCGCCCGACACATTCTCCCTCTCGCCGCCCTCCTGGCCCTCGCCGGCTGCGCCGCCGAAACCTTTCCCGAGCGGCCCGAGCCCGCGCCGTCTGCGCCGAGTTTTTACACCTCCATGGCGACGCCGGGCGCCAGGGTCGACGCGCAGGGCGCGGCGGAAATGATCTCGCTTTATCGCGGCAATCACGGACTGGAGCCTGTGGCTGTCGATTCCGGCCTGATGGAGGAGGCTCGGCGGCAGGCCGAAGCCATGTCATCGGCCGACAAGCTCAGCCATGAGGTGCGGGGCTCGCTGACCGACCGGCTCAACCGCGCCGGCTACGCCAAATCGAAGGCGGTCGAGAACGTGTCGGCCGGCTATCACACGGTGGCGGAAGCTTTTTCCGGCTGGCGCGATTCGCCGCCGCACAACGCCAACATGTTGGCCTCCGGCATGAAGCGCATGGGGATCGCCGCCGTCTACAATCCCCGCTCGAAATATCACGTGTTCTGGGCGCTGGTGATGGCGAATTAGCGCATATCCCGCAAAAAGTGGACGCCGGTTTTGCGAAAAGATCATGCGAAAACAAAGAGCCTAGAGCGCGATGCGTTTCCGTGGAGGCGCATCGCGCTCTAGGGCATCTTGCCGGCCAGGAATTTTTGCACGGGGACGAGCGACGCGGCCGGATCCTCCTCGAACGGAACATGGCCAAGGTTCGGCAGCCGAACCAGGGTCGCGTGCGGCAAGTCGCGCAAGTAGTCGGTGGCATTGCCGATGGGGATCATGGCGTCCTTCTCGCCCCACAGCAAAAGCGTCGGAACCTGGATGTGGGCGAGGGTCGGCGCGGGATCGCGCAGCATCACCTGCTCCATCCGCGCCAGAATCGCCTCGCGGACGCCGGGCGCCAACATCAGGTCGTGATAGCGGGTGAGGGTGGTCTCGCTCAAACCCTCGGGGCGCGCGTAGGCGGCGGCCAGCGTTTCGCGCAACAGGCTGCGCGGCGTGACATAGGGCAGCGCCCGCATCATCAGCGGCGTTTCCGGCGTCTTGTCATACTCAAACCCCGCGCTGGCGAAGCCGTCCGGGGAGACCAGCACCATGCGGGACACGCGCCGGGGATGTTGGGCCGCAAAATTCCAGGCGATCCGTCCACCCAGGGAATTGCCGACCAGACTGGCGCGGGCGACGCCAAGCTGATCCATCAGATCGACCAGAATCTGGATCTCGCGGGCGTCGGTATAATCGCCGGTCGGGTCGGGGCCGGTCAGGCCGAAGCCCGGCAGGTCGAAACGGATGACCCGGTAATGCGCCGACAGGCTCGTGGCCCACGGCTCCCAGGTGTCCAGGCTGGAGCCGAAGCCATGCAGCAGGATCACCGCCGGGGCGTCGCGCGGTCCGGTGTCGCGCAGGCGCAGGCGCACGCCGTCCACCATGCGGTATGCGCCGGGATAGGCGGCCTCCAACTCGGCGCGGGGCTTGTCGGGAGCGTAAAGCACGAGCGAGAGCGCGACGGTCGCCACGGCCAGAATGGGAGCGATCATTGGATCCTGTCCTCGTGCTTTGCCAAAGGCGGCTCGTTTCCTTCCACGCGGTTCGCGCGTCGGCGGTGGGCCGCCGCAGTCTGAAGAGTAAATGTTGAGCAGGGCTGGTTGGTCAAGGTCCAGGTGTTTTGCAACGCCGGTTGGACTGCTTGTTTTGGCGACGACTGGGAGAGCGGCCATGGCGCGGCCAAAAGTGAAAATGCGAGAAGCACAACATCTTGTTCACCATATGTTTCACGTGAAACGCCGGCGAGGCGTTAGAGTGCTGTAAGGGTGTGAAACTGAACGACAATCCAACAGCGCGACGAAATGGGAGCGCCCCGCCTTCGCTGCGACGGGCCACGGATGTCGTACGCAACCATCTGGTTGCGTGAGCTAAAATCGAATGTTTTTTGCAGGAATTTGAACGAAATTCGCGAAGATCGACGGCGTTTCACGCTGTTTCGGACAGATTCATTGCAATCGAAGGTAGAGAATTCAGCAAGAGTGACGGCTTGATGATGTGTCGCGTGCGGTCGAAACCAGCGTGCAGGCGGCGGCGGCTGTATCCAAAGCGGAAATACGAACCTGCACCCACACAATCCGCGGCGCCGCATGGTGCGGAGGAGACCTTGGCCACGAAGCCGCTTAGTCCCGGTCAGTCACAGCCGAAATCCGCATTCCTGATTCGATGGCCCCGATGGCGGACCGTTGCGTATCAATATGCGAAAACCGGCCGGTATCTATTCGATACCGGCCGGCAATATTCGGCTCACATGCTCGATACACTGACTTCAGGCAGCGACGGTGGACTCGCCGCATGCCGATGACAGTGTCACTTCACATGCCAAGCTAAAGCCAAATGGCGTCAGCCGACGAACGAGGTCTCGATGGCGGCAGCCTTCTTCAGGCCACCCTGCCAGTAGGCCGGGAACCACGTGGTGTGCGAGATCAGCGCGAGATGCACGAGGATCGCGATCACGGTCACGGAGCCGAGCAACAGCGGGAGGCCAATGCTCGGGTTGACGACGGTCCAGATTTTGCCTTGGTTCATATCAGAAACTCCTCAATGCAGCCAGGGAGAGAAAGCGAACGCGAGAACGTGCGCGAAGATCGCGAGCACGAAGAACACGCGGGTTCCGTCGATGACATGCTTGTGAAGCTCTTCGGATTGCTCCGGGGTAAGAACAGCCATTTTCCACCTCTCATGATAAACCACTGTTTTTTCGCGTACTAAACTCGCACGCGTTTTATTCGCCCCAGTGGCCGGGCGGCGTAAACTCCAGCGAAATCAATTAGATAACTCTATCGTAACGCGGGGTGGACTATGAACTTGACGCTTGAACCTGTCAACTTGATTTGACAGGGCCGCGCACAAATCACGGCTTTCGCGACTTTTTGCCGCAGCGGCGCGCGCAAGCCGGCGCGGCGCGCCAAAATCCCCCCTCAACGCGAACAATGGCGCGAGCGCGAAAGTGAACGAACAGCGCAAACGAACCGCGCATTTGGGCGCCATTCCAGAAGCGCCATGACGCCGCGATCGCCCGCAAGGAGCGAGGAAGGCATAGGCCCGCGGCAAGTCTGGCGGCGGTTCGTCAATCTCGACATTCCCCGCCAGTTGCTTTTCGATCCCGGACAGGACCGATGGCGTCCAAGGTCCACTCTCCATTACGCGGCGGCGTAATCCCTGACGAACCCTTCGACGACCTGGCTGAGATCGACGGCCTGTTTGGACAGGCCGGTGGAGAGCGTCATGAGTTGGACCGAGGCGGAGCCGGTCGTTTCCGCCGCCTGGCCGACGCCAGCGATATTGTCGGTGACCTGGACGGTTCCCGCCGCCGCCTCGTGGCAGTTGCGCGAAATTTCGATGGTGGCGGCCCCCTGCTGCTCGACGGCGCCGGCGATGACCGAAGTGGTCTCCTTGATGTTCGTGATGATCGCGCCGATCTCGTTCATCGACTTCACCGTGTCACCGGTGGCCGACTGTATCTCGGAAATCCTGGCGGCGATGTCAGCCGTCGCCTTCGCCGTCTGGCTCGCCAGCAGCTTCACCTCCGTGGCGACCACGGCGAAACCCTTGCCGGCCTCCCCGGCGCGAGCCGCCTCTATGGTCGCATTGAGCGAGAGCAGATTGGTCTGGTCGGCTATGCCCCGGATCAAATTGATAACATCGCCAATGGTCGAAGCCGCCTCGGCCAAGGCCGCGATACGGGCGTTGGAGGCTTTTGCTTCCTGGAAGGCGGTGTCGGCGACCTTGGCCGACTGGTTCACCTGTAGGGTGATTTCGTGCACAGAGGCCGTGAGTTCCTCCGAGGCGGAAGCGACCGTCTGGACATTGGCGGCGGCCTGTCCGGCCGCGCCGGAGACCGCCTCGGCCTGGCGCGAGGTCTCTTCCGCCGCCGCCGAAAGGCTGTGAGCGGCCTCCGCGACCTCGCCGGAGGATTTGGTGAAGCCGCCGGCCAGCGTCTGCATGCGGCCGATAAAATCATGCGACAGTTTCGCGCGACGGGCCAGCTGTTCGTGTTCCCTCTGCTCGCGCTCTTCGGCGTCAAGCCTCAGTTGTTCGGCATGGACAAGGCTGTCGCGCAGCCTTTCGGCCGCGGTCGCCATGTCGCCGATTTCGTCGCGGCGGTCCGTGCCCTTGATAGTCGCGCCAAGGTCATTGGCGGCGAGCGAACTCAGCGTGTCGGCAATGTCGATCATGGGCCGGGCGATTTCGGCGCGGGTGAGCAGCGTGGCGCCCAACATCACAAGAGCGAACGAACCGAACACAGCGGCAAAGGTGGTCCAGATTGTCCTGTACGTTTGGTCTGTTGCAAGGTCTCTGGTTTCGTTCGACTTCCTGACATCTTTATCGACGATGGCCTTGATGCTGGTTTGAATGGCGTCGAGCGCTGGCTCGCAAGTCCGTCCCATGTCAGAGGCAATGCGAGCCTTTTCGGCTGGATCGGTCGAGGCGCTGGCGCGCTTGACCATATCGGCGCAGGCGCCGGACAGCGTCAGTTGCATCCTGCTCTTCAAGTCTTGCAGGTCGCCGGCGTTCTCGGGCCGCAATTCCTCCGCCTTTCCGATATACTCAAACCATTGGGCGGAGAGGTCTTTGGTCATTTTTTCCGCCTCCGCGTTCGCCGCCTTCGTATCCGCGGCGATGTTCTTGTAGACGTACTCGCTGATTTGGGACGCCGCACGCGACGCACGGGCAAGGACAAGGTTTGCGGCGACGGGCCGGTCGATGATTTCCGAGTAGCGATCGTTAATCGCACGCATTTGTGAGGCGCTGAACACGGTGACGCCGATCACGCAAACGCCAAGCGCGGCCAGGATCGATAGAAATTTTGCCATAATTGACAAGTTTTTGAATGACATATCTTTTTCCTTCCGAAAACATCGACGAACTCCAATGCTATTGACGGAAATCCGGCGAACGCCGCTTGAGGCGCGTTGTGCAACCTTGTTGCTGGAATGCACGTCAGGATTGAATATGGGCGTCGCTAAAATATGGTTAACAGCGCGCATGTTTGGCGAATCGACTGTTATTGGCCGCGCTCTGGCGGCTGAACTTCGACGGCGTGGCGCGCGGGCGTGGGAAGTTGAAGGAATGATGGGCCACAAGCGGCCCGGCGTGATCGAAACCCGCGCCCAGTTCGCCCCTGATTACTCAGCCAGGGACGCAAGGCGATTGACGCCTATTTTGCCGACCTCGGTTTGACCGACGTCTGTCCTGAACCGGGCTGCGTGTTTTCGCGGATTGCGAAGCAATCTCGCGCACGACCGTATCAGTTGCATGTCGCCACGCCGCTTCCAGGCCGGAAAAAGCGAAAGCCCCGGACGCTGGTTTAACCAGCAAGTCCGAGGCTTTATAGATGGTGGGCGCGACAGGGATCGAACCTGTGACCCCTACGATGTCAACGTAGTGCTCTCCCGCTGAGCTACGCGCCCGAAACCGTTTTTGACGGCCCGTCAAGGGTGGAGGGTGTATATCGATTCGCCGTCGCCCGCGCAACCCTCAAGCCGACAGATTTTCGCCAGCCCGTTCAGGCGGCCAGCAGGCGCGTCACTTCGTTGACCAAATCCTTGAGATGGAATGGCTTCGACAGGATCTTCGCCTGCCGGGGCGCCTGATTGTCGGGATTGAGCGCCACTGCGGCGAAGCCAGTGATAAACATCACCTTGATGTCCGGGTCGAGTTCGGTGGCCCGGCGCGCCAGTTCGATCCCATCCATCTCCGGCATCACGATGTCGGTGAGCAAAAGCTCAAACGGCTCTTCGCGCAAGCGATTGTAGGCGGACAGGCCATTGTCGAAGGAAACAACGGTATAGCCGGCGTTCTGCAGCGCCTTGACCAGAAAACGACGCATGTCTGAATCGTCCTCGGCCAGCAGAATCTTGATGGATGCGGTTTCGTAGCGGTCGTTCATGGCGCCCTCGTTTCCTTGCCTCGATAAAGACCCTCCGTGGTAAAAAACAAGTGAAAAGCGGAGTTAAGGTTGCCATAAAATGCCACGAAAGAACCGACTCCTTTATGGCGACGCTTTCAGGCAGGAAAACGGCAGGTGGACAAATTTTGTCGCAGGCCTCATCTTTAACATGTGGCGATCCGTCGCGGATCGTCAGCCTGGGCAACCACCAGCCGCGTTCGAGGCCTAGACGACCATGCAGGCGAATCCGCCGCGCGCCGATTCTTCCGCCCCGCCGCCCTGCCAGACGGTGGAGCCGGAGGCGCTGACCTCGCCGCTCGTGTTCTCATCGCCCCATTCCGGTCGCTTCTATCCGCCCGAATTTCTCGCGGCGTCCCGCCTGTCCCCCCAGGCGCTCCGCTCGTCGGAAGACATGGCCGTGGACCATCTCTTCGCCGCCGTACCCCTGCATGGTGCGCCCCTCCTCAAGGCCAATTACCCCCGCGCCTATCTCGACGTGAACCGGGAGGCCGGCGAACTCGATCCGAAATTGTTCGATCCGCCGCCACCCATGAACGCGAAATGTTCCTTGCGCGTGGCTGCGGGCCTCGGAGTCGCGCCGCGCGTCGTCTCGGAGGGCCAGGCGATCTATGGAGGGAAAATCCCGCTTGCGGAAGGTTTGGCGCGCATCGAAAGCGTTCACCGCCCCTATCATGCGCAACTCGGACTTCTAATGGAGCGCGCCGCGTCGAAATTCGGCGTCGCGCTCCTGATCGACTGCCATTCCATGCCGTCGCGCATGCCCACTGGCGACGCCCGCCGGCCCTACGAGCCGATCTCGGCGGACATTGTGATCGGCGATCGCTATGGCGCCAGTTGCGACGCGGGATTCGCCCATTGCGTCCACACATTCCTCACCGGCCTGGGCTATCGCGTCGCCCGCAACAAGCCTTATGCCGGAGGTTTCATCACGGAACATTACGCCGCGCGCGCGCGCAATCGCCACGCGCTTCAGATCGAGATCAACCGCGCGCTCTATATGAATGAGAAAACTTTTGAGCTCCTGCCCGCCTTCGAGCGCGTGAAAGCCGACATGGCCCGGTTGGTCGCAACCATAGCCGCAGCGCCTCCGCTGGCTCGGGCCTTGTCGCGCCAAGCCGCTGAATAGGCAAAAAAAGAACCGCCAACTGTCGTCGGCGGCCCAAGTCTAGGGAGGAAACGCCCAATGAGGGCACGGTGGCGCGAGCGCCACACACATTAAATATGATGCGGCGCAGCACAAAATGCAATGGCGCTTTTCTCAGCTTTCTCATAATTTCCTAACACCCTGATCCCTCGAAACGAATTCAAGAGCTTGGCGGCGGGTCGCGCGGTGCGGCGCAAAAATTCTCGCGCCGCCTTTCCAGTGCTGGTCTCGCGCGGTGGTTCATGGCATGTCTGTGCCCAAGCAACCGGGAGAGCGGCATGACGGCGATCGATTTCATACCTTTTGTGGAGCGGCTGGCGACGGTTTCCGGCGAAGCCATCATGCCGTTCTTTCGCACAGCCTTCGCACTCGAAGACAAGAATGTCGGCGGCGTGTTCGATCCGGTGACGGAAGCTGACCGCGCCGCCGAAACCGCCATGCGCCGACTGATCGGCCAGACATTCCCCAGCCACGGTCTCATCGGCGAGGAATTCGGCTCGCGCGAGGCCGAATCGGAATATGTGTGGGTGCTCGACCCCATCGACGGCACGAAAAGCTTCATTTCGGGCCTTCCGATGTGGGGCACGCTGATCGGCCTGCTGCACAAGGGGGTTCCCTGCTACGGCATGATGAACCAGCCCTTCACGCGCGAGCGCTTTTTCGGCGACGGCCGCGCCGCCTATTGGACGGGCCATAATGGCGGCGGAGAGAAGACCACCCGCAGATTGCGCGTGCGCCCCTGCCTGGGACTGGATCGCGCCACCATTATGACCACCTCGCCAAAACTTATTCCTGAAAAACTTCGCCCGCGCTACGAGGCGCTGGAGGAAAAGACGCGGCTCTCGCGCTACGGCGGCGACTGCTACGCATATTGCATGCTCGCCGCCGGCCAGATCGACCTGGTGGTTGAGGCGGGCTTGAATGTTTACGACATTGTCGCGCTCATCCCGATCATCGAGGGCGCTGGCGGAATCGTCACCTCATGGGACGGCGGCGACCCCGCCCAAGGCGGCGCCGTCATCGCGGCCGGCGACAAGCGCGTCCACGAGGAGGCGCTGGAGATGCTTCGAGAGGGTTCGGGGACGGACTGAATCAAGCGTATCTGGGCGACAACACGCAGGAAATGATTGAAGCGAATCGGCAAGGGATAAGCGCGTGTTGAATCGGGCAAAAGTTTTTAGCGTCGCCCGGTTCTGCTTCGCTTGGGATAGCCTTGAGGAGCGCGAGAAGCTTTCTCGCGCCAGGGACCATCGCGAGGGGCTTTGATTTTCCGGCGGCGCCGCGTGGAAGTTCGCCCGCCGCCGCCAATGTAGATTTTTCAACGTCTTTGGCCCGATTGCGGCGTCCAGGGAGTCAAGCCGACGAACGCAGCGATGATGTGTTGGTCGAGCGGTCCACGTTCACGGAATTCATTGAGCAGGGTTCGGGCTACGGTGGACCTCCCCGGCATGGAGGCGAGCAAATCCCCTTGTCGCGCGAGACGCGCGAGTCTCGGCCGGTTTCGCGAATGTCGCCATCGCGGCTTTCGCGCGCACGTTGCCGGTCTATCTGCAAATGCGGCGTTGGGGCGGCTGGAGGGTTTGGTAGTCCAAGGCATTGAAGTGGTGTGTTTTTTCAAATTTTCTTATTTTTTATGTTTAGAGCGCTTGACGGTTCCGGTTTGGAGGTCCTATACAGCGGCCATCGACGGCGTCGCCGCGGACTTGCGG
>NZ_NHSJ01000122.1 GCF_002937075.1 Rhodoblastus sphagnicola
CCAGCGCGAGAATGCGGGCGTCGCGTTCGGCCAGGGCCGCAGCCACATCGGCGGCGTCGATTTTTTGCGGGATATGCTGCGGACAATTGGCGTCCCAGGCGGAAACCGTGAACAGGATCGCCTGCGACGGGCGCGCCCGATAGTCGCGCGGCATGAGTTCGGCCATAAGGGCGTCGTCGCCTTCGACCACCTTGGCGCGGCCCCAGATTTTGATGCGGCGCCGCGTCGCGTAATCGATCAGGAACAGATGGGCCTGATCGTTTTCGGCGAGATTGCCGAGGGTGATGAATTGCCGGTTGCCGGTGAAGTCGGCGAAGCCGAGCGTGGTCTCGTCAAGCACGCGCAAAAAACCCGGCGGCCCTCCGCGATGCTGGATATAGGGCTGGCCGAGGCTGTTGGCGGTCGCCAGAAAGACGCTGGTCTGGGCGGCGATGAAGTCCGCCAGGTCCGGGGTGATCCGGGTCGGCCAGCCGCCCTCCGCCTCGACATGGGCATAGGCCCGGCGCGAGCCCTTGCGCGCCTGCACGGCCTTGACCGAAGGCGTGAAGGCGACATCGCTGGAAGGGGGCCGTCCGGGTTCGTCCATGGCTGTGCTTTCAGAGGTCGAACTCGCTGAGCGAGGGATGATCGTCGGGGCGGCGACCGAGCGGCCAATGAAACAGGCGGTCCTGTTCCGCAATCGGCGCGTCATTAATGCTGGCGATACGCCGGCGCATCAGCCCATCCTCGGCGAACTCCCAGTTCTCGTTGCCATAGCTGCGGAACCAGCCATCGTCGGCGTCGCGCCATTCATAGGCGAAGCGCACGGCGATGCGGTTCTCGCGAAAGCCCCAGATTTCCTTGATCAGGCGATAGTCCCTCTCCCGCCGCCATTTGCGCGTCAGCAGGGCTTCGATAGCGGCGCGGCCTTGCACGAATTCGGCGCGGTTGCGCCAGCGGCAGTCCGGCGTATAGGCCTGCGAGACGCGCGCGGGATCGCGCGAGTTCCAGGCGTCCTCGGCCAGACGGGCCTTTTGTGTGGCGGTGGCGAGGTCGAAGGGCGGCAGCGGCGGGCGGGTCATGACAATGCCTTTCTGGAAACAACGGCCTCGCCGAGGAAGATGACAGGGGGGGGGATCCTCTTCCTCGGCGGCGGCGCGCTGACTTTGGCTCAGAAACCGCCGATCTTGCGCCAGTTGACCGAGGTCGAGCTGTCTTCGCCGGCCGCATAGCCGCTGCGCGCGCTGCGTTCAGAGGCCGCGTTCATCGCTTCCGAATTCGCGACGAACGCGCGCTCGTCGGCGGTAACGCGGCGATGAGATTGGGCGGCGTTGGCCGAGGACAAGGGCGCGGCGACGGTCAGGGCGACGAAAGCGATGTGAAGGATTTTCATGATGTGTCTCCTTGGTGTGCGGGTTCAGGCGGCCTTGCCGACGGTGACGACCGGGAAGTCGATGTCGGTCGCGGCGACGGAATTGATGTAATTGGTCCAGGTGTTCAGCCCGACATGCAGGACGATTTCGATCACCTGGGCGTCGTCGTAGCCGGCGAGTTTTACGGCGCGCAGGGCGTCGTCGCTCACATGGCCGCGTTCGCGCACCACCTTCACCGCGAAAGCGACGGCGGCGTCGGCCTTGGGGTCGTTGGAATGGCCGAGGCGGTTGGCGGCGATCTCGGCATCGTCGAGCTTGGCCAAGTTCCTGGCCAGATAGCTGTGGGCCGAGAGGCAATAGTCGCAGCCATTGGCTTCGGCCACGGCCAGCGCAATGCGCTCGCGGGTCGGGGCGGGCAGCGTCCCCTTGGCGAGGGCGCCGGAAAGGCCGAGATAGCCTTCGAGCGCGGCCGGGCTGTTGGAAACGAGGCGGAACAGGTTCGGCGCGAAGCCGAGCTGCTTGTTGACGGCTTCCAGCAAGGGCCGGGACGCGGCGGGGGCGTCGGCGATGGAAGCGGGCGTGTGAAGGCGGGACGTTTGAAGAGGGGGCATGGGCGAAGCTCCTGATCGGGTTTGGTCGGTCCGGGAGGCCGATGACCAGAAGCTAGCCCCTTCCAAATCGATCAAATAGGCGTCAGTATCGGAAGACATCCTCTCGAAAATCGGAAAGCCGATGGATCGTCTCGAAGCCATGTCGATCCTGCTGACCGTGGTCGAAACCGGCAGTCTTTCGGCGGCGGGGCGCAAGCTCAACGTCCACCTGGCGACGGTCAGCCGCAAGGTTTCCGAGCTTGAGGCGCATCTGGGCACGCGGCTGTTCAACCGCTCCAGCCGCCAGTTCACGCCGACCGACGCCGGCCTCGCCTATATCGCCTCCTGCCGCCGCATTCTCGACGATGTCGAAGAGGCCGAGCGGGTCGCCTCCGGCGAATTTCGCACGCCCAAGGGCGATTTGATCATCAGCGCGCCCATTGTGTTCGGTCGCCTGCATCTGCTGCCGGTGGCGGTCGAATTCCTGCGCGCCTATCCCGAAATCGACATCAAGGTGATCTTCGCCGACACCATGGTCGATCTGCTCGAAGAGCATGTCGACCTGGCGCTGCGGATCGGCGCGCTGCCCGACAGCGGGCTGTTCGCGATCAGGCTGGGGACCATCCGCCATGTCCTTTGCGCCAGTCCCGCCTATCTCGCCGAACATGGCGTTCCCCAAAACCTCGCCGAACTCGAAACCCATGTCTGCGTCGCCTTCCAGACCTTGAGCGCGGCGGGCCTGTGGCGGTTCAAGTCCGCGACGATCACGCCGCGCGCCCGGCTGGTGGTCAATACGGCGGACGCCGCCATTGACGCGGCCATAGGCGGGGTCGGCGTCACCCGCGTGTTGAGCTATCAGGCGGAAGCCGCCATTCGCGCCGGCGCGCTGACGGTGGTGATGGAGGATTGCGAGCCTGCGCCCCTGCCGGTCAGCCTTGTTCATTCCGGCGAAAGGCTGCTGCCGCTTAAATTGCGCGCCTTTCTGGATTTCGCCACGCCCCGGTTGAAGGCCCGCGTCGTCAAGGCGGCGTTGCGGCCAGCGTCGGACGGCGACAACGCGCCATAACAATTCGGGCTTTGGCGACGAAGAGAGTGAATGGATTGCGCCTTGCATCCTCGCTGTCAGGAATTCGGACACATGAAAATCCTCGCCCCCACGGCGCTCGCCGTCCTCGGCCTTGCCGCGACATCCGGCGTCGCCGCAGCCGCAGGGCGCCCCATTGTCGTCGAACTGTTCACCAGCCAGGGCTGCTCCTCCTTCCCGCCCGCCAATATGACTTTGAACCGGCGTTGGGCGAGTGCGGGCCCTTCACGCCGCAGATGTCTGGCTGGCGCGCTATGAGCCTGAGGTCATCAACGTCCCCGTCATTGCCGCATGGGCATGTGGCGCCAAGCCTGACTGCGGCGATTTCGCCTTGGGCGACGGGTTGCGCTGTCCAAAGCCCCTGATTAACTTCACCGGCGCCGAGGGCGCAGAAGGTCACTGCAAGGTGATGACCCGATCGCTGCGGAACCGCTGCGCGCTCGACTGGCTCGGCGCCATGCTCTGTGTCGCCTGAATGACGGCGAATCTGCTGCGGCTAAGCCAGCGTCGCGGCGACCGATAGGCGGCGGCAGGTGGCTGACACGCACGTGTATGATTGCTCGCCGCGCAGGCGCCGCCCTTCATGGACCGCCCTTCATGGACCGATGTCTGCGCTCGCGCCGGATCACACGAGGCGCTCCGCCTTTGACATGAAAGTTTCAGGAACGATCGAATGAACGTCAGCGAACGGGCGACCCGCGCCTCAGCCTTCCAGGATTTGCGCGCAACCCTGGGGCAAGAGAGCTTCCTGTTGGTTCCGGTGCTGACCTGCGCCGCCTTCCTGAGCTTCGGCTCCGACCTGCTTTCCGACTTGAACCAACCGGTGAAGCTTGGCCTCGTCTTCCTATGGCTGTTTGGCGTGATTCTGGCCTCGTCGCTGGGCGTGGTGCGCCATGCCGAGCACCTTGCGCTGATTCTGGGAGAGCCCTACGGCACGCTGATCTTGACGCTGGCGGTCACCGCCATCGAGGTGATGAGCATCTCCGCGATCATGCTGCACGGCGACAACAACCCGACGCTCGTGCGCGACACCCTGCTCTCGGTGATCATGATCATCCTCAACGGGATGGTTGGCCTTTCTCTGCTGTTGGGAGCGCTCAGACATCGCGAACAGCACTATAATCTTCAGGGGGCGAACGCCTATCTTGGCGTGATCATACCCTTGGCGGTCATGACGCTGGTCTTGCCCAACTACACCACGACGACGGCGGGCCCAACGCTCTCAAACGCGCAGGAGCATTTCCTGTCGCTGATGGCCGTGGCGCTCTACATCGCCTTCCTCATGGCGCAAACGGGCCGGCACCGTGGCTATTTCACCGGCCCGGACGCGGCGGAAAACCAAGGCAAGATGGAGCCGACGGGGAGCCGCTCGATCGCCTTCCACGCGGCCATGCTCGCCGCCTTCATGCTTCCCGTCGTGTATCTCGCCGAGCAACTCGCGCATCCGGTCGACTACCTGATCGAGACCCTGGGGGCGCCCACCACGTTGGGAGGCGTCACGATCGCGATCCTCGTGGCGACGCCGGAGGCGATTGGCGCCATCAGGGCGGCGGTCCGCAACCAGATGCAAAGATCCATCAATATTTTTCTGGGGTCGGTCCTTTCGACGATCGGCCTCACTGTGCCCGCCATGCTTGTCGTGAGCCACTGGACCGGTCGCCCCATCGTGCTGGGCGTCGAACACGCCGACTTTGTGATACTGTTGCTGACGCTGGGGGTCAGCATTGTCACATTCGCCAGCGGGCGCACAAACATCCTTCAGGGGTTCGTGCACCTTCTCCTCTTCCTTGCCTTCGTGCTGCTCATCTTCCAGGGCTAACGCATATTCCCGAAAAATGTGCGCGGTTTTCGGAAAAGAATATACGCAAAACCAAAGAGTTAGAGCAAGTTCGGTGAACGGGGGTTCGCCGAACTTGGTCTAACGCAACCTCGCGGAAGCGGCTCGTTTGCTTGGCGGCAAGGTCGGTTCAGGCGGCTCCATGAAATCGAGAGGACATCCGCGTCGCCATCCTGGTCGTCGAAGCTTACGTCCCTATCACTGACGCTCGCGGAGGCGATGTCCCGCCCGATGTTGAAAAGGGCTCGGCGAGCGGGACTCTTTGATGAGGCTGTGCAGCCTTTCGGGCGGGGTCAAGATCGCCGCCGCTGGCCGAGGCTTGATGCGCAAGAAGCGCGGCGCGCAGGCTCGGGAACTGCTTGTGGGCCTTTATTCGGCGGAAGCCTTTGGCGGCTTCGATCGTGGCGGCGTCGCGCCACCGCTTCACATTTCGGGCCTTGTGGATTTGGCGGCGCTGGATCGGCGTGTTGCGGCCGAAGCTGGCGCGGATCGATTTTAACAGGGCGCGCGAGCCGTCGACGATGAACAGGCGACAGATGGCGGGGTCGAGGCGCCGTCCGACCAGGTGGTCGATCAGCGCCTGACAGACGGCGGCGCTCTCGCTGGCCCCTTCCGTGACGCCGAGCAGGATCAGGTCCTGGTCGATGTGGATGCCGTCGATCTGGATGACCAGCAGATCCAGCCCGGAGAGGTCAGCGGCCATGCCCATTCTGTTGGATGAGCTGGCTCCGTGGAGCTGGAAGCCGCAGGCGCCGGCCAACGCCGCTCAAGCCGCCTGAAGCCAGCGCGCTCTAGACTCTTTGTTTTCGCATGATCTTTTCCAAAAACCGGCGTCCACTTTTGCGGGATATGCGCTAAGGCGACGGGAAGGACGCCAGCACATTCAGCAGCGCCAAGCCGGCGCAAAAAGCCCTTGGCGACGATCTCAAGGCCATCGAGAGCGGGAGACGTGGATGATCCACGCGCGACAGCACGGAAAGATTGCGACATATCAACCTATTGACATGCTGTCGCCCAAAACCTTAACAGATGTTTACCGATGCCCTAACGTCAATGATGGGTCCGAAGCCCCCAAGGATAGAACTGTAGATGTTCCATGCAATTGTTCTCCTTCTCATAGCGGCCGTCTGGACGGAGACCGCGCGGGTGCTGCGTGCAACGAATGAGGAAGGCCTCCTGATGCCGGTCCTCGTGTTCGTAACAGGCCCATTTATCTGCGTTTATCTATTTTTTATTTCTTTGATGTTTTGCGTCTTTGAGCCAGATGACACATGAGGACTTACCTCGCGCGGGCTTACGCCTACGGGATGCACGAATGTGATTTGCATTTTGCGATCTCGTATCCGGGGGCATGTCCATGAGTCTTCGCACGCCCCGAGCCATGGTTTTGGGTCCGGGCGGTTTGTAATAGCAACGCCATCCTCCCAGACGCGTGACGATCCGCGCGAACCGGGGCAATGAGCGGACTTCATGGGGATTTTTCCGGCGCGCGGTCTTGCGTTCCAGCGAGGCGGCAATGTCTTTGACGGGTTCAATCCAATGATCGTCGAGAATATCGCTCGCCGGCCGTGGGCTGGCGTCGCGTCAATCCGTGAGTTGGATGATCCGCGCGGCGGCGCCAATCGCCATCGCAGCCGGATTGAACAGGCGCGACGCCTGCGTGATCTTGTTTTTCTCCAAGGCAAGCCCGTCCGTCTGCAGCACGCGAAACACTTCCTCGATGCGCCGGCGCAAGCGATAGAACCTGATCGCTTCGCGGGCCGTCGTCACGGGCAGCGTCGTCAGCAAACGCACAGCAGCGGGCTGTTTGACGCCGGCGCGTCGCGTTCGCGCGCGACAATCTGCGTGAGGTCCAACCGTTTGGGAGCCAGGTCCGCGCGCAAGGTCCTTGGCCGCGCGATGCGGCCCTCGCGCTTGGGAGCCTGTCTGAACGAGGCGCAATAAAGATCGACCATGGCGCGGCCCATGAACAGCAGGGCGCGCGTGTCGGGCAGATTTTCCAACCGCGAAATCGTCGATTGCGAACATAGGCTAAAGCTGACCGGCTGAAAGTCGGTGGTTTGAACCCTGGGATGGAGAATCAATAAATCTCCCGTTGCCGATCCCATCGCTCGGGAGCGCATGATTTGCGGAGGTCGCTTGTCCAGATCGTGAAAAACAGGGCCGACGAGATTTCGCCCCGCATGACCGATTGATCGCAATCGTTCGCGGACGTTCCAATCTCCTACGTAATTACCGCAAACCACACCCATACGCTGCGTGACATCTCGGGTGCGGAGACGCGAACGCCTTGTTATAACGGGAAAACATCTCGTCGCCATCAATCTCGTGAGACGAGATTTTCGACGGGCGTGCTGTCAAGTGAATTTGACATTAATAATCGTCCATGTATGGTGACGCCTGCGTTGCAACGGCGACCTCACCTTGAGGTCGCGGAAGCTCTCGCTGCCGCGCCACGGGCAACCTACGTGCGGGTATAGCACGAAAAAATCAGTGGCGTTTTTTTTAAGAGGTGGAAAATGGCTGTTCTTACCACGGAGCAATCCGAAGAGCTTCACAAGCACGTCATCGACGGCGCCCGCGTGTTCTTCGTGCTCGCGATCTTCGCGCACGTTCTCGCGTTCGCTTTCTCTCCCTGGCTGCATTGAGGAGTTTCTGATATGAACCAAGGCAAAATCTGGACCGTCGTCAACCCGAGCATTGGCCTCCCGCTGTTGCTCGGCTCCGTGACCGTGATCGCGATCCTCGTGCATCTCGCGCTGATCTCGCACACCACGTGGTTCCCGGCCTACTGGCAGGGTGGCCTGAAGAAGGCTGCCGCCATCGAGACCTCGTTCGTCGGCTGACGCCATCTGACGTTAGCTTAGCATGTGAAGTAACCCTGTCATCGGCATGCGGCGAGTCCACCGCTGCGACTCGAAGTCAGTGAACTGAGCATGTGAGGCCGAATATTGCCGGCCGGTATCGAAGCGATACCGGCCGTTTATTGTTGATCATGTCCCAGCTTGCGGTGGTTGCCGGCGATTTCTACGGTCAGGGTTGGGTTGCGAACATCAATCGCCTTCGCCCAACGCGCGCTCCAGCGCCCGATGGCAAGGGCCGGTCGGTTCAAAGATGACGCGCTGGACAGGCGTTTGCCCCAGCCATTTGATCGGCGCCTTGTGCCCACATTTGTCGTTGGCGAAGAGGCGGCTTGCGCCGTGGGCCAACCGGTGGGAGTCGAGATGGTCTTTCGAGACATCGACGCCGACGGTATCATTCTGCATCTTTTCCGCGCCTGGCTTGTCATCCGGGCCGAAAGCCCCGGTAGGTAACGCACCTCGGCGCGGGGATAGGTGATGATCTTCTTGCCTTGGCCGTCGTAGAGTTCCTGCGCCAGCTCAAGCGTTTTGGCCGCCGACCAGCCGAAGCGCGAGCCGCACAGTTTTTGCAAGGACGGCAGGTCGTGGAGTTTTGGCGGTTTCTGCCGTTTCTCCTCGACCCGCGCGGCGAGCGGGCCCTCGAACCCGTTGGCGGCGTTCACGACATCCTGCGTCTTCCACCCGCCCGATTCCGATGACGCCCGGAGCGCCCTTGCCCAGACTGACCGTGGCTGTGCGGGTCAGCGAGAGATTGTAGATCTGGTCCGCCTGCCGACGCGCGACCGCTGCCGCGTAGATGCGCGAATATTCGGAATTCGGCTTGGCGCGACCGAACGCCTCGCGGATGGTCTGCGGGTCCT
>NZ_NHSJ01000123.1 GCF_002937075.1 Rhodoblastus sphagnicola
TTTTGCGCCGGTTGGATAATCCTGGCGCGCCGCGAACAGACAAACCGCCACCCTCACTCGGGCTGCTTCTCTCGGTCAATCGCCGCGAGAGTTACCGGTAGCGCGGGCGCGCCAGGATTATCCAACCGGCGCAAAACAAAGGCCGCTTTCGCGGCCTTTGCATTGTCTGCTTACTCCGCCGCTGGAAGCGCCGGCGGTTGGACAGCGCCGGCGGAATCTTCCGCCTTCTGCGCCAGGATCAGGTCGTCGCGGGTGTTGGCGATGTTGCGCAGTTTCGACATGGCCGCGCCCGTGCCCGCCGGGATCAGCCGGCCGACAATGACGTTCTCCTTCAGGCCTTCCAGCGTGTCGATCTTGCCGTTGACGGCGGCTTCGGTGAGCACGCGGGTGGTTTCCTGGAACGAGGCAGCCGAGATGAACGACCGGGTCTGCAACGAAGCCTTGGTGATGCCGAGCAGCACCGGGGTGCCGGTGGCGGGCTTGCCGCCTTCGTTGACGACCTTTTCGTTGGCCTCGTCCATTTCGAGCTTGTCGACCTGTTCGTTGGCCAGGAAGTCGGTGTCGCCGGGATCGACGATATCGACCTTTTGCAGCATCTGGCGAACGATCACCTCGATGTGCTTGTCGTTGATGCTCACGCCCTGCAGACGGTAGACTTCCTGGATTTCATTGACGAGGTAAGCCGCAAGCTCCTCCACGCCCTTGATCGCCAGAATGTCGTGCGGCGCCGGATTGCCATCGACGATGTAATCGCCCTTTTCGACAATGTCGCCATCCTGCAGATGGATGTGCTTGCCCTTCGGGATCAGATACTCGACGTTTTCAGCGCCTTCCTCATTCGGAATGATCGAGAGACGCTGCTTGTTCTTGTAGTCCTTGCCGAACTGCACGGTTCCCGAAATTTCCGCGATGATGGCGTGATCCTTGGGGCGACGCGCTTCGAACAGTTCCGCGACGCGCGGCAGACCGCCGGTGATGTCGCGGGTTTTCGCGCTGTCGAGGGCGATACGGGCGATGATGTCGCCGGCCTTGACCTCGGCGCCGGGGTCGAAGCTGAGGATCGAGTCGACCGGCAGCAGGTAACGGGCGTCGCCGCCGCGCGCCAGCTTCAGGATCTTGCCGTCCTTGCCCTTGATGGTGAGGGCCGGCTTGAGGCTGGACGAACGCACGTTCATGCGCCAGTCCATGACCATGCGCTTGGCGATGCCGGTGGCCTCGTCGACCGATTCCGACATGGACATGCCTTCGACCAGATCCTCATAGCCGATGACGCCTTCGACTTCGGTGAGGATCGGACGGGTATAGGCGTCCCATTCGGCGATGCGCTGGCCGCGCTTGATCTTGTCGCCCTCGTCCACCTTCAGGCGCGAGCCGTATTGCACGCGGTGCGTGGCCTTTTCCACGCCATCGGCGCCAACCACGACCACGGCGACGTTGCGCGCCATCACCATCACGTCGCCCTCGGAATTGCGGGCGACATGGCGGTTGCGGATCTTCACCTCGCCGTCGAAGCTCGACTCGATGAACGAGCTGTCGGCGATCTGCGCCGCGCCTCCGATGTGGAAGGTGCGCATGGTGAGCTGCGTGCCCGGCTCACCAATGGACTGCGCCGCGATGACGCCCACCGCCTCGCCCATGTTGACGGGCGTGCCGCGCGCCAGATCGCGACCGTAGCACCGCGCGCAGACGCCGTTGGTGGCTTCGCAGGTCAGCACCGAGCGGATCATCACTTCCTGGATGCCGGCGGCGTTGATCGGGTCGATGTGCCATTCCTGGATCATCTCGCCGGTCTTGACGATGATCTGCCCGTCCTGATCGACCAGATCTTCCGCCGTGGTGCGGCCGAGGATGCGGATCGACAAAGGCGCCACCACCTGGCCGGCGTCGATGATCGCCCGCATGCGGATGCCGCGGGTCGAGCCGCAATCCACCGTGGTTATGATCGAATCCTGCGCCACGTCCACGAGACGACGGGTGAGATAACCGGAGTTCGCGGTCTTCAACGCCGTATCGGCGAGGCCCTTTCGGGCGCCGTGGGTGGAGTTGAAGTATTCGAGAACGGTCAGGCCTTCTTTAAAGTTCGAGATGATCGGGCTTTCGATGATCTCGCCCGACGGTTTCGCCATCAGGCCGCGCATGGCGGCGAGCTGGCGCATCTGCTCGCGCGAGCCGCGCGCGCCGGAATGCGCCATCATGTAGATGGAGTTGATCGGCGCGTCGCGACCGTTCGCATCCTTCTTCACGGCGGAAATGCCGTTCATCATCTCGTCGGCGAGCAGCGCGGAGCACTTGCCCCAGGCGTCCACCACCTTGTTGTATTTCTCGCCCTGGGTGATCAGGCCGTCGAGATATTGCTGCTCATATTCCTTGGCGAGATTGCGCGTCTCCTCGACGATGCGCTTCTTCGACTCGGGCACGACCATGTCGTCCTTGCCGAAGGAAATGCCGGCCTTGCAGGCCTCGCGGAAGCCGAGCGACATGATCTTGTCGCAGAAGATCACCGTCTCCTTCTGCCCGCAATTGCGGTAGACGGTGTCGATCATCGCCGAGATTTCCTTCTTCGTCATCAGCTTGTTGGCGACGTCGAAGGGGATCTTGAAGTGCTTGGGCAGCAACTGGCCCAGGATCAGGCGGCCGGGCGTGGTGTCGAAGATTTTCGACACGCGCTCGCCGTTTTCGTCATAGGTCCAGCCGCGTCCCTTGACCTTGGAGTGCAGCGTGACGCTCTTGGCGAACACGGCGTGCTCGATCTCGCCCATTTCGGCGAAGCACATGCCCTGGCCCGGTTCGCCGTCACGCATCAGCGTGAGGTAATACAGGCCGAGCACGATGTCTTGCGACGGCACGATGATCGGCTGGCCGTTGGCGGGGTGCAGGATGTTGTTGGTGGACATCATCAGCACGCGGGCTTCGAGCTGCGCTTCCAGCGACAGCGGCACGTGGACCGCCATCTGGTCGCCGTCGAAGTCGGCGTTGAACGCCGAGCACACCAGCGGATGCAACTGGATCGCCTTGCCTTCGATCAGCGTCGGCTCGAACGCCTGGATGCCGAGACGGTGCAGCGTGGGCGCGCGGTTGAGCATGATCGGATGTTCGCGGATCACCTCGTCGAGGATGTCCCAAACCTCCGGCTTTTCCTTCTCAACCAGCTTTTTCGCCTGCTTGACCGTGGCCGACAGGCCCTTGGCGTCGAGACGCGAGTAGATGAACGGCTTGAACAGCTCCAGCGCCATTTTCTTGGGCAGGCCGCACTGGTGCAGCTTCAATTCGGGACCGACCACGATGACGGAGCGGCCCGAGTAATCGACGCGCTTGCCGAGCAGATTCTGGCGGAAGCGGCCCTGCTTGCCCTTGAGCATGTCGGCCAGCGACTTCAGCGGCCGCTTGTTGGCGCCGGTGATGACGCGGCCGCGACGGCCGTTGTCGAACAAAGCGTCCACCGACTCCTGCAACATGCGCTTTTCGTTGCGGATGATGATGTCGGGCGCGCGCAGTTCGATCAGCCGCTTCAGGCGGTTGTTGCGGTTGATGACGCGGCGGTAGAGGTCGTTGAGATCCGAGGTGGCGAAGCGGCCGCCGTCGAGCGGCACCAGCGGACGCAGGTCCGGGGGAATCACCGGCACTTCGGTCAGGATCATCCATTCCGGCTTGTTGCCGGAATTGATGAAGGCCTCGATGATTTTCAGGCGCTTGGCGAGCTTCTTCGGCTTCAGCTCGGTGGTAGCCTCGGAAATCTCGACCTTGAGCTGGGCCGCGATGCCTTCAAGATCCATGTTGCGCAGGATCTCGCGGATCGCTTCCGCGCCGATCATGGCGGTGAAGGAGTCCTGGCCGAACTCGTCCTGGGCGATGAGATATTCGTCTTCGCTCAGCAACTGCCGGTTTTTCAACGAGGTCAGGCCATTGTCGATGACAATGTAGGACTCGAAATACAGGATGCGCTCAAGATCCTTGAGCGTCATGTCGAGCAGCAGGCCGATGCGCGACGGCAGCGACTTCAGGAACCAGATATGGGCGACCGGAGCGGCCAGCGAGATATGGCCCATGCGATCGCGCCGGACGCGCGACAGCGTGACTTCCACGCCGCATTTTTCGCAGATGACGCCCTTGTACTTCATGCGCTTGTACTTGCCGCACAAGCACTCGTAATCCTTGATCGGGCCGAAGATGCGGGCGCAGAACAGGCCGTCGCGCTCCGGCTTGAAGGTGCGGTAGTTGATCGTCTCCGGCTTCTTGATCTCGCCGAACGACCAGGAGAGGATCTTTTCCGGGCTGGCGATGGAAATCTGGATCTGGTCGAAAGCCTGCGGCTGGACGACCGGATTGAAGAGATTCATGACCTCTTGGTTCATGCTTGGCTCCTGCGATCCCGACCGGGATGTTCGCTCGAAAATCTGTGATACGCGGACGGCGCCCGCGCGTGCAGCGGGGCAGGGGAGGCGCGAGGCCTCCCCAAATTACTCGGCGGCTTCGGCCGGCGGCAGTTCGCCTTCCGACTCTGGCGGGGTGGACTGGTTCAACTCGACATTGAGGCCGAGCGAGCGCATTTCCTTGACCAGCACGTTGAAGCTCTCGGGGATGCCCGACTCGAACGTGTCGTCGCCGCGCACGATGCTCTCATAGACCTTGGTGCGGCCGGCGACGTCGTCCGACTTCACCGTGAGCATTTCCTGCAACGTATAGGCGGCGCCATAGGCTTCGAGCGCCCAGACCTCCATTTCGCCGAAGCGCTGGCCGCCGAACTGCGCCTTGCCGCCCAACGGTTGCTGGGTGACCAGCGAGTAGGGGCCGATGGAGCGCGCGTGGATCTTGTCGTCCACGAGATGGTGCAGCTTGAGCATGTAGATCACGCCCACGGTCACTTTTCTGTCGAAAGCCTCGCCGGTGCGGCCGTCATAGAGCACGGTCTGGCCGGAAGCGTCCAGGCCGGCCTGTTCCAGCATGACCACGATATCGGGCTCGCGGGCGCCGTCGAACACCGGCGTTGCAATCGGAACGCCGCGCGTCAGATTCTGCGCGACTTCCAGCAATTCGGTCTCTTCGAGGCGGTCGATATCCTCGATCTTGGCGCCTTCGCCATAGAGAGCCTTGAGCTTGTTGCGCAAGGGGGCGGCTTCCATCGTGCGCTGGTAGGCGTTGATGGCCTCGGCCACCTGCTTGCCGAGGTTGCGGCAGGCCCAGCCGAGATGCGTCTCCAGAATCTGGCCGACGTTCATGCGCGAGGGCACGCCGAGCGGATTGAGCACGATATCGACGGGGGTGCCGTCGGCGAGGAAGGGCATGTCCTCCTGCGCGAGAATGCGCGAGACCACGCCCTTGTTGCCGTGGCGGCCCGCCATCTTGTCGCCGGGCTGGATCTTGCGCTTCACCGCGACGAAGACCTTGACCATTTTCATCACGCCGGGCGACAGCTCGTCGCCGCGTTGCAGCTTCTCGACCTTGTCGAGGAAGCGGCTTTCCAGCCCCTTCTTCGCCTCGTCGTACTGCTTGCGCATGGCCTCGATCTCGCCCATCACGGCATCGTCGTCGATGGCGAACACCCACCATTGCGAACGCGGATATTCGTCGAGCAGTTCGCGGGTGAGGGTCTGGTCCTTCTTGAACCCCTTGGGGCCGGACAGGGCCAGCTTGCCCGTGAGCATTTCGTGCAGACGGGCGTAGACGTTGCGGTCGAGAATCGCCTGCTCGTCGTCGCGGTCCTTGGCGAGACGCTCGATCTCCTCGCGCTCGATCGCCTGGGCGCGCTCATCCTTGTCGACGCCGTGACGGTTGAACACGCGCACTTCCACGATGGTGCCGGTCACGCCCGGAGGGACGCGGAGCGAAGTGTCGCGGACATCGGACGCCTTTTCGCCGAAGATGGCGCGCAAAAGCTTTTCTTCCGGCGTCATCGGGCTTTCGCCCTTGGGCGTGATCTTGCCGACGAGAATGTCGCCGGCGGCCACTTCGGCGCCGATATAGACAATGCCGGCTTCGTCGAGATTCTTCAGCGCCTCTTCCGAAACGTTGGGAATGTCGCGGGTGATTTCCTCCGGACCCAGCTTGGTGTCGCGGGCCATCACTTCGAATTCATCGATATGGATCGACGTGAAGATGTCTTCCTTGACGATCTTCTCGTTGAGCAGGATCGAATCTTCGAAATTGTAGCCGTTCCAGGGCATGAAGGCGACGACCACATTGCGGCCGAGCGCGAGATCGCCCATGTCGGTGGAGGGACCGTCGGCGATGATGTCGCCCTTGCGGATGACATCGCCCACGCGCACCAGCGGACGCTGGTTGATGCAGGTCGACTGGTTGGAGCGCTGGAACTTCATCAGGCGGTAGATGTCGACGCCCGGCTTGCCGGCGTCGAGTTCTTCCGTGGCGCGAATGACGACGCGGGTGGCGTCGATCTGGTCCACGACGCCGGAGCGCCGCGCCGCGATGGCCGCGCCGGAATCGCGGGCGACCACGCCTTCCATGCCGGTGCCGACCAGCGGCGCGTCGGCGCGCACCAGCGGCACGGCCTGACGCTGCATGTTCGAGCCCATCAGCGCGCGGTTGGCGTCATCGTTCTCAAGGAACGGAATCAACGCCGCCGCGACCGACACCAATTGCTTGGGCGACACGTCCATGAAATCGACGGTGTCGCGGGTGTGCATCACCACTTCGCCGGCCTGACGGCAGACCACAAGATCCTCAACGAGATTGCCCTGTTCGTCGAGCTGGGCGTTGGCTTGGGCGACCGAATATTTGCCCTCTTCCATCGCCGAGAGATAGACGACCTCGTCGGTGACGTTGCCTTCCTTGACGCGGCGATAGGGCGCCTCGATGAAGCCGTACTTGTTGACGCGGGCGAAAGTGGCCAGCGAGTTGATCAGGCCGATGTTCGGGCCTTCCGGCGTCTCGATCGGGCAGATGCGGCCATAGTGGGTCGGATGCACGTCGCGGACTTCGAAGCCGGCGCGCTCGCGGGTCAGACCGCCCGGGCCAAGCGCCGACAGGCGGCGCTTGTGGGTGATTTCCGACAGCGGATTGGTCTGATCCATGAACTGCGACAGCTGCGAGGAGCCGAAGAATTCACGCACGGCGGCGGCGGCCGGCTTGGCGTTGATCAGATCCTGCGGCATGACCGTGTCGATATCGACCGAGGACATGCGCTCCTTGATGGCGCGCTCCATGCGCAGCAGGCCGAGGCGATATTGGTTTTCCATCAGTTCGCCGACCGAGCGGACGCGGCGGTTGCCGAGATGGTCGATGTCGTCGATTTCGCCGCGGCCGTCGCGCAGGTCCACCAGGGCCTTGACCACCGCGAGAATGTCGGCGCGACGCAGCACGCGCACGCTGTCCTCGCAGTCCAGATCCATGCGCATGTTCATCTTGACGCGGCCGACCGCCGAGAGGTCGTAGCGCTCGGAATCGAAGAACAGCGAATGGAACATCGCTTCCGCCGAATCGATGGTCGGCGGCTCGCCCGGACGCATCACGCGGTAAATGTCGAACAGGGCCTCTTCGCGCGAAGAATTCTTGTCCACCGCCAGCGTGTTGCGGATGTACGGGCCGATGTTGATGTGGTCGATGTCAAGGATCGGCAGTTCCTCGAAGCCGACGTCCAGCAGGGCCTCCAGCGACTTGGCGGTGATCTCGTCGCCGGCTTCGGCGAAGATTTCGCCGGTCTGCGGGTTGAACAGATCCTCGGCGATGTAATGGCCGTGCAGATCCTCGTCCACCGCGCGGATGAACTTGACCTTCTCGGCCAGTTGCCGGGCGGCGCGCGCGGAAAGCTTCTTGCCCTTCTCGACCACCACGTCGCCGGTGTCGGCGTCGTAAATGTCCTCGACCGCTTTCATGCCCTTGAGGCGTTCGGCGTCGAACGGCAGGCGCCAGCCGTCCTTCTCGCGCTTGTAGGCCACCTTGCGGTAGAACGCGTTCAGAATTTCCTCGCCGTCGAAGCCGAGGGCGAACAGCAGCGACGTCGCCGGAATCTTCCTGCGGCGGTCGATGCGGGCGTAAACAATGTCCTTGGCGTCGAATTCGATGTCGAGCCAGGAGCCGCGATAGGGGATGATGCGGGCGGCGAACAGCAATTTGCCGGACGAATGGCTCTTGCCCTTGTCATGGTCGAAGAACACGCCGGGCGAACGGTGCATCTGCGACACGATGACGCGCTCGGTGCCGTTGACGATGAAGGTGCCGTTCATGGTCATGAACGGCATGTCGCCCATATAAACGTCCTGCTCCTTGATGTCCTTGACCGACTTGGCGCCGGTGTCGGGATCGACATCGAACACGATCAGGCGAAGGGTCACCTTGAGCGGCGCGGCGAAGGTCATGCCGCGCTGGCGGCATTCGTCCACGTCATATTTGGGCGCTTCAAACTCATATTTCACGAATTCCAGCAAGGCGGCGCCGGAAAAATCCGAAATCGGGAACACCGATTTGAACACGGCCTGCAATCCCTCGTCGGTGCGGCCGCCTTTCGGCTCCTCCACCATGAGGAATTGATCGTAGGAAGCCTTCTGCACTTCGATCAGATTGGGCATGACCGCGACTTCGCGGATATGACCGAAGAATTTGCGGATACGCTTCCGGCCGGTGAACGTTTGCGCCATGTCGCTCCTCGCACCTCATTTCAGGCGGGCCCGAATTGGCCTGCGCCTCTCCCCCGGCCTGAACCGGGGCCACGCGGCAACCCGGTCGAAACCCTGGGCCGCGTAAAATCCTGGAAGTTTTCGGTCTTTCGAGGTCTTCCCCCTCGAACCCGGCGTTTCAGCCCTCCGGGACAGCTAGACGGCCCCGGGGGAAAACCCCGAGACCGTCATATGCAACAACGGGAAAGAACCCGAAATTACTTGAGCTCGACCTTGGCGCCGACCTTTTCGAGGGCGTCCTTGATCTTCTTGGCGTCGTCCTTGGACACGCCTTCCTTGACGGCCTTGGGCGCGCCTTCGACCAGATCCTTGGCTTCCTTGAGGCCCAGGCCGGTGATGGCGCGGACTTCCTTGATGACTTCGATCTTCTTGTCGCCGGCGGCGGCCAGAATGACGGTGAATTCGGTCTGCTCTTCGACCGGAGCGGCGGCGGCGGCGCCCGGAGCGGCGGCGACGGCGACGGCGGCGGCGGCGGACACGCCCCACTTCTCTTCGAGCAACTTCGCCAGCTCAGCCGCTTCGAGAACGGTCAGGGCCGAGAGGTCGTCGACGATCTTTTCGAGGTTAGCCATTTTTCAGTTCCACTTTTTAGGTTTGGTTCGATGGTTCAAGCTTTAAAGCCAGCCAGATCAGGCCGCGGCCTCTTGTTCGTCCTTGGCGGCGTAAGCCCCGAACACGCGCGCGAGTTTCGCGGCGGGAGCGGTCGACAGTTGCGCGATCTTGGTGGCCGGAGCGACCAGAAGGCCGACCAGCTTGCCACGCAGTTCGTCGAGAGACGGCAGGGTCGCAAGCGACTTCACGCCATCCACGCTCAGGGCTGTTGTCCCCATGGCGCCGCCGAGGATGACGAACTTGTCGTTGTCCTTGGCGAAAGCCGCGGCGACCTTGGGAGCCGCCACCGGATCGGCCGAATAGGCGATCAGGGTCGGACCCTTGAGAAGGGCGCCGATGGAGGCGACGTCCGTGCCGTCGAGGGCGATCTTGGCGAGGCGGTTCTTGGCGACCTGTACGCTCGCGCCAGCGTCACGAGCCTGCTTGCGCAGCCTCTGCAACTGGGCGACGGTCAGGCCGGAATATTTCGCCACCACGACCACGCCCGTCTTCGCAAAGACGTCATGGAGCGTGGCGACGGCTTGTTTTTTTTCCGCTCTGTCCACAGTGCTCTCACTTCAAATGACGCAATCATTGCTGATCACGCCGGTTGCCGACATGCCGCGAAAAGCCTGGGCTTGAACTTCGCGGCGCCGATGCGCCTGTCCCCACTTGGAACGCGCTTGCGGCGCATCCCGTGGATCAGAGGGTTCGAACCAAACTCGTGTCCGGCGGTTGAAACCGCCGGGAAATCCGGTCTTTCCCCGTCTATGCTGGCCGTGGACGAAACCCGTCGCACCGATTAAGCTTCCCCGCAAAGGGAAGCGCCGGCAGTCTCGGACAGGACAGGACCGAAGCGCTTTAACCAAGGCTAAAGTTTTCCGGCCCATCCACCGCCGCAAGCGCCTTGCGGCGCCCCCAGCGGAAGCTTGCATTTTCCCGTCAGAACCCAAAGCAAACGGACAAAAACTTAGGCGCCAATCCAGACCCTTCGGTCCGGGGCGCTTCAGTAGTCTTGTTCGCGGCTATCATCCGACCAAAGCGGAATGGCCCTTTGCGACCTGTGCGGGAAAACGGGGATGGGTGACACCCCCGAAACTCGTCTTTTAAACATGTTCGTTCCGCCTGCCAAGAGGGGCGGAACGATTTTTTGCAAATTGTCAAGCGGCTCAATGCAAATTCGCGTCAAGCGCTTTCTGCACTATTTAGTGCTGCGCCACCGAAATGGAAGAGGGGTCAACCTTCACGCCCGGGCCCATGGTCGAGGAAATCGCCACGCGCTGGAGGTAAGTGCCCTTGGCGCCGGCCGGCTTGGCCTTGACCACGGCGTCGACGAAGGCGGCGATGTTTTCCGCCAGCTTGTCCTCGCCGAACGAGGACTTGCCCACAGAACCCTGCACAATGCCGGCCTTTTCGACGCGGAATTCCACGGCGCCGCCCTTGGAGGCCGCGACGGCCGCCACGACATCCATGGTCACCGTGCCGACCTTCGGGTTCGGCATCAGGCCGCGCGGACCCAAAACCTTGCCGAGACGGCCGACCAGCGGCATCATGTCGGGAGTGGCGATGCAGCGGTCGAAATCGATCGTGCCGCCCTGGACGGCTGCGACGAGGTCTTCCGCGCCAACCACGTCGGCGCCGGCGGCCTTGGCTTCGTCAGCCTTGGCGCCGCGCGCGAACACGGCGACGCGCAACACGCGGCCGGTGCCGTTGGGCAGGTTGACCACGCCGCGCACCATCTGGTCGGCGTGCTTGGGATCGACGCCGAGATTGAGCGCGATTTCGACGGTTTCGTCGAACTTGGCCGAGGCGCGCTCGCGCACCAGCTTGATGGCCTCGGCGACGGGATAGAGCTTGGTGCGCTCAACGCCCTCGCGGGCTTTTGTAATCCGCTTACCGCTCATGGCTTACCCCACAACTTCCAGGCCGATGGACTTGGCGGATCCCTCGATCATCGCCATGGCGGCTTCGATCGAATGGGAATTCAAATCCGCCGCCTTCTTTTCCGCGATCTCGCGGATCTGGTCGCGGGTCACCTTGCCCACGAAGCCGCGTCCCGTGGTCTTGGAGCCGGATTTGATATTCGCCGCCTTCTTGAGGAAGAAGGTGACCGGCGGTTGCTTCATCTCGAAGGTGAAGCTGCGGTCGCCGTAAGCGGTGATGACGACGGGGATCGGGGTCCCCTTTTCCATCTGCGCGGTCTTGGCGTTGAACGCCTTGCAGAATTCCATGATGTTCAGGCCGCGCTGACCGAGCGCGGGTCCGATCGGCGGCGACGGATTGGCCGCGCCGGCCGGAACCTGAAGCTTCACGTAGCCCGTGATCTTCTTTGCCATGATGGCTGCTCCCAAGGGATGTTTCGTCAAGCCGCCGGCTGGCGTCCAGACGAAAATGCGCGGCGACGGGATGGTCCCGGTCCGCGCGGGTTGCAGGTTGCGGTGCGGTTCTCGACCCGGTTGGCGACCGGAGAACCTCCCGCATTGGTGCGCCTCCACAAGGGAGGTTAGGCGTCTCTATAGGGGAAATCGGCGCTTGACAAGAAAAAAGCGCAGAATTCGGGGAATTGAAAGAATTCAGAGCGGAATCGCGATGGGTTGGCCCTTTTCGAGAATATAAGTCGAGATGATTCGGGTCGGCTTGTCGCCGTTCCTGAGAAGATGGGGACGCCGGGCCGCGATCAAGACTCCGTCGCCGGCCCGCATCGGCAGCGGTTGCGCGCCGTCCAACTCCAGGATCGCCGCGCCCTCGACGATATAGCCGGATTCGATGCCCGGATGAATGTGGCGGGGCACGAGGGCATTGGGTTCGACCAGAGCCTCCGCGAGTACGGTTTCGGTGTCTGGACTTGGGCCTTCGCCGCGGCGAAGGATGGCGCGCCGGATGCCCGAGGGCGCGCCGGGCGCTTCCGCGCGCGCCGGGAGAATCAAGCCCGAGGTCGCGGAAAAGCCCGCCGCGAAGCTGGCGGATGCGCACAGCGCGCATTGCGTCAGTCCGCGACGGGTCAGCATGGTTGTTCTTTCCCCATGGTCACGCCTCAAGGTCAAGATGCGCGGGCGATCAGTGCCTGTCGCGCGATTTCAAGACGCTGAGCGAGGGGGGCTCGAAACATTCGCCGCCCGCGAGTTGCGCCCATTCGGTCAAGGCCGACGCCAACAATTCCGTGGCTTCGCTGCCAGTGAACCGTCGCGCCTTGACGAGCATGCGCATTTGCAGGGCGAGATAATGCGCGTTGACCACGGTTTCCAGCAGCGAAGCGCCTTCTTCGGCATTGTCTGGACTATCCAATGCCTCCAATCCCTTGGTTTGGTCGTTCCAGTCCTCGCCGACCTTCATGCGTAACTCCCCAAAAAAGTGCCAGATGCCCCAGACCATGCTATGGCGGATTGGTCTGATTAAATGTTAAGTTTCCACCAATTAGAGAAACGGTGGAGAATTTCGGCGGCATGCCGTTGGGCAACTTGATGTGTGGACTCCATGAACGCAAAGTCGATTGACGTCCCTGCTATAATAAAAATGTGCAGGGTCTTTGGGCGCCTGACGGAACAGGAGCGTCGGGAACTCTGCGGAAAAGCGCGTGTCGAGCATTATCATGAGCGCACGTTGTTGACAGATCGCGAGGATCGCCCCGAGTATTTACGCTATGTTGTCTCGGGCAGCATCGATTATGCCCTCTCCACTGCCGAGGGCGGTTTCTCGTTCTTGCCAATTCTTCCTGGAAAATGGATGAGCTGGATCGGCGTTTTCGGCACGGCGCCGATGATGTGCGACCTGTGGAGTTCGGCCAACGCCACTTTCGTGGCGATTCCCGCCCGCGACCTTCAGCGCCTGGTCGGCGCCAATCCGGCGGCCTTGCTCGAGGTCATCGATATGGTCGGCGAATGGACGCGCCTTCTCACCGGCTGGGCGCTGTCCTTCGCCGCCTATGGGCCGGAAAAGCGCCTGGTCTATCTCTTGCTGCTGGCCTCGTCCGACGCGGTGGCGCTGGCGAAGGAAGGCTTCGCGGCGCCCGTCACCCAGACCCATATTTCGCAATTCGGCTTCGGTTCGCGTCAACGCGTCAGTCGGCTGCTGCGCAGTCTCGCCGACAAGGGGTTGATTGAAATGACCTATGGCGGGGTGAAGATTCCTTCGCGCGCCCGCCTTGAAGCCTATCTGTCGGAAGAAAAGCCGCCCGGCAAGGCGCAGCGCGGCTGAAAGCGGAGGGCGGCGGTCGCGCCCCCCCTCCGTCCAATCGCCGACGCTCAGTGCGCCGGGGTTTTGGCCGCCGCGCGGTTCGCGACAATGGCGTCCGCCGACTTGCCGGCGATTTCGGCCCAATGGTCGAATTTCTGCGTGAACGACCCGACGCCGGCCGTGGCGGAGCGCAGTTCGACGATGAGACCCTCCATTTCCGCTTCGGGAATCAGGGCGTTCAGGACGTCCCAGCCCTCCCAGTCCGGTCGGGCGTCATAGCCGAGAATCTGTCCGCGCCGGCCGGAGACGATCGCGGTGATCTTCGACAGAGAGTCGCTCGGCGTGGTGATTTCCACGGACTGGATCGGCTCCAGCAGCACGGGGCCGGCCTTGGCCAGCGCTTCGGCCACGCCGAGGCGCGCCGCCGTGCGGAAGGCCATGTCCGAGGAATCCACCGTATGGTAGGAGCCGTCCGTCAGTGTCACCTTGACGTCCACCACCGGGAACCCGAGCGGCCCGCGCTCCAGCGCGTCCACGCAGCCCTCCTCGATCGCGCCAAAATAGTTCCGGGGCACCGCGCCGCCATGCACGGTCTCGTTGAAGGCGAAGCCCTCGCCGCGGGTCAGGGGGGCGACATCGAGTGCGACGTCGCCGAACTGGCCATGGCCGCCGGACTGTTTCTTGTGGCGTCCCCGCACATTGACGGTTTGGCGAATGGTCTCCTTGTAGCCGACCGCCGGCTTGTGGGTTTCCACCAGCACGCCGAACCGCGCCGCGAGACGCTCCAGCGCCACGCGCACATGCATCTCGCCCTGGCCGAGCAGGCGCATCTCGGCGGCCTCCTGGTCCTGCGCGAACACCAGCGACGGATCCTCCTCGCACAGCTTGGCGATGGCGGTGGCGAGGCGCGCCTCGTCCTTGCGGTCCTTCACCGTCACGGCCAGCCCATAGGCCGGCGCCGGCGGCGCGATCGCAGCCACGACCGGCGCGGGAACGCCGCCCTTGGCGTCGCCGAGACTGTCGCCGGTGGCGACATGGTCGAGGCGGCCGAAGGCGACGCAATCGCCTTCCTCGACCCTGGCCTGCTTGCTGCTCGCCACGCCCATCAGGCGCGAAAGCCCGGAGATGCGGTCCTCGCCGCGCGCGCTCTTCACCGTCGCGCCATCGACGAAGGCGCCGCGCAGCACGCGCGCGAAGCTGAGCTTGCCGCCATGCGCGGTATGGATGGTCTTGATGACATGGGCGAGCGGCGCGCCTTCATCGGCGATCCCCAGCCGCGCGCGCGTCCGGGCGATCGCCGGCGCTTCGTGGCGCAGCGCCTTCAACAGGCGGGTGACGCCGTGGCCTTCCGAGGCCGAGCCGATCAAAACCGGGGCGACCCGGCCGTCGCGCAGGTCGCGCCTCAGATCGTCGAAAATCTGGTCGCGCGGCGGCTCGATATCGGAGAGCAGTTCCTCCATCAGGCCGTCGTCATAGTCCGCCAGCTTCTCCAGCATGGTGTAGCGGGCTTCCTTCTCGGTCGGCAATTCGCCGGCGGGCACGTCCACCACCACCGACGGCGCGTGTTCGCGATAGACAAAGGCGCGTTCGAGCGCGAGATCGATGAAGCCGGTGACGATGCCGTTCTGCCAGATCGGAATCTGCCGCAACAGCAGCGGCGTGCGCGAGGCCGGCTGCAACAGCGCGAGGGCGTCGCGGATTCGCACATTGGCGGCGTCGATCTTGTTGATGAACAGGACGCGCGGCAGGCCGAGATCCTCGAGTTCGCGCAGGATCACGCGCAGCGCCGGCAGTTTGCGCTCGTCCGCCTCGCACACCACCACGGCGGCGTCGCACAGCGGCAGCACGTTGCGGGCCTCGTAGGCGAATTCGACGGAGCCGGGCAGATCAACGAAGGTGAAACGGTCGCCGAGATAATCGACGGAAGCGATGTTGACCTCGACGCTGGCGGCGTGGGCGCGGGCCTCGGGACTGGAATCGCCGACGGAGGAGCCGTCGCGCACGGATCCCTGGCGCGCCAGCGCGCCGCCGCGGGTCAGAATGGATTCGAGCAGGCTGGTCTTGCCGCTCTGGAACGGGCCAACCAACGCAATCAAGCGCGGGCCCGCTACGCGTCTGTCGCCGGGCAGAACTTCGCTCATCTCAAGCCTCCTTGGGCTTTATAAAGGCCCGGATGACCACGGGACTTGTCGCAAATATTTCACTTCCGTCGCTTCTTGCCAATGATCAAGATCATGGCCTCCGCGTAACTTGCTGACGAAACGTAAAAATCGGCGCGCACTGGTTGCGTGCTGCGGTTGGAAAATATTTGACTATTTCACTAGAATATATATTTTCACTCTCTCGTTAGGAGAGACGACCCATGGCGTGGACCGGTTTGGTGGAGTGGCCCTTTGTTTTCTCGGGCCTTTTGGTCGGCGGTATGGTCGGCCTGACCGGCGTCGGCGGCGGCTCGCTGATGACTCCGCTGCTCGTCCTGCTGTTCGGCATCCATCCGGCGACGGCGGTCGGCACGGATCTGTTCTACGCCGGCCTCACCAAGATCGCGGGCTCGACCGTCCACGGCGCCAACAAGTCGATCGAGTGGAAAGTGGTGCTGCGCCTCGCCTCCGGCAGCGTCCCGGCGGCCCTGCTCACGCTGCTCGGCCTGTCGCGTCTCGGCTTAGAGTCGGGCCAGGCCGGCTCCGCGATCACCTTCGCCCTCGGCATCGCGCTGCTGCTCACCTCGATCTCGCTGGTGTTCCGTCCCTGGCTGGTGGCGCGCATGGCGCCCCGGTTCGACGCGATGTCCGAACGCGCCATCGCCGCGCTCACGGTGGCGCTCGGGGCCTTGCTCGGCGTGCTCGTCACCATTTCCTCGGTGGGCGCCGGCGCCATCGGCGTGACGGTGCTGCTCATGCTCTATCCGCGGATGCCGACCCTGCGCATCATCGCCTCCGACATCGTCCACGCCGCGCCGCTGACGCTGATCGCCGGCTCAGGCCACTGGGCGATGGGCTCGGTGGACTGGTCCATGCTGGTCTGGCTGCTTGCCGGCTCCATACCGGGCGTGGCGCTGGCCAGCGCTTTCGCCTCGCGCGCCCCGGACAAGCTTTTGCGCGGCTTGCTCGCGGGCGTCCTCGCGCTGGTTGGCGCCAAACTGGCTTTTCAGTAACGCGCGCGCTTTCAAGCCGCGCCCAATTGCGTGGCGCGCCGCCGCAATCTTTCGGCCTCGACCGCCGCCTCGGCGCAGCGCAACCGCAGGGCGGCGAAGGCGTCGCTCTCGTCGGGCGCGGACGCGCAGCTCGGCGGCGGCTGCGCGCAATCCGGGCGTAATTGCGCCAGCACGGCGGCGCGGGTGTCGTCCAGAAGCGCGGCGCAGGCGCGCGCGTCGAGTTCGGCGATGCGGTTGCGGATCAGCAGCCGGATGGTGACGATCTGCGCGGCGGTGAAATAGGCTTGCGCGATCAGCTTGCTGTAGCTCGGCCAGAAATTTTCCGCCCCGGGATTTTTGCGCGCCAGCCTGGACGATTCGCCAAGGGCGGAAAGACTCTCGATCAGGGCTTTCCGCGCCAGGCGGTAATCCTGCACCGCCACGTCCCAGCGCAGCGCCTTGTCCGCGTAGGTCGCGAGCCGGCGCAAAAAGGCGCTCGCCAGCGCGCCCGCGCTGTAGCGCTCGTAATTGGGCAGCAGGAAATTGAACAGGAAGGCGACGCCGGCGCCGATGACGGTGTCGATCAGGCGCGACGCCACCGGCGCGGTCTCGCCGGGATCGAGCAGGTGCAGGCCGAGCAGCGCCATCACCGAGGCCGCGACCGAGGTGAGGCGATAATCGACGCGGCCGAAGGAATGGGCGATTCCCACCGCCGAGAGTTGCGCGAACAGCAGCAGCGGTTTCGAACCGAACCACAGCAGCGCGCCGGCGATGGCGCAGCCCACCACCGAGCCGAACAGCCGCTGGTCGCGGCGCTGCGTGGTGGCGCTGTAGCTCGCGCGCATGATCACGGCGATGGTGAGCAGAATCCAGTTGCCGTTACGCAGCATGGGCGAAATCGTGATCAGCGCATAGCCGCAGGCCAGCGCCGCCGACAGCCGCAGCGCGTGGCGGAACACCGGCGAGTCCCAGCGCAGTTCGGCGATCACCGGCGCCAGCGACACCCGCAGCGGCGGCGCGAATTTGCGCAGATCGAGGCCGGCCACCGCCTTTTCCGCTTCGGCAAAGCTGGAGACCACCGAGGGGATGCGGGCGAGATGGTTGAGCACGAAGGCGAGGCGGGCGCGGGTCATGCGCGCGGCGCGCAGCAGGCGGGGATCGCCGGGGTCGAGCCGGGCGATCGCCTCGGCCAGCTTGTCCAGCGCGGCGGCGTGATCGGGAAAGCTCGGCTCGCGCCCGGCGATCAGCAGGTCGAGCGAAAGCGCGTCCAGATCCTCGGCGACGCCGCGCAAAAAACCTTCCACGCGGGCGGCGATGTCCGATTGCGCCGCCGCCAGCCGCAGCGGCGCGTGGTCGGCCATGGTCGAGATCATGCCGTCGAAAGCTTCGAGCAGGACCGCGAGCGCCGCGATCAGCCGCGCGCCGGATTCGGGATTTGCGGCTTGGACGCTGAGGCTGCGCGCGGTCTGGAGATGGTCGGAAAAGCTGGCCTGCTGCTCCACCACCTTCAAACAGGCCGCGCCTTCGTCGGCGCCCGGCCGGTAAAAGTCGGCCATGCGGCGCAGGAACGTGGCGAATTCCCGGATCAGCTCCGCCAGCATCACCCGCCGGCCGGAGGCGTCGAGCAGCCGGGTCAGGCCGAGCGCGATGGGGATGTAGAGCGCGCCGCCCAGCGCGATCATGCCGCAGAACGCCAGCTTGTCGCCGGGCGCGCCCAGCGTGAACACCATGGCGAGCAGGGTCAGGATCGACAGCGGAATGGCCCAGCGGCCCCAGGCGATTTGCAGGCCGGCGACAAAACCGATGACGATCACGGCCGAAGCCTCCAGCGCCACGCTGCCGTCGGCCAGCGCCGTGAGCAGCGCGCTCGCGACGGCGCTGCACCAGCACACCGGCAGGATGCGGATTTTTGCCGAAAGCGGGGAGGGCGTGTCGCCGACCGAGACGCAGAGCGCGCCGGAAGCGGCGGCCAGGGCGGCGTCGAAACCCGCCAGCAGGCCGAAGGCGAGTCCGACCAGCAGCACGCCGAGCGCGACCGCATAGCCGTTGAGGATATGCTGGCCGAGCAGATATTTGAACAGGGACGGCGGGATGCGCATCAGGCCAGCAGGCTCGCGAGCCGGCGCAGCGCCAGCAGGTAGCCCTGCGTGCCGCAACCGGCGATCACGCCGTCGGCGCGGCGCGAGACATAGGAGTGATGGCGGAACTCCTCGCGCTTGTGGATGTTGGAAATGTGAACCTCGATCACCGGGCCTTCGTAGGCGCAGAGCGCGTCGAGCAGGGCCACGGACGTATGGCTGTAGCCGGCGGGGTTGATGACGACGCCTCCCGCCTTGCCGCGCGCCTCATGGATCCAGTCGATCAGCTCATATTCGCGATTGGTCTGGCGGAAGTCGAGTTCGAGGCCGAGATCCCGCGCCAAATCCGAGCAGGCGCGCTTCACATCGTCGAGCGTTTCCGCTCCGTAGATATGGGGCTCGCGCTGGCCGAGCAGGTTCAGGTTCGGGCCGTTCAGCAGGAAAACGAGGCGGCTCATGGGGGAGGGTTCCGGAGCAAGATGCGGGCAAGGACAAGGCCAAACGAAGCCAAGCCCTTGCGAAGGCGAAGAAAAAACATCGATTGCGGTCATTGCCGAATTGCAATCGCACCGCAAGCGTGACAGAGCTTATTGCACTGATTATCAACGGCAGGATAGGCGCGCCCGGGAGCATGGAGCAAGAGCGTCGATTCTGCTGGCCCAAGCCGCGTTAAAACCCAAGTCGCGTTAAAATCCAAAACGCGTTAAAATCAAAAGCGCGGCAAAATCAAGGTGCGAGTGTTCGGAGCGAGTCAGATTCGCGTCGTAAGGTTGACGATGCAATCCTGTCAGTCGCCCTTGCACGTCACGGCGAATTTGTGCAGGTTCTGTCATTAAAGAGACGTTTACCTCAATGAATCAGGGCGCGACCCCGGCGCCGAGGGCGAAAGCAATGGCGAATCAAATCGATCAGGAAATCGGCGTGCGTTTACGCCGCAGGCGTGAGGCGCTTGGCCTGAGTTGCGCCACCGTCGCAACGGCTCTGAACCTCGACATGGAGGCGATCGAGGCCTTCGAATCCGGCGAGCGGCGCATGAGCGCCCGGCAATTGCAACAATTGTGCGGCGTGCTCGACGCGCCGCCGTCCTGCTTCCTGGTGGCGGACGACGACTTCACGGCGCCGGGAGGCCGTCCCGGCGAACGCGACGCGCTGCTCAGCGACGCGCATCGGCTCTATCGGGCGTTCTTCCAGATCCAGAGTCCGGAACTGCGCGGCGTGCTCGCCGATCTCGCCGAATCCTTCGCCAAGGGCGGACGTTCGCCGGAACTGGTCGAGGCGGCGCAATTGCTGCGTCCCGCCAACGACCTCGACAGCAATATCGCGCAGCTCCGCGCCTTCCGGAACGGCCCCTGGTCGAACTAAGGGCGCATCCCGCAAAAGTGGACGCCGGTTTTGCGAAAAGGATACGCGTTTTCAAAGGACTCGAGAGCCTTCCCCGCTTCAAGCGACGCGGGGAAGGCTCTCGAGTTTCAGGCGGCGTTATTTTAACTGTAGCGGCAGTCCGGCGGCGACGAAGAAGACTCTTCCGCAGGCGGCCGCGATCCTCTGGTTGACGAGACCCTGGGCGTCGCGGAAATCGTTGCCGAGTCGGGTCTCCGGCGCCACGCCGAGGCCCAGTTCGTTGGAAATGGCCACGATTTCGCCCGGCGCCGCCGCAACCGCCTCGCCGAGGCGCCCGGTTTCCAGCGCAAAATCCCGGTTCCGAAAGAACAGATTGGACAGCCACAGCGTCAGGCAGTCGATCACCACGATCCGGTCCGGCGCGGCGATGCGCCGCAGCAGGCGGGCGAGATCAGTCTCCTCCTCGAACACGGTCCAGTCGTCGCCGCGCTCGGCGCGGTGGCGGGCGATGCGTTGCGCCATCGAGCCGTCGAGCGCCGGCGCCGTGACGATCATGAATTTCTTGAGGCCGGACCTGTGCGCGAGGCCCAGCGCATGGCCGGTCTTGCCGGAGCGCGCCCCGCCGAGAACGAGCGTCGCCATCAGCCGCCGCTCTTCAATTCGCGATAATAAGACGAGATCGACTCAAACCAGACGTGGCGCGCCTCAAGATAATCCGCGCCGGCGACGCGGGCGGGCAGCCTGAGGTCGCTGACCAGCATCTCGATTTCCCGCCGCGCCGTCTGTTGCGATGGCGTCAGCTGGTGGTTGGCCTCCTCGATGGCGTCCAGCGCGGTCAGGCCGATCGGGAACAGTTCGCGGAAGATCACCCGGTCGCGCAGTCCGTCGGCGACGCGGAACTGCAATTCCACCGCGAGCTTGCGCAGGGCCTGATCGACCTGGCGCGCATTGTTGGAGTGCAGCGCCGCGATGCGGTTGCGCACCAGCACCCAGTCGATCAGGCCATTGTCGACGAGTCGGCGTTTCCGACGCGCCTCCAGCACGATTTCGGCATATTGCGCCACCTGGCCGCGATGGGCGCGGTCGTGATGCACGCGCGACAGCACATCCATGTCGATGAAGCTGTCGTTCATCGGAGAAATCAGCGTGTCGGCCAGCGAATGGGCCAGCCGCATCAGATAGGTGTCGCTGGCCGGGGTGTCGATCACCACGAATTCGAAGGCATGCTCGACCTCGCCGATGGCTTCGGCGAAGGCGGCGAACTCAGCCGATTCATTGTCATTGGCGTTGTCGCCGCGGACATGGTCGAGGGCGAAATGGCGCGGCAGTTCCACGTCATAGGGCGCGCCGCGGGCGAAGGAGGCGCGATTCTCGAAGAATCGCGTCAGGCTGCGCTGGCGCGTGTCGAGGTCGATGGTCGCCAGACGATAGCCGGCCTTGAGCAGCGCCACCGACAGGTGGATCGACAAGGTGGACTTGCCAACGCCGCCCTTTTCATTGGCGACGACGATGACGTGGGCTGGGCGCAGGTCCGGCGCTTCGGCGTCAAAACTCATAAGGCGCTCATAAGGGGCGGAGTCTGGGCCGACTCAACGCACGGTAAAGGAGTTAACGTTGATTAACCTTTATGCGCGCGCCCCTCAAGCCGAATATATCCAGTTCTGGCGCGCCATCAGGCCTCTGGAGGGCGTCAGGCGCAGCGCGAGATCGCGGGCGAAGGCCGGCGCGCCGGCCATGTGGTAGATTTTTCCCTGGGCGCGCGAGGCCTGCTGGATCGCGCTGGCGCGGGGCAGGCGCGCGGCCGAATATTGCGCGAGCGCCTTGCCGGGATCCTTGCCGAATTCGAGAAAGGCCAGCGTCAGCGCCGCCGAATCCTCGACCGCCTGGGCCGCGCCCTGCGCCAGATAGGGCAGCATGGGATGGGCGGCGTCGCCGAGCAAACCCGTGCGCCCGCGCGCGTAAGACTCGAGCGGCGGGCGGTCGAACAGCGGCCAGCGCAGCCAGTGCTCCGGCGCGGACAAAAGCTCTCGCGCCTCGCCACACCAGTCCTTGAACCGTTCGAGCAGGAAGCGGCGGTCGCCGGACTGGTCCCAGAACTGGCCGCTTTCGCCCGATGGCGCCTCGGAGCCGCCGCCGCGCCACTCGTCCTCGACCAGGGCGACGATATTGACGATGGCGCAGCCGCGCAGCGGGTAATGCACGATATGGGCCTTTTCCCCGAGCCAGAGGTTCGACGCCGGCGCGCTGAAGGCCGGCGGCAGGTCGGTGGCGGGGATCAAGGCCCGCCAGGCGGTGTGGCCGGTGAAATTGGCCTTGTCGATGCGCGGGTCGTGCAGCCGCGACCGCACCACCGAGCGCACCCCGTCGGCGCCGATCAGGGCCGCGCCCGAGGCGCGATGGGTTTCGTCCTGGCTGCGGTAGGTGACGGCCACCCCCTGCTCGTCCTGGACGAATCCCGTCAGGGTCGCGTCATTGCGGATCTCGATCAGGCTGTTTTGCCGCGCCAGCTCCACCAGGGCGGAGAGCAGGTCGGCGCGATGGACGTTGAGATAGGGCGCTTCCCAGCGTTTTTCGGCGTCGTCGAGGCGCAGGCGGGCGAGACCGGCGCCGTCGCGGCCCCGGCGGATGCGGATCTCGGTCGGCGCCACCGCCAGTCCGTCGAGAAACTCCAGCGCGCCATAGTCGCGCAGGATGCGGGTGGCGTTGGGGGCGAGTTGCAATCCGGCGCCGACCTCGCGGAAGGCGGGCGCGCGCTCCAGCACCAGCGAGCGCCGGCCGACCCGAGCCAGCCCCAGCGCGGCGCACAGGCCGCCGACGCCGCCGCCGGCGATGACAATGGGCGAGGAGTCCACGCGCTGGCCGTTCAGGCGGCCTTGGGCGTCACTTCGCATTCCGCCGGCTCGGAATGGCCGTGGAGCGCCGCGTCATAAACGTAACGGGTCGAGCAATAGGGGCACAAAGCCTCGGTATCGCCGCCCATGTCGATATAGATATGGGGATGGTCGAACGGCGGCAGCGCGCCGATGCACATGAATTCCCTGGCGCCGACCCGGATGGTCGCCAGGCCCGGCTGGTTGTGGAAATGCGGAATGGCGTGGTCGGACATGTGGCGATCCTTGGAGGGGCGATACCTTGGAGGGGCGATCCCTGATTCCGGGGTGCGGCGTCGCGCCGCACAGGGCGCGCACCATAATCAACACGTCGCGCCTTGGGTAGAGGGGCGGGCGACGGAACGCCTCGTCATAACGGCTCGTGCGCTTCCCGCTTGCGCCGCAAATGATTGACAAGGCCGATGGTGACATTGGCCACCGCGGAAATGGACGGCCCCTGCACGCGCTTGGCGTATTTGACGACGAGGTCGCGAACGCCGCGTCCCTCGCCCGGTTGCTTGTCGCCGTACCAGACCCGGGTCTGAAGCTCGCGCAACTCGATTCCGAGTCGTTCGGGCGACGACACCGGGACGTTCACGGTCGCCGTCAGATAGGCGTACTCATCCTCGGTCAGGCTCTGGGCGCCGATCCGATGCCCGATCTCCCGCTTGATCACATAGAAGAACTCGTCCTTGTCGGTGTTGTAGATGGCGCAAATGTTCGCCGCCACGACCTCGTGGCGGAAAGGCTTGCGCACTTCGTCCACCAGGAACAGCACATCCACGATATGCTGGGACAGATCGTTGCGGACGATCTCGCGTTTGCGGCTCTTGAAGGCGATGGCGTAATCCAGATATTTCAATCTGTTGTTTGATAATTCTTCCCTAAGGGCGTCCATGTGCGCGTTGCACTTGTCCTGGATGTCCGGCGCGACCGCGCGTCCCGTGGTAAAAGTCTGGAATATGCCGGACAGTTTTTGGGCTTCGGCTATTTCTGATGTCATTTGGCGTGATCCTCAACCAAATAATGCTACGCCATTTCTCGCGATTGCGCGCCTGCGCGGCGCCCCATGTTACTCCGAAATTCCGTCGGCAAAAACCGCTAGCGCCTGCGACAGCAGCGCGCGGCCCAAGACGCCGCGCTCTGGCGTTCCGGCGCCGCCGTCTGTATCGTTCCGCGCGCGGGCTGATCGGGAGCCGGTCGATGAAAGTGTTGGGAATGCTGGAATTTCTGTCCGATGGCGTGCGGATCGCCTATCTCGATTTCCCGCCGGAGGGGGCGGCGGGCCAGACAGACCGTCACAAGACGCCGGTGCTGCTGATCCACGGCTTCGCCTCCAATCACGGCGTCAACTGGCTGTTTCCGCAATGGGTCAAGACGCTGACGCAAGCGGGCCGGCGCGTGATCGTGTTCGACAATCGCGGCCATGGCCGCAGCGAAAAGCTTTACGAGCCGGAGGCCTACCGGCCCCAGACCATGGCCGGCGACGCCGCCCGGTTGCTGGATCATCTGGGAATCGCCCGCGCCGATGTGATGGGCTATTCGATGGGGGGGCGCATCGCCGCGCATCTGGCGCTGGCCGCGCCGGAAAAAATTCGCGGCCTGATTCTGGCCGGGATCGGCATCCATCTCATCGACGACGACGGCCCGCCGTCGGGCGTCGCCGAGGCCATGGAGGCCTCGTCGCTGGAGGATCTGACCGATCCCAAGCAGCGCATGTTCCGCGCCTTCGCCGATTCGACGCGCAGCGACCGGCGCGCGCTCGCCGCCTGCATTCGCGGCTCGCGCCGCGCCATGACGGTCGAGGAGATCGGCGCCGTCGCGCAGCCGACCCTGATCTGCGTCGGATCGGAGGACGATATCGCCGGCGATCCGCTGGCGCTGGCCGCGCTGATGCGCGACGCCCGCGCGCTGGTCATTCCCGGGCGCGACCACAACCGCGCCGTGGGCGACAAACTGTTCAAGGAGGGCGTGCTGGCCTTCCTGGAGAGTTTGCAACCCGCCGTTTAGCTCCTATGTGTTAAGCCAGACCGTCGCCGGCCTCCGGGCCATCGAGGAGAAACAGATGATCGCCGCCAACGTGTTGGCCCTGAACAAATCCGCCGATCCGGTGTTCGCGCAGATTCGCGCGGAAGCCGAGGAGGCCGCGCGCCGCGAGCCGGATCTGGGCGGGTTCCTCGCCGTTTCGGTCCTCAACGCGCCCAATGTCGAACACGCCGTGGCGCACCGCATCGCCGCGCGGCTGGCGCATCTGGATTTTCCCGGCGACCTGATCGAACAGAATTTTCTGGAGCTCGCCGGCCGCGATCCGTCGATAGGGGAGGCGATCCGCGCCGATCTGCTCGCCGTGGCCGACCGCGACCCCGCCTGCACCCGGTTGATAGAGCCGCTGCTGTATTTCAAGGGGTTCCACGCCTTGCAGACCCACCGTCTCGCGCATGCGCTGTGGAACGCGGGGCGCAAGGATTTCGCGCTCTATCTGCAAAGCCGGGCGTCGGCCGTGTTCCAGACCGACATCAATCCGGCGGCGCGGATCGGCAAGGGGGTGTTCCTCGACCACGCCACCGGCCTTGTGGTGGGCGCCACCGCCGTGATCGAGGACGAAGTCTCGATCCTGCACAGCGTGACGCTCGGCGGCACCGGCCATGAGCGCGGCGACCGCCATCCCAAGATCCGCAAGGGGGTCCTGATCGGCGCCGGGGCGAAGATCATCGGCAATATCGAGGTCGGCGCCTGCTCGCGCGTCGCGGCGGGCTCGGTGGTGCTGAAAACCGTGCCGCCGGGGGTCACGGTGGCCGGCGTGCCGGCGCGCATCGTCGGCGCCTCCGGCTGCAAGGAGCCGGCGCGGGAAATGGACCAGATTCTTTCCGGAAAAACCGAAGACGAATAGTCTTGAGTTAAGCTTCCCTCCATCTTGTTGTGGCGCCATGATGAGGCAAGCGAATCCACAAGAATTCGCTTCAACCAGGGAGGCAGCGATGGTCGTGGCGTTCTCTCGCATTCTCAGACGGCAGGCCGGGGCGACGGTCAAGGAACTCGCGGTGATGGCCGGCTTGATCGGATTTTCGCTGGCGTCGATGGTCGGCGTGGTCGGCTATGGCGTCTATGCGACCAGCATGGCGGTGAGCCAGCGTTAACGCGCGTTGAATATTTGCAACCTAAGGTTGTCTGACGCCGGGGCGGAGGTCTCCGGCGCGTCAGGAACTTTTCATGCTCGCAATTGCCCGCATTTTCAAGCGTCAGGCCGGCGCTTCGCTGAAGGAGGTGGCGTTCATCGCCCTTCTGCTCGGCTTTTCGGTCGTCACCGTCGTGACGGCGGTCACCGCCGAGGTCAGGACCACCGCCGAGTCGGCGCCCGTTCGCTGAACCTGCTTCAACGGGCGCCGCGCGGGGTTTTTTCGCGCGGCGCTTCTCTTTTGCGTTTTCTCTCTTTTGCGTCTCCCCTTGCGCGGCGCCCTGTATTTTGGCAAGCCTTCGCGGACGAAACCGCCAGGGAGTCGCGCGTTGGACAAGAGTGAATTGCGGAAATTGCAGGAGTTTCTGCGCCAAGCCTTCGGCGCGCCCGGCATCAAGGTCGGTCTCGATCCCAAGAACGAGGACGCGGCGGTCGCCTCTTTCGGCGAGCGCGCGCTCGGGCCGATCGTCGTCGATGACGAGGACGGCGACCGCTCGTTCTCTTTCGCCATGAAGCTCCCGGTCGAGCGCCCGGTGCTGCAAGAGTACCTGCGCCGCCTGTTCGACAATGACGATCTGACCATCGTCGCGCGCGGCCGGAAAACCGATTCCGTCGAACTGAACCGGGGCGACGATTTCCTGGCGGTGATTTCCGCCGACGATCCCAAGTGCAAGACCTTCACCCTGCAAATGGCGATCCTCGACATCGATCTCGAAGATATCTGATCGACGCTTTCGTCGGTCTCTGACCGACGCCTGGTCAGTCTCCGATCGACACTTCGTCTATCTCCGCTCGACGCGCCCAGGGCGATCGCAAGCGACAAACCTCGGTGGCGGAAACATTTTTTGTGTTTCCGCCTTTCGGTTCGAGCGGCCCGACGCGGGCGGGAGCTTAAGGCTTCCGCAAGTTTCCGCGCGCAGGCTGTGACAAAATGACGCAACCGTAATAGCGTCATCCCGGGGAGTTTGCGCAGTGGAGTCGAGCCATGTTCGGATTGAACTGGAAGAATTACGACCGCCCGGAATCCGCCGCCGGCGGGGGCGGGGCTGTTGTCAAAACCGAGCGCCGCCCGCGCATCGGCCTCGCCCTCGGCGCCGGCGCCGCGCGCGGCTGGTCGCATATCGGGGTGCTGCAGGAGCTTGACGCGCGCAAAATCCCGATCGACGTCATCGCCGGCTCCTCCATCGGCGCCGTGGTGGGCGGCTGCTATGCCGGCGGCAAGCTCGCTGAGCTCGAAACCTTCGCGCGCTCGCTGACCAAGCGCCGCATGATCTCGCTGATGGACCTGTCCTTTTCCGGGGCGGGCATGCTCGCCGGCTCCAAATTGCGCGACGAACTCCACCGCACATTGGCGGGCCGCCGCATCGAGGATTTGCCGATCCGTTTCGGCGCGGTGGCCACCGAGATCGGCCTCGGCCACGAAGTCTGGCTGCGGCGCGGCGATCTGGTGCAGGCGATCCGCGCCTCCTACGCCCTGCCGGGCATTTTCGAGCCGGTGCGGTTCGACGACCGCTGGCTGTTCGACGGCGCGCTGGTCAATCCGGTGCCGGTCACTCTGTGCCGGGCGATGGGCGCGGAAATCGTGGTCGCGGTCAATCTGATCGGCGACGCCGCCTATCGCGGCGCGCTGATTTCGGATCTGGGCGGCAATGGCGACGCGCCCCCGACCGCGAAAAAGGAGGAGCCGCCGCCGCCGTCCAGCGAGGCGCGCCGGCTGCGCCGGCAATTCCTGCCGGGCGCCAATGGCGCGCCGGGGATCGCCACCGCGCTGCTCGAAGCCTTCAACATCACCCAGGACCGCATCGCGCGCTCGCGGCTCGCGGGCGACCCGCCGGACGTCCTGATCAACACCAGGCTGGCCAAGATCGGCTTTTTCGAATTCCATCGCGCCGACGAACTGATCGCGCTCGGCCGCGAGGCGGCGCGGCGCGCGCTCGACGACATCGCCGAAATGGCCGCGCTGGAGCGCAAGCTGCACGAAACGGCTTAGCAGGGCCGGGAGCGCCGGTCCTGAAGGTCATATGCGCTAAGCAAACATTCTTTGGCTCGCCAACGAATGTTTGCTTAGACTCCTTGGTTTGGGCAGGATTTTTGTCCGAAAACCGGGGGCCACTTTTCGGAAATCCTGCTTAGATTAAGCGCTGGCGGGCTGCGGCAAGAGCCGTGGACCGCCCTCGTGCTTCGAGACGGCTCCTTCGGAGCCTCCTCAGCATGAGGGCTACTCGATTGATTCCATTGATCCCCTCATGCTGAGGAGGCGAGCAAGGCTCGCCGTCTCGAAGCACGAGGGGATCAACTCACGCTGTTCTCGGCAGCCACCAAGCTTAACCTAGCGCATATGGCCCTGAAAACTCACGCGGTGGTGATATAGTCGCGCATGGCGCGTTGGTCGGATTCCATCGCTTCCAGGCGATATTTGACGATATCGCCGATGGAGACCACGCCGACCAACCGGCTGTTGTCGATGACGGGCAAGTGGCGGAACCGCCCGTTTGTCATGATTTCCATCACGGCGTCCACCGCTTCGCCCGGCTCCGTGGTGGCGATCTTGCTGGTCATGTGCGCGGACACGGCGGTGTTCAGGACGGCCCCGCCGACGAGCCCGACCGCGCGGACGATGTCCCGTTCCGAAACGATCCCCATGATTTCGCCGGCGCTGTTGGAGACGATCGCCGCGCCTATGCCTCTTTCGACGAGCAGGGCGGCCACCTCCTGAAGCGTGCGGTGGGGCGGTATGGTGACGACCTCGGAGCCCTTGGCCGCGAGGATCCGTGCAACGCTCATGCGATTTCCTCCTGTGGGAACAGCGGGTTGTTTTCATTCGGTCAAACGCGGCGGCTTTGTTCGAGTTCCCGCCGCGCGACCGCGCTCCGCTCATTAACCAAAAGGATGCGCCCTATTTTTCGCGCGCGCAATCGAGAGTTGCCGAAATCAGGCCTTGTGTCGCTGGTCGAACAGCGGCGCCGCCAGCAGGCCGAACAGGAAGCCGCCGATATGGGCCTCCCAGGCGATGGGCGCGTCGGAGAAGCCGCCGGCTTGCCCGGCGAGGCCGGTGAACAGGTTCAAGGCGAACCAGAACCCGACAAAGGCGAGAACCTGGCGGTTGCGGATCATCTCCGCGTAACCGGCGAGCGGCGGCGCTTCGTCGCGCGCGCGCGCATCGCGCGCGAAGGCGCCGGGCAGGAACACGAAGCGCGCCGCCGCCCCGAAACAGGCGGATATGCCCGCCGAGGCGCCGACCATCGGGCCGAGTTCGAACGGATGAACGGCGAATTGCGCCGCCGCCCCGGCCACGGCCCCGAGCAGGGTGAGCGCCAGGAAGCGCGCCGAACCGAACCGCCGCGCCACCGGCGCGCCGAACGCCGCCAGCCACACCCCATTGAGCGCGAGATGGGTCCAGGAGCCGTGCAGGAAGGCGTAGGAAATCGGCGTGAGCCAGAGCAGGGACGGGGAGGCGTAGGTGAGGAAGAATTGCGCGAGCTGCGCCTGGTCGTCGGAGACGCGGGCCAGCGCGTTCAAATGCGCGATCACGCCCGAGGAGTCCAGCAACAGGCCGAACCGTCCGGGAACGAAGGCGAAGGTCGCCAGCAACTGGAGGTCGATGGCGTCGGGCAGGAAGACGCGGGCGAGATGAGCCAGCGCAAGCGTCAGCAACAGGGCGGTGACGACGCCGGGGAGATTGAAAATTCTTTCGCGCATGGGCCTGACTTAAGGATGCGGAACGGAATAAGCAAACGCGGAACCAAACAGTCAAACGAAGGGGGAGAGCGACAGGCTCTCCCCCTTTGGCGACGTTGCGGGGGCGTTAACCAAGCCAAACCCCGCGCGGACAGGATGCGTGTGGCGCTTCAGGCGCGCGCCCCGACGATTTCTCGACCCCTTCATCTTCCCGAGCAGAGATTTTGAAGGAAAAATCGTCTAAATTCCGCATCTTGCGTTTTAGAGTGAACGTTGCGTCATCCGGGTCGCTGTCCGTTTCGGCTCCGTTCGGTCTATGGAGAGTGCCAAAGTCCTAACATTTTGACAACGTCAACGAGATATTAACGTTAACCCGCCGCGCCCCGAAATTTCGGACCCGCCGCCCGACGGGGCGCGGTCGCCAGAACCCCAAGGGCAACTGGCCCGACCTTCGCTCCTTCCTCCTTGAAACTAAAAATAAGGGGCTGTCCGTTTCGCACCGGCACGGAAACGCCCCGGAACAGGTCAAGGGCAAGAAAATGAGACAGGCGGCGACGCAGGAACTCTATTCCTACTGGAACCGGTTGCGCGGCGCGCGGCTTTCGCCCGAGCGCGAGGAGATCGATCCCTCCGCCATCCGCCACATCCTTGCCGACACCATGATCCTGGAGGTGGATGACGAACGGCAATTGCCGATCCGCATTTCCGGGACGCGGCTCAACGCCCTGTTTCTCGACGAGCAGAAGGGGCGAAACCTGGTCTCTCTGTTCGCGCCGGAAGACCGCGCCGGAATCAGCGCCATGGCGCAAGCGGTGCTCGACGGCCAGCGCCCGGCCGTAGCCGGACTCACGGCGCAAGCGGAATACGGCGAGGAGATCGCGCTCGAACTGCTGTTGCTGCCGCTGCGCCATCGCGGCAGGACCCATGCGCGACTGCTGGCGTCGCTGACGCCGCAGACGCTGCCGAGTTGGTTCGGTCTGCGCGCGGCGCTGTGCCTGCGGCTGATCGCGATCCGGTTTCTCGACAGCGAACAGTCCGTGCCGGTGGCGTCGTTCATCAAGCCGCCCGAGCCGGCGAAAAAACCCGGCGACCTTGCGTCGCGTGGTAAATTCCGGCGCTTTTCCTTCTTCGTCATCCCCGGCGGGCGCGACAAGTCCGACGCGTAATTCTGGAGCGCCCGCCCCTCGTAACATCGGGTTAACCGCACAGGCGCTATAGTTTCGTCAATAGTTTGGACATATTGGCGGCGACATGAATCTCCAGCCCAAGATCAGTGCGAGGCCTGTGGAGCGCCGGCGGCACGCCCGCGTAAAACTGGCGTTGCTGGGGCGCTACATGCTTGAAGACCGCCGTGAGTTTCCCTGCCAGACCATCGATGTCTCGGTGGGCGGGCTCGCCGTGACCGCGCCGGTGCGCGGCGCCCTGGGCGAGCGCGTCATCGCCTATTTCGATTCGCTCGGCCGCATTGAGGGAACCATCGTCCGCCACATCGATTTCGGCTTCGCGATGACCGCGAACATGCCGCCGGCCAAGCGCGAGAAGCTGGTGAACCAACTGACCTGGCTGGTCAATCGCAAGACCCTTGGCTTGCCCGAGGACCGCCGCCACGAGCGCATCATCCCGAACTGTCTCCAGACCACGCTGCGCTTCCCCGACGGGACCCTGGCGCCGGCGAAAATCGTGGACATTTCGGTGTCCGGCGCGGCGATCGCCTGCATGGCGCGGGCGCCGATGGGGTCGATGCTCCACATCGGCCGCCGCCCGGCGCGGGTGGTGCGCATGTTCGAGCACGGCATGGCGCTGGAATTCGCCCTGCCGCTGTCGTTCGACGTTTTTGATGAGAACGTCGTGCTATAAGCCCTCAATCGATCCGTTTCAGCCCCGCGAGATAGCGCCGCCCGTTTTCGGCATAGTGGCGGGCGCTGGTCAGCAGTTTTTCCGCCACCGAGGGATCGAGCGTCTTCTTCAGCTTGGCCGGCGCGCCGACGATCAGGGAATAATCGGGAAATTCCGCGCCTTCGGTGACGAGGGCGTTGGCGCCGACAATGCAGAACTTGCCGATTTTCGCATTGTTCATCACGGTCGCGCCCATGCCGATCAGGCTGCCTTCGCCGATCAAGCAGCCATGCAGGATCACGCCATGGCCGACAGTGACGTCGTCGCCTATGGTCAGCGGCGAGCCCATGTCAGTGTGCAGCACGCAACCGTCCTGGATGTTGGCGCGCGCGCCGACCTCGATCCATTCGTTATCGCCGCGCAGCGTCGCGCCGAACCAGATGTTGGCGTCCTCGCGCAGCCGCACCCGGCCGATCACATTGGCGTCGGGCGCCACGAAATAGCGACTGTTTGCGGGCAGTTCCGGGGCCTCGCCGTCGAGCGAATAGAAACTCATGCTGTTCTCCCTTGCGAAGCCGATCATAATCGGATCAAAGCGAGGCCGCCGAAAAATTTGAGATTTCCATGCGCCGGTTCCTGCTGCTGCTCGGTTTTGCGCCCGCCCTGCTGGTTTTGGCGGGCGTCGCTTTGTGGCGGCTGTGGCCGTCGCCGCCGCCGCCGGGAACGGTGGAAGTGACCATCGGCGCGAAGCGGCTGCATTTCACCTCGGCCTATCTGCGCGAGGTCACCGAGCCGGATCGCGCCGATCTCGTGGTGCTCGCGCCGGATTTCGCGCCGGCCGCCGCCGATCCGCGCCGCCTGCCGGGGGCCGGCGAGGCCGACAAGGCCGGCGCGGCGCAGATTTTCATCACGCTGACCCCGGCCTCCGGCGAAGCGGGCCGGCTCGCGCCCGCCGACCGCTACGCGCCGCACCTGACCCCGGACGTGCAGGTTGGCGAAGGCGGGCTGTTGCGGCGCCGGTTCGAGGACAAGTCGCCTTTCCCCGGCGAGGATTTCTATTACAGCGCGCCCGACGGCGAGGAGTTTTCCGCGCGCTGCCAGCGCCCAAAAATTCCGGACGACGGCCTGCCGGAGGTCTGTCTCGCCCATTTCGCGGTCGAGGGCGTTGATGTCGCGCTGCGGTTCGACCCGCGCTGGCTGCCGCAATGGGCTGTCATGCGCGCCAATGCGCTGCTGCTGACGCGCGGCGCGCTCGCGCCCTGAAGTTAGAAATTAAACAGATCGCAGCAACTCAACCTTAGATTGCATTCGCGCGCGCCTCGCGGGGAGGGGCGTCTGGCGGAACGCGACATGAAGAGATCCTGGCTTCACTTCCTGAAGGCGAGCGAGGGCATGGCCGTCGTGGAATACGCCTTGCTCGCGGCGCTGCTGGCGGTGGCGGCGATCAGCGGTCTCAACATGCTGGGCGCCAAGGTCAACAGCCATTACCAGGCCATCAGCAACGCCATGAATTGAGTTTTCAGGTTTTCAGGCGCGCGCGAAAACCCCGCGTCCGAAACGCATCTGGCGCAACACCGCCTTCAGCCGCTCGCAGGCCGGCGTCAGCGCCGCCGCCGCGCCAAGGGCGACGACCGCCGCGAGCAGGGCGCGGCGCGGGTCGTTGGCGCCAAACGGGCTTTCCGCGCAAACGAAGCAAAGAATCGGATAGTGCAGGCAATAGAGCGGAAAGGTCAGCGCGCCGGCCTTGCGGATCAGACGCTCCACCGCCGGGTTGAGCGCGGGGCCGGTCCCGAGCAGGCCGCGCAGGGCCAGAACCAAGGCGGCAAAGCCGAGCGCGACGCCGTAATCCTGCGCGAGATTGCGGTTGAAGGCGCCGCAGCCCCAGGGGAATTTCACCCCGAAATTATCGAAAGCCCCGAACAATTCGGGCGCGAACAGGATGACCGCGAAGCCGCCGAGGGCGGCGGCGGCGAGCAGGATGGGCGTCTTGGGCGGCGCGACGCGGTAGAGCGCGAAGCCCAAAGCCCAGATCGGCGCGAGAATGGCGACGGTCGGCCCGGCGCACAGCAGCAAGGCGGGGATAGCCAGGGTTTGCGCCCGCCGCGACCCGAACAGGACCAGACCGGCCAACACATAATAGGCGGCTTCAAAGCTCAGGCTCCAGAACGGCGCGTTGCTGCCGGGGGCGATGCCGCCAAAACCGAAAATCTGGAATTCGTTGACGAAAAAAGCCGAGGAGGCGTAGCCCGCCGCGCTGACCGGCTTCCACAGCACTTTTTGCGCCGCATAGAAGTCGGGGCTGAGCCAGGCGCCCAGCGAATCCGCGAGCAGGGTCACGAGCAGGGCCGGCAGAACCACCGAATAGAGCCGCGACAGCCGCGACAGCGCGTAATCTCTGGCGTTGCCCTCGCGAGTCGCCACCACATGGGCGATGACGAAGCCCGACAGCACAAAAAATATGGTCACGGCGATGTCGCCATAGGCGCCCAGGCGCGGCGGAATCACATTTTCCGTGAAGGGCGCGGAAGACAAATGGTCGAGAAACACGCAGAGGGCGGCGAGGAAGCGCAGGGCGTCGAGGGCGAGGGAAAAATTTTTGGTCATCTGACGCTCTGCTTCAGGCGCGCGATCATGGAAGCGCGGCCCTGTCCGAGGCTTGCGTCTTTACGGGGCGGCGGATTTGTCCTAACCGAGCAATCATGAACATTTTCGCTGACTTTCACGCCCGAATCGCCGATCTGCTCAAGACCATGGGTGAACAGGGGCGCCTGCCGCAGGCCCTTGATCCCGCGCGCTTCGTGGTCGAACCGCCGCGCGACGCCAGCATGGGCGATCTCGCCTGCAACGCCGCCATGGTGTTCGCCAAGGATGCGAAGGCGTTCTTCCACAATCCGCGCCAGCTCGCGACCGAACTCGCCGCCGCTCTGGTCGATTGCGACGATGTGGACCAGGCCGAGGTCGCCGGTCCCGGCTTTCTCAACATCCGGCTCAAGCCGGCCGTTTACGGCAAGGTTCTGGGCGCCGTGCTGGCGCAAGGGGCGGAGTTCGGCCGCGGCGCCGCCGGCCGCGCCAAGGCGCGTAGGGTCAATGTCGAATATGTCTCCGCCAATCCCACCGGCCCGATGCATGTCGGCCACGGTCGCGGCGCCGTGTTCGGCGACGCCCTGGCCAGCCTGATCGATTTCGCCGGCTCGAAGGTGACGCGCGAATATTACATCAACGACGCCGGCGCGCAGGTGGACGTTCTGGCGCGCTCGGCTTTTTTGCGCTACCGCGAGGCGCTGGGCGAGACGGTGACGATTCCCGAGGGCCTCTATCCCGGCGATTATCTGAAGCCGGTCGGCGTCGCGCTGGCGGACAAGCATGGCGAGAGCCTCAAGGACAAGCCCGAGGCGGACTGGTTGCCGCAGGTGCGCGACGCCGCCATCGACGCCATGATGGCGCTGATCCGCGACGACCTCGCCGCGCTCAACATCACCCATGAGGTGTTCTTCTCCGAACGCAGCCTGCACGTGAAGAAAAACGGCGTCTCCGATGTTGAGGCGGCGCTTGAGGAACTACGTTCCAAGGGCTTGATCTACGAAGGAAGATTACCTCCGCCAAAGGGTCAGCTTCCCGACGATTGGGAGGACCGCGAGCAGACCCTGTTCCGCTCGACGCAGTTCGGCGACGACGTCGATCGCGCGCTGAAAAAATCCGACGGGGCCTTCACCTATTTCGCCTCGGACATTGCCTATCATCGCAAGAAGATAGAGGCGGGATACGATGTGCTGGTGGACGTCTGGGGCGCCGACCACGGCGGCTATGTCAAGCGCATGAGCGCGGCGGTCGAGGCCCTGTCCGGGGGAACCTGCGCGCTCGACGTCAAACTGTGCCAGATGGTCAAGCTGATGCGCGACGGCGAGCCGGTGAAAATGTCCAAGCGCTCGGGCGACTTCGTCACGCTGCGCGAGGTGGTGGACGAGGTCGGCGTGGACGCGGTGCGCTTCATCATGCTGATGCGCAAGAACGACGCGCCGCTCGACTTCGATCTCGCCAAAGTGATCGAACAGAGCAAGGACAATCCGGTCTTTTACGTGCAATATGCCCATGCCCGCGCCCATTCGGTGCTGCGGCAGGCGCTGGCGACTTTCCCGGCGATCGACCTGTCGCCGGCGGCGCTGGCGCGGGCGGACCTAGCCTTGCTGGACGACGAGGGCGAGCAAGCTTTGATCAAACATCTGGCGCAATATCCACGTGTCATCGAGGCGGCCGCCAGCGCCCACGAACCGCATCGACTGGCGTTTTACCTGCACGACCTCGCGTCATTGTTCCATTCTCATTGGAACCGTGGCAAGGATCAGCCTCAATTACGCTTTGTTAATCAAGATAGTGGAGAGTTGAGCTGCGCCAGGCTGGCTCTTGTGACAGGGTTAATGATCGTCCTGGCCTCTGGTCTATCTGTTCTGGGTGTGAACGCGCCGGACGAGATGCGCTGACGTAAAGCGTCGCCTCTCCTCCCGCCTTCTACCTTTTTGCGAGGGTTGGTCATGGGTGAGTCCGCCGCCAAATATCGTCCCGAACTCGATCTCGACGAGTTCGAACGCCGTCTGCGCGCCGCCGCGCCGATGCCCCAGTCGCGCCAGCCTGCGGCGAGCGCGCCCGATCCCCTCGCCGAACTGGCCCGCCTCGTCGGCGGCGCCGGCGAGGGCCGCCAGGATCCGTTCGAGGCTCTGTTTCGCGCCCAGAAGGCCGTGTCCGAAGGGGCGCCGCCGGTGCAGGCGCCGCACGAGCCTTATTTCGGACAGGCCGAACCGGCGCGGCGCGCGGACCATTTCGCCGCCGAATCCGACCCGCATTGGGTCGAGGAGCCGCCTCGCGTCGATGCGCCCTGGGCGTCGCAGGCGCCGGAATTCGCGCCCGACACCCATGCCTTCGCGCAACAGGCGCCGCGTCCGGGCATCGGCCGCCGCAAGGTGATGTACGCCATGGCGGCGGTGCTGGTCGGCGGCGTCGCGCTGTTCGCGGGCGGGCTGGCGCTCAAGAAGGGCTCGTCCTCCGGCGAGGTCGTCACGATCCAGGCCGACAGCGATCCCGCCAAGGTCAAGCCGGCCGTCCAGGAAAGCGCCGCCAACGGTTCGGGCCAAGCCCTGTTCGACCGCAAGGACGACAATGCGCCGGCCAAGGTGGTGAGCAAGAGCGAGCAGGCCGCCGACCTCACGGTCGCCGCCAAACAGGCCCAGGCCACGTCCGCCGCCGCCATCGCCACGCCCGCGCCGCCCGCGCCAGGTTCCGCCGCGCCAAGTTCTGCTACGTCCGGTTCGGCTGGGCCGCAGCAGGGGGGCGAGGCGCCGCCGATGGCGCCCAAGAAGGTCAAGACCGTCTCCATCCGCGCCGACGGCAGCCTGCTCAACGCGGCCGACGCCAAGCCGCGCAGCACCCTGCCCACGCTGGCCGCTGGCGGTCCGGGCGCCGCTCCGCCCATTCCCGTGGCGCGGCCGGCGCCGCCGCGCGCGCCCTCGACCACCGAGGCCGCCTTGCAGGCCAAGCCCAAGGCCAAGCCGGAACCCGCCGCCGCCGCGGCGCCTGCCGCTTCGGGCGACTGGGCGGTGCAACTCGCCGGCGCCCCGACGGAAGAGGAGGCCCGCGCCGCCGCCAGCCGCTACGCCGAAAAATATGCCGCCGCGTTGCAGGGCCGTCATCCGACCTTCGTCTCGGCGCAAGTCGGCGCCAAAACCATCTATCGTGTCCGCGTCGGCCACATGAGCAAGGAAGCGGCCAACAGCATGTGCAACGCCATCAAGGGGCAGGGCGGCGCCTGCTTCACCGCCAAGAACTGAGGTTGCGGAAACTGATGTTCAAGGCCTTCATCGCCGGCTGCGCCGGTCTGGCCCTCTCCGGGGAGGAGAGGGCTTTTTTCGCGGAAGCGCGGCCTTGGGGGCTGATCCTGTTTCGCCGCAATGTCGAAAGCCCGGCGCAGGTCGCGGCCCTGACGGCGGATTTCCGCTCCATCGTGGGCGCGGAGGCGGCGGTTCTGGTCGATCAGGAGGGCGGGCGCGTGCAGCGGTTGCGGGAGCCGCATTGGCCTGTTTATCCCGCCGCCGCGCGGTTCGGCCTTGCGCCCGACGGCGAGGCGCTGGCCGAACTGTCCGCCCGGCTGATGGCGGCGGATCTGCTGGCGCTCGGCATCGACGTCGATTGCCTGCCGGTGCTCGACACGCCGATTGAAGGCGCGCACGACGTGATCGGCGACCGCGCCTATGCCCGCGATCCCCACGATGTCGCCCGCCTCGGCGCGGCGGCCGCGCGCGGTTTGATGCGCGGCGGGGTGATGCCGGTGATGAAGCACATTCCCGGTCACGGCCGCGCTTTTTCCGATTCCCATCTGGAATTGCCGGTCGTCTCGGCCGACAGCGCCGAGTTGGAGCGCGATTTCGCGCCGTTCACGGCCAATGCCGGCCTGCCGGCGGCCATGACCGCCCATGTGGTCTATCAGGCGCTCGATCCCGACGCGCCTGCGACGCAGTCGCGCAAGGTCATCCAGCATGTCGTGCGCGAAAAAATCGTTTTCGATGGGCTGTTGATGAGCGACGACCTGTCGATGAAGGCGCTGACGGGCGATTTCCGTGAGCGGACAAAGAGATGCTTTGAAGCGGGCCTCGATCTGGCGCTGCATTGCAACGGCGATCTCGCCGAGGCGCGGGCGGTGGCCGAGGCGGCGCCGGAGCTTGCCGGCAAGGCGCTGGCGCGGGTTTTGGAGGCGCGGGCGCTCGTTGCGCGCGAGCGGGTGCGCGGTTTGCAGCATTTTGATGCGGCCGAGGCCCGGCGAAAACTCGCCGCGCTGGCGCTCATTACATAGAGCGTCCGTCACACCCCACCTCCGTCATGCCCGGGCTTGTCCCGGGCATCCACGCCGTGCCGCGAGACCAAGTCTCCGGAGAGTTTTGCGCTTTATCGCCGCGTGGATGGCCGGGACAAGCCCGGCCATGACGGCCCCAAGGTTGAAGGGGTCTCGGAAATTTCGCTTTTAGCGGGGCGTTGTGTCCGCTCTCTCCTGTGGACTCTTCTTAACAAATCCTTTCCGCGCTTGCGGCTTGCGCCAGCTTCGCACACCCTTCAACTGCATGATTCGCTTCAGGGAGCGCGATGGGGTTGGAGAAGGACGGGCGGCAAAATTTCGAGGACGATCGGCGGGAAGACCCGGATGAGGCTTTCCACGTCGATCTCGACGGCTATGAAGGTCCGCTCGACCTGCTGCTCGATCTCGCCCGCCGCCAGAAAGTCGATCTCGCGCGCATTTCCGTGCTGGCGCTGGCCGATCAATATCTGCGTTTCATCGAGGCGGCCCGGAAGGTGCGGCTCGAACTCGCCGCCGATTATCTGGTGATGGCGGCCTGGCTGGCCTATTTGAAATCGCGCCTGCTGCTGCCGGCGCCGCCCAAGGCGGAAGAACCCGACGCCGCCTCATTGGCCGCCAACCTCGCCCAAAGGCTGAAGCGCCTGCAAAAAATCCGCGCCGCCGCCGCGCTGCTGGGCGAGCGCCCGCAAATGGGCCGCGACCTGTTTGCGCGCGGCGCGCCGGAAGGGCTGGATGTCGTCAACGCGCCGCTTTACCAGGCCAGCCTCTACGACCTGCTCTCGGCCTACGCCCGGCAGCGGCAGAAGCAGGCCCTTTCCCATGTCTCGTTCAAGACGCGCGTCGTCTGGTCGCTGGCGGAAGCGCGCGAGGCGCTGGAGCGCATTCTCGGCATGGCGCTGGAATGGACCGTGCTCGACGATTTCCTGATTCAATGGGTGACCAGCCCGACCCAGGCCCGCACCGTGCGCGCCTCGACCTTTTCCGCGACGCTGGAGCTGGTCAAGGAGGGGCGGATCGACCTGCGTCAGGACAGGACGTTCGGGCCGCTGTGGCTGCGGCGCAAGGAGGAGCCGCCGCCCGCGCTGGCGGCCGAATGAGGCGATAGAGACCATCAATGGATTAGCGCTCATCCCGAGGAGGGCCCGAAGGGCTGTCTCGAAGGACGAGGGCGCTGGGCGCCTTTTCGGCGGCCTGTTATAGGTTACGACCGTCGAGACGACTTGAGATGCCCGACCAGGACCACCTTTTCGACCTACGCGCGGCCGACGCCGCCTCGCTCCTTGCCCGGGAAACGCCGAGCGAGACGCAGCGCGCGCATATGCGGCTGTGCGAGGCGCTGGTTTTCGCGGCGGAGGAACCGCTCGGCGAAGAGGAAATGGCCAAGCGCCTGCCAGAGGGCGCCGATGTCGCCAAGGCGCTGGCCTATCTGAAAGCCGAATATTTCGGGCGCGGCGTAAACCTCGTCCGGGTCGGGAAGAAATGGTTTTTCCGCACCGCGCCGGACCTCGCCTGGGCGTTGCAGCGCGAGCAGGTCGAGCCGAAGAAACTGTCGCGCGCCGCCATGGAGACCCTGGCGATCATCGCCTATCACCAGCCCGCCACCCGCGCGGAAATCGAGGATATCCGCGGCGTCGCGCTGTCCAAGGGCACGATGGACGTGCTGCTGGAGACCGGCTGGGTGCGGTTGCGCGGCCGCCGCCGCGCGCCCGGCCGTCCCGTGACCTTTGGCACGACCGACAAGTTCCTGCTGCATTTCGGCCTGGAGCAGATCGCCGACCTGCCGGGCCTCGATGACTTGAAGGCGGCCGGCCTGTTCGACGGGCGCCTGCCAAAGGGGTTCGGCGTGCCGCAACCGCGCGACGATTCCGCCCTGATGGACGACGAGGAGCCGCTCGGCGACGAACCGCTCGGCGAGGCTTTCGCCCCCGATCCGTCGGAAGGCGAAGCGGAGGAAAGTTAGCCTGTCCCTACCGGAGGCTGCCAACGGAGAGAGTCGCGAATGGGCGTCATGTCCAAGTAAGCATATAGAATTGCCTTGGGTTCTTCGCAATCTTTGCGCGCCCGTTTCGAATGAATTCCCTTTGAGCGTTCGTTGTGCTTGGTGGCCCATTGTGGGAAAAGATTCCATGCCGGTTCCTCAAGAACGTCAAATATGCGATTCCGCCTCGGCGTAGCAGGGGGAGAGACTCGGCTTATGAAGAAGTCGGCTAAAGCCGCCCCGAGCGCGGGGTCATTTCAGAGGCCATGGCTGAGGCGGGGCCGCCGCCGAAGTCCCCAAATGAAATCGACAGCATTGGAGAAGAATTCATGCGTAGCGGGTATTGGAAGCGAATCCTGAAGCAGAACCTGCCCCTCGTTTCTCGGCTTTATAGAGAGCGAGATGGCGCGAGATTTAAATTAAATACGACAAAGGACGAGCTGGCGACGACAATAGATGAGCTAAATGTTACAAAAAATGAGTTAACGGCAACAAGCAACAATTTACATACTGCGCATAATGACCTGATAAACGCAAAGAATGAGCTGGCCGGTGCGCAAGTCGAAATAACGACAATAAAGAACGAGTTAAACACAACAAGAGCGCATATTGATCAGCGAATGCAATCGGAAGCTGTGCAAATGCGGAGACTAACGAAGTTAACACCACGTAATATAGGCCGGTTTCAAACGCATATCGTCGATCACTGTAACCTGAACTGCGCAGGATGCGCTCACTTTTCAAATCTTCATAGTGAAAAATTTCTTAGTGTTGAAGAATATAGGCGCGATTATGAACGGCTCTCGCATTTGTTTCGTGGCGAGGCTGAGCTAATCGAAATTTTAGGTGGCGAGCCGTTGCTGCACAAAGAAATCAATTCATTTATGGAAATTGCCAGAGCCTGTTTTCCAAACGCGCCGGTCCACATATTGACCAACGGGCTGTTGCTATCGAAGATGGACGACGCGTTCTGGGAGTCCATGAAAAAATTCAAGATTTCTCTTCGCATGTCAAGATATCCGATCAAGGTAGATTATGATAAATTTGCTCGGATTTGTCGGGATAAAGGCATTGCTGTCCTTTTATCCGATGAGAACGTCCAGTGGATTTCCCAAAATATTGACTTGCACGTGGCGCCTAACGGACATAGTCCTGAAAGGAATCTGAATAACTTTATTAATTGTTATGGCGCCAATTTAGATTTTACCCTCCGAAATGGGCGTATTTATACCTGTCCGCAGGCCGCTTACGCATATACATTGAAAGATTACTTTAATGCTCCGATTTCTATTTCGGACCGCAACAGCATAAATATCCATGACAACATAAGCGCCGACGAAATTATGGCGTTTTTAGCTCGCCCGATCCCGTTTTGTCACTACTGTCGCGTGGAGGAACGCCATCCAATACCTTGGAAAGTCTCGAAAAGGGAGATCGAGGAGTGGGCGTGATGTGGGTTACTGGGACATGATGCGAATCGCATAATTTCGCAATCTTCTTTGTTGTCGCCCAGCTTTCTAGTTGCGGGCAAGAGGGCGTGCGTGAGAATGGATGGGATTTCCCTCAATTTTCAGGCGCTTCCGAACGCCGACGATGAAGACTCTTGTGCTCTCGCTTGCCGCGAGACTTGTCATAAGAAATCCGAATGATCCATTCGGATTTCTTATTCCGTTCGCGCGGAATTTCGCCGTCGCGATCTAGAGCATGATCCCAAAAAGTGGACACCGGTTTTTGGAAAAAATCATGCGAAAACAAAGTGTCTAGAGCACGATGCGCGCGGCGGCATGATGTTCGGTCAGACCTTGCCGGTTTTCTTCCTGCTGTCGCCCGCGCTCTTTTCGTCGTGAGGTTTCTTGTCGCTGTAGGGCTTTCTGTCGCCGTCGGGTTTCTTGGCGAAGCGGGATTTCGCGCGGGCCTGAAGCTCCTGATCGCTGGGCGCGCTGGCCAGATCCACCGGGATATTGTCCGGGCCGGGCCGGCGCATCGCCTTCAGGAAAGCTTCCGCCTTGGCGCTGGCGATCTCGACCTTGGTCTCGTCCTGGAAAATGCGGATCGCGCCGATTTCCTCGCGGTTCAGGCCGCCCTTCCGGCACAGCATGGGCAGGATCCATTTCGGCTCGGCGCGCTGGCCGCGGCCGACGCCGAGCCGCACCCACACCGAATCGGTCATGTCGACGCGCGCGCGCGGCTCGCGGCGCTCCTTGTCCCGCGGCGGCGGCGCGGAGCCGGGGTCCTTGAGTTCCTCGGCGGCCGGCCAGCGCGCCGACAGGAAACGGGCGAGCGCCGCCGCGCATTTTTCGGCGCCATGCTGCGCGAGCAGGCTGTTGGCCAACTCCACCTCTTCCTCGTCGCCAGCGTGGGAAAATACCGGGTCTTCGGCGATGCGGACGCGGTCGAGTTTCGCGATATCCTCCGGTCCCGGCGCGATCTGCCAGACCGGAAACACTTGCGCGTCGGAGAACAGGTTTTCCGCGCGACGGTTCATCTTCGGCGGGATCAGCAGGGCGGACACGCCCTTTCGCCCCGCGCGGCCGGTGCGGCCGGAGCGGTGTTTCAGCGCCTCGACATCGTGGGGGAAGTCGGCGTGAACCACCAGCCCGACGCTGGGCAGGTCGATGCCGCGCGCGGCGACATCGGTGGCGACGCAAACCTTCGCCCGGCCGTCGCGCAAGGCCTGCATCGAGAGATTGCGCTCGTGCTGGCCGAGTTCGCCGGACAGCAGCACGGCGGAAAAGCCGCGTTCCAGCAGGGTCGCCTGCAAATGGCGCGAGGCGTCGCGGGTGTTGCAGAACACGATGGTGGTCGGCGGATCAAAATAGCGCAGCAGATTGACCACGGCCTTTTCGATCTCGCGCGGATCGACGCGCACGGCGCGGTATTCGATGTCGGCATGGGCGCGCGCCGCGCCGACCACCTCAAGGCGCAGGGCGTCGCGCTGGAATTTCTTGGCCAGCGCCGCGACGCCCTTGGGCATGGTGGCGGAAAACAATACGGTGCGGCGACCTTCCGGGGCGGAGCCGAGAATGAATTCGAGATCCTCGCGAAAACCCATGTCGAGCATTTCGTCGGCCTCGTCGAGGGCGATCGCGGCGATATGCGACAGGTCGAGCGCGTGGCGTTCGATATGGTCGCGCAACCGTCCGGGCGTGCCGACCACGATATCGGCGCCGCCCGCCAGCGCGCGGCGCTCGAAATGCGGGTTCATGCCGCCGACGCAGGACACGATGCGCGCCCCGGCATAGGCGTAGAGCCAGGTCAGTTCGTGGGCCACCTGCAACGCCAGTTCGCGGGTCGGCGCGACCACCAGGGCGGCGGGCGCCGTGCGCTCCGGCAATTTGCCGGACTCTCCGAGCAGGTTGGCCGCCATGGCGAGGCCGAAGGCGACGGTCTTGCCGGAGCCGGTCTGGGCGGACACCAGCAGGTCGCGGCCCTCCGCGTCGGGCCGCAGCACGGCTTCCTGCACCGGCGTGAGGCTCTTGTAATCGCGTTCGTCGAGCGCGCGGGCGAGGGCGGGGGGAATCGTGGACAGGGTCAAGGAATAGCCGATCTGGATTTGTCTGTTCCCGGGAAGGGAGATTACAGCACAAGGTGACGTCATGCGCGCCCCGGACTTGATCCGGGGGATTGCGCCGGGCCTACGCCAATTCACGAGGCAGGACCTTCCAGGGGATTCCTCTGACCTAACCGCATGGCGGACCGGGACAAGCCCGGTCCTGACGGCTCGTGTTCGTGGCGTCGTTTGCTTCTATACGGGAGGAAAGCCTTCCCGTCACTGCCCGCGTTTAATGCTCGACGCGAAGCGCAGCGCCTCTTCGGCCGCGCGGAACAGCGCGCGGGACTTGTTGATGCATTCCTGCTGTTCGCTTTTCGGGTCGGAATCGTAGACGATGCCGGCGCCCGCCTGCACGTGCATGAACCCGTCCTTCACCACGGAGGTGCGCAGCACGATGCAGGTGTCCATCTCGCCGCTGGCGCCGAAATAGCCGATGCAGCCGGCGTAAATGCCGCGCTTGTCCGCCTCCAGTTCGTCGATGATCTCCATCGCCCGCACTTTCGGCGCGCCCGACACAGTCCCGGCGGGGAAGCCGCCGCAAAGCGCGTCGATCACGTCCTTGGACGGATCGAGCGCGCCGATCACGTTGGAGACGATGTGCATGACATGGCTGTAACGCTCGATGACGAATTTTTCCGTCACCTCGACCGTGCCGGTCGCCGCCACGCGGCCGACATCGTTGCGGCCGAGATCGAGCAGCATCAGATGTTCGGCGCGCTCCTTGGGGTCGGCCAGCAATTCCTCGGCCAGCGCGTTGTCCTCTTCCGGCGTCGCGCCGCGCGGACGGGTGCCGGCGATCGGGCGGATGGTGACCTTGCCGTCGCGCGCCCGCACCAGAATCTCCGGGCTGGAGCAGACGATCTGGAAATCGGTGAAATCGAGATAGCACAGGAAAGGCGCGGGATTGACGCGGCGCAGCGCGCGATAGAGCGCGAAGGCCGGCAGTTGGAACGACGAGGTGAAGCGCTGCGACAGCACGACCTGGAAAATGTCGCCGGCGCGGATATAGCTTTTCGCCTGCTCGACCATGGCGAGATAGCGCGCTTCGGTCGTGTTGGAGACCGGCGCGTGCGACTGCAACAGCAGCGCGTCCTCGGCCTGCGTCTCGTGGCGCATGGGGCTTTCCAGCGCCGCCACCGCCTGCTCCAGCCGCTCCAGCGCGCTCTCGTAAGCTGCGCGGGCGGCGCCGCCCGCGCTGGGGCGCACTGGCGTCACCAGCCAGACTTCGTCGCGCACCGTATCGAACACGGCCATCACGGTCGGGCGCACCAGCAGCGCGTCGGGCGTGCCGATCGGATCGGGCTTGGGCGAGGCCAGCCGCTCCATCTCGCGCACCATGTCATAGCCGAGATAGCCGAACACGCCGGCCGCCATCGGCGGCAGGCCCGGCGCGGCGGGGATGGCCGATTCGGTGAGCAGGGCGCGCAGCGCGTCGAGCGGCTTTTCCGGACAGGGGACGAAAGAGTCGCGGTTGCGCAACGCGTCGCGATTGATCTCGGCCGTGCCGTCCTTGACGCGAAAGATCACGTCGGGATCGAGGCCGATCATGGAATAGCGGCCGCGCGCGGCGCCGCCTTCCACCGATTCCAGCAGGAACACATCGCCGGCGCGGCCCGCCGACAGTTTGAGAAAGGCGGAAACCGGGGTTTCCAGATCGGCGACCAGTTTCAGGCTGACCAGCGACGGTTCGCCACTCTCATAGGTCTTGGCGAAAACGTCGAATTCCGGGCTGAACATGAAACCTCACTGGTCCGAGCCGAGCGCCGCGCGCAGCGCCGTCTGATTGATTTTTACGCCCAGTTGCGATTCCAGGCCGCCGACATATTGCACCAGCAGATCGTCGGCCATGGCGGCTTCGAGCTGGGGCAGGGCGCGGGCGAGGCCGAGATCCCGGGTGTCCAGCGGCGGCGTGGTGGAATCCGTCACCTTCAGCACATAGCGCCCGCCCTGATCGGCCAGCGCCACCCCGGCCGCGCCCACCGGCAGGGCGAAGATCTGCGCCACGGCGGCTTCGGTCAGCCCCTCGCCGCCGGCGCGGCGTACGTTGGCGGCCTGTCGCGGCGCGACGCCATTGGCCTTGGCGAGGTCGGCGATGTCAGAGCCGCCGTCGATTTTCCTGGCGAGTTCGTTGGCCTTGGCCGCGAGCGCCTTCTGCGCGTCGGAGTCTTTCAGCGCCTTGGCCACCTGATCCTTGACCTCATCCAGCGGCTGCTGGCGCGACGGCTCGATGGCGGCGATCTCGAACCACGAGAAGCCGCCGTCCTTGCGCGACACCGAATCATTGTCCACGCCGACGTCGGAGGCGAAGATCGCCTTGACCAGTTCGGGCGCGACGCCGAGGGGGGCGCCGTCCTTGCCGGCGCCGGAGGCGTCGGTGACGAGGGTGTCCGCGCTCAGCCCGGTCTCCTGCGCGGCCTGGGTCAAGGTCTTGCCCGAAGAGCGCAAATCCTCGATGCGGTCGTGCTTGTTCTGCACGTCGCCCTTGACCTGCGTCTTGGCCAGTTCGGCCTTGATTCCGTCCTTGACCGAGTCGAAGCTCTGCGTCGTCCCGGGCGTGATGCTGGCGACCTTGACGATGACGTAACCGAACTTGCCCTGCACCGGACCGACCACGTCCGGCTCGGTCGGCTTGAAGGCGGCGTCGGCCACGGCCGGATCGAACACGCCTGACTTGGCCACCTCGCCGAGATCGACGGGCACGCCGCCGGACTGCGGGTCCTGCGACACGGTCTTGAACAGCACGCCGTCATCGATGCGGGCGCGGGCCTTGTCCGCCGCTTCCTTGCTGGAAAAGGTCAATTGCGACAGCGCGCGTTTTTCCGGCGTGCTGTATTTTTGCGCGACGTCGCGGTCATAGACGGCTTTGGCCGCCGCGTCGGACACGGTCAGGCTCTTGGCCAGCGTTTCGGCGGAGACGGTCAGCGTCGTCACCTTGCGATATTCCGGCTTGCGAAAGGCGTCCCTGCGCAGCTCGTAGAACTCCTTGATCGCCTGCTCGGCCGGCGCGGGCAGGGCGCTGGCGTCGGCGGGCGGCAGGATGAAGTAATCGGCCTTGCGCGTCTCGGCGTTGAAGCGGTTGATCGCCTCCAGCATCGCGTGGGGGACCTTGAAACCGCCGGCGATGGCCGCGCCGAGTTGCCGGCGCACGGCGGTGGCGCGCTCCTCGCGCAGGTAGCTGGCTTCATTGTAGCCATTGTCGCGCAGAATCATGTCGAATCGCGACTGGTCGAACTTGCCATCGGGGCCGGCGAACATTTTTTCGGCCTTGATCGCCTTGGCGACTTCGGCGTCCGCCAGGCTCAGGCCGAGACGGGCGGCGTCCTGGTCGAGCGCGGAATCGGTGAGGAGCCGCGCCAGCACCTGCCGGTCGAGGCCGAGCGCCCGCGCCTCGTCATTGGTGACGGCGCGCCGGGCCTGCCGTTGCAGGCGCTGCAATTCGTTCTGGTATTCGGCGCGGTATTGCGTCGCCCCGATGGTGGTCGCGCCGATGCTCGCGAGCTGGTCGGCGCGGAAATTGGTGAATACGTCGCGAATGCCGAAAAACCCGAAGCCGATGACGATCAGGGTGGCGAAGGCCGCGAGGATCGTCCGCCCCAACCAGTTTTTCGACATGATCCGCAGGCCGTCGAGCATTGCTTCTCTCTTGTTCGGCGCCGGGGGTGGCGCAAGGCGCCGGACTATAGAAACGCGCCGCGTCCCGCGCAATCCATTTGCGACGGCGGGACAGGGCAATCGGGTGAATAATGAAAGGGGCGCGCACGGTCGTGTTTCCTTCTCCCCTTGCGGGAGAAGGTGGCCCCGAAGGGAGCGGATGAGGGGGCAAACGCAAGAACAAAGGCGTTTTTCTCCGGCTGGCGCCCCCTCATCCGTCTCGCCGCCTGGCGGCCGGCGATCCACCTTCTCCCGCAAGGGGAGAAGGGATCGCCAGCTTGGCCGCCGCTATACGCGTTTACCCGATTGCCCCGGATGGCGGGACGCAGGTTTGCGAAGGCGACCGGGTTGCCGAGCGAACCCGGTCGCGCGTGTTCAGAGCCGGGCGAGGCCTTCCTCGTAGGTCAGTTTGGGAAAACTCTCGTCATATTTGGCGGCGCCGTCGGCCAGGGCGTCGATCTTGGCGGCGGTGTCGAACTTCTTCAGCTTGGTCTTGTCGAGATAAAAGAAGTCGATCAACTCGTTATAGACGGAGACGTCGTCATAGGGCAGCACGTAGATCGAAGCCTCGCCAAAGGCGATCTGGTAGCGGTCGCCGCGCTTCACGTCGGCGACATAGATGAAATATTTGCCGCCCGCGACCAGGGCGCCGTTGAAAGCCTCGACCAGAACCGGCAACAGGCTGAATTTCTCCAATTGGCCCGCGAGAAAGGACAGGCCGGGGCCGCTTTCGGCCGCGGCGATGGCCGCCGTCAGCGCCGGCGATTCGGCGTCGGTCAGCAGGATGTCGCCGCGAAAGGCGGTGCGCCCGGCGACATGGGTCGGCCCCTTGTGGGTGGGCTTGACCAGTCGCGCGTCGAGGTCTTGCAACGCGGAGGTTTCGGTGACGGTCATGGAAGGACTTTCGAAGACCCGCTCCTTCCTGAACCATCCAGGAGTGTAGCGGAATTTTGTCGCTTGGCGCGCGCGAATTCTGGCGCGCGCGCGAAATTGACACGCGAACATTGGGCGATGTCGAAGATGGAGCTTTCCCGACAAACGGGCGCGATCAGTGGCGCGGATGACGGGGACGCGCCAATATGGCGGGCCGGTTTCGCATCCGGAAAACTCCTGGGGACGACGAAGCAAGTTCCGAGCCAGCGGCCTTTTGTCGCGGCGCGTTTTGCCGCCTCTGGGCAAGAAGCCGCGCCTCTGCTATCGCAACCGCAGAATTTGGGAGTCCCGACCATGACAGACATTCGTCCGCTCGCCGCCGGAAACTGGAAAATGAACGGTCTCGCCGCATCGCTGGCGGAGTTGACCGCGATCGCGCGCGCCGCTCAGGCGGGCGAGGCCGGTCGCGCGGAAGTGCTGATCTGCCCGCCGGCGACGCTGGTCGCCGCCGCCGTTCAAGCGGCGGGCGGCATGCCCGTTGGCGGACAGGATTGTCACGCCGCCGCTTCCGGCGCCCACACCGGCGATATTTCGGCTGAAATGCTCAAGGACGCCGGCGCGACTTATGTGATTGTCGGCCATTCCGAACGCCGCGCCGATCATGGCGAGAGCGACGAAACCGTCCGCGCCAAGGCCGAAGCCGCCCTGCGCGCCGGCCTGATTGCGATTGTCTGCGTCGGCGAAACCCGCGACCAGCGCGAAGCCGGCCAGACGCTCGCCGTGGTCGGCGCCCAGATCTCCGGCTCGCTGCCCCACGGCGCCACCGCCGCGACCCTGGTGGTGGCCTATGAGCCGGTCTGGGCCATCGGCACCGGCCTTACCCCCACGATCGAGGATGTCGCCGAAGTCCACGCCTTCATCCGCCATGAACTGATCGACCTGCTGCCGGGCGAGGGCGAAAAGGTCCGCATTCTCTATGGCGGCTCGGTCAAGCCGTCCAACGCGGCCGAATTGATGGGCGTCGAAAACGTCAATGGCGCGCTGGTCGGCGGCGCCAGCCTGACGGCCAAGGACTTTTTGGCGATCGCCGGCGTCTACAAATAAGCCGAGAGCCGGGCCGTGACGTGCTTGCGCATGATGCCGGCTCCGGCGAGCGGCGCAAGATGACGTTCGAGCATTTCCTTTTGAGGGGTTCCCCTTCCTTTGTCCGGAATTTTGGTCTAAGACGCCACAAATTCCGCCGCCGGGTCCGAGTCTCCGGCGGCTTGCCTCGTTGGGATGTACCATGCAGACGGTTCTTATCGTCATTCACATGCTGATTGTCGTGGCCATGATCGTGACGGTGCTGTTGCAGCGTTCCGAGGGTGGCGCGCTGGGAATCGGCGGCGGCGGCGGGGCTGGCTCGTTCTTTTCCGGGCGCGGCAAGGCCAATCTGCTGACCCGAGCCACCGCCATTCTCGCGACCCTGTTCTTCGCGACCAGTCTCGGCCTCACCATTCTCGCCAGCTACACCCGGACGCAGAAATCGGTGTTCGAGCAGCCTGCGGCCTCGGCGCCGGCGGGAGAAGCGCCGAAGGATGCGCCGCAATCCGGCAATCTGATCGACCAGTTGAAGAAACTGGACCAGACGCCGCCCGCGCCCCCGGCTCCGGAACCCGCGCAGGCGCCGCCACGCACGCAGTAAAAGCGCCGCCACGCTTGCAGTAAAAGCGCCGCCACGCACGCAGTAAAAAAGCGCCGCCACGCACGTAGTAAAGGCGTCGCCACGCACGCAACAGGGTCGCGGTGGCGCAATAAAGTCGTGTACGCGCTTGCAGGTTGCGGTTGCGCGCGTGGTTCTTTGCCGCGTGCGCGACAATGTTGAGGATGCCGCGCGGGTTGTAACATGCCCGCAGCGCAGTCTCGTCTAATATTCCCCGCGATTCGCCCGCAGCGAATCTCCCCATCGAAGAATGCGCGAGACGCGAAAGACTCATGTTTTTCGCGCGCCAAAAACGTGAGGATCTTTCATGGCGCGGTACATTTTCATCACCGGCGGCGTGGTGTCCTCGCTGGGCAAGGGCCTGGCTTCCGCGGCGCTGGGCGCCCTGTTGCAGGCGCGCGGGTATTCCGTTCGGCTGCGCAAGCTGGACCCCTATCTCAACGTCGATCCCGGCACCATGTCGCCCTACCAGCACGGCGAGTGTTTCGTCACCGACGATGGGGCGGAGACCGATCTCGACCTCGGCCATTACGAGCGTTTCACCGGACGCTCGGCCAACCGCATGGACAATGTCACCACGGGCCGCATCTACCAGGACATTATCGCCAAGGAGCGGCGCGGCGATTATCTCGGCGGCACGGTGCAGGTCATCCCCCACGTCACCAACGCCATCAAGGAGTTCGTGCTCGACGGCAATGAAGGCTGCGATTTCGTGCTGGTGGAGATCGGCGGCACGGTGGGCGACATCGAGGCCATGCCGTTCCTGGAGGCGATTCGCCAGCTCGGCAACGACCTGCCGCGCAACCACACCTGCTTCATCCACCTGACCTTGCTGCCCTATATCGCTTCCGCCGGCGAGGTGAAGACCAAGCCGACGCAGCATTCGGTCAAGGAATTGCGCTCGATCGGCATCCAGCCGAACATCCTGTTGTGCCGCTGTGATCGCGAAATTCCGGTGGAGGAGCGCCGCAAACTCGGCCTGTTCTGCAATGTGCGGGAATCCGCCGTGATCGAGGCGCGCGACGCCGCCTCGATCTATGACGTGCCGCTGGCCTATCACGGCGCCGGCATGGACCGCGAAGTGCTGGCGGCGTTCGGCATCGACCCGGCGCCGCGCCTCGACATGACGCGCTGGCAGGCCGTGTCGCGCGCCATCCACAATCCCGAGGGCGACGTCACCATCGCCGTGGTCGGCAAATATACTGGCATGCTCGACGCCTATAAATCGCTGACCGAGGCGCTGACCCACGGCGGCATGGCCAATCGGGTCAAGGTGCATCTCGACTGGATCGAATCGGAAATTTTCGAGCACCAGGATCCCGCGCCCTATCTCCAGCACGTTCACGGCATTCTCGTGCCCGGCGGCTTCGGCCAGCGCGGCTCCGAAGGCAAGATCGCGGCGGCGCGCTTCGCCCGCGAGCGCAAAGTGCCGTATTTCGGCATTTGTTTTGGCATGCAGATGGCGGTGATCGAGGCGGCGCGCTCGCTGGCGGGCATGGAAAAGGCCGGCTCCAGCGAATTCGGGCCGACGAAGGAGCCGCTGGTCGGTCTGATGACCGAATGGCTCAAGGGCAACGAGTTGCAAAAGCGCGAAAAGAGCGGCGACATGGGCGGCACCATGCGGCTCGGCGCCTATCCGGCGAAGCTGAAACCGGGTTCAAAAATCGCGGAGATTTACGGCAAGACCGAAATCTCCGAACGCCACCGCCACCGCTACGAAGTCAACATGGGGTATCGGGAAAAGCTGGAGGCCTGCGGCCTGCTCTTCGCCGGAACCTCGCCGGACGGGTTGCTGCCGGAAACGGTGGAGCTGGCCGACCACCCCTGGTTTATTGGCGTGCAGTATCACCCGGAGCTGAAGTCGCGCCCGTTCGAGCCGCACCCGTTGTTCGCAAGCTTTATCGCGGCGGCCAAGGCGCAGAGCCGGCTGGTTTAAGCGGGATCGCTTGCTTGAGGCGCGGTGTAGACAATGCTATCTCCTTGTGTAGACGGGGCGAGCCATGCCGCTGCACATCAGGGGTTCCGAAACCACGGAGGCGGTGCGCCGGTTGGCGCAAGCGCGCAAACTTACCTTGACCGAGGCGGTGAAAACCGCTTGCGAGGAGGCGTTGGCGCGCGATGAGGCGAAGCAGCCCGTGTCCGAGCGTCTGGCCGCAGTCCATGCGCGCTTGCGCGCGGCGCGCAAGACGGGCGAGAGCGCGGACAAGGCCTTCTTCGACCGGGAATGGGGCGAGTGAAGCTCTTGGTCGAGACCAGCGCGCTGGTCGCCATCGGCCTGGAAGAGCCGGGCTGGGAAAAGCTGGCCGACACCATCGCTTCCGCTGATGCCCCGATGACGACTTGCGTCAATGTGTTCGAAGCCGCGCTGGCGCTCGTGCGCGTTCGCGAGGTGACGCCGAGCGAAGCGCATCGCCTCATCCAGGAGCTTGTCGAGGTTCTCGGCGCGCAGGTCGCCGCCATCGTTCCGGAGATGACGCCCATCGCGATTTCAGCGCGCGAAAAATTTGGCGCCGGCCGACACGGCCTGAATTTCGGCGACTGCCTCTCCTACGCCGCCGCGCGTTTTTTTCAGGCCAAGCTGATTTACGTTGGCGATGATTTCGCGGCGACGGATGTGAACGATTGAACCTCGATCAAAACCCCAGGCGCTCCACCAGCGTCGCCCCCCAAAGCAGCGCCGCCAGCACAAGCGCGCAAAAAACCGCCGCCGAGCCCATGTCCTTGATGACTTCGATTCGGTCGTTGCGCTCGGGGGTGACGTGGTCGCACAGTTTTTCGATCGCCGTGTTGAGCAGTTCCACGCTCATCAGGCCGAAAATGCTGGCGATCAGCGCGGCGCGGCGGAAGGGATCGCCGGTAAGGACCAGCGCCAAGGGAACGGCGGCCACAAGCAGGACCAGTTCCTGCCGGAAGGCGCGCTCGCTGCGCAGGGCGGCGCGCAGGCCGGCGAGGGAGTGCAGCAAGGCTTGAAACACGGGCGGAGGCGAGGACAATGGGCGCTCGTCGGGAAAGGGATGCAGGTTCAACCCGCGATAGAGCCGGCAAGTCTCGGTTTTATGACAAAGTGTTTGCGGCTGGACGCGCGGCCCCGCCTGGATCATAAAGCGGCGACCGCAGCCCGACGGACGCCTGAATGCCGAAATACCTGAATTCCGTGGTGATCATGAGCCAGAACCCGGACGCGGCGCGCGAGTCCTGGGCGCGGCTCGGATTTGTCGTCGCGGCTGGGGACGGCCGCATCGCCCTGGGTTCCGCCGCGATTTACCTGCGGGGCGCCGAAACAGCGCCGCCGCCGCGCGTGTCGCACATCGTGTTCGCCGACAGCAACTCGCCGGCGGCCGAATGCGCCGCGCACGGCAATGGCGCGCGCGGCCTTGCGGCTTTGGTCAAGGTGAGCGAAAATCCCGCCGCTCTGGCCGAATTTTGCGCCCGCGACGCCGGCCAGCGCGAAATCCGCGCGACCTCCGCCGGAATCGAAATCAAGCTCGAAAACGCCCGTCAGGACATACTGACGCCCACCGCCTTCACCCAGTTCTACGGCGACCCGGACACCCAAGATCCCCAAAATCCAAAGGATCCGGGCCTGACCGCCGACGCCCTCGTCTTCGCCGCCGATCTCGACGCTGTCCGCGCCTTTTTCGGCGCCGCCGGCCTCGCCTTCGAGGAAAAATTCGGCCGCCTCGTCCTTGCCGAGCGCCTCGCCGGCCTCATTCTCGCCTTCGAGGCGTAACCCTCCCGGAGTCCCCATGTCCGAAGCCGCCCCTATCGTCACCATCGGCGCCGGCCCGCGCGCCGCGCGTTTCGGCAACGATCTGCCCTTCGCCCTGATCGCCGGTCCCTGCGCGCTGGAAAGCCGCGACCACGCCCTGTTCATGGCGGAAAAACTCAGCGCGATCGCCGAGCGCCTCAAACTCGGTCTGGTGTTCAAGTCGTCGTTCGACAAGGCCAACCGCACCTCGGCTTCCGGCCGGCGCGGCATAGGGTTGGACGCGGCGCTCAAGGTTTTTGTGGAGATCAAGCAGACCTTCGGCCTGCCCGTCGTCACCGACGTGCATGAGAAGGAGCAATGCGCCGCCGTGGCCGAGGTGGCGGACCTCCTGCAAATCCCCGCCTTCCTGTGCCGCCAGACCGATCTGCTGCTGGCCGCCGCCGCCACCGGCAAGCCGGTCAATGTCAAGAAGGGCCAGTTCCTCGCGCCCTGGGACATGAAGAATGTCGCGGCGAAAATCACCGATGCCGGCAATGCAAATGTGCTCGTCACCGAACGCGGCGTCAGCTTCGGCTACAACACGCTGGTGACGGACTTTCGCGGCCTGCCGATCATGGCGCAACAGATCGGCGCGCCGGTGATCTTCGACGCCACCCACAGCGTGCAGCAACCGGGCGGGCAGGGAAGCTCGTCCGGCGGCCAGCGCGAATTCGTGCCGGTGCTGGCGCGCGCGGCGGTGGCGGTCGGGGTCGCCGGCCTGTTCATCGAGACCCACGACCGCCCCGACGAGGCCTTTTCCGACGGGCCGAACATGATCCCGCTCCACGAACTGGAGCCGCTGCTGGCGAAATTGCAGGCCTTCGACCTGATCGCCAAGGGCTTTTAGCTCAGATCCCGCCCTTGAGCAGGAAGCGCCGGCCGACGGCTTGCAACGGACGGGCGTTCATCGGGAACAGGCCCACGAACGTCCTGATGTCTTTTTCGGCGACTTCGATGGGCTGTTCAAACACGTTCCAATCGACGATTTCCGAACAGGGCGGGGTGGTCAGCGAGCCTTCATAGCGGAAGCGGGCCTTGCCCTTGGGCAGAAAACTTTTTGGGTCGATGGCGGCGGTGAGCGCAGCCTCGCCTTCCGCCTTCGGGGCGGCGGCCATGATCGCCGCAAAACCCTTGTGCGCCGCGCCGGCCTTCATGAGCACGCCGACCACCGCGAGCTTGCCGGCGGCGTTGGCGTGGACGAAATGCGCCTCCATGTCGGTGCGGGCGCCCTCCAGCGCATGTTCGCTGGGCGTGTGGAAATGATATTGTTTCAGAACGAAATTTTCGCCATCGAGCTTGGCCGAACTGGCGCCGGCGACATTAAGCTGGATGGTGTGGCCGTTGTTGAGGATCTTGTTGGCTTCCGGAACCCAGTCGATCTTCAGCGCGCCGACATCGGCTTTGGTCGCCTTTTTCAGATCGATCGGCGATTGCTCGGACCCGACGGCGCAGGCCTGGAATTTTGAATCGAGTTTGCCCCAGTCGTCGGCCCCGCCGTGGCCCTCATAGGCCCAGTGCGGCGCGGCGCCCTCGGCGCGGGCGAGGCCGGCGCAGACGGGGCAGGCGAGCAGTCCGGTGAGCATGGCGCGTCGATTGAGATGCATGAACGTTCTCCCGTTTTAGTTGTGTTATGCTAGCATGGTTCGCGCGCGCGACATACCGCCGCGCGCGCTTGGGTTAATCTCGGGTTCATGCTAGAAGGCTTAATCGCTGGAAGGGCTTGGATGATTTTTTATCGTGCGCTCGCGCTCATGTGCCTGACTTTGGCCGGCTGCGCCGGACGGCTCGACGGCGGCCTTTTGCCCGTGAGCGGCACGGTTCCCGGCGCCAGCCAAGTCAACGTCCTCGTCGCGACCACGCGCAGACCCGCGCCCGAGCCGGAAAAGATGTTTTCCGGCGAGCGCGACAACAATTACAATTTCGCCGACATTCTGGTGTCGATCCCGCCCGACGCCAATCGCGTCATCGGCGAAGTGCAATCGCCCGACGACCTTTCGGGCGATCCCGCCCGCCAGTTTGTCGCCTTGCGCGCCGAAAAGCTCGACGAGGCGCAGGCGAAAAGCCGCTTCCACCAGCGCCTCGCCGCGACCGGCAACCGCCGCGTTCTCGTCTTCATCCACGGCTACAACACCCGTTTTCCCGAGGCCGTGTTCCGCCTCGCACAGTTCGCCCACGATTCCGACCTCCAGGCGACGCCGATCCTGTTCACCTGGCCCTCGCGCGGCAATCTGCTCGGCTATACCTACGACCACGAGAGCGCGAACTATTCCCGCGACGCGCTGGAAGCCCTGCTCGCCACGCTGCAACGCGACCCCGCCGTGGGCGAGATCGACATTCTCGCCCATTCCATGGGCAATTGGGTGACGCTGGAAGCCCTGCGCCAGATGGCGATCCGCGACAGAAAAATCGCGCCAAAAATCAAGCAGGTGATGCTGGCCGCGCCCGATGTGGACGTGGACGTGTTCCGCCGCCAGATCGTGGAGATCGGCGAGAACCGGCCGCCCTTCACCTTGTTCGTCTCCAGCGACGATCAGGCGCTGCGCGCCTCGCGCAAGGTGTGGGGCGACAAGCCGCGCGTCGGCGCGGTCAACCCCCATGTCGAGCCTTACGCGACCCTGTTCCACCAGGAGCGCATCACGCCGATCGACCTCACCGACATCAAGACGCCGGACAGCCTGGGCCACGCCAAATTCGCCGAAAGCCCGGAAGTGGTGCGCGCCATCGGCGCGCGTCTGGCCGGCGGCCAGAGTTTTTCGGAGCAGGCGGGGCTTGGCGGCGTGCTGGCGAACACGGCAAGCGGCGCCGTCGCCACGGTCGGTTCGGCGGCGGGCCTGGCGATTTCCGCGCCGTTCTCGATCATCGACGGCCGCACCCGCGACGAATTGGGCGACCGCTTCGACCAGGTCGGCGGCAACCTCGGTTCGACGCTGGGCGGGACCTATTGAGCGCGGCGTGAACCGTCGCGCTCGTCCTGGGGTGCGGTTCACCAATGGCGGTGATGACGCCAATGACGATGCGGGCGCACAGCGTGATGATGGCCCCAATGGCGATGATGGCTCCAGCCTGCTTCGGCCGGCGCGGCGGTGACGAAGCCGAGCGACGTAACAACGAGGGCGGCCGCCAAAAGTTTCTTCAGCATTTCTACCTCCGGATCATGTATTGACCGGGGGCATATTCGCCCCCGCAACATGAACCCGGATTGAACCGTTTGGTTCAGGCGCGACCGAACACGCGCTTGAAGATCGTATCGACGTGTTTCAGGTGATAGCCGAGATCGAATTTCTCTTCGAGTTCGGAATCGCTCATCAGTTTTGACACGTCGGGGTCTTGCTTGAGCAGGGTGAGGAAATCGCCCTCGCCGCGCCAGACCGGCATGGCGTTGCGCTGCACGAATTTATAGGCGTCCTCGCGCGAGGCGCCCTTTTGGGTCAGCGCCAGCAGCACGCGCTGCGAATGCACGAGACCGCCGAGCAGATCGAGATTCCGCTGCATGTTCTTGGGGTAAACCAGCAGCTTGTCGATCACGTTGGTCAGACGCGCCAGCGCGAAATCCAGCGTCACCGTGGCGTCCGGCCCGATCATGCGCTCGACCGACGAATGCGAAATGTCGCGCTCGTGCCAAAGCGCCACATTCTCCATGGCCGGCAGCGCCATGCCGCGCACGAGGCGCGCAAGGCCGGTGAGGTTTTCGGTCAGGACCGGATTGCGCTTGTGCGGCATGGCCGACGAGCCTTTCTGGCCCTCCGAGAAAAATTCCTCGGCCTCCAACACTTCGGTGCGCTGCAAATGGCGGATTTCAATGGCCAGACGCTCGACCGAGGAGGCGATCACGCCGAGCGTGACGAAGAACATGGCGTGGCGGTCGCGCGGAATCACCTGGGTCGAAACCGGCTCCGGCTTCAGGCCCATTTTCGCCGCGACATGCTCCTCCACGCGCGGATCGATATTGGCGAAGGTGCCGACGGCGCCAGAAATGGCGCAGGTCGCGATCTCTTCACGCGCCGCGATGAGCCGTTTGCGGGCGCGGGAAAATTCCGCGTAAGCCTCGGCCATTTTCAGGCCAAACGTCACCGGCTCGGCGTGAATGCCATGCGAGCGGCCGATGCACGGCGTGAGCTTGTATTCAAAGGCGCGGCGCTCGATGGCGGCGAGCAGGCCGTCGATGTCTTTTATGAGAATGTCGGCGGCGCGGGTGAGCTGCACGTTGAGGCAGGTGTCGAGCACGTCGGACGAGGTCATGCCCTGATGCACGAAGCGCGAGTCAGCCCCGATGAATTCGCCGAGATGGGTCAGGAAGGCGATGACGTCATGCTTGGTGACGCGCTCGATCTCGTCGATGCGATCGACGTCGAAGGTGACGTTGGCGGCCTTGTCCCAGATGTTTTTCGCGCTCTCCTTGGGGATGACGCCGATTTCGGCCAGCGCGTCGCAGGCGTGCGCCTCGATCTCGAACCAGATCTTGAACCGGGTCTGCGGCTCCCAGATGGAAACCATTTCGGGGCGGGAATAGCGGGGGATCATGGGCGCGCCTTTGTTTTGCCTGTTGGGCTTCCCCCTAGCCCCAAAGGCGTTTGCGTTGCAAGCCCTGCCGTCGCCGTGGCGCGCTGCGGCCGGCGTTCAGGAAAAGCGGCCCTCCGTGAGCAAAGGTTGAAGCGCCGAATGGACGGTGCGATTCTTGACGGGCGCATGATGTCGCCCTGCTGACGTGATCGCCGCCTAGATGTGCATAAATGCGCCGTTCGCTCTGGCGCCGGTATTGCAGGCTCAAGACCATGATGAAAGCAGATGTCGCCGTGCTCGGGGCCGGCATAGTTGGCGTCGCCGCCGCCTTGCACTTGCAGACGCGCGGGCGCGATGTGGTGTTGATCGACCGGCGCGGGGCGGGGGAGGAGACTTCGTTCGGCAATGCCGGCCTCATCGAGCGCGCCTCGATCTTCCCCTATCTGTTCCCGCGCGATGTGAAAAAGCTCGCGGTTTACGCCGTCAACGGTTTGAACGAGGCGCGCTACAATTGGCGCGATCTGCCTGCTTTCGCGCCATTCCTGTTGCGTTATTTCATCGAGAGCGCGCCGCGCCGCGCGCTCGACCACGCTTTGTCGGTCCGTCCGCTGATCGAGGCCTGTCTTGACGAGCACGAGAAGCTCATGGCGCAGGCTGGCGCATCAAACCTGCTGCGCAAGACCGGTTGGCTCAAACTGTTTCGCGGCGAGCAAAGTTTTGCGCAGGGCAGGGCGGCGGCGGAGGCCATAAGACCGTTTGGCCTGAATGTGGCGATCCTCGACGCGCCGGCGCTTCGACAGGTCGAGCCGTCGCTGCGCGAGGGTTTCGGCGCGGTGCATTATCTCGACCCCGCCTCGATTTCCGACCCGCAGGCGCTGACGCTCGCCTATCTGAAACTGTTCGAGGCCCGTGGCGGGCGTTTCTTGCGGGGCGACGCGGCCAGTTTGCGTCCGGCCTCCGATGGTTATGGCGTCGCGACCGTGGAGGGGCCGCTGCTTGCTCGGGAAATGGTGTTATGTCTCGGCCCCTGGTCCGATCTCGCGCTGGCGCCGCTCGGCTATCAAATTCCGTTCGCGGTGAAGCGCGGCTACCATCGCCATTTCCACGCCGGGGATTCCAGCCTGTCGCGGCCGGCGCTCGACGCCGATCGCGGCTATCTGCTCGCGCCGATGGCGCAAGGCATAAGGCTCACCACCGGCGCGGAATTCGCCCGCCGCGACTCGGCTCCCGATTTCACCCAGATCGAAACCAGCGAAGTTTTTGCGCGAAAACTCACGCCTCTGGGCGAGCGCATCGAGCAAACGCCCTGGATGGGCTGTCGCCCCTGCCTGCCGGACATGCTGCCGGTGCTCGGTCCGGCGCCGCGCCACAAGGGATTGTGGTTCAACTTTGGCCACCAGCACCATGGACTCACGCTCGCGGCGGTGTGCGGCCGGCTGCTGGCGGAGATGATGACCGGCGAAACACCTTTCGCCGATCCGACGCCCTTTGCCATCGAGCGGTTCGGTTGACGGGCCGGCGCAAGGCCGTCCGCGATCGCGGACGGCCCTCATATTCGCGGCAACTCTCAGCCCGTCGCGTCGCGTCACCAGCCGCGATAGTGACGGTGGCCCCACGGGCCGGGGCCGCCGTAATAGGGACGCGGGCCATAGAAGGGACGCGGGCCATAGAAGGGGCGTGGACCATAGAAGGGACGTGGGCCATATGGTCCGCCGCCCCAATAGCGGCGGTTGGGCACGCAGCGGCCCCAGGGATTGGGATGCCAGCCCGGGCCGCAGCCCCAGGCGACCTGCTCGACCGGCGCGCTCGCGCTCGGGGCCGCGCCGGCAAGCGGCATGGCGCTGGCTTGCGACGCGCCCGCTATGCCCGCGCCGGCCAAAACGGCGGCGAAAACGACGGTTCTGAAACTCGGCTTCATCAGGTTCCTCCTCGTTGGCGGCCCGCTCGGGCGACCGTGGAACGCTATCAATATGACCCCGTGGCGCTGAACAGGTTCTGAACCAAAAAAGGCAAAATTGCGTCGGGTTCGCCAAGACAGCGATTCTGCTAACTTGAAGCGCGAAACCTTGAGTCGAAACGGGAGCGGATTTGCGTCGAAGCGTCCTTATTTTTCTCGCATGGACCACGTTCTGCGCCTCGCCAGCGCGCGCGCAAGAATTCGAGACCAAAGACGACTTCGACACCAAGCATATTTTCGGCTTCACCGAAGGGACGGCCATCAACGCGCCGGACGAGCGCGAGGCGGAATTCGTCACCACCGCGCATTTTTTGAAGCGCGGCGGCGGACTCTATCGCGCCGCCGAGCAGGAGGCGACCGCCGAAGGCGCGCTGACGCAAGGGCTTGGCTATGAACTGACCCTTCACGGCGCGGCGGTTCAGACGCGCGGCGCGGCGGGCCTCGACCCGCTGCGACAGGTCAATTTTTCCGGCCTGTCGGTGGAGCCGAAATTCATTGTGCTGTCGCGCGATTCGGCGCCGATCGGCCTCGCTGTGTCGCTGCAACCGGAATGGGAGCGCATCGACGCCGTGAGCGGTCGCGGCGCGCGAAGTTTTGCGCTGCCGGCGCGGCTGATGGCGGATGCGGCGTGGGGCGGGCGGTTTTACGCCGGCGCCAATCTGCTCTATGCGCCCGAATGGGATCGGGAGGCGGGCGCCCCGGCCGCGCGGGGGGCGCTGTTCGGCGCGACAGGGGCGCTGGCCTGGCGGCTGGCGCCGCAAATTTCGCTCGGCGGCGCGGTCGAGGCCTATGCCGCCACGCGCTCGCTGGGTCTTGGCGCGCCGGCGGGGACGGCGGTCTATCTTGGTCCGACCTTTTTCGCCCGGCTTGCGCCGAATCTGTTCATCGCCGGCGCCTGGTCGATTCAGGTCGGCGGACGCCCCGTTGCCGGCGGGCTGGAGGATTACAACCAGACCGAATTCAGCCGCCACAAGGCGCGGCTGACGCTCGGCTTCGCGCTGTGATCACGGGCGCGGCCACAGGCTGACCGGTTCGCGCTTCTTGATCAGGAGGGCGCCGCGAGACCGGACGAATTTCTCGGCTTCGTCGCGGCTGACAAACAAGCCGCCCTCGCGGCCGTCGGCGCTGCGCGCCATCCAGAACCCGTTGGCGTCGCGGCCGACTTCAAAACGGGGGGATTCGGATTGTATGAGTTCAAACGAGGTCATGACGAACCTTCAGCATCACTGTGACGCCAAGCGGGATTCCCGAAAAGGGGTCACCGTTTTTTGGACTAAAATCCTGCTAAAACAACGGAGCCCGAACATGACTTCGATGGCTCGCCCCCGAAGTCATGCTTGGGCTTATCGCGGATAAAAATGGCGAGATCGCGCCGGAAACATAAAATCGTCCTTACGCTTTGTTCAGGTCAGGGCGCCGATCAGCGCGCCGTCCATCAGCGAGGCCAGCGTGCCCGCGATCATCGCGCGAAAACCCATGGCGATAACGTCGCGCTTGCGCTCCGGGGCCATCGCGCTCAGGCCGCCGACCATGATGCCGAGCGAGCCGAAATTGGCGAAGCCGCACAAGGCATAGGTCAGGATCAGCCGAGAACGCGGGCTCAGCGCGGATTCGCGCGCGAGGTCGAGGAAGGCGACGAATTCGTTCAGCACCGTCTTCTCGCCCAGAAGTTTGGCGCTGGTGGCGAGGTCGGCGGGTTCGATCCCGATCAGCCAGGCGAAGGGCAGGAACAGCCAGGACAACAACCGTTGCAACGACAGCGGCGCGCCCAAAAAGTCGGGCAGGGCGCCAAGCGCGCTGTTGGCCAGCGCGACCAGCGACAGCAGCACGACGATGGACGCCAGCACATTGGCGAGGATCACGATGCCGTCGCTGGTTCCGCGCGAAATCGCTTCCAGCGCGTTGCGCGGCGGGTCGGCGACGACCAGCGGCGTGTCCGGCTCCGTTTTCGCCGGAAACGGAACCATGATCGCGGCCACCGCGATCGCCGCCGGCGCCGAGATCAGGGCTGCCGTGAGAATATGGGCGAAGGAGTCGGGAACGACGGGGCTGAGGATATGGCCGTAAATCGCCATGACCGTGCCGGCTATGCCCGCCATGCCCACGCTCATCAGCGAGAACAATTCGCCGCGATGCATGTTGGCCAGATAGGGCCGCACCAGGATCGGCGATTCGATCATGCCGACGAAGACATTGACCGCCGCGCCGGTTCCCAGCGCCCCGCCGACGCCGAGCGCGCGGCGCAGCACCAGGGCCATGCCGGCGACCACGCGTTGCAGCACGCCCCAATGAAACAGCAGCGACGCCAGCGCGCAGACCACCAGGATCATGGGAAAGACGCGGAAGGCCAGCACCAGGGTCGAGCCCTTGCCGTTGAGGTCGAAGGGCAGGGGCGCGCCGCCGACATAGCCGAACACGAAACCGGTCCCGGCTTCGGTGGCGCGGTCGAGCGCGCCGACGCCGCCCGCGAGCCAGGCCATCGCGGCGGACGCGGCGGGGACTTTCAGCAACAGGATGGCCAGCCCCACCTGAAGCGCGACGCCGGCGACAACGATTCGCGGCGAGATGGCGCGGCGGTTCTCGGAGAGGAGGCCGGCGACGCCGAGCAGGACGACAAGGGCGAAACAGCCGTGAATCAGTGACATGCGCCACACTAAAGCTTTCCCCGCTTCACTTGAAGCGGGGAAAGCTTGTCTTATGACATTCCGCGCCGTTGAAGCAAAAAAGGACCGCTGGGAGAGGGGCGGCCCTCTCCCAGCGGCGACGGCCGGCCTACGGCGACTACGTAGAACTACGCATTGTGTTCGGCGCAGCTTACGCTCATCTTCGTCCGAAGATTAATTGAATCCGGCGCGAGCTGGACATCGGGCTTGGAATACAAGGGGAGAGAAAAAAAGAAGATAAAGCCCGATATAGCCTGGGTTCACGGACGATGCCCTCGTGGGAATCCAGGATAGCCGCCGCGAGGCGGCTTTTTTCGTTTTGAGACTGGCGGCGCGCGCGGCCGAGTCAGCCCGTTGGCGTTGCGCGGAAAAAGCGACGCTTTGGTGTTGGCGGTGCAACCTTTTGCCGTGTCGCGGGTTTGGTGTGGCAAAGGCCCCGCCTCCACGCCTCGTCCAGGCGAGACGGCCGAACCAATGCGCGAGACGCGCGGCCCTGACGGGGCGCGCGTTGGACGGACGGGGCGACGCCAACCCTGGAGCTGCACATGTGCGATTATTCGCTTGAATTCTATGCGACCCGCCAGGCGCGGGAAAACGAGGTCTATGTCACGACGCGCTTTCCCAGCGGTTCGATGGGTTTCGCCGCGCCGGGCGACTGCGACACGGCCGTCTGCGTGAGCTATGGAACCAGACTGACCCTCGAAAACCTGCCTCCGGACCTGCAACAGGATCTCGGAATCGGGCCGGTCGAAAGCGTGGTGTTCGCCCGCATCGAAGAGGGCCTGCACCATGACGGCGTGCGCTTCGCCAACGGCCGGACCGTGCTGTTGCATCGTCTCGGCGTCGGCGTGCTCGGCGCCATGGCGAGCGACACGACGCTGGCGCGCAACGAAGCCGCCGAGGTCGAGAAGCCGATCCCAGTCGAAACGGCCATCCCAGTCGAAGCGGCCATCCTGGTCGAAGCGGCGGAGTGACGTCGCGCGCAAAACATGAAAGCCGCCGAAAGGCGGCTTTTTTGTCGTTGGGGGTGGGGCGGACCAGCACTCTCCGCCTCAGCCCTCGCTGCGCTCGTGCGCGAGACCGCCGCCGAACACCCTGGAGGCGCTGATGTCGGCCTCTGTCAGGGTCGAGAGGGTTTGCGCGTCCACCGGCGCGCCGGCCTCGAACAGGCGATTGGCCTGCCGCAACCGGGCGCGGTCGAGCGCGTTGCGGATCGAGCGGGCGTTGGCGAAATGCGGCAGGGCGCGCCGCGCGGTTATATAGGCGCGCATGGCGTCGCGTCCGCCCGTGTCGAAGGCATATTCGTTGCGCCCCAGCATGGTTTCCGCGATGCGCAGCAGTTCCGCATCGGTGTAATCGGGAAATTCGATGTGATGGGCGATGCGCGAGCGAAAGCCCGGATTGGAAGCGAAGAACTTGTCCATGCGGTCGGCATAGCCGGCGAGAATGACCACGAGATCGTCGCGATGGTTCTCCATCACCTGCAACAGGATTTCGATGGCCTCCTGGCCGTAGTCGCGCTCGTTGTCTGGCTTGTAGAGATAGTACGCCTCGTCGATGAACAGCACGCCGCCCATGGCCTTTTTCAGGACTTCGCGGGTTTTCGGCGCGGTATGGCCGATGTACTGGCCGACGAGATCGTCGCGCGTCACCGACACCAGATGGCCCTTGCGGATATAGCCGAGCCGGTGCAGAAGCCCCGCCATTTTCAGCGCCACCGTGGTCTTGCCGACGCCGGGATTGCCCGTAAAGCTCATGTGCAGCGTCGGGGTCTCGTGGGCGAGGCCGAGTTTTACGCGCGCGCGATCAACGAGGAGCAGCGCGGCGGTTTCGCGGATGCGCTGTTTGACCGGCGCGAGGCCGATCAATTCCTCGTCCAGCTCGCGCAAAATCTCGGCGACGCCGGAGCTTTGGAAATCTTCCGCCAGATCGATTTTTTGCGGCGCGGCGACGGGGAGCGCATCGGCTTCGGGCATGGACGGTATCCTGAAAAACAGGGGCCGGCCGGCAAGCCGAACCGGCCCCATCGGGGAGAAAAGTTACGGTTGCACAGTGGCGAGCGTGTAGTTCATCGACCGGCCGGCGACATCGGTGCGGGTCATGGTGAAATGCGGCTCCACTTTTGGCCGCTGCACCAGGAAGGCGGTGCGCACCGTCTCGAAACCGCGGGTGGAATCGAAGGCGATCAGCTTGATGTAGACGTCGGGATTGGCCTTCTTGCAGGCGTCCAGCTCCATCAGCACGCCGGCGGCGTCTTTTAAGTCGAACATGGGGTTGCCCCACATGTTCCAATAGGTGTTCCGGGGGTGGGGATCGTCGGTGTATTCGATGCCGATGGCCCAGTCGTTGCTCAGGCAATATTCGACCTGCGCGCGGATTTGCTCGTCGGTGAGATCGGGCAGGAAAGAGAAGCAGCCCTGGGTGATGCGCATGGGAAATCCTCCTGGAATCACGAGAATGTGTTGGTAGCGATCTGGCTTGATGTCGTCATGGCCGGGCTTGTCCCGGTCATCCACGCGGCGATACAGCGCAAAATGTTCGATGCTTGAGCATAGCTGCTCGGCGTGGATGCCCGGCACAAGGCCGGGCATGACGTGCGTGGGGTAGCTACGCTTCGGGCAGCGCCACTTACTCCGCAGCCACCGCCGCGGTCGGAACAAAATCCGACGTGTCCGTGGAGGCGTAGTTGAAGGTGATGTTGCCCCAGGTATCCAGCGCGGCTTCCAGCGGTTTGCACCACTTCGCCGCCGCGCGTAAAATTTCCGGGCCTTCCGTCGCAATGTCGCGGCCCTCGTTGCGGGCGAGCACCATGGCCTCCAGCGCGACGCGGTTGGCGGTGGCGCCGGCCTGAATTCCCATCGGATGCCCGATGGTGCCGCCGCCGAACTGCATCACCACATCGTCGCCGAACAGGTCGAGCAACTGGTGCATCTGCCCGGCGTGAATGCCGCCCGAGGCCACCGGCATGACTTTGCGAATGTCGCACCAGTCCTGGGTGAAGAAAATGCCGCGCTCGAAATCCTGCTGGGTCACGGCCTCGCGGCAGACGTTGTAGAAACCCTGCACGGTTTTCGGGTCGCCTTCGAGCTTGCCCACGGCGGTGCCGGCGTGGATGTGATCGACGCCCGCCAGCCGCATCCATTTGGCGATGACGCGGAACGACACGCCGTGGTTTTTCTGGCGCGTATAGGTGCCGTGTCCGGCGCGGTGCAAATGCAGCATCATGTCGTTCTGGCGGCACCATTCCGACATGGACTGGATCGCGGTATAGCCCACGATGAGATCGACCATCACGATCACCGAGCCGAGCTGCTTGGCCAGTTCGGCGCGGCGGTACATTTCCTCCATCGTGCCGGCGGTGATGTTGAGATAATGGCCCTTGATCTCGCCGGTTTCGGCGGAGGCCTTGTTGACCGCCTCCATGCAATAGAGGAAGCGGTCGCGCCAGTGCATGAAGGCCTGAGAGTTGATGTTCTCGTCGTCCTTCATGAAGTCGAGGCCGCCTTTGAGACCCTCATAGACGACGCGGCCATAGTTCTTGCCGGACAGCCCGAGCTTCGGCTTGGTGGTGGCGCCCAGCAGCGGCCGCCCGAATTTATCCAGACGCTCGCGCTCGACCACGATGCCGGTCGGCGGACCCTTGAAGGTCTTGATATAGGCCGGCGGGAAATACATGTCCTCCAGCCGCGCCGCCTTGAGCGGCTTGAACGAGAACACATTGCCGATGATCGACGCGGTGAGGTTGGCGATCGAGCCTTCCTCGAACAGAATGTAATCATAGGCGACATAAACGAAATACTGGCCGGGTTGGCCGGGCACCGGATCGACGCGATAGGCCTTGGCGCGATAGGAATCGCAGGCGGTGAGGCGGTCAGTCCAGACCACGGTCCAGGTGGCGGTGGAGGATTCGCCGGCCACTGCGGCGGCCGCTTCGATGGGGTCCACGCCGTCCTGCGGCGTGATGCGGAACAAGGCGATGAGGTCGGTCGGCTTGGGCTCGTAGTCGCCGTTCCAATAGCCCATTTGCGCATATTTCAGCACGCCGGCCTTGTAACGTTCCTTACCCTTGATTTCCTTGGTGATTTCCATCGATGCGCTCCCTTTGGCGTTGGCTTGGGCAGGAACCTACGTCGCGTAATGATTTTGGTTAAGTTCATTGTTTTGAAGGTAGCCTTATACTAGAGTAAAACGATGCTGCGCCGGATCACGCTTCACCAGTTGCGCCTGTTCGCCGCGCTCGCGCGCACCATGAACATGACGCGGGCGGCGGAGGAGCTGCATATGACGCCCTCGGCCTTTTCCATCCAGATCAAGCAATTGTCGGAAAGTTTCGGCGCGGCGCTGCATGAGCAGGTCGGGCGAAAACTGTTTCTTACGGAGGCGGGCAGGGCGGTCGCCACGGCGTCGCGCGACATGATCGAGCGGCTCGACCTGCTCGGCATGGAGATCGCGGAATTGCAGGGGGTTGAGCGCGGAACCCTGCGCGTCGCCATGATCACCACGGCGCGCTATTTCGCCACACGTCTCATTGGCGATTTCTGCCGCGCCCACCCCAACATTGAATTTGTGATGGAGGTGGTCAACCGCGACCAGATTCTCCAGCGCATGCGCGAAAATCTCGACGATCTCTACATCATGGGCCAAGTCCCGGACGAGCTTGACGTGGTCGCCTTTCCGGTGGTGGACAATCCGCTGGTCGTCATCGCGCCCGCGCAACATCCGCTGTGCGGCGAAACGGATATTTCGCCGCAACGGCTGGCGCAGGAGCCGTTCATCCTGCGCGAGGCCGGTTCAGGCACGCGGCAGGCGATCGAGCGCTTTTTCGAGCGCCATGGCGTCAGCCCGCTCATCCGCATGAGTCTTGGCTCGGATGAAACCATCAAACAGGTGGTGGCGGCGGGCCTCGGCCTCACCGCTCTGTCGCGTCACGTGCTGGCGCTCGACGCCGCCTCCGGCCATTTGCGCGAACTCGACGTGCGCGGCTTTCCGATCGAGCGGCAATGGTATGCGGCGCATCTTCGGGCCAAGAAACTGTCGCCGCCGGCGCGCGCCTTCCTCGACCTGCTGATGCGTCAACGTAAGGGACTGCCGGAGGGTTAGAGGGCGCCGCGCGGGCAAACGGAAAGGCGGCCTTGGCGCGCCATGCGGTGCGTCCGGACGTCGCGCCGACCCGATGTTGCCCAACCCGATGGAGCGGCGTAAAAAGACCCGTCCTCGGGAGTTTTCGAAATGATCCAGCGTCACCGCTAGAGCGGCAAGACACGCGCCAGCGGAGCGATCCGCCGACTGGACTCTGTTTCGAGGATATCATGCAAAGACTGAACACGAAGACGTGCGTCGTCACCGGCGCCGCGCGCGGCATCGGCCGCGCGATCGCCGCCCGCTTTCATGACGAAGGCGCCATCGTCATCGTCACCGATCTTGACGAGACCGCCGGCGCCGCGACCGCCGCGGAAATCGGGTGCCGTTTTGAAAAGCTCGACGTGCGGGAGGAGGCCGACTGGCTGCGGCTGGCCGGATGCGTCCCCATGGCCGACGTTGTGGTCAACAATGCCGGCGTGACAGGATTTGAACAGGGCATGGCGGCCCACGATCCCGAACATGCCAGCCTCGCGGACTGGCGGGAGGTCCATCGGGTCAATCTCGACGGGACGTTCCTGGGCTGTCGCTACGCGATCGGCGCGATGAAGGGGAAAGGCGCCGGCTCAATCATCAACATTTCGTCGCGCTCCGGCCTGGTCGGCATCCCGCTCGCCGGCGCCTATGCCTCATCGAAGGCGGCCATCCGCAACCATACCAAGACGGTGGCGCTCTATTGCGCTCAGCAAGGCTGGACGATTCGATGCAACTCGATCCACCCCGCGGCGATACTGACCTCGATTTGGGAGCCGATGCTTGGCTCGGGTCCGGATCGAGAGGCCAGGATGCGGGCGCTGGTCGCCGACACGCCGCTGAAGCGGTTTGGGATGCCTGATGAGGTCGCGGCGATCGCGGTCACTCTCGCGTCCGACGAAGCGACCTATGTGACGGGAACGGAAGTGAATATCGACGGCGGGTTGCTGGCCGGTTCGGCGGCGTCTCCCGGTTGATATTTTAGGGGCGCCCGCCTCAACCGGATCGGCGCGGATGAAACGATTGGCGTGAACGAAGGGGCGACGAAAGGAAGGCGGGCGGGCGCGCAACTTTCCTCGTTCCTGGCCGTTTTCTGTTCGCGCCTGCGTAGCGGCGTGGTTTTGTCCTTGGCAATGGAGATTGAAATGAAAAAACTTGCCCTGATCGCCGTCGTCCTGTTCGGCGCGACGCTTGCGAGCGACGTGGCCCAGGCCGGGTGCTATCGGATGGGTCCGAGCGGCTACCACTGGTATCGCTCCTGCGTCGGCCCCGGCTTCCTCTATCCCCATCATCGCCATTGCCACCGCCACCGCCACCATCACGGCTGCTGGTATCACTGATTTTTCCGCGCGGCGGCGTTGCGCCGCCGCGCTCCGCTCCGCCGGCGCGTTCGCGGCCTAAAACTTCGGCCACAGCGCCGCGCGGTTGGCGATGAAGAAATCCCGAAACTTTATCGCCGCGCGGCTGGGCGCCGGCTCGAGCCGGGTCAGCAAAAACCATTGCCGCACCAGCGGCAGGCCGGTCACCGGCAGCGTGATCAGGTGGCGGTCGTGAAGCTCCATGCGGCAGGTGTGGGCGGAGATGATGGCCAGTCCAAGCCCCGCCATCACCGATTGCTTGATGGTCTCGTTGGTCCCCATTTCCACCACGTTGAACGGTCGTCCGCCGCCGAGGCGGGCGAGAAAACGCTCCATCAGCACGCGGGTGCCGGAGCCCGGCTCGCGCGCGAGAAAACGTTCGTCGATCAGGTCGTCGGCCAGGATTTCATTGTCGCCCTCCAGCCTGTGGCCCGGCGGCGCGATCAGGACGTGGGGGTGATCGCCGAGCGTGGCGGTTTCGACGCGGATATGGGCGGGCGGGCGCCCCATCATGGCCACGTCATAGGCGTCGCGCTCCAGACCGGCGATGATCTCCTCGCGATTGCCGATTTCCAGCGTCACGCGAATGTCGGGAAAGGCGCGGTTGAAGGCGGCGACGAAATAGGGGGCGAGATATTTGCCGGTGGAGACCACGCCGAACGCCACCGAGCCCGTGGCGCCGGAGATCAGCGCGTCGATGCGGTCGCCCGCGCGCGAGGTGAGGCGCTCGAAATCCTGGGCCAGGCCCAGGATCTCGGCGCCGACTTCGGTCGGGGCGAAGGGCGCGGCGCTGTCGCGGTGAAACAGCGGCGCGCCCACCATTTCCTCCAGCAGTTTCAATTGCGTGGAGATCGCGGGCGGCGTGACGCCGAGCGCGATCGCCGCCCCGCTCACCGAGCCGCGTTCGACCGTCGCGGACAGAGCGCGCAAGTGTCGGCGGGTCAATCCGCGAAAGTCGGGCATGAATTTCTCTTCCCAGCGCTGCTTTTAGATAATCTAAAACGATATTCCAAATTTTTAAATTTATTTATCCCCTCGTCGCGCGTTATTTAGCGACGCCGCCGACGGGAACATCCGCTCTGGCGCCCGCGCAACCGCAATAACGGAAGCGCCTGAACAGGACGAAACCATGACCGCGATTCCTGCGCCGGCCACCCACGCCGGGGGCGAAAGCCTTGATGCCTATCTGACCGCATGGGCGGGCGGCGACGCCGACCGCGCCACCGTCGCCCAATGCGTCGCCGTGCTCGCGCAAGCCGGCGCCGCCATCGCCGACGCCGTTCTGCTCGGCCCGCTCCAGGGCAGCCTGGGCGCGCAAATCGGCGCCGCCAACGCCGATGGCGACCAGCAGCGCGCCCTCGACGTCATCGCCGACCAGAAAATTATCGCTGCGCTGCAACAGGCCGATGTCGCCTATTACGCCTCCGAGGAAGAGGAGGCGATCCTCACGCTCAAAGCCGGAGGCGCCCTGGCCGTCGCGGTCGATCCGCTCGACGGCTCGTCCAACATCGACGCCAACATTTCCGTCGGGACGATCTTCTCGATCTTCCGCGCCTCTCCCGAAGGCGCGACGGAAAGCTTCTTCCGTCCGGGCCACGAGCAAGTCGCCGGCGGCTATGTCGTCTATGGGCCGCATGTCGCGCTGGTGTTCACCTTGTGCGAGGGCGTCGCCCATTTCGTGCTCGATCCCGCCGACAAGACCTTCAAGCTGATCGGGGACGGCTTGAAAATCGCGCCGACCACTCGCGAATACGCCATCAACGCCTCCAACTACCGCCACTGGATCCCGCCGATCCGCACCTTCATCGACGATTGCGTCGCCGGCGCCTCGGGGCCGCACGGCAAGGATTTCAACATGCGCTGGGTCGCCTCGCTGGTGGCCGAAACCCATCGCATTTTTGTGCGCGGCGGGGTGTTCCTTTACCCGGCCGACGAGCGCAAGGGCTATGAGCACGGCCGGTTGCGCCTGCTTTACGAGGCCAATCCGATCGCTCTGCTGGCCGAGCAGGCCGGCGGCGGCGCCACCGATGGTTTCGTCCGCATCCTCGACAAGCAGGCCTCCACCCTGCACCAGCGCACCCCGCTGATTTTCGGGTCGGCGGAAAAGGTCACGCGCATCGCGACCTATTACACCGACACCAACTTCGAGCGCACGCCTTCGCCGCTGTTTGGCGAACGCGGCCTGTTCCACGTCTGACCCACGGATAATAGAAATGTCGATTCAGCATCCCATCATTTCCGTCATCGGCTCCTCGGGCGCGGGCACCTCGACCGTCAAGCACACGTTCGACCAGATTTTCCGCCGCGAGGGCTACGCCACCGCCTCGATCGAGGGCGACGCCTTCCACCGCTTCAACCGCGCCGACATGAAGGCGGAAATGGCCAAGCGCAAGGAGGGCGGCGACGCCACCTTCAGCCATTTCTCCATGGACGCCAACCTGCTCGCCGAACTCGAAACCGCGATGAAGACCTATGGCGAGACCGGCAAGTGCAAGTCGCGCACCTATGTCCATGACAATGCGGAGGCCGAAATTCACGGCGTCGCCCCCGGCCATTTCACCGACTGGCGCGAGATCGGCGAAGGCTCCGATCTGCTGTTCTACGAGGGCCTGCATGGCGCCGTGAAGCAGGACGACATCGACATCGCCAGCCATGCCGATTTCAAGATCGGCGTCGTCCCGGTGATGAATCTCGAATGGATCCAGAAGATCCACCGCGACCGCAACGCCCGCGGCTACACCACGGAAGCCGTCACCGACACAATTTTGCGCCGCATGCACGCCTATGTGCATGTCATCTGCCCGCAATTCACCCAGACCGACATCAATTTCCAGCGCGTGCCGGTCGTCGATACCTCCAACCCCTTCATCGCCCGCTGGATTCCCACCGCCGGCGAGTCGCTGGTGGTGATCCGCTTCCGCAATCCGCGCGGCATCGACTTCCCCTATCTCACCAACATGATCCACGATTCCTGGATGAGCCGCGCCAATTCGATTGTCATTCCCGCCGACAAGCTTGATCTGGCCATGCAACTCATTCTAACCCCTCTGATCACCCGGTTGGTCGAACGTGGCCGGAGAGCCAAGTGAATTTTGGCGCATTGACCCAGGTAAGCGACGGATCGAAAGGATAATTCCATGAACCAGGCCGTATCAGCCGACAAGGCGACCGCCGTACCCTTCAAGGATTTGGCGAACGCCATCCGCGCCCTGGCGATGGATGGCGTGGAAAAGGCCAAATCCGGCCATCCCGGCATGCCCATGGGCATGGCCGACGTGGCCGCCGTGCTCTTCACCAAATTCATCAACATCGATCCGGCCGATCCGGCCTGGCCCGACCGCGACCGCTTCGTGCTGTCGGCCGGCCACGGCTCCATGCTGATCTACGCCCTGCATTATCTGCTGGGCTATGACGACATGCCGATCGAGCAATTGAAGAATTTCCGTCAGCTCGGCTCCCGCACCGCCGGCCACCCGGAATATGGCCACGCCAAGGGCATCGAAACCACCACGGGACCGCTGGGCCAGGGCATTTCCACCGCCGTCGGCATGGCGCTGGCGGAACGCCTGCTCAACGCCCGCTTCGGCAATGATCTGGTCGATCACTATACCTATGTGATCGCCGGCGACGGCTGCTTGCAGGAAGGCATTTCGCACGAGGCCATCGACCTCGCCGGCCATCTGAAGCTCGGCAAGCTGATCCTGTTGTGGGACGACAATTCGATCTCCATCGACGGCGCCACCAGCCTCTCCACCTCGATGGACCAGCTCAAGCGCTTTGAAGCCGCCGGCTGGAACACGGTGCGGGTGGACGGCCATAACGAGGCCGAACTGACCGCCGCCATCGAAAACGCGCGCAAAAATAGCGACAAGCCCTGGCTGATCGCCTGCAAGACCATCATCGGCTTCGGCGCGCCGACCCGCGCCGGCACGTCCAAGGCCCACGGCGAGGCGCTCGGCGCGGAAGAAATCGCCGGCGCCCGCAAGGCGCTGGGCTGGCCCTACGAGCCTTTCGTCGTGCCGGAGCCGATCCTCACCGAATGGCGCAAGGTCGCGAAAAAGGGTTTTTCCGCTCATGCGGAATGGACCAAGCGCCATGGCGCCTCGGCCAAGGCGGCGAAATTCGACAAGCAGATCTCCGGCAAGGTTCCGGAGGCGCAGGAGGCGTTGAAGGCGCTGATCGCCAAGCATGTCGCGGAAAAGCCGAAGCTGGCGACGCGAAAAGCGTCGGAAGTGGCGCTGGCCGCCATCAATGGCGCGACCGAACTCACGCTCGGCGGCTCGGCCGATCTCACCCATTCCAACCTGACGATCACCAAGGGCTTGGAATCGGTGGCTCCCGGTTCCTACGGCGGCCGTTACGTGCATTACGGCATCCGCGAGCATGGCATGGCTGCGGCCATGAACGGCGTGGCGCTGCATGGCGGTTTCGTTCCCTACGGCGGCACCTTCCTGGTGTTCTCCGACTACATGCGCGGCGCAATTCGCCTTTCGGCGCTGATGGGCGTCCGTGTCGTTTACGTGCTGACCCATGATTCCATCGGCCTTGGCGAGGACGGCCCGACCCACCAGCCGGTGGAAACGGTCGCGGCCTTGCGCGCCATCCCGAACCTGCTGGTGTTCCGTCCGGCCGATGCGGTGGAGACGGCGGAAGCCTGGGCCATCGCGCTGGCCAGCGAAAAGACCCCTTCGGTGCTGGCCCTGACCCGTCAGGCCTTGCAGCCGCAGCGGGTGAGCGCGAGCGAAAATTTGACAGCCAAGGGCGCTTACGTTCTGCGCGAAGCCGATGGCGCGCGCGATGTGACTTTGCTCGCCACCGGCTCCGAGGTGGAGATCGCGGTCGCCGCCGCCGATCTGCTCGCCGCGCAGGGCAAGAAGGCGGCTGTCGTCTCCATGCCCTGCTGGGAGCTGTTCGAGGCGCAGAGCGCCGACTACCGCAAGCAGGTTCTGGGAACGGCGCCGCGCGTCGGTGTCGAGGCGGCCCTGCGCTTCGGCTGGGATCGCTGGCTCGGCGACAACGGCGACTTCATCGGCATGAAAGGCTTCGGCGCCTCGGCGCCCGCGCCTGAACTCTACAAGCATTTCGGCATTACGGCGGAAGCCGTCGCCGAAGCCGCGAAAAAGCTGATCGGCTGATCGTTGGCTGCCTTCTCCCCTTGCGGGAGAAGGTGGCGCGAAGCGCCGGATGAGGGGGCGCCGCCTCGACCTTCGTTGCTTGAAAGAACCCCTCATCCGTCTCGCGGCTTCCGCCGCGAGCCGCCTTCTCCCGCCATAGGACGTCGAAAGACGGACGTTCTTGCGAACGTCCCATGGGGAGAAGGCAGGCGCCGTCACGCGCAAAGATAACTGGAGACCCCATGGCCCGCATCACACTTCGCCAGCTTCTCGACGCCGCCGCCGAGCGGTCCTATGGCGTCCCCGCCTTCAACGTCAACAATATGGAACAGGCGCTGGCCATCATGGAGGCGGCGCGCGCGACCAACGCGCCCGTCATCATCCAGGCCAGCCGGGGCGCCCGCGCCTATGCCGGCGACATCATGTTCGCCAAGATGATGGAGGCGCTGGAGCTGATGTATCCGGAAATTCCGCTGTGCATCCATCAGGACCACGGCGAGCGGGTCTCCACCTGCCTGTCCGCCATCCAGAACGGCTTTTCCTCGGTGATGATGGACGGTTCGTTGATGGAGGACGGCAAGTCGCCGGCCACCTACGACTATAACGTCGCCATCACCTCCGAAGTCGCGCGCCTCGCCCATATGGTCGGCGCGTCGGTGGAAGGCGAACTCGGCTGTCTCGGCTCGCTCGAAACCGGCCATGGCGAGGCCGAGGACGGCCACGGGTTTGAGGGCAAGCTCGACCGCGCCAGCCTGCTGACCGATCCCGAGGAGGCGCAACGCTTTGTCGCCGCGACCAAGGTGGACGCGCTGGCGGTCGCCATCGGCACCTCGCACGGCGCCTACAAATTCACGAAAAAGCCGACCAGCGACGTGCTGGCCATCGACCGCATCCGGGAAATCCACGAGAAAATCCCCAACACGCATCTGGTCATGCACGGCTCGTCCTCGGTGCCCGAGGAATATCGCAACCTGTTCAACGCCAACGGCGGCGAAATGCGCGAGACCTATGGCGTGCCGGTGGAAGAGATCGTGCGCGGCATCAAGTTCGGCGTGCGCAAAGTGAATATCGACACCGATCTGCGTCTGGCGGCGACGGCGGAATTCCGCCGCGTGGCCAACAAGAACAAGTCGGAATTCGACCCGCGCAAATTCCTGAAACCGGCCATGGACGCGATGAGCAAGGTGTGCCGCGACCGCTTCGAAGCGTTCGGCTGCGCCGGGCAGGCCGGACACATCAAGGTGAAGCCCATGGCCGAGATGGCCAGATGTTATGCGTCCGGCGCGCTCGATCCGGAGATCCCGGCCCAAGTTGCCGCGGAGTGAGTCGCCGCCGAGTGAATTGAGTTTTTCGCACGCCCTTAGTGGAGAAAAAAATGGACCAGTCAGCTCGTTACGCCAATCTGAACCTGAAGGAAGCCGACCTCATCGCCGGCGGCCAGCACGTCCTGTGCGCCTACAAGATGATGTACAAGCCCGGCCACGGCCCCTATCTCGCCGCCGCCGCGCATTTCGCCGCCGAATCCTCGACCGGCACCAATGTCGAAGTCTCCACCACCGACGATTTCACCCGCGGCGTGGATGCGTTGGTTTACGAGATCGACGAAGCCAACGAGATCATGAAGATCGCCTATCCCGTCGAGCTGTTCGACCGCAACATCATCGACGGCCGCGCCATGATCGCGTCGTTCCTGACGCTGACCATCGGCAACAACCAGGGCATGGGCGACATCGAATACGGCAAGATGCACGACTTCTACGTGCCGCCGGCCTATTTGAAGCTGTTCGACGGCCCGTCCACCGGCATCAAGGATTTGTGGCGCGTGCTCGGTCGTCCCGTGGTCGATGGCGGCTTCATCGTCGGCACCATCATCAAGCCCAAGCTCGGCCTGCGCCCCAAACCCTTCGCCGACGCCTGCTACGATTTCTGGCTGGGCGGCGATTTCATCAAGAACGACGAACCGCAGGGCAACCAGGTGTTCGCGCCGTTCAAGGAAACCGCGCGCCTCGTCAATGACGCCATGATCCGCGCCCAGGACAAGACCGGGCAGGCCAAACTGTTCTCGTTCAACATCACCGCCGACGACCATCATGAAATGGTGGCGCGCGGCGAATATATCCTGGAAACCTTTGGTCCGAACGCCGACCATGTCGCCTTCCTGGTGGACGGCTATGTGGCGGGTCCGGCGGCGATCACCACCGCGCGCCGGCGCTTCCCCAAGCAATATCTGCATTATCACCGCGCCGGCCACGGCGCCGTGACCTCGCCCTCAAGCAAGCGCGGCTATACGGCCTTCGTGCTGTCGAAAATGGCCCGCTTGCAGGGCGCTTCCGGCATCCACACGGGAACCATGGGCTATGGCAAGATGGAGGGCGATGCGTCCGACAAGAACATTGCCTACATGCTCACGCAGGACAGCGCCGACGGCCCGTTCTACCATCAGGAATGGCTGGGCTTTAACCCGACCACGCCGATCATCTCCGGCGGCATGAATGCGCTGCGCATGCCCGGCTTCTTCGAAAATCTCGGCCATTCCAACCTGATCATGACGGCCGGCGGCGGCGCCTTCGGCCATCTCGACGGCGGCGCCAAGGGCGCGGTCTCGCTGCGCCAGGCGGAGCAGTGCTGGCGCGCCAAGGCCGATCCGGTGGAGTACGCCAAGGACCACATCGAACTCGCCCGCGCCTTCCACAGCTTTCCCGCCGACGCCGACACGCTGTACCCCGGCTGGCGCGAGAAGCTGGCGTTCGCCGCGAAGTGAGATAAGCGCACGACCAGTCCCCTCTCCCCGCCGAAGCGGGGAGAGGGAGCCGCGCCCAGGCCTTCATTAGCCTTTGAAAGAAAGCCCCCCATGTTGTTCGACCGCAGCATCAAGATCGCGCCCTCCATCTTGTCCGCCGATTTCGCCAATTTCGGCGCGGAATGCCGCGCCATCGAGGCGCAGGGCGCCGACTGGGTCCATGTCGATGTGATGGACGGCCATTTCGTCCCCAACATCACCTTCGGCCCCGCCACCTGCGCGGCGATCCGCAAACACATCAAGGGCGTGATGGACGTCCACCTGATGATTTCGCCGGTCGATCTCTACATCGAGGCCTTTTGCAACGCCGGCGCTGACATCCTCACCGTCCACGCCGAAGCCGGCCCGCATCTCGACCGCTCGCTGCAACTCATTCGCGGCTGCGGCAAGAAGGCGGGCGTGTCGCTCAATCCCTCGACCCCCGCGAACGTCCTCGAATTCGTGCTCGACCGCATCGACCTCGTGCTGGTCATGACGGTCAACCCCGGCTTTGGCGGCCAGAGCTTTATCGCCTCGCAGGTCGAGAAGGTGCGCCAGATTCGCGCCATGATCGGCGACCGCCCCATCCATATCGAGATCGACGGCGGCATTACGCCGGAAACCGCGCCGCTGGTGGTCGCGGCCGGCGCCGACGCGCTGGTGGCCGGCTCCGCCGTGTTCAAGGGCGGTTCGGTCGACGCCCCCGAAGTTTATGGCAAGAACATCGCCGCCATTCGCGCGGCGGCCGAGGCGGCGCGCGTCTAGCCGCGGGCGTGATCGGTCACAGCCCGGCGGTCAACAGCCGTCCGGCCTTGAGATAGCGGCTGGGGTCCACGGCGGCCCCGTCCACCCGCACTTCATAATGCAGATGCGCTCCGGTGGAGCGCCCGGTCGTGCCGATGCGGCCGACGATCGCGCCGGCCTCGACCCATTGGCCGTCGCTCACCTCGATCTCGGACAGATGGCCGTAGCGGGTGGCGAGGCCCGCGCCATGATCCAGCTCCACCAGATTGCCATAGCCGCCGGACGCCTCGGCGACAGTGACGCGGCCGCTCGCCGTGGCGCGCACGGGATCGCCGTAAGGCGCGCGCAGATCCATGCCGGAATGCAGCGCCGGACGGCCCAGAAACGGATCGGCGCGATAGCCGAACACGGAGGTGACGTCGAGCGCGCCGGGCAGGGGCTGGCGCAGCGGCGCGTAGGGCAGGGCGCGGCGCAAGCCGTCCATCAGCGTCATGCTGCGGTTGACCTCGGCAAAGGCGCGCTCGAAGGCGCCGCCAGCGGGTTCTGAGGCGCCGCCAGCAGGTTCTGAGGCGCCGCCAGCGGGCTCATAGGGGCCGCCCACGGCGTCGGCCGTCGGCTTGGCGGCGGTCGCATGGCGCAGCAGGCGCTCCAGCGGCAATCCGGCCTCGGCGAAGGCGAGGCGGAGGTTTTCGGCGCGGGCGGCGGCGGGCGCGCGCAAATTTTCCAGCGCCGAAACCTGTTTTTTCTCGATGCGATCCACATTGCCGGCCAGCGCGCGTAGCCGCTCCTGCGGCGACAGCGCGTCGCCGGCGTCGGAGACGTCCTCCGCGACCGGCGGGCCTTCCGCGCCACGGCGGAGATCGAAACCCTCCGGCGCCGGCTTGGGGCTGGCGGGGCTGGCGCTGGCGGGGCTGGCG
>NZ_NHSJ01000124.1 GCF_002937075.1 Rhodoblastus sphagnicola
CGGGGACCTCGGCGACCGGGGCGGTGGCAGCGGCGTTGCGGGCCTTTACCTCCGCCGAGCATTTGGAATAGTACTGAAAATAACTCTGGCCGCCGAGCTGGTTGGCGGCCTTGTCGACCTGGTATCTGGCGGCGCATTGATTGGTCACGTTCTCCGCGCGCGCCGGGGTAACTCCCAGAGCGCAGGCTCCAAGAGTTGCGAGAGCGACGGCGCCGAAAAGAGCGGCGTTCAGCCAGCCCTGTTCCTTCTCCGGTGCGACGCCAGCGAGGCGATAAAAGCCGCGCTCCAGCGGCCCAAGCAGAGGGAGTGTGAGCCGCCGCTCGAATACGGCGGCCATGTGAAGGCCGAGCGGTCGGACCGCGATCAGCGCGAGCCAGAGGACCAGCCGGATTTGCAGCCATTCTGCAAGAATCATAGGTAAAACTCCTCCCGTCTAGAATTTTTCGGGCTTGAGCAACGTGATGACGAGATAGGCGCCGAGGGAAAGCGCGACGACGAGACCGGCGAGCGGTTCGAACATGGCCGCCTCCGTCAAGCGCGGGTTAGCGCATGGATATAAGCCGCCATGACGCCGATCAGGGCGAGGCCAAAAACAAGAAAGAGAGCATCCGACATGGTTTCGCTCCGTTTGGGGATCACGGGAGCGAGTGATGGCGCCAAAAGGCGTAAGGGTTCGATGCGGAAGCCGATGCCGGCGAATAAGGAAAGCGTAAAGATCGCGGCGTTGAGAGAGAATTTCCGCTGGGGGTCACGTTGACGCCCTCGCCGTCGAATCGCGACGATCCCCCTGAAGCGGTGGGGATTCATGCTATTGGACGTCGATCTTGCATAAGCGTTTCATGATGCCCCCATCCGAAAAACCGATGTCAAACCGAGCCCGAGCCGTTAGCTTCGAGGCTGGGTCGCCGCGTCATGTCTTTTTCCGGCAGCCGAATCAAGGAGGCGCCATGACTGCCGAAGAGGCGAAGAACGGACCCCACGTTCACCCCGAGCGCAGCAGGGCGCGCGGAGAAAGCACACCTTCAGTTGACGATATTGTCGATCATCTGCTGGCGCCTTTGCATTTGCGCTCGCTCGTCGGCTTGCCCGTCGACAAGGAGTTCGCCGAAGGCCTAGCGAACCGTCTGATGAGGGCACAGCTTTAGCCGAGGAGACGGCTCCAGTCTGTCGTCAGCGCCCTCTTGGCATTCTCGCCGGGAACGGATTTTCGAAGACAGCCCGCGCGGCCTGTCGCCAGACTCTGCGCCAGTCCTTCCATGAACAGCGCGCTTCGGCCGTTTTCGGCCACCAACTCTCGATGAAAGAGGCACAGGATACAGTCTCGCGCCACCTCCTCTTGCGCTCTCACGGTATCGGCAGCGGACTCATTTGGGCCATCAGCGCCGCCCGCCGGGTCGGATTCACAAAGCCGAGAAGGATAGCCAGGGCGCCGGTTTGAAAGGCCGTTACCATGGCCTCGTCGGTCAGTTCACCGGCGATCCAGAAGGACACGCAGCCGCGAAAGGTGAAGGCGAGCTGTTGCGGCAGGACCGCGCGCAGTGCGATCGGCGCGTCCGAGGACAGCGTGGAGAGGTCGCCGAGCGCCAGAGACCAGAGCGCCTCGGATTGGGGCAGGACCGCACTCGGGCTCGGGCCGGCCACGCCAAGCGATCCCACGACCGACTTGGAGACGTCCGGCTTCTCCAAGAGAACGCCGACACTGATCCTCCCCATCGCGAGCACGCGATCGACGGCGTCGCCCTGCGGGCGCTGCTCCCGGAAGCGCGTCGCCATGCGTTTGATCACCCGCGACGACAGGGCCTGCATGATCGCGTTCTTGCTGCCGAAATGGTTGAACGGCGTTGCAAATCCGACCCCGGCTTCCGTCGCCAGCGCCCGCATCGAAAAGTCGGCGCTGGGGCTCGCCTGGAGAAGCCGCTCGGCGGCGTCCAGCACGACATCTCGGGCCGTTTGCCGGTTCCGCTCCCGGAGTGGCGACGACGATGGGCCATCGGTCATGCGTCCGTCCCTCGAATCTGACTGCTGAAAATCTATATCATGATATAAATAAAATATCATGATATAGATTCGCTGTCGGCCGATCCGCCGCCGGCGACCTCAATCGGCAAGGAACAGCAGATGAGCAACCAGAAAATCTTCCTGATCACCGGTGTCAGTTCGGGTCTCGGCAAGGCCTTTGCCACGGGCGCTTTGGCGGCTGGACACCATGTCATCGGCACAGTCCGCAATGGCGAGGCGGCGACGGACTTCTCGGCCTTGGCGCCGGAGCGCGCCCATGCCATCGTGATCGACGTGACGGACTTCGGCGCGATTCCCGATGCGGTCGCCAAGGCCGAACGCGACGTCGGGCCGATTGACGTGCTGGTCAACAATGCCGGTTACGGCCATGAAGGCATCATGGAGGAATCGCCCCTCGACGACATCCGGCGGCAGTTCGATGTCAACGTCTTCGGCGCCGTCGCGATGATGAAAGCCGTTTTGCCGGGCATGCGGCAGCGCCGCTCGGGCCATATCGTCAACGTCACCTCCATGGGCGGCTTCATCACCATGCCGGGGATCACCTATTATTGCGGCAGCAAGTTTGCCCTCGAAGGCATCTCCGAGGCGCTGGGCAAGGAAGTGAAGACTCTCGGCATTCATGTGACGGCGCTTGCGCCCGGGCAGTTCCGCACGGATTGGGCCGGCCGGTCGATGGTCCGCACGGACCGCAGCATCGCCGACTATGATGCCGTGATGGACCCCATCCGCGCGACCCGTCAGGCGAAGAGCGGAAGGCAGCCCGGCGATCCGGCCAAGGCGGCCGAGGCGCTGTTGAAACTGGTTGAATCCGACAACCCGCCGGTGCGGCTCTATCTCGGCGCCGACGCCCTCGGGCTCGTCGAGACCAAGATCGCGGCGATGAGGGCGGAGATCGCGGAATGGGAAGCGGTCTCGCGGTCCACCGACTTTGCGTGACCGACTTCCGACCTGTTCCGCATCTGGAACGACGGTTCGATTCAACCTGAAGGCGACAGCATGCCCCTGCAGGCCCAACCCGCCTACATCATCAGGATGCGCGCCAAGCCCGGAGCCGGCGACAGACTGTTTGAACTGGCCACGAGAGGCATGGCGAAGTCCCGCGCCTCCGACCGTTTCATCACTCTTCGCGAGGACGGCGATCCCGACGTGGTCTGCAACATCGAAGTGTTCAGATCCGATGCGGCCAAGGTCGGCTAAGAGACCAGCGCGCGCGGATGAACTCCGCGACGAGATCCTCGGATTTCTGGCCGAACCGCCGATGCGCATCGCCGCCCACCCGTTCGCGGCGGCCCCGGACTGAGTCCTCATCGCCTGGGGTGAGACGGCCGCGGCGCGGGCCGCCGTCGGGCGATGCTCCGAACGACCGCGTGCCGGCCCTCTCCGTTCACCAGGGTTCGCGGCCTTCGGTGGCGAAGAATCCCCCCGTCGGACCGTCGTCGTCGAGAAGGGCCAAGCGCACGGCCTCTGCGGCTCCTTCAGGGATCGTCTGGCGGCCTCTGTGACCGTTTAGGTCGGTCGCCGTGAAACCGGGGTCGGCGGAATTGACCTTGATGCCGGTGTCGCGCAGCTCTGCGGCCAGCTGCACCGTCAACATGTTCACCGCCGCTTTGGAGGCACAATAGCCGATGAGCTTGTAGGGGGCGTATGCCCAGTCCGGATCGCCGTGGAGTGCGAGAGATCCGAGGCCGCTGGAGAGATTGACGATCCGTGCCGGCGCAGACGTCTTCAGCAGCGGCAGCATGGCTTGCGTGACGGCCAGCGTGCCGAAGAAGTTGGTGTCGACGATACGCCTGACGGCGTCAAGGCTGGCCGAGCTGGGTGGCCCGTCCCGAGGATCGGTGATGCCCGCGTTGTTGACCAGGATCGTCAACGCTCCTTCGCGGTCACGGATATCGGCGGCGGCGGCTGCCGCGGATGTGGGGTCGGTCAGGTCGATGCGCAGAAACCGCGCCGTGATCGCCTCGTCCTGAAGAACGCGGGTGGCAATCGCGCCGCGCTCCACGTCACGAGCCGCCACTATGACGTTCAGTCCCGCCTTGCCGAGTTGGCGGGCGATCTCCAAGCCGATGCCCTTGTTGGCTCCGGTGACGAGCGCCGTCTTTCCGGCAAACTGTGCCATCTGAAGTTCTTTCCCGAAGCGATTGAAGGGCTAGTGAGTTGATCGTATTTTATGAATCATCCTTCAGCTTTGGAATTCGCATATGGCGCGGGAGTCTCTTGGACAGCTAAAGGCCCGGAAACAGCCGCGTCAGGCCCGGGCTCCTGGCGCATGGGCGAAGTCTGCAGCAACGATTTCATGGCTAGATCTCCGTCAATTGGCGCTGAGCGGTGGCGGCGGGGATCCGCCAACGTCGGGGCAAAACATGGGTGATGCAGCGATATCTATATGTCCGTCGTCAGAAGAAATGGGACAAACTGAGCTTTTCAGGAACGGGGGATCTGGCTCATCTGGGTCATGTTATGCGGCTTGCGCGTGATGCTGCAAGCGGCGAGTTTCGATGGTCTGGCGTTTGATCCTTTCTCGTTCGCTTAAAATGGCGTCGCCCCGGCTGAGATAGACGTCAGCCGGCGTGAGATTGTCGAGGCTTTCGTGATAGCGGTCGTTGTTGTAACGCTCGACGAAGGCCGCGATCTCGCCCGCCAGTTCTCCTGGCAGATAATAGTTTTCAAGCAGGATGCGGTTCTTCAGCGTCTGATGCCAGCGCTCGATTTTGCCCTGTGTTTGAGGATGATAGGGCGCGCCGCGCACGTGGCTCATGCCCTGCGTTTCCAGATATTGCGCCAGTTCCTCGGCGATGTAGGACGCGCCGTTGTCCGACAGGAGGCGAGGCTTCTTCGCCGGCAGGTGCGAGTCCTCGACCAGGCGGATGATCTCGGCCTTTTCAGAGGACGAATATCTCATGCCTCGTCCTCCCGGTCCAAGTCTTCCAGACTGATTTGCCCATCCGCGATCACGCTTTTTTTAAGCAGGCGGTTTTCCAGCGTCAGGTCGGCGACCGCTTCCTTCAGCGCCTGCGCCTCGCGCTTGAGCGCCTTGACCTCCTCGGTGTTGGCCGAGCGGGCCGTATCGCCCGTCAGCCTGCGCTTGCCAGCCTCAAGAAAGTCCTTGGACCAGCCGTAATACATCGAGGTGGCGATGCTCTCCTCGCCGCGCAAGCCCTCAAGCACGACGCGGATCTTCTCCTCGGCCGAAAAATGCCGACAGGTCGCGCGGCGAATGTCCTTCAGAACTTTTCAGCCGGCGGCTTTGCGTCCGAAGCCACTCTCGCAGGTCCGGGTTTCTGTCTCATCTTCGCTCCTTGTCAGCTACGATGACCCAGAAACCCTCCGTTCTCAATGAACCCGTTTTTGTCCCACTCACGCTGACGGCGAACAGTCGCGACCATGCGCTTTGCCGTGGTCAGCCGTCGCACGATGAAGCTTCGATTGCTTCCCAGATCGCCCGCCGCACGTCATCTTTGGATCTTTGGCCACAGCCGCCTCAAACGCCTCCGCCAATTCCGAGAAGATGGTGCGTTCTGTCGCCGCGGCTTCCGATCAGATCGCCGCATCCCTCACCGAAATGGCGACCAAAATCGCCGGGACGACACAGGCTGTCTATCACGCCGCCGCGCGCGCCAATGTCAGCGTCGGTCAGGTCGAGCGCCTCAGCGGGGCTGCGGACAAGATCGGCTCGGTCGTCCTGCTGATCCATTCGATCGCCCAGAAGACCAATCTTCTCGCCTTGAACGCAACCATCGAGGCAGCGCGCGCTGGCGAGGCCGGCAAAGGCTTCGCTGTCGTCGCTTCCGAGGTGAAGGCGCTGGCCGACTAGACGCAGCGCGCCACCGAGGACGTGACGGCCCATATCGAAAACATGCGCTCCGAGACCGCGAATACGGTGAAGCATATTCGTGCGATCGCCATCGCCATGAACAGCGTCGACGAACCCACCCAGGCCATTTCACAGGCCGTCGTCGAGCAAAACCAGGCGACCGGGGAGATTTCGCGTGGCGCGCAAGGCGTCGGTGATGGGAAAGCCGACCGTGGAGCGGCGCGGGAAGCGCCGGTCCTCGGCCAGCGCGTCCTGGTACTGCGCATGGCGCAGCAAGACGGTCTCGTGCTGTTCCGAGGTTCCGATTCCGGCGATGCGCGGCGTTTTCGGCAGTGTCCAGCATGGCGTTGCGTGCGTGCGGATCGTTGCCGAAATTGTCGAGCACCCAGGCTTCGGTCTGGCCGCGCCCGCGGGACGCCGTTGCGTCGGGGTAGCAGAGCGCCGCCCCGTTGGAACAGCGATCCGCGGCGATGACCAGCGCGCACCGCGCCGTTCCCCCCGCGAGCTCCAGCATCGCTATCTGAAGCGCCCGGGCGCTGGTGGCGCAGGCCTGCTGCACGGTCGTTCCGGTGACGCCTTCGAGCCCGATCATTCCGGTCACCCAGGGAAGCCCGTAAAAGCTGCTGAGCTGCGGATTGGTCGTGCCGAGAATGCCGAGATCGATCGCGTCGAGGGGAAATGTCTTCGCCGCAAGGATAGTTTTCGCGGTCTGCGCCGCCAGCCGCAAACTGTGAAGATGCGCCAGCGACATCTACCATTTGGAGAAGGGAGTCGACCAGTAAACGTCATAGGGAATGCAGGCCGCGCTCATTCTGAATCCCGGATCAAAAAGCCGAAGCACATCAAGTCAGCAAAAACCCGCGCAACCCGCCTATCGAAAGATGAGCATGTCCCTATCCGAAGATAGTTGGCCGTTCCTGGCACCTGCCCTATCGATGGACCTTATGAACTGTGCGTGAGGACAGCAATCAACTGAAGTTTCCGAACTGAACCCGCGCGTCCTGTTGCGGGGTTCGCGGCGACCTTCGATCTCAGGTTTGAAGGAACTTCCTGCTTAGGGCCTTCCCGGCGCCTCCCAGCCGCAACTCGAGGATGGAAGGCCCGAACTGGGGCCAGCCGACAGAAACACTCTTGTTCGCCTGGCCTCCTTGTCATTCCCGAAAGCAACCTCGTCGCGCCGGTCAGGCGTCTGGAGGATGGAGGCGAGAAGAGGAGACTGTCGGCGTGGAATTTTTATCGGGAACCCGCCGGAATAATTGAAAAAAGGCAGCAAAGCCTGCTGATCCAGGGAGGTCGCGTTCATGGTTGACTTGACAGGGAAGGTCGCGCTGGTGACCGGCGCGGCTGGAGGCATAGGCCAGGGCTGTTCAGTTCTCTAGACTTTGAGGGAGCTTTAGGATTCCCGCGGGCGAAAATGTGTGAATCTATCAACGACAACCCGAATCGGAGGTTGTCGGATGGCGGTGTCGCTGCTTGAGATTTTGC
>NZ_NHSJ01000125.1 GCF_002937075.1 Rhodoblastus sphagnicola
ATAAATTCATGCCTGGCGCTGAGACATTGGCGCAACAGCGGTGTGGAATCTCCAAAAAGTGAAGTTTTGGCGGCGACGCGGCGCGACGTGGCGCGCCGTCAATGATAGGTTCACCTCCAATCCCTATCATGTTCGCGCGCGGCCTTCCCGCGCGCATTCCAGGTTTGTCGAAGCCATGACGCCCGCTCGTTCGCGCACACTCGCCTTCATTTTCAGCCTTCCGTTGCTCGCCACCGCCGCGCCGGCGCAGGCCGGTTTCTGGGAGGAACTTTTCGGCGTTCGGGAAAAGCCCGCCGCCGCCGTCGCGCCCTCCGACCCCGTCACGCATGCGCCGCCGCCCAAGCACGCCAACAAGGGCGCGGCGCGCGGCGAAAGGCATGGCAAGACCCAGATCGAGGCCAATCTGGCGCTCAAGGCCGCGCAGGCCGGCAAGGACCCGGCCATGCTGGCGCTCCAGGACAATACGCTGCGGCGCGGCGACGTGGTTTCCGGCCCCAGCGGCCTGATGGTCTATATGGGCGGCGACCCCGAGCACCCCAGCGCGGCCCGATTCGTTCCGGCCAACGACCCCAATCTGGCCAAAGGGCTGCGCGAAACCCTGCAAGGCCTGAAGCGCCCGGCCGCGACGGCGGCGCCGGATGCGAAAACCGCGACGCGCGCCGCTCCGGCGCCCTCGGCGCAACCGGTCTCGATCGAGCGCGACGGCAAGGTGGTGCGGGTGGTCGGCTCCTATCAAGGCGAACAATGAGTTTTTTTTCGGCGGGCTTTCTCCATTCAGCTTGGATTAAGCCAAAATAGCGACAATTTCCGGTGTGAAAGAGGATCATCTCTTTCGGAGCCGTCCGATGTACGATCTCGTCCGCCTGCCTCAAGCCCTCCAGAAAACCAATCGCGACGAAAGGCCCAACTGGAAGAAGGCCGCCATCCCCGCCGGCGCCGCCCTGCTGCTCGTCGCCCTCGGCTGGGGGGCCGGCGCGAAGATCGACTCTTTGCGCGGCCCGTCGCCGGAGCAGATCGCGGCGCAGGCCGCCGCCGACAACGCGGAAAAAGCCAAAAAGGAGGTCGCCGCCCTGCGCGTGCATGTGGACGGCCTGAAAGGCAAGCTGGAGGCGCAAGTCGAGAAGGCGCGCGAGTCCGACGCCGCCGTCGCGGCCCTGCAAAAGAGCCTCGCCGAGGAAAAGGCCCAATCGCGGACCTTGCACGCCCAGGTCGAGAAGCTGGCGACGCCGCCGGCGAAGGAGACCAAACCAGCGCCGCAGCAGCAGGCCCAAGCCGCGCCGCAAGCCTTGCCGCAAACCCTGCAGCATGCCTTGCCGCAACCGCCGGCCCGCCTGATCGATCGCGCGCCCACCGCCTCGATCGGCAAGCCGCTGCCAAAACCGATGGCCAGCCCAGTCTCCTTGAAACCGCAAGCGTCCGCGCCAAAACCCTATCGCGGCTACGTTCTGCGCGACGTCAACGAAGGCCTGGCGGTGGTCGAGGGCGAGGATGGGGTGGAGGAAATCGGCCCCGGCGATGTGCTGGCCGGCGGCGCCAGGGTGCAGCGCATCGAAAGGCGCGGCGGCGGCTGGGTGGTGATGACCGACCGCGGCTTTATCGCGGCCGACGGTCGCTGGGCGGAATGACCAGCGCTTCCTCTGAATTTTGCGCCGGGCGAGGTCTGCCAATTTGATTGGCGCCACGAGCAAGTCAAACTTGCCGGCGCCAAGCAGACCATAAGGTCGCGCGTTTCCGCCTGACTTTGAGCCGCCAGACGTTCGTCGTCGCCTAGCCGCAGGAAACGCCGGCATTGGGGGGCGGCCTTCCTTCTGACCCGGTGACTGGCAAGCCGAAAGCATAACCCCCGGGCGTTTTTCATCGCTGCGGAGCATCAATCGTCATAACCGGAGGCCCGGACCCGGCCGCCGCCTTTGCACTTTGACCGACGATAAACAATATAAGCCATGCGGGCGGCGACACGCTCGTGCAACCTCAGGACGAAACCATGGCCATGCGCCAAAAAACCTTGATTTTCACTCTGGCCGCCCTTGTCGCCCTTGGCTGTTCCGCCGACAGCTTCGCCAAATCGGGAGCTGGCGGCTCCATCGGCAGTCGCGGGACGCGCACGTTCAGCGCTCCGCCCCCAACCGCGACGGCGCCTCGCCCAGCCGCTCCGATCGAACGTTCCATGACGTCCCCGTCGCCAGGGATGGGGCAGAATGCCGGAGCGACGGGCATGAACGCCGGCGGCTTCATGTCCGGCGGTTTCGGGCGCGGCCTGCTTGGCGGCCTTGTCGGCGCCGGGTTGATCGGCATGCTGTTCGGAAGCGGGCTCAGTGGCGGGCTCGGCGGACTATCGTCGATTCTGGGCCTCGTGCTTCAGATCGGGCTGCTGTTCCTCCTGTTCAAATTCGTCATGGGCTTCCTGCGCAGGCGCCAGCCGGCGCATCAAGGCGCCGCATACGACAGCGGCGCCGCGCAAGCTCCGCGCCCCGGTCTTGGCGGTTTCGGGGGCCTTGGCGGAGGGACTGGCAGAACCGTGAAGCTCGAAATCAGTCCCGCTGATTTCAATGTTTTCGAACAGCGCCTCGGCCTCATCCAAAAAGCCTATGCCGCCGAGGACATGGCCGCTTTGCGCGCTCTGGCGACGCCTGAAATGGCCTCATATTTCGCTGCGGAGATCGAAGAGACCGCAAAAAAGGGGCAGGTCAACAAAATCTCCGACGTGACCCTTCTGCAGGGTGATCTTGCGGAAGCCTGGAGCGAGCCCGAAAGCGATTATGCGAGCGTCGCGATGCGCTTCTCGCTGATCGACACGATGGTTGATCGCGCGACCGGCAAGGTCGTCTCGGGTGATCCCGTGACGCCGGCGGTTTCGACCGAAGTCTGGACATTCGCGCGCCGTCCGGGCGGGGCGGCCACGGATTGGAAATTGTCGGCCATTCAGCAAACCTGACCTTTGCAGGGCCGCGAACCTCGCGGCCCTGTTTATCGACGAAGGCGAAGCGCTAAAGCATGATCCCAAAAAGTGGACACCGGTTTTTGGGATCATGCTCTAGTCGCGACCGCAATCGCGGCTCTGGCGGGTTTCGACATCCCCGTCGCCGTGGTGATAGCTGATCACGCTGATTTTGCAGCCTTCGTTGTCGCGATAGGTCCGCACCACCTCGCGGCGGCGCCAATCGCCTTTATCCGCGCCGGGCAGGCCCGGCCCGCCGAGGGCCGCGCCCTGGCCCACGGCGATGCCGGCGGTCAGCGCCAGGGCCGCCACGGCCGGAAACCATCTGTTCATGCCAACTCTCCTGTCGCCCGCCGCCCTGTCGGCGTCTGGCCGTTCATGTTCATCCCCTTGGAGCTTTCGCCCGGGTTGGCGCCGGTCTCGCGTGGATCGGCCCATATGTGGCGCTCGCCCGCCTTGCGCGGGAACGCGGATTTCGAAGCGATCTCGCGGAAGCCCAGGGAGTCATAAGGCGCATCCTCAATGCGGCGCGGGCTTGCCGCACATTCCACTGCATCGCATGCAGGAAGACGCGGAAGCCGGGATTTGGTTGCGGACTCGGGGGGACAATCGCCTGTTCGCGGGATTGGTTTTGTTTCGTGCGCCTCAATTTTGGCGCCGAGATGGTCGCCGAGGAAGAATCGGCTAAAATTCTTGCGGAAGGCTCCGGCGGGGCCGCGCATTGACGGCATAGGCCGCGCGCAAGGCGGGCAGGATGTCCTCGACCCGGTCGGCGATGAGATAGCGCGCCTCGTAGTCGCGGCGGATGAAGCCGGTTTCCCGCATGTGGTCGAGCAGCGCCAGCAGCGGCGCCCAGAACCCCGAGAGATCGGCGATCAGCACCGGCTTGTCGTGCCGTCCGAGTTGCACCCAGGTCAATTGCTCGACCAGTTCCTCCAGCGTGCCAATGCCGCCGGGGAAGGCGACAAAGGCGTCGGCGTTCTCGAACATCAGCCGTTTGCGCGAATGCATGTCCTCGACCACCAGCAGATCCTGCACCGCTTCGAGCATATGCTCGCGCTTGGCCAGGAATCCCGGAATGATCCCGGTGACGCGGCCGCCCGCGTCGAGCGCGGACCTCGCCACGGCGCCCATCAGGCCGAGATTGCCGCCGCCATAGACGAGGCCGATGCCGTTTTCCGCGAGAATGCGGCCAAAATGCTCCGCCGCCCGCATCAAGGACTCATCGTGGCCCGGCGAGGAGCCGCAATAGACGCAGATGTTGGCGATTCTCCCCGAACCCGTCATGCATTCCTCTTGGAGTCGGCTGTCCTGGACCCGGCTGGCCCGTCTGTATTCCTGCCGGTTCGGGTGGTCCCGGGTCAAGAACGTCCGGGCGATTTTGCACGTCGGCAAAGTGCTTTTCTGACATCTTGTGACATCGAAATTCTTTTGGGGAATGGTCATTTGACCGTTGGAAGACTAAAAGCTGCCTGACCGATGCAATCGTCCGAGACTTCCAAGAGCGTTCCATGTCCGCGCACTCCGATTCCGCCGCCCACGGCCCGACCCGCCTCGCCGATTATCGTCCGACCGATTATCTGATCGACACGGTGGAACTCGACGTCCGGCTGGACGAGACGACGCGCGTGGTGTCCCGCCTGCGCCTTCGTCCCAACCCGCTGGGCCGGGCGGGCGCGCCGCTGGCGCTCGACGGCGGCGACCTGAAACCGCTGCGCGCCGTGCTGGACAATCAACCGCTCGACCTCGCGGAGGTCGCGACCCCCGAGCGCCTGACCATAGCCGAACCGCCGCGCCGCGCCTTCACGCTGGAGATCGAAACCGAACTCGACCCCGCCGCCAACACGCGGCTGGAAGGCCTGTACCGCTCCAACAACACCTGGTGCACCCAATGCGAGGCCGAAGGCTTCAGGCGCATCACCTATTATCTCGACCGGCCCGACGTGATGGCCGTGTTCACCACGCGGATCGAGGCCTCGAAGGAAGAGGCGCCCATCCTGCTGTCGAACGGCAACCGGGTCGAGGCGGGCGAGGCCGGACCGGGGCGCCATTACGCCATCTGGCGCGATCCCCATCCCAAGCCCTGCTATCTGTTCGCGCTGATCGGCGGCGATCTCGATTCCATCCATGACGAATTCACCACCGCCTCCGGGCGCAAGGTCGATCTTGGCATCTACGTGGAAAAGGGCAAGAAGCACCGCGCCTATTACGCGATGCAAAGCCTGATCCACGCCATGCGCTGGGACGAATTCGTCTATGGCCGCGAATATGATCTCGACGTGTTCAACATTGTCGCCGTGTCCGACTTCACCATGGGCGCGATGGAGAACAAGGGCCTCAACATCTTCAACGACAAATACATCCTGGCGGTGGCGGAAACCGCGACCGACGCCGATTACGCCCGGATCGAGAGCGTCGTGGCGCATGAATATTTCCACAACTGGACCGGCAACCGCATCACCTGCCGCGACTGGTTCCAGCTCTGCCTCAAGGAAGGCCTGACCGTCTATCGCGACCAGGAATTCTCCGGCGACCAGCGCTCGCGCGCCGTGCAGCGCATCAGCGACGTGCGCGCGCTCAGGGCGGCGCAATTCCCCGAGGACGCCGGCCCGCTCGCCCATAACGTCCGCCCGGATACGTACCGCGAAATCAACAACTTTTATACCGCGACCGTCTATGAGAAGGGGGCCGAGATCGTGCGCATGCTCCGCGCCCTGATCGGCCACGACGCCTATCACGCCGGCATGGCGCTCTATTTCGAGCGCTTCGACGGCAAGGCCGCGACGATAGAAGACTTTTTGTCCTGCTTCGCCGAAGCGGCCAAGCGCGACCTCGCTTCGTTCGCGCAATGGTACGCGCAGGCCGGCACGCCGCGCCTCCATGTCAAGGGCGTCCATGACGCGAAGGCCCAGACCTACACGCTCACCCTGCGGCAGGAGACGCCGCCCACGCCCGGCCAGACCACGAAAAAGCCGCTGCCCATGCCGATCCGCATCGGCCTGATCGGCCGCGACGGCGCCGAAATTCCCATGGTCCAGGATGAACCCTGGAGTGCGCGCGAGGCAAAATTCGGCGTGTTCGAACTGCCTGGAGCCGAGCGCGCCATCGTGTTCAAGAACGTGCCGACGCCGCCGGTCGCCTCGGTCAACCGCCGCTTCTCCGCGGCGGTAATCCTCGAAATGGACCTTTCCGAGGACGACCTGCTGCTGATGATGGCCCATGACAGCGACCCCTTCAACAAATGGCAGGCGGCGCAGAGCCTCGCCACGCGACTGATGATCCGCTCCACCGCGGCCATCCGCGCCGGCGAAATGCCGGAATTTTCGGAAAAGTTCGCGGAGGCCCTGGGCCGCGCGCTGGAAGGTTACGAAGGCGACCCCGCCTTCGCCGCGCAAATGGCCGCGCTGCCCAGCGAAAACGACCTCGCCCGCGACATCGGTTGCGATGTCGATCCGGAAGCGATCTTTCTGGCGCGCAAAGCCTTGCGCGACGGCATAGGCCGGCGCCTCGGCCAACGCCTGGTGACGGTCTACGACAAGCTCCATTCCGACGCGGCCTATTCGCCCGACGCCGCCAGCGCCGGCCGGCGGGCGTTGCGCAGCGCCTGCCTCGATCTCTACGCGGCCGGCAATCACGCCGACGGCGCCGATATCGCGCTCACGCAATTCCAGCGCGCCACCAACATGACCGACAAGATGGGGGCGCTCACGGTGCTGAGCCGCCTGCCGACCCCGACACGGGAGAAGGCGCTGGACTTCTTCTTCCGCGCCCATTGCCAGGAACCGCTGATCACCGACAAATGGTTCTCGCTGCAGGCGACCATTCCCGAGCCGGACACTTTGGCGCGGGTCAAGCGGCTGACCAAGATTCATGCCTTCAACATCGCCACGCCCAACCGCGTCTATGCGCTGATCGGCGCCTTCGCCAATGGCAATCCGCTCTGCTTCAACGCCGCCAGCGGCGAAGGCTATCGGTTCGTCGCCGATCTGGCGCTGGAGATCGACCGCGTCAATCCACAGGTCGCGGCCCGCGTTCTCTCCGCCTTCCGATCCTGGCGCAATCTGGAAGTTGAGCGCCGCGCCCAGGCCGAACAGGCCCTAAAGAATGTTTCCGACGCCCCGAAACTTTCTCCAGATTTACGCGACATCGTGCAGCGCGCCCTTGCGTAAATAAGTAATATTTCCGAGGAAGCGGGGTCCACTTTTCACGTAACGTCAGTGTCCGCTTCTTCACTGTTACCCTTTTGTTTTCGTAGCGTCCTCATCTTTACGCATCGCCATTTCCCTGTCGAACCGGCAGGCAGCTCAAGCGTTGCCGCCCTGATTTCGCAAGTTTACTGAAAATTTACTCTGGACAAATTTGCGCCTTAGGATTCTCATAAGACTGATTCGGAAGCAGCGTTGGTCGCTTCGATTCAGCCCAAAATTCAGAAACCGACCCCCCTGACGGGAGAGCCATGCATGGCGCGTGCGAACGCGGCAGACTCGTCCTTTTGCCTGGACACGACACCCTCCGGATTGCTCTTCGCCATTGGCTCGGAGGGCGAGCGTCCGGCTGCGCCCGTCGCGGCCGTGGACACGCCTCCGCCCCGGCCAGGGCCGCCCGCGCAGCGCCGGCCGTCGCTGTTCGACTCCGCGCGTCTGGAGTCCAGGCTGCGCGTCCTGGTTCCCGTCGCGGCCAGTCTGTTCCTGCTGCTGCTGCTCGGCCTCGCCCTCGACGCGACGCTCCAGTCCTATTACCAGGTCGAACCGGAGGCCCTGTCCGAACTCGAAGCCATCGGCCAACTCGCCGCCGACGATGTCCAGGCCGCCCTGCGCGACGCCGCCCCCGGCGCGCCGGCGACCGTCCTGCTCGATTCCACCCGTCGCCACATCGTCGCCCGCGGGCGCTCCGTCCTGCTGACTGACCGCGCCGGCCAGATCGTCGCGACTCTGCCCCAAGGTGGGATCGGCGCGGGACAACTCGCCGACCGCCTCGGCGGCGCGCCGCCCACCGTCCTCGGCGAAAAGGCCGGCGCCATGCGCGTCACCGCGCCGAACGGCGCGGTGATGCTGGCCGCCGTGCGCAATCTCGACGGCCCCTTCGGCCAGATCGCCGTCGTTCAGCCGATCGACCACGCCTTCGCCGAATGGCGCGCCGCCGCCTGCCGCACCGTTCTCCTGCTGCTCGCCACCGCCGCGATGCTGGGCCTGCTGGCCTTCGCCTTCGCCACCCAGGCCCGCCGCGCCGCCCAGGCCGAAACCGAGCGCGCCCGCATCCGCGCCCGCATCGACGCGGCGCTCGACCGCGGCCGCTGCGGCCTGTGGGACTGGAATCTCGCGACCGGCCGCATCCACTGGTCGCAGTCGATGTACGACCTGCTGGGCATGCCGGCGCGGCCCGAATTCCTCTCCTTTGGCGAAATTCGCGCCCTGCTCCACCCGGAGGACGGCGATCTCGCCGAAATCGCGGAAAAACTCACCGCCGGACAGCTCAAAACCGTCGATCACGCCTTCCGCATGCGCGACGCGCAAGGGTCGTTCGTCTGGCTGCGCGCCCGCGCCCAGGTGATCCGCGACGCCGGCGACGGCCAGCCGCATCTGGTGGGGATCGCGATCGACATTTCCGAGCAGCAACGCCTCGCCGAACACAGCGCCGCCGCCGACCGCCGTCTGCGCGACGCCGTCGAGACCATTTCCGCCGCCTTCGTGCTGTGGGACGAGCACAACCGGCTGGTGCTGTGCAATTCGAAGTTCCAGCGCCTGCACGGCCTCAGCGACGCCAGCATCGCCACCGGGGCGTCCTATGCGCAGGTGATGGCGCAGTCGCAGCCGCTGGTCGAATCCAGCGAAACCGTCCGCGACGCCGACGGCGGCGGCCGGGTCTACGAGGCGCGCCTCGCCGACGGCCGCTGGATGCAGATCAACGAGCGCCGCACCAAGGACGGCGGCTATGTCTCCGTCGGGGCCGACATTTCCGACCTCAAGCGCCACGAGCAGGGCCTGCTCGACGGCGAGCGCAAGCTGATGGCCACCATCGCCGACCTGCGCAAGTCCCGGCAGACCCTGGAGTTGCAGGCCCAACAGCTCGCCGAACTGGCCGAGCGCTATCTCGAACAGAAAGCCGTGGCCGAGGCCGCCAATCGCGCCAAGAGCGATTTCCTCGCCAACATGAGCCATGAGCTGCGCACGCCGCTCACCCACATCATCGGCTTCGCCGAAATGATGGAAAACCAGATTTTTGGCGAGATTGGCCACGACCGCTATCTCAGCTATGCCGGCGATATCAGAAAATCCGGCGAATATCTGCGCGCCGTGATCGGCGACGTGCTGGAAATGTCGCGGTTGGAGGCCGGACAGGTGACGGTGGCCGCGCGCGAAATCGATCTTGCCCACGCGCTCGACCAGGCCGCCGCCGATTTCCAGGCCGCCGCCGACGCCAAGCAGGTCACGCTGACGCTCGATGCGCCGCGCGACGAAATGGCCTTCGCCGACGCCGGGGCGCTGGCGAAAATCCTGGACACCCTGCTCAAGAACGCGCTGAAATTCACGCCCCAGGGCGGCAGCGTCGTTTTACGCGCGCGGGCCGAAGGGGCGGGCTGCGAAATCACGGTGGAAGACACCGGCTGCGGCATGAGTCCGGAAGAAATCAAGCAGGTGTGCCGTCCGTTCGAGCAGAAATCGCCGCTGATGGTCGATGGCATGAAGGGACCGGGCCTCGGCCTTTCGATCGCCCGCTCGCTGGTGGAGTTGCACGGCGGCCGGTTGCGGATCGAGTCCGCGCCGGGCCAAGGGGCGCGCGTGCGCTTCACCCTGCCCGGCTCCCACGACGCCAGCGCCAACAAGATCGCGCTGACCACGGCGGCGTGACACGCGCCTCAACCCCGCGCGTAAACCGTCTCCATGTGTTCGGCGAGCGCCAGATCCTTGTCCGTCACCCCGCCGGAATCGTGGGTGGTGAGTTCGACCCAGATTTTATTGTAGATATTCTTCCACTCCGGGTGATGGTCGACGCGCTCGCAATAGAGCCCAACCTCGACCATAAAGGCCAGCGCTGGCGCAAAGCCCGAAAATTGAAAGCACTTGGCCCTTCTCTTGTCGTCGCCGCTCCATCCATCCGGAAATTGCATCGCCGTCCTCCCCTTTGCGAGACGCCCCGCCTCAGGCTAAAAGGCGTCAGCCCTGATGTGGGCAGCCTCACCGGAATCGTCCATGCGTCTGACACTGTCTCTTGCCCTTTTTCTCCTCGCCGCCCCCGCCTGCGCCGAAGGGGCGCGGGGCCTCGTCAACGAGACCGCCGTCACCGTCAACAATCGCTCCACGCCGGAGCTTTGCGCCGAACGCGACAATGTGGCGCTGGAGTTTGTCTCGCCTGACGTGCGGCATATGGAGGTCCAGGCGACGCACCCCTCCTATGTCGGCATGATCCGTAACGACCGCTGGGCGCCGGATTTTTCCGCCTGCAACATGCCGCACGGCGAAGGCGCCCTGCCGCGCAAGACGTTTTATGAATCCCCCACGCTCTGGCTGACCGGCCTGACCGATCCGGCCTTCTGGCGGCCGGGAACCGTGCCGATCAAGGTCGGCGACCGCGTCGAAACCGGCTTCAACTACATCCAGCTGTGGATGCTCTATCGCGAGCGCGCGGAAGAGGTTCTGGTGCTCTACCCGTCCGATGGCTACTGGCGCATCCGCCCCCTGCCGTTCGGCGAGATGCGCTGGACCGCCTATGGCTCCTCGTTCCTGATCGGCCCGGTGGAGGTGCAGGACCGCCCCATTGTCGCGCTGAAGGACATTGTGTTCGATCCCGAGAAAAAGGCGTTCACGCTCAATTTTTCGCGCGGCGGTTCGGCGGTGGTGACGCTGAAGGCGGTGGATCAGGAGCATGTCGCGCTCGACGTGAGCTATTCCGGGGCCATGCCGGAAAGACTGCCCTTCGCCGCGATGCGCTCCATGTATGTCAGCGAAGGCAATGCCGACGTCTCCTCGGTCGCCTGGCGCGAAAAAGACGGCGCCGGCTGGGGCGAGGCGCCGATCCTTCAGTGGAAGGGCGGCGCTGTCACCGAGCTTTGGGCGGGGCGCGTCACGCCGTCGCGGCACAACCAGTCCGCGCCCGACATGATTTTTTCCCACTTCCGGCCGTAAGCCAAGATGCGCCGCCTCCCCTGGATCGACGCGGCGCGCGGCGGCGCGCTGCTGGCCATGGCGGCCTATCATTTCACCTGGGACCTGGCGGCGTTCCGCTGGATCGACGGCGCGGTGACGGCGTCGCGGGATTTTCACCTGCTCGGCCATGCGATCGCCGCAAGTTTCTTGTTCCTGTCCGGTTACAGTCTCGTGCTGGCGCGGCGGGCGCGCGCGGTCGCGTTGTGGCGCGATCCACATTATTGGCGGCGTTGGGGGCAGGTCGCGGCGGCGGCCGGCGCGATCACCCTCGTGAGCTTCCAGCTTTTCCCGGATGCGCCGATTTTCTTCGGCATCCTGCATTGCATCGCGCTGTCGAGTCTTTTCGCTCTGCCCCTGGTCGAGGCGCCGGTCGCCGCGATCCTCGGCGCGGCGGCGCTGGCGCTGGCGGCGCCGGGCTTTTTCGCCGCGCCCGTGTTCGACGCCAAACTTTTCTGGTGGACGGGTCTTTCAACTTTCCAACCCGCCAGCCAGGATTATCGGCCCCTGCTGCCCTGGCTTGGCTTCCTGCTGCTGGGCGTGGCCGCCGCGCGACGCCCTCTCCCCGCGCGCGCGGAGAGGGAGCCAAACCGGCGCCTCATCGCCCCCTTCGCCTGGCTCGGCCGCCATTCGCTCGCCTTCTACCTCATCCACCAGCCCCTCCTCTATGGCGCGCTGGCCCTGATCGGCCCGCAGGCGACCGCCACCGACGAAGCCGCCTTCACGGCGCAATGCGTCGCGCAATGTTACGCCTCCGGCGCTTCCGATTCGCTGTGCGAGACCTCCTGCGCCTGTGTCGTCAGCCGCGCCAAGGCGGCGGGCCACTGGCGCGCGCTGGTCTCCGGCGCGCTCAGCGATGCGCAAAAGGCGCAAACCCATGATGACGCGGTGGCCTGCTACGCGGATTCGGCGCGGTAGCCTGATCACGAAATCGTGATCGCAAAATTCGACAATCGATGAAGCCAAAGCTGCGCTTGCCGCGTTGGAGGGACATTGGTCCCAACACCGCAGAGGAAACCTATGGAAAACGCAGCACCGAAGAAGTCGACGCGAGGCTTTGCCTCCATGGATCCCGAAAAGCAGCGGGCGATCGCGCGCAAGGGCGGCGAGGCCGTGCCGCGCGAAAAGCGCAGCTTCACCCAGAACGCCAGCCTGGCGGCGGAAGCCGGGCGCAAGGGCGGGAAGAGCGTCAATCCCGGCAATCGCAGCTTCGCCCGCGACAAGGATCTCGCCAAGAGCGCCGGCCGCAAGGGCGGACGCGCCGCCCATCCGGCCGCCGAGTAACGGCGCGCCCCGAACAGACGAGGCGACCGGCGCGCAAGAAGAATCAGAGCGGACCAACAGACCGGACTCGAGAGAGGGGCGGCCATTGGCTTGGCCGCCCCTCTCCGCCACCGGGCATGCCGGTCGCGGGCATGTGGATCGGCGCCGGGCGCCGCAACGAAAAAGGCCGGGGCAATGCCCCGGCCTTAAAAATCAGAGTTGACGATGGGGTTCAGTGCGCGACCACGCCGACGCCGTCGTCGTCATGGTCCGGGCTGTCCGCCTTGACCGCGCCCTCTTCCCAGGAAATCGGCTCGGGCATGCGCAACAGCGCGTGCCGCAGCACTTCCTCCATGCGCGAGCACGGCACGATTTCCAGATTGTTCTTCACCGAATCCGGGATGTCCACCAGATCCTTGGCGTTGTCCTCGGGGATCAGAACCTTTTTCAGCCCGCCGCGCAGCGCCGCCAGCAGCTTTTCCTTGAGGCCGCCGATCGGCAGCACCCGGCCGCGCAGCGTGATCTCGCCGGTCATGGCGATGTCGCGGCGCACGGGAATGCCGGTCATGATCGACACGATCGCCGTCGCCATGGCCACGCCCGCCGACGGGCCATCCTTCGGCGTCGCGCCTTCCGGCACGTGCACGTGGATGTCGCGCTTCTCGAACACCGGCGGCTCGATGCCGTAATCCACCGCCCGCGACCGCACATAGGAGGCGGCCGCAGAGATCGATTCCTTCATCACGTCGCGCAAATTGCCGGTGACGGTCATGCGGCCCTTGCCGGGCATCATCACGCCTTCGATGGTCAGCAACTCGCCGCCGACTTCCGTCCAGGCGAGGCCCGTGACCACGCCGATCTGGTCCTCCAGTTCCGCCTCGCCATAACGATAGCGGGGCACGCCAAGATAGGTCTCGATATTGTCCTCGTTGAAGACGATCCGGTCCTTCTTCGGCTTGGACATCAGGATTTCCTTCACGGCTTTTCGCGCCAGGTTGGAAATCTCGCGTTCCAGATTACGCACGCCCGCTTCGCGGGTGTAGCGGCGGATCATCTTGACCAGAGCGGAGTCTTCCACAATCCACTCGTCGGCGCCGAGGCCGTGCTTGGCGGTCGCGGCGGGAATCAGGTGCTTGCGCGCGATCACCGACTTCTCGTCGTCGGTGTAGCCGGCGATGCGGATGATCTCCATGCGGTCCATCAGCGGCGCCGGAATGTTCAGCGTGTTGGCCGTGGTCACGAACATCACGCTGGACAGGTCGTAATCGACTTCGAGATAGTGGTCGTTGAACGCGGCGTTCTGCTCGGGGTCGAGCACCTCCAGCAACGCCGACGACGGGTCGCCGCGGAAATCCTGGCCCATCTTGTCGATTTCGTCGAGCAGGAACAGCGGATTGCTGGTCTTCGCCTTGCGCATCGACTGGATCAGCTTGCCGGGCATGGAGCCGATATAGGTGCGGCGATGGCCGCGAATCTCGGCCTCGTCGCGCACGCCGCCGAGCGACATGCGCACGAATTCGCGCCCCGTCGCCTTGGCGATCGACTTGCCCAGCGAGGTCTTGCCGACGCCGGGCGGGCCGACCAGGCACAGGATCGGACCGGTCAGCTTGTTGGCGCGGCTTTGCACCGCCAGATATTCGACGATGCGCTCCTTGACCTTGTCGAGGCCGAAATGTTCGGCGTCGAGCAGCTCCTGGGCCGAGTTGAGATCCTTCTTGATCTTGGACTTCTTGCCCCACGGAATCGACAGCAGCCAGTCGAGATAGTTGCGCACCACCGTGGCTTCGGCCGACATCGGCGACATCTGCCGCAGCTTCTTCAACTCGGCGGTGGCCTTGTCGCGGGCTTCCTTGGAGAGCTTGGTCTTCTTGATCTTTTCTTCGAGTTCGTAGAGGTCGTCCTTGCCGTCCTCGTCGCCCAACTCCTTCTGAATGGCCTTCATCTGCTCATTCAGATAATATTCGCGCTGGGTCTTCTCCATCTGCCGCTTGACACGGGTGCGGATGCGCTTCTCGACCTGAAGGACCGAGATTTCGCTTTCCATCAGCGCCAGGCACTTCTCCAGCCGCTTCACCACCGAAGTCATTTCCAGCACGGACTGGCGGTCGCCGATCTTCACCGACAGATGCGAGGCCACCGTGTCGGCCAGCTTGGCGGGATCGTCGATCTGCGCCACGGCGGAGACCACCTCCGGCGAGACCTTCTTGTTGAGCTTGACATAGCCTTCGAATTCCGAGGCCACGGAACGGGCGAGCGCCTCCGCCTCGACCTGATCGACCTTGTCCTCAGGGGTGACAGTGGCCTCGGCCTCGTAATATTCGTCGGTGCGGACGTATTTGCCGACCTTGGCGCGCGCCACGCCTTCAACCAGCACCTTGACCGTGCCGTCGGGCAGTTTCAGCAATTGCAGCACGCTGGCCAGCACGCCGGCGGAGAACACCGCCTCGGGCTTGGGGTCGTCGTCGGCCGCGTTCATCTGGGTGGCCAGCAGGATGTGCTTGTCGGCCTTCATCACCTCTTCAAGCGCGCGGATACTTTTCTCGCGGCCGACGAACAGCGGCACGATCATGTGCGGGAAGACGACGATGTCGCGCAGGGGCAGCACCGGGAAGACCTCGGTGACGCCGGCGGGAGGCAGTTCGCGCTTGGTGGTGGTCATGGTTTCATCCTTCTGTCGCGGCGGACCGGCCCGGCGTAGCAAGGTCCGGACCGCCCACGGAACGGAGGGAACGGCCTCTTGCGAGCGCCGGCCCCCTTCCGTGCGCCGTCCGATCCTGTTCAAGGCCTCGGCGGCGTGGAGCATACCGACGGAAATGGGGCGTCGCCGCCCCAGTTTCAAGTTCGTCCAGGCTTTTTGCGCTGGCTTGAACCCAAAGCGGAGCTTTGGGTTCAAGTGTTGGATATCAGGCGCTGGCGCCGGTCTTTTCGGCGCGTTCCGCGTAGATGTAGAGCGGCTTGGCCTTGCCATCGACCACTTCCGGCCCGATCACCACCTGCTCCACGCCTTCGAGGCCCGGCAGGTCGAACATGGTGTCGAGCAGGATGCCCTCCATGATCGAACGCAGGCCGCGCGCGCCGGTCTTGCGATCGATGGCCTTGCGCGCGATCACGTTGAGGGCTTCGTCCTGGAACGACAGTTCGACATTCTCCATCTCGAACAACCGCTGGTATTGCTTGACCAGCGCGTTCTTCGGTTCGGTCAGGATGCGCTTCAGCGCGTCCTCGTCGAGATCCTCCAGCGTGGCGATCACGGGGAGACGCCCCACGAATTCCGGGATCAGGCCGAATTTCAGCAGATCCTCGGGCTCGACCTGGCGGAAGATTTCGCCGCTGCGGCGCTCGTCCGGTCCCTCGACGCGGGCCTGAAAACCGATCGAGGTCTTGTTGCCGCGATTCGAGATGATCTTGTCGAGGCCGGCGAAGGCGCCGCCGCAGATGAACAGGATGTTGGTGGTGTCCACTTGCAGGAATTCCTGCTGCGGATGCTTCCTGCCGCCCTGCGGAGGCACCGAGGCCACCGTGCCTTCCATGATCTTCAACAAGGCCTGCTGCACGCCCTCGCCCGACACGTCGCGGGTGATGGACGGGTTGTCGGACTTGCGCGAGATCTTGTCGATTTCGTCGATGTAGACGATGCCGCGCTGGGCGCGCTCGACATTGTAGTCGGACGCCTGCAACAGTTTCAGGATGATGTTTTCCACGTCCTCGCCGACATAGCCGGCTTCGGTCAGCGTGGTGGCGTCGGCCATGGTGAAGGGCACGTCGAGGATGCGAGCGAGCGTCTGCGCCAGCAAGGTCTTGCCCGAGCCGGTGGGTCCGGCCAACAGAATGTTCGACTTGGCCAGCTCGACATCGGAATGCTTGCTGGCGTGGTTCAGGCGCTTGTAGTGATTGTGCACCGCGACCGAAAGCACGCGCTTGGCCGAGAACTGGCCAATCACGTAATCGTCGAGCACCTTGCAGATCTCCTTCGGCGTGGGAATGCCGTCGCGGGTCTTGACCAGCGCCGATTTATTCTCCTCGCGGATGATGTCCATGCACAGCTCGACACATTCGTCGCAGATGAACACAGTCGGGCCTGCGATAAGCTTGCGCACCTCGTGCTGGCTCTTGCCGCAGAACGAACAGTACAGCGTGTTCTTCGAGTCGCTGGCGCCAACCTTGCTCATTCATCTCTCCTTGGCCGCCGGTTTGGGCCCGGCTGCTCTGGGGCTTTTGCGGCCACGCCGCGCCCAAAAAACCGCCGCCGGACCGACGATCAGCGCGCCCCTTCCGGCGCTCCGGGTTCATCCGCGTCGACCGGCCAGTTTAAGCCGATCGTCGCGGATGACAAGCTATGCCGTTGTTCACGGCGCGTCACGATCGCCGGCCGCGGACGGCCGGGGCCTTATTTCTTCTCGTCGGCCTTTTCGTCCGGACGCTTGCTCAGAACGCTGTCGATCAGGCCAAAATCCTTGGCTTCGTCGGCGGACATGAAGTGATCGCGGTCGAGCGTGCGCTCGATCGTCTCGTAATCCCGGCCGGTGTGATGCACATAAACGTCATTCAAGCGCTTCTTGACCTTCATTATGTCTTCAGCATGGCGAACAATATCGGAGGCTTGGCCCTGGAAGCCGCCCGAGGGCTGGTGGACCATGATCCGCGCGTTCGGCAGCGCGAAGCGCATGCCGGCCTCGCCGGCGCACAGCAGCAGCGAACCCATCGAGGCCGCCTGCCCCACGCACAGCGTGGAGACCTTGGGCTTGATGAATTGCATGGTGTCGTAGATCGCCATGCCCGCCGTGACCACGCCGCCCGGCGAGTTGATGTACATGGAGATTTCCTTCTTCGGATTGTCCGCCTCCAGAAACAGCAACTGGGCGATGATCACCGAGGCCATGCTGTCCTCGACCGGGCCGGTCAGGAACACGATGCGCTCGCGCAGCAAGCGGGAATAGATGTCGAAGCCACGCTCGCCACGCGGCGTGTTCTCGATGACCTGCGGGATGAGATACTGGCTATAAACTTCGATCGGATCGCGCATGGATCATCCTCTGAACCGTCTTGGCTGCCTCCCTTGGGCGGCAACCACATTCCCATATCGCCAACATAATGAGCTTTCGCCCGGTGGCAATGGCCGCGCCGTCAGCGCAAACCCATCATGCAAATCTGGGGCCGTTTTGCGCGCGACGCGCTCGCCCCCTGGTCCTCACGAAAACATCCAACAGATGTACCAGCTCACGCCTCAACAAACCCTAAATATTATGCTGTTTTTCAAAGGATTTGGCTTACGCAACGGCATGTCAAAACGAAACGCGCCCGCGCGTTCAGGCGCGGGCGCGTCGTCCGAAACGGGACGGGAGCCTTACGCCAGTTCGTCATCCATCGGCTTGAACAATTCTTCCTTGGACACGGTCTTTTCCGTGACCTTGGCCTTGGACAGGATGTGGTCGATCACCTTGTCCTCGAAAATCGGGGCGCGAATCTGGGCCAGAGCCTGCGGGTTCTTCTGGTAATAGTCCCACAGCATCTTTTCCTGGCCGGGGAACTGGCGGGCCTGCTCGACAATGCCGCGCGTCACCTCGTCGTCATTGACCTGGACGCCGGCCGAATCGCCGACCTCGGCCACCACCAGGCCGAGACGCACGCGGCGTTCGGCGATGCGGCGGTAATCGCCGCGCTGCGCCTCTTCCGTCGTACCCTCGTCCTCGAACGTCTTGCCGGTCGTGCGCTGCTGCGCCAGCGCCTGATTCCAGATGCCCTGGAATTCCTGCTCCAGCAAGTCCTGCGGCAGATCGAAGGCGTAGCGCTTGTCGAGCGCGTCGAGTAGGGCGCGCTTCAGCTTTTCGCGCGAGGCCTTGTCGTAATCGCCCTTGATGCGCTCGGCCACGGCTTCGCGCAGCTTTTCGGCGCTTTCGAAACCAAAGCCCTTGGCGAATTCGTCGTCAACCGCCTGTTCGGCCGGCACGGCGACGGCCGTCACCTTGACGTCGAACACGGCTTCCTTGCCGGCGAGGTTTTCCGCCGAATAATCGGCCGGGAAGGTGACGGTGACCGTGCGGTCCTCGCCGGCCTTGGCGCCGATCAACTGCTCTTCAAAGCCGGGAATGAACTGGCCCGAGCCGATCACGACATCGACGCCCTGCGCCGTGCCGCCCTCAAAAGCCTCGTCGCCGATCTTGCCGACGAAGTCGATGGTCAGCTTGTCGTCATTTTCGGCGCCGGCGCCCTCTTCGCGGGCATTATAGGGCCGGTTGCGCTCGACCAGCCGCTTGATGCTGTCCTCGATGTCGGAGGCGGGGATTTCCGCGACCAGACGCTCGATCTCGAGGTCATCGAAGGTTCCGACCTCGATGGCCGGCAGGATTTCAAAGGTGATGGAGAAGGTGAGGTCGCCGCTGGCCTCCAGAACCTTGTCCATTTCGGTCCGGTCTTCCGGGAAAGTGAACTTGGGCGCGCCGGCGAGGCGCAGCTTGTTGTCGTCGAGGATTTTCTGCTGGGCGGCGTTGACCGCCTCCTGCACGACATCGCCCATGATCGACTTGCCATAGACGCGCTTGAGGTGGGCGACCGGCACCTTGCCGGGCCGGAAACCCTTGAGCTGGACCTTGTCCTTCATGCCCGCGATCTGGGCGTCGAGCTTTTCGGCCAGTTCGCCCGCCGGGAGAACCACCTGATATTCGCGCTTCAGCCCCTGCGAGAGCGTTTCCGTAGCCTGCATCACCAAAACCTTTTTTTCACGCCCGGCGGGCCGGGGTCATCGAAACCGTGGAAGCTGCGCCGTGGTGCGGGCGGAGGGACTCGAACCCCCACGACATCAGCCACCGGAACCTAAATCCGGCGCGTCTACCAGTTCCGCCACGCCCGCGCGCTGTGCAAGGGGCGCTCTATAGCAATGCGCGCGGCGGTTCGCAGCAAAAAAATGGCGGGAACGGCTTTTCGCGCGATGACGGCGGCATTACTATCGAAATAATTATGCAAAATCCGAGGGGCGCGCCCATGACTGCGTTGCAGCTCACGGCGGTCGGAGGCTTGACCGGCGTCATCATTCCCGAGGAAATTCTGGCGCGCCCGAAGGTCGCCAAGGGGGATTCGCTTTATCTCGTCGAGGCGCCGGACGGGAGTTTCAGGCTGACGCCCCGCGACCTGTCCTTCGCACGGAAAATGGCGCTGGCGGCCTGCGCAGCCTTTTTGCGCGCCCACGCCGCGCCTCGGTAAACATCAACTCCTGGCCAGACCCGCCAGAACCTTCGGCAGCAGGTCCGGCAAATCCTCGGCGATCAGACCGGGGCCGAACAGGTTTCCCGCCTCGCCGTGCAGCCAGACCGCGCAGGCCGCAGCCTCGAAGGACGGCATGTTCTGGGCCAGCAGGCCGCCGATCAGGCCGGCCAGCACGTCGCCAGATCCCGCCGTCGCCAGCGTCGGCGGGGCGTTGGCGGCGATGGACGCGCGGCCGTCGGGGCTGGCCACCACCGTATCCGCGCCTTTCAGCACGATCACCGCGCCCACGGCCTCGGCCGCCGCGCGGGCGCGATCCAGTTTTGAAGTGAAGTCAGCGGGTTGCGCCAGACTTTCGTGGGAGGGCGCGCGCTCGCTCGGACTCACAGGCGGCGCTGTTTCGGCTTTCTTGCTGAACAGACGCGAAAATTCGCCTTCGTGCGGAGTCAGGACGACGCGGGCGGCGCTGGCCTTGATCCGTTGCGCCAACACCTCCCAGTCCGGCGCGAAGGCGGTGAGGGCGTCGGCGTCCAGCACCAGGGCGAGCGGGCGGTCTTCTTCCGCCGCGGCCAGCAAGACCTCGGCGATCTCAACCGTTTTCCGCCCCGTCCCGAACGCCGGCCCGAACACGCAGACGGAAAAACGGCGGTCGGCCAGCAGGTCGCGCCAGTCGTCGGCGCTATCGGCGGCGCGCAGCATGATGGCGGTGAGATGGGCGGCGTTGACGGCCAGGGCCTCGGTCGGGCTGACCAGGGTGACGAGGCCGGCGCCGGCGCGCAGGCCGGCGCGCGCCGCCAGTCGCGCCGCGCCGGTGCGCGTCATCGGCCCGGAGGCGACCAGCAGATGGCCGCGCGCATATTTGTGGCCCTCGATTTGCAGCCTGGGCAGGTGTTCGCGCCACAGCGACGGCAGGTTGAGAAAGGTTTTGGGCGCGATGTCCGTGAGAACGGCAGATTCGATGCCGATCTGGGTCAGCAGGACATCGCCGCAGGCCGCGCGGCCGGGCAGCAGCGCATGGCCGGGTTTTTGCCGAAAAAAAGTCACCGTCTTTTTTGCGCGCACGCAGGCTGACCCCATGGCGCCGGTCGCGCCGTCCACGCCCGAGGGGACGTCCACCGCCAGCACGGGGTTTCCGGCGGCGTTGATGCGCTCGACCGTCTGAAGCGCCCTGCCCTCCAGCGGGCGCGAAAAACCGGCGCCGAACAAGGCGTCGATCACGAGGTCGGCGACGCCTAAGTCGATCTCCTCGACGGCGCGGGTTTCGCCCGGCCAGTCTTGAAAGGCCTGTTTGGCGTCGCCGCGCAAAAAACGCGGGTCGCCCAGCGCGCCGACCGCCACCTGCAAACCGGCTTCGCGCAAAAAACGGGCCGCGACATAGCCGTCGCCGCCATTGTTGCCGGGGCCGCAGAAAATGGCGATTTTGTCGCCGCCGGTTTCGCGGAGCAGGTCCAAAGCCGCGTCGGCGACGTTTTGTCCCGCCTTGAGCATGAGGGCGTAGCCGGGAACGCCGCCCGCTATGGTCAGGGCGTCGGCGCGGCCCATTTCGCTGGGCGTCAGCAGTTCGATCGGAGGGTCTGGCGGCGTCGGCATGGCCGGAAGTCTGGGCCGTCGCTTCAGGAAATGCAATTGCGGCGACGCCGCTTTTCGGCTCCTTGTTGGCGCATGACCTAGTCCAAAAACCGGCTTTCCCTTTTTGGGATCATGCTCTAAGGCCGAACACAAACAAGGGAGATTTTCATGACCGTAAAAAGCCCGCGCAATTTCTTCAAGCCGCTCGCCATCGGCGCGCCGGAGCCGTTTCGCGAACTGCCGGTGCGGGTCGAGCGCATGATCCATTTCGTGCCGCCGCATCTGGAAAAAGTGCGGGCCAAGATCGGCGACATGATCCCGACCATGGACGTCATTCTCGGAAATCTCGAGGACGCCATTCCGGCGGACGCCAAGGAAGCCGCGCGCAAAGGTTTCATCGAGATGGCGCGCGCGCATGACTATGGCTCGACCGGGCTGTGGACCCGCGTCAACTGCCTGAACTCGCCCTGGCTGCTCGACGACGTCACCGAAATCGTCGGGGCGGTGGGCGACAAGCTTGACGTGATCATGCTGCCCAAGGTCGAAGGCCCCTGGGACATTCATTATCTCGACCAGTTGCTGGCCCAGCTTGAGGCCCGCCACGGCGTGAAAAAGCCGATCCTGATCCATGCCTTGCTCGAAACCGCCGAGGGCGTGAAGAACGTCGAGGACATCGCGCTGGCCTCGCCGCGCATGCATGGCATGAGCCTGGGTCCGGCCGATCTCGCGGCCTCGCGCGCCATGAAGACGACGCGGGTCGGCGGCGGCCATCCCGAATACAAGGTGCTGGCCGATCCCGAGGGCTCCGCGCCATTGTCGGCGTCAGGACCGTCCGGCGCGACCTCCGGCGCGCCGGCTCGCGCTATCTACCAGCAGGATCTCTGGCATTATACCGTCGCGAAGATGGTGGACGCCTGCGCCTCGGCCGGGATCAAGAGTTTTTACGGGCCGTTCGGCGACATCGCCGATCTCGCCGCCTGCGAGGCGCAGTTCCGCAACGCTTTTCTGATGGGCTGCGCCGGCGCGTGGTCGCTGCATCCCAACCAGGTGGCCATCGCCAAAAAGGTGTTTTCGCCCGATCCGAAGGAAGTGGCTTTCGCGAAAAAGATTCTCGAGGCCATGCCCGACGGCTCCGGCGTCGCCATGATCGACGGCAAGATGCAGGACGACGCCACCTGGAAACAGGCCAAGGTGATGGTGGATTGCGCCCGGCAGGTCGCCGCCAAGGATCCGGAATTCGCTCAGCTCTACGGGTTTTGAGTTTTACGCGCGCCAACTTCCGGCGCCCTTGGCGCCGGGAGGCTTTTGCCCAGACTATCAGCGCATTGACACAGTTCAGCCTGGGTTTAAGATTTCGTCCTCGGCTATGGGATGGCTCGGACGGGCGCAGCGATGAAACCCAGGGCGGCGAAGTTCTGTATCGGCGAGGTTGTGAAGCACCGCAAATATCCGTTTCGCGGCGTGATCTTCGACATCGACCCGGTGTTCGGCAACAGCGAGGAATGGTGGCTGTCGATCCCCGAGGATGTGCGCCCGGCCAAGGATCAGCCGTTCTATCATCTCTATGCCGAAAACGCGGACACCGAATATACCGCCTATGTCTCGGAGCAGAATCTCGTACCCGACGACAATGACACGCCGCTGCGCAATCCGCATGTGGATGTGGTGTTCTCCCGCGGTCCCTCAGGGCGTTACGTCAAACGCGGCAATATGTTAAACTGAACAGCCCCCCGCAAGCTTGACTTGCGACAGTTGTGGCGCATTCGCAAAGAAGTTCCTCCCGGCACGTTCTCACGGAGCCGACCATGAGCATTTTTTCAACCACTGGCGCCAGCACCACCACCTCCCAATTGCATCAGTGGCGTCAGTACCAGACCAACAAGGCCGTCCGGGCCAAGGCGGCCGGGTTCAACGAACTCGCGCCCGGCGTCCCGGACATGCCGGAAGATGTCCCAGAGTCGCCGCCGACCGGAACGGTCGGGACCAGCGAAGGCGTGACGTCGGAAACCTCCGACACGGAGTCCGCTGCGGCGACCGCAGCGGCGGCGGCGGCTTCCCTTCGGGACGAATTGTTCAGCTTGCTGAACGCCGCAGCCGGAAGCGGGACGGCGACGCCCGCCTCGGAAAGTCAGGCAAGCCCGGATCGCCCTGATCCGGGCGGCGCTGGAGCAGGTCAGGCGCTTTTAGTCGGATGAGTCCTCATCCCGATTGATCGCGCGCGCGCCGACAGGTCGAACTCATTTTGGCAAGCAGCGTTCAAGGTGATCATCGCCAGAATCCTTTTCCAAAAAACCGGACCCTTTCCGAAGGCAAGATCAAGCTAGGGCAAAATCGTTAACACCAGATTAAACCTGAGATCAGCGCCAAAAATTCGCGAGACGAGATGAATGGCGACAAGCTGACGTTAACTTTCTCCAGTTCTATTAAGAATTAAATAACCAATATATGTTTTTCCGCGCCCTATACGTTCACTGTCAAACCATCCCTGTTGGTTAGCAGGCTGCCAGCGCGGACACCCCGTCCCTATAGAGTGGGCCGCGCGCCAGATATACCGGCGGAGATCGGCGGAAGGCGGCAATTCGCGCGGTCGGGAATGATCGGCGTTCCACCGAATGGAAGGTCCAATAATCGTCCTGTCGGGACGCGTCAGCCAAAGGCCTGTTGCGACTCGCTGTCCATTTCCTCTTCCTTCTCTCCCTTCTCTTCCCTTTCGTGCGCAAGCCTATGCAAAAATTCGAATATGGCCTGGCCGCTCATCCGTGAGGGATCAAAACCGCTTTCTTCCGCGATGACGCCGTGCCGGGCGAGATCGGACTCTTTCGCCCCGACAAAGGCCATCGACCAATGGCCAAAGCCCCGTTCGGCGACAGCCTCAAAGCCAAGAAGCGTGACATCGCTGTGACGCTCATCACGCCGCACAAGCTCATAAATTTTCTGGACGTTGGCGCGCTCGCCCTCAAGAATCTGGACGAAACAGCCGGAATTATACATCAAAGCTCCGGTGACTCCGGCCTGCGCATTCTTGCGCCGCGCCACCGACAGGATGTTCCTCACCGCTTGCTCAAAATCCTCGGACGAACGCCCGACGCGATTGCGGCTGAAATAAATGAGCCGATAGAGGCCATTGGTCATGGGACCGAACCTTGAATGACTTGGCGTGAACCCTGGCGTTTCACAATCCATGATTGCAACGGAACGATAAGTTTTCATGAACAAGAGAGCGTTCCGAGCCGATTGCGGCCGACCGGGCGGTCTCGATCCCGCTCGCCGCCGGTCCCTGTGGAGCAGGTGACCGCGTGAACCGGATCGGCGCGCATCGAACAACCCGACAGCAACAAAAAGGCCACGGCGGAGAGCCGTGGCCTTTGATCTGGCGTTGGAGCGCCGCGACAATGCGACAGCGCTTGGCCCGCTGGCGCGGACGCTTCCGCCCGCTGTTGGCCCGTGAAGGCTGGTCTTACTTGCCGGCCGGGGCGGGC
>NZ_NHSJ01000126.1 GCF_002937075.1 Rhodoblastus sphagnicola
CGCCCCCCCGCCCGTTTCCGTCGCCCCCACGCAAGCGCCGGCCGCGCCCGGCGGCGGCAAGCCCCTGACCGGCAAGGCCGAGGAGGGCTACCGCCAGACCCGCGTCAATATGGGGCCTCTTGGCGACCGCAAGATTCTGGACCTGCCGTTCACCGTCCACACCATCCCCGAGGCCATCATCTCCAACCAGGACGTCCAGACATTTTCGGACCTGACGAAATACATGCCCTCGCTGCAACAGCAGGGGCATCCCGGACTGGAATTCGGGCCGCCGGTGATCCGGGGCCTCGTCGCCGACGATTCCTCCGCCAACACCCGCATCGACGGCATGAACGTGCGCGGCGACACGCAATTGCCGCTCAGCCTATACCAGAGTTTTGAAGTGCTCACGGGACCGTCCGGCGCGCTCTACGGCTTTTCCTATCCCGCCGGCACGCTCAATGGAATTTTGAAGCGCCCGACGGACGCGCCGTCCCTGAACGCCACGCTCGGTTATGTCTCCGCCGCGCGCCCGGAATTTTCGATCGATTTCGGCGGCCCGATCCCCGAAACCAACGGCGTGTTCGGTTATCGCCTCAACCTGCTGCACAGCGCCGGCGAAAGTTTTGTCAGGGGCAGCGACGTCAAACGCGACGTGCTCGGCCTCGGCGTCGATGTGAATCTCACGCCGGACACCAAGATCGAACTGAACGCCAACCGCTACCGCTATGAGCAGGACGGCCTGCCCGCCGGCTTCGCCTACAAGGGCGGTTCGGTCAAGCTGCCCTCCGCCCTCGACCCGACCAGGCAGGGCTATGGCCAGAACTGGAGCGCGCTGATTGCGCAGACCGACATCACCGACGCGAAAATCATCCATCACTTCAACCAGGACTGGAGCATCGAGGCCGGCGTCCTGCGCCAGGAGGCCGACCGCTGGTTCAACAACCGCCTGACCAACACGCTCAACGGAGACGGAACCTACAAGGCGACCTATTCCAGCAGCGCCAGCCTGACCACCGTGGTGAGCAATTTGTTCAACATCAACGGCGTCGTTTACACGGGACCGCTGAAGCATGAACTGGTGTTCGGAACCAATGGCTTCCGCACCGACGCCTATGCGCTGGCCTCGTCCGCGACCTATACGCTGGGTTCGAAAATTCCGCTCTACGACCCGCTGGTGTCCTCGACCTGGACGCCAAATTGGACGGGCGCGAAATATCTTTCCTCCACCATCACCCAGCAATCGCTGGTGCAGAACGACACCGTGCATTTCAATGAACAATGGTCGCTGCTGCTCGGCCTGAGCGAGAGTTGGCTGGACAATGTCAACTATGGTTCGTCGAGCCCGCACGCGCAGCAAAGCGAGTTCACCAAGAACGCCGCGCTCAGCCCGGTGACGGCGTTGATGTTCAAGCCGCGCGAAGACATTTCGACCTATGTGTCCTGGTCCTCGTCGGTCCAGTCCAACACCGCGCCATCCACCGGCGTCAAAAACCCCAACGCGGCGCTGGAGCCGCTGCGCAGCTCGCAGGTCGAGGGCGGCGCCAAGGCGTCCTTGCGCGGCGTGGACCTGGGCGGCGCGATCTTCTATGTCGAGCGTCCCTATGCCGCCACCGACGCCGACGGATACTACAAGAACCTCGGCAATCAGGACGATCTCGGCGCCGAATTCACCGCGCGGGGCCAGGTGACTGAAGACCTGACCGTGGTCGGCGGCGTCACCTGGCTCGACACGAAACTGGCGGACATGAAGGGCGTCAACGCCGTCAACAACGGCCATCAGGTCGTGGGCATCCCGCGCTGGCAGGGCAATTTGCTCGCCGAATACGCCGTGCCGGAATTGCGCGGCCTGACTGGCTTGCTCAACCTGCATGTCACCGGCAAGCGCGCGGCCGACGCCGAAAATTATTCCTCGGCGGCCGGCTATTTCACCACCGACATCGGCGCGCGCTACCAGTTCGATGTCGGCGCGCAAAAACTGACGCTTCGCTTCATGGTCGAGAACCTGTTCGACGAAAAATACTGGGCCTCGATCAACGGCGACATGAGCGGCTCAAATGGCGCGACCAACACCGCCTATCTCGGCGCGCCCCGCACCTACAAGGCTGCGCTGTCGGTGAATTTCTGACCGCCGCCGCACTGGAAAGACGCAAACCATGATCCGCTCTCTTTGTCTCGCCCTCGTGCTCTGAGCCGGCCTCGACGCCCGCGCGGAAAACATCGTCGATATGTCCGGCCGCACGGTTTCCGTCCCCGACGACATCAAATCCGTTTACGCCATGACCCACGCCATGCCGCTGGTCGTCGCGCTCGCGCCGGACAAACTCGCCGGCTTCGCCAGCCCCCGCGCCATGAGCGCGGAAGCCCTGAAATTGCTGCCGCCGGAGCTTTCCAAACTGCCCAATCTCGGCGGCGGTCCCGACGCCAATCTGGAAAAGCTCAAGGACATGAAGCTCGACATCGCGCTGGGATGGACCAGTCCGGGCGAAAGCTATCCGGCGCGCCAGATCGAGCGCATCGGCCTGCCGGTGGTCAACATCGAGGTCGACCGGCTGGATCAGTATCCCGCCACCTTCCGCTTCCTCGGCCGGCTGTTTCACCGCGAGGCGCTGGCGCGCGCGCTGGAGCGGGAAATGGCGGAGGTGCAGGCCGCCGTCGCGGAGGTGAAGACGCCAAAACCCCGCGTCTACTACGCGGAATCCCAGGATGGCCTGACCACCCAGTGCGACACGTCCGACCGCGTCGAGGTCATTGCGCGCGCAGGGGGCGTCAATGCCCTGCATTGCGAGCCCGGCGCGCCGTTCGCCGCCAATTATCCGCTCGGTCTCGAAAGGTTGCTCACGCTTGATCCCGATGTGATCGTCACCCGTTTCGCCGCAACGGCTGAAGCGATCCGCAAGGATCCGCGCTGGGCGCAACTCAAGGCGGTGCGGGCCGGCAAAATCTTCGCCGCCCCCAATGCGCCCTTCAACTGGTTCGACCGTCCGCCGTCCTTCCTGCGGGCGCTGGGCGCGCGCTGGCTGGCGGGCAAGCTACATCCGGAAGTGAAACTCGGCGATCTCCGCGCGGATGCGCGCGCCTTTTACGCGCTGTTTTTCGGCGTGACGCCCACCGACGCTGATCTTGATCAACTGCTCGCGCCATGACGGCGTTCGTGTCCGTTGCAGCGCCCGCGGGCGCATCTTCCACAATGGACCGCCCAGCGAAGTGCTGACGGATGAAACAATCCGCTTGCTCTACGGAATTGAATCCGTTTAATAATTTGGCGCCGAGACTGTCCTGTTCATTCAAGACTCTTGATTGGGTCCGAGATCTCCTCGGAATTGGTCCGCACACCCCTTGATGCTGTGAGGAGTCCGCTTCCGAATGATCAGTTCATTGCCCAAGGCCAACGACCGGTCCGGATCTGTTCGCGATCATTCGTTGTCCGACCGCTCCCCGCCGCGCATCTGCGCTTTCTGGAAAAACTTCCTTTTTCATATAGATCGGGCGAATATGTCTTCGTCCACGCCGGTGTCGATACGGGGGCGCATGCGAGCGGCATCCTGACGGCTGTCGCCTTGAGCGCGGCGACAAACCCCAGGTTTCTGGCGACGTTAAGAACGTGAACTCAGGACGATCGGTCAATCGCCCTTTTGCTTGCGGTAACTATCAAAGGCGAGTTCCAACAACTTGCTGAGTTTCATGTCGTGGGCCGACGCATATGTCTTGAATTCACGCCTGAAATCCGCCGAAACCTTGAAATTGATCGGCTTTTTTTCCTCTTTGGCGGCCTTGTCCGCTTTAACCTTGACGGGCTTTGCAGGCTTCAGCGTCGCTATTGTTTTCTTGCTCTCTTGAGCGGTCTTGTCGTTGTCCGCGACGGGCGGCTTTACGGCCTTCTTGGTCTTCATGTGAACTGCCTTTCCGGTTATCGTGCTTTCGTGCTTTCGTGTTTTATATTCTAGCACAAGAGCTGCCGCTTGGCATCTGGCTAGGCGCGATCATCGTAATGAAATCATTTCATGTTGGCGGAGGCCGCGTCGGGATGGCGCGTTCCTCATCCAAAAATTCAAGGAATGTTCGGGCGAGAGCTGAGCGCTCGGTCGGCGCCTCTATCGCGCCGGGTCGATCGAAAGCGTGTCGCCGGTCGCGTCAGGCGCCGTTGGCGTCCTCCGATCAATGGCGCGGCTGGATTTCAAAGGGTTTGCTCACTGCAGCATGATCCCGTCGATCAGCTTCGCCAATTCGGGCCGCAGTCTCGCGACTTGGACGGGCTGGTTGCGCCTGCGCCCGCAAGCGCCAATGTCCCGCCGCCGATCAACAGAGTCCGTGGTGTCGTCACGTGAGCCGCCTGGCGTTGCCGAGGCCGCCCCCGCGGAGGATTTGCATCCTTGGCTCGTCCGGAACATTTCCCATACGCATCGAAACTTTGTGCCCAAGGCGCTCGCCGCCATTAGGCCGCTGCAACGCGCCAGCCCGCGATGGCGGCCAGAGCCTTGTCCGGGCGTTCGGTCAGCGGCGCGAGGCGGCCGGCATAGACAGCGCCGGAATTGCCGTCGAGGGAAATGAAGTCACCCTCATTGATGAGCGTTCCACCGATCCGGCATTGACGGCGGCTGATGTCGATGTCCAGACCGGGACAGGCGACAAGGCAAACCTTGCCGAGTTGACGCGCCACGACCGCCGCATGAGAGGTGCGCCCGCCCGACGCGGTGAGGATGCCCGCCGCGAGCGCCATGCCCTCGATGTCCGTGGTCGCCGTGTCGCGCCGCACCAGGATTGTCGGACCTGCCGCCGACAGGCGTTTGACCGCATCGGAATCAAGCGCGACGGCGCCGCTGGCGACGCCCATGCAGGCGGCCAGGGCAATCGCCAGCGGCGGCGGCGGCGATTCCGCGAAGCGGGTGCGGGCGATGGCGTCGAGATCGATCTCCCCGATCTGTTTGAGCGCCTCGGACGGCGTGGTCAGGCCTTCTTCGACCATGTCCACGGCGATGTTCAGCGCCGCCCAGTCGGTGCGCTTGGCGCGCCGGGTCTGAAGCAGGAACAGCGTTCCCGACTGCACCGTGAACTCGAAATCCTGCGCATCGCCAAACAGCGCCTCCAACTCGTGGCAGATGCCGTTAAGCCGCGCCCAGATGGCCGGGAGCGCGATCGGCAGGCGGTCGTTGTCGCTCAGTTTTTGCCGCCCGGCGACAATGTCCTCGCCCTGGCCGTCAAATTGAAAGTCATAATAAAACGCCTTGGCGCCGGTCGCCGGGTTGCGGGTGAAACCGACGCCGGCGCCGGAGGCGCCGCCGGCATTGCCGAACACCATGGCCTGCACCGTCACCGCCGTGCCGCCCTCGTCGCTGATGCCGTTCAAGCGGCGATAGCTGACGGCCTTGGGCGCGTCCCAGGACCGAAACACAGCCAATGCGGCGCTGGCGAGCTGGTCCCACGGGTCGTCAGGAAAAGCCTTGCCCGTCAAGGTCCGGTAACAGTCCAGCATGGCGAGGGTCAGCTGCTTCAGGCTGCGGTGATCGAGTTCGCGCGCGGCGTCGCTCTCGGTTCGCGCCAGTTCCGCCGTCAAAAGCGCGTCGAAGGGCGCTGTCGGCAAGTCCGCCACCACCTCGGCATAGCCCTGGATGAGGCGGCGATAGCTGTCCCAGGCGAGGCGCGGATTGCCCGTCAGCCGGATCAGCGCCTCCACCGTCGCCGCGTTCAGGCCGACGTCAAGAACCGTCTCCATCATGCCGGGCATGGACACGGCGGCGCCCGAGCGCACGGAGACCAGGAGGGGCCGTCGCGTCGCGCCGAATTTTTGGCCGGTCGCGGCCTCGATCCGCGCGACGCCCTGCGCCAGCGTCCGCCGCAACGACGTTTCTCCGGAGGGGTCCAAGCGGCGGCCCCAGTTCGTCGGCAACACGAAGGCGGGCGGCGCGGGAAGCCCCGCCTTGGCGAGACGCATCAGGTTCCAGGCCTTGTTGCCCACTTCCCCGGCGCCGCCCTCCGCCAGCGGCGCGCCCGCAAGAATCGGGTAGAAATCAGCCATTGATCACATCCTCGAGCATATGTTCATGCAGGATCAGGCTGGCGCGTTGCAGCGCATCGGAAGCGTTTTCGAGCCGATCGCCGATCGCGGTGAAGAGGTGCAACTGGCGAAAATCTTCGGCATGTCGAACCGCGCTGGCGGTCAGCGCGCGCTGGGCGTCGTCGGCCTCGTGCTCCAAGGCGGCGATGCGGTCGATCGCGGTCAGGAAATCCTGCGTCTCGGCGCCGCTGGCGGCGCGGCCGATCTGGCTCGCGTGGCCGAGCGCCTTGATCCATTCCTGCGCCGCCTCCACCAGTTGATCGGCGAGACCCTGCAAGACAGCGAGCGGCTTGCCCTTGAGCGCGTCGAAGCCCATCAGCGCGACCGCGTCCTCCAACTCGTCGGCCGCATCGTCCGCCGTCCGCACCACTTGCAGAAACACTGCATAATCAGGACGCCGGGCGACGGACGCGCGCGTTTCGATCACCAGCCGGTCGGCGTCATGCTCGAAGGCGCGGGCGCGCCGCGCGCATTTCTCGGCATGTTTCCCGTCGTCCCCCGGATCGGCCCGCAACGCATCGCGCGCAAGGCTGGCGAGTTCGAAGATCAGGCCCGCGTGATCTTGGGCGACGCGGAGCAACTGCCGCTGCTCATTGCTGAAATGGGCCGCGAGCGCCACCTTGATGCGGTCGCGCAGCAACGCGGCCGACTCGTCCGAAAGCAGCCCCTGCGTCGCCGTCTTGAACACAAAGCGCAGGAAATCGAGGGTCTCGGCATCGCCGAGCACGTCGCAGAGCCGGTCGCCGAAATGCATCGACAATCCCGCGACGGCCTCGATGTTCTGATTGACCAGCCGGGCGCCGCCGAGCTCCAGAAAGCCGCGATGCCCGATCTCGGCTTCCGCCGCCCAGCTCAACAGGACGAGCCGATCCGCGCCGCGTAAAAATCCGCGCAATTGTTTGCGCGCATGGTTCCAGTCGATCAGGAACACCAGGCGCGAGCCCAGGAAGGTGAGGTAATCGCGGGCCGCCGCATCATCCGCCGCCTCAAGCCGGCCTGTGGCGAGATAAAACGCCGAGCCGGCGGACAGCGCGTCCGTGCGCTGCTTTTCCCATATGACCTTGAAGGGCTTGAGCATGTCCTGAAAAAAGCCGAGCCGCTCGACATGCACATCGGTATAGGTCACGGCGACGGCCAAGCCCCCGGCTTGCAAGCCCTCGACATGAATGACGATCACATGCGCGTCGGTCGTGCCGATGTCGTTTTGAATGATCAGACGGTTTCCGACGCGCGTCGCCGTGGTGGCGAGGCCGGGATGGTTGAATTTCAGTCGCGCGGTGCGGTCGATCCCGGCCATGAAGGCGCGCACCAGCGGGCGGTCCGCCTCGGCCAGATTATAGGCGGCGGCGCCATCCAATGTTTCCTCGGCCAGTTCCGCTTGCATCGCGTTGAGCCGCTTGTGCAGATCCATCACCAGCCGATGCAGGCTGTCGGGACCGTCATGCCCGGCCGCCATCATGGCGGATAGGACGGCGGGATCGACGAGGTCGTCCTGCGTCCCCGGCATGACCGCCAGCAAACCCTCCAGCCGCGATCCGAATGCGTCGGACTTCGCGCCGCCGACCGGCGCGGCCATGAGACGCATATCGGCGGTGATGCGGGCCAAAATGTTTCGGGCGCCCTGCACGCGGCATTTCGCCCCGACTTTTCGCGCCGAGGCGACGGCGCCGTCGAGGTCGGGATCGTCGATGCCGCAGGCGTTGCGCTCCCGCTTCAGCGTCGCCGCCGGATGCTCCGGATGCTCGGCGTGGTCCAAAGCCATTTGCAGCAGGGAGAAGAGATATTTCACCCGGTCATTGGCGGCGAGCGCGGCGTTGAGCGCCGCGGCGGGCTGCAATTCGCGCTCGCCGAGCGCGGCCAGAATCTGGGCCTTCATCGGCGTTCCCTGTGTTGCATGAAACCTGTTTGGCCTGGGCGACCAGGACATAAAGCCGCATGTGCGAAACGCGCCGCAAAACCGGCGGTTCTCCGCGCCGTCCTCAGCCGAACTTTCCCGCGAAATAATTCCTTGTGCGTTCCCGCAAGGGAGCCTCGAACATCTGCGCCGTCGGACCCGACTCGACCATTTCACCGAGATAGAAAAACGCCACCTCATCGGCGCAGCGCCGCGCCTGCTCCATATTGTGGGTCACGATCAGGATAGTGACGTTCTGTTTCAAATCTGCGATCAGCATTTCGATTTTTAGCGAGCTCAGCGGATCGAGCGCGCTGGTCGGCTCATCGAGCAGGATCACCTCCGGCCGCGCCGCAAGCGCGCGGGCGATGCAAAGACGTTGCTGCTGGCCGATCGAAATGGAGTTGGCTTGCTCCGACAACCTGTCCTTGACTTCATTCCACAGCGCGGCGCGCAAAAGGGTTTCCTGAACGCGCTCATCCATTTCGCCCTCGGACAGATTTTCGAGGAAACGCGGACCGAAGGCGACATTGTCATAGATCGACATCGGAAACGGCGTCGGCTCCTGGAACACCATGCCAATGCGCCAGCGCAGCAGGTTCAAGTCGACATCCGGGCCGAGGATGTCGCAACCGTCCATCTCCACCTCGCCGGTGGCGCGCTCGTTTGGATACATGTCGTACATGCGGTTAAGAACCCGCAGCAAGGTCGACTTGCCGCAGCCCGAGGGTCCGATCAGGGCGGTCGCCCGCTTTGCCGGCGCCTTCAGGGTCACGCCCCTCAACGCCTGGGTTTCGCCGTAAAAGAAATCGAGGTTTGTGATCTGGATCGCGCCGCATTGCTCAATGGCGCCGGCTTGCGCCCGGGAACTTGGTTTAGCGGCATAGCCGGAAGATGCGGGGGGCGACGCTCCGGGATTCGCAGCGCCTTGGCCGACTGCATTGCTCATGTCTGTCGTGAACCTTTTGCCGGAAGGACGAAGACAACACGCGGATCCGCATTACGCCGATTGAATCATTCGTCTCTCGCGATCGTCTCTCGCGAGAGTCCATTTCGAGAACCAGCATAGACCGCGACGTTTCAGGAGACAGACTCGGAATGTACTCAGCAATGCCCGGACCTGGCGCATTCAATCAATGACCTGAAGCGGGGCAGTAAGAGAAGTTACGGACGTTTTTGCCGGTAGTTTCAGAAATGAAATATTTATTATAATTGCAAAACAAGTCGTTATGTCTCTATTTTCATTCCCTTCCGATATGTCCTGACAGCGTGACCGACAGGGCGCGGGGGGACGATATGCACAAAACTTGATCATAATTTTGATTGCCTGCAAAGCTGCCATTGCGTAAACTGAATCCTTGATGACGCTTTCGGTTCCGTCATAGGTGTCTCATGGAAATCTCATTACAGCAGGCGATCGAAATTCACGCCAAGGTGTTGCGCGCCCATCGTGGCCCGCTCGCCCCAGGCTTGGCGCGGTACAAGGCCGAACGCCTCGCCGACGCTGGCGACTATGAGGGACGCGACGTCTGGATGAAGGTGGCCGATTGCGCCGAAACCTTGCCGGATCGGGCGCCGTTCGAAGTCGAAACCGCCCACGCGGCCTGATCGGGCTTCATTCGGCGGTTCTTTCGCCCCGGCGCTCGGCGCGCGCCGCTTTCCCGCCTTTGCTGGGCGCAGGAGCGTCACGCCAGGATCGTCACGCACGGAGCCAAACGATGCGCGTCGTCTTGTTCGCCGTCCCTGTCCGCGCCTCTCTGGCCGCCGGCGTCTTGTTGGCTGCCTGCTTCTCCTGGCCCGCCGTCGCGGCGCCCGCGCAAACCCTGAACGAGCTTTTCGCCCAGTTCCGCGCCTGCCTGAAGTCGCCGGCTGAGACGCCGGAAGGTGAAATCACCCTGCGCTTCAGTCTGCGGCGCGACGGGGCGCTCATCGGCCGGCCGCATATCACCTTCGCGCGCCTGCCGGCCGACGATGCGAAAAAGCGCGCCGCGCTCGAAGCCGTGGCCGCCGCGCTCGACCGCTGTCTGCCCGCGCACATCACGGACTCACTCGGCGGCGCCGTCGCCGGACGACCGCTGACTCTGCGCCTGATCTCTCGCGCCAGCGAACGCGGAATTTAGAATTTCAGGCGAACCGGCGTCCGCTCCGCCTGGAAACGCGGCTACACCGCCTTGGCCAGGTCGATGAATGTCGTCATGTCCTGGCGGAGCCGCGCCGATTTCTCCGACAGCGATTGCGACGCGCTCAGCACCTCCTGCGCGGAACGGTCGGCCTCCTCGGCCGCTTCGTTGACGCCGGAGATATTGGCGGCCACTTCCCGGGCGCCCGCCGCCGCTTCCACAACGTTATGGGCGATTTCGCGGGTGGCCTCGTCCTGCTGCTCGACGCTCGTGGCGATCGTCGATGTGTTTTCGCTCAAATCGCCGATGCGGGCGCCCACCGACTCGATCGCCGCGCCGGCCTGCCGCGTCGCCCCCTGGATCTGGGCGATGGCGGCCGTGATCTCCTCGGTGGCCCGAGCGGTCTGATTGGCGAGATTCTTGACCTCGCTGGCGACCACGGCGAAACCCTTGCCGGCTTCGCCGGCGCGCGCCGCCTCGATGGTGGCGTTCAGCGCCAGCAGATTGGTCTGGCCGGCGATGGTCTGGATCAACTGGACGGTGGCGGTGATCTTTTCCGCAGTATTCATCAGCGTCAGCACCAGGGAATTGGCGGCATCCGCTTCGGAGACGGCGCGGGAGGCGGCGTCGGCGGACGCTTTGATCCGCTGGCTGATCTCAGCGACCGAGCGCGACAATTCCTCCGCCGTGGACGCGACCGACTGGACATTGACGCTGGCCTGTTCGGACGCCGAGGCGACGCTGGTCGATTGTATGCGGGTGCGTTGCGCCATGGCGGACATGCCTTGCGCGGTGGTCTGCAATTGCAGGGTCGCCGCCGCGACAGCGGCGAACATGCCTTGCGACTTGCCGTCGAAGTCGTTCAGGAGTCCCGAGAGTTTTTCGCCGCGCGCCTCCCGCTCCGCGACCAACGCCTCCTGATAGACCGAAATCGACGTTTCCATGTCCAGCATCACCGCCGTCGATATCGCCCGCAACACGTCCTTGAGCTTTCGCGGCGCCCACTTTGCGGAATCCACGGCGATGTCGAACAGCCGCGTCAGGATGAACTGATAGCCGCCGACATACCAGCGCGGCTCCAGGCCGATGCGGAAATGCACCATGCCGATGTCGCGGACGCCGGTGAAATAGGCCTGGTCGAACCGTCCGGAGAACAATTGCATCCAGTGCCCGGTCTGCGCGCGCTTGAGATGCGGGCACTTGCCCGCGATCATCCCGTCGAGATGGGGGACGGAACTCGCATGGGCGTAGAAGCCGTCGATGATTTCCGGCAGCCTCGGCTGCACCGCCTTCCAGATCTCCGGCAGCAGCCGACGCTCCTCGGGCCGAATGACGAAGTATTTCAGACGCGCGTCGATATCTTCGACGCTTTCGCGGGCCATGCCAATCTCCGTGAAAAAGTCACAAATCAGGGATTACGCATGAACTGACCCGACCGTCTCAATTCGCTTGTCTTCCAAGACATTATGCGCCTGTCGGCTTGCGCCGGGCTGGCCGTCCCGGCGCCCGCGCCAGTGAGCCGCGGCCGTGGGGGCCTGCATTTGTCACGGTTTTGCGCTACAAACTCGCTCATGAGCGAATCGCCTCCTCTCGTCGCCACGAAACTCACCGCCCACGCGCTGCTGCTGGGCGACCGCATCGACCTCGCGGGTCTGGAGCGGACCGACACCATCTCCCTGACGCCGCTTGCCTTCCGCGTCGGCCCGTCCGGCCTGGTCTCGCTCTACCGCTACGGCGTCGCCGTACTGGTGGGCCTGAGCCCGCTGGAGGAGGACGACATCATCTCCAAGCTGAAGGACCGGATTGTCGGCGCGCGGCTGCTGAAGGAGGATGAAACGGCGCAACTGGTGCTCGACGGCGCCGAAGACCGAATCGCGCCCGGCGGGGTGATCGGCCTGAAGGATCTTTCGGACGCGCGCTTCCTGGTTTTCGCCGACGCCCTGGCCAAGAGCGTCGCTCTCGGGCGCGACGAGCGCGAGGTCAATGGCGTGTTGGACAAGATCGAGCCGCTCGCTTACGGCCTGGCGCAATATGGCCGGCCCATGCGCGGACGCCGGGAAATGCTGAAGCTGATCGGCCAGGCGCTGGGCGTGCAGCACCGCGTCTCCGGCCGCGTCGCCGTCGAGGAAAAGCCCGACGTGCTTTGGGACCGCCCCGATCTCGAACGCCTTTACGCGCGTCTGGAGGACGAATACGAATTGAAGGAGCGGGCGCAGACGCTGCAGAGAAAACTCGACGTGATCGTCGAAACCGCCCGCGCCTTGGCGGACCTGATCGACGCCGACCGCTCCACCCGGATGGAGGCTGCGATCGTTGTGCTGATCGTGCTGGAACTGGCGGTTTCGCTGTTCCAGATCTTCTTCCCCCCCGGCCATTGAGCGTCGGCGGCGCCGGCCGCCGGATTGACATGGCTGGCTGAAACCCTCATCAAGGCGCGGTTTTCCGCGCTCCCGCAGCCGGAGCGCGGAGGAGACTGTCATGGCTTGCTCGCGGAAGATATTGATTGTCCTGGCTTTCTGATAAATTGGAAAAAAAGTGGTTCAGCGCCGGTCAGATGCATCTGATCGAGCGGCTGCTGCGCGAACAGGGCCGCAAGCACGTCCGGGCCTATGTCATCGCCTTCGCGATGATGGGCGTCATCGCCGCCTGCACCACGCTGTCCGCCTATGTCATGAAGGACATTATCGACCGCATTTTCGTCGACAAGTCGATCACGGCGATGTGGGCGATCGGCGCCTTCATCGTCGCCATCTACGTGGCCAAGGGTTTCGCCACCTATGGCCAGGTGGTGGTGCTGACGCGCGTCGCCAACAATATCGTGGCGGAGATCCAGACCCGCATCTTCGACAAGATGCTGGCTCTCGACCTTTCGTTCTACAACCAGACCCATTCGACCGATTTCATCGCGCGGCAGGCCTTCATTTCCGGCGCGGCCAGCGGCACGCTCAACATGCTCGTCACCGCGCTCGGCCGGGACATCCTGACCTCGATCGGCCTGATCTTCGCCATGTTTCAGCAGGATTGGGTGCTGGCGATTCTCGCGGTGGTGATCATGCCGGGCGCCATCGTGGGCACGCGCAAGCTGGGTAACCGCGCGAAAAAGGTCATGATGACCGAGTTCTCGGGATTCCAGGCCATTCTCGAAAGCCTTCAGGAAACGGCGCAAGGCATTCGCGTGGTCAAGAGCTTCACGCTCGAAGACTTCATGCGGACGCGCCAGCACGAGGCGATCCGCTCCTTCGAGAGCGCCGCCAACAAGCTGGCGCGGGTGCAATCGCGCTCCAGCCCGTTGATGGAAACCTTCGCTGGCGTCGCCATCGCCGCGGTGGTGGTCTATGGCGGCTACCGCGTCATCTACAATGGCGCGGAGCCCGGCGCCTTCTTCGCGTTCATCACCGCTCTGCTGCTGGCCACCGAACCGCTGAAGCGCGTCGCCCGCCTCCAGGTCGATCTGGCGGGATCGCTGCTGGGCGTGCAAATGCTCTATGAATTCCTCGACCGGAACGAACCGGAGCGTGAAGAGCCCGGCACGCCCGCGCTGAAGATCACGCAGGGCCGGGTCGAGTTCGAGGCCGTCGACTTCGCCTATCGCGCCGGCGAAAACGTGCTGAACAAGATCAGCTTCGTCGCCGAACCCGGCGAAACCACTGCTTTGGTCGGTCGCTCCGGCGGCGGCAAGACGACGACCATGGCCATGCTGCTGCGCTTCTACGACCCGACGGCGGGCCGAATCCTCATCGACGGTCAGGACATCTGCGCATACACGCGCCAGTCTCTGCGCAGCCAGATCAGCTATGTCGGCCAGGACACCTTCCTGTTCAAGGGCTCGATCTACCAGAACATCGCCTACGGCCGGCCCGGCGCCAGCCGGGAGGAAGTCGAGGCCGCCGCCAAGGCCGCCTTCGCCCATGACTTCATCGCCAGTTTCGAATGCGGCTACGATTCGCCCGTGGGCGAGCAGGGGATGCAATTGTCGGGCGGCCAGCGCCAGCGCATCGCCATCGCCCGCGCCTTCCTGAAGAACGCGCCGCTGATCCTGCTCGACGAAGCCACCTCCGCGCTCGACACCGAATCGGAGCGCGCGGTGCAGGAGGCGCTGAAGCAATTGTGCGCGGGCCGCACCACTTTGGTCATCGCCCATCGTCTCAGCACCGTGGCCAGCGCCGAACGCATTTGCGTGATCGAAGCCGGCAAGGTGATCGAAAGCGGCGGCCAGGACCAGCTTCTGGCGAAAGGCGGGGTTTACGCCCTGCTGTACAAGAGTCAGTTCGAAAGCGCCGCCCTGCTCGCGGAGGCCGCCGCCGAGTAGGAATTCGCCGCTCCCACAGGCGCCAGCCATGAATCGCAAGACCCTGCAGCAACCGGTTCTGACCGTTGCGGAAGTCGAGACCTTCCTCGAAGCGGAATTCCCGCAATTGCATCACGGCGGGCGCTCCGTCATGGTTGAGAGCGTAGGCCCCATGACGGCGCGCCTGCGTCTGATCGCCGATGAGCGCCACCTGCGGCCCGGCGGCACCGTGTCCGGCCCGGCCCTGTTCATGCTCGCCGATGTCGGGCTCTATGTCGCGATCCTCGCCCATATCGGCCCGGTGGCGCTCGCCGTCACCACCAATCTCAACATCAATTTCCTGCGCAAGCCGCCCCATGGCGATGTCATTGTGGAGATTCGCCTGCTGAAGCTCGGCAAAAGGCTGGCGGTGGGGGAGGCGACCCTGTTCGCCGACGGAGACGTCGAACCCGTCGCCCATGCGGTGGGGACCTATTCGATCCCGCCGGCCGCAAAATAGCGGTATTATGATACCGTGCGGCTGAAACGCCAGTATTTTCGCGCTTTTCGCGCGCAAAACCGTTGACAGGACTCCGGGGCGCCCGTAAAAGCCGGCATCCTCCCGCCGGGTTTTTCACCCGCGCTGCAACGGAAAAAAGAGACATGTACGGCAAGACCTATTCGGCCAAGGCCGCCGAAATCGAGAAGAAATGGGTGCTGATCGACGCCAAGGGTTTGGTTGTCGGCCGCCTCGCCTCGATCATCGCGCTGCGCCTTCGTGGCAAGCACAAGGCGACCTTCACCCCCCATATGGATGACGGCGACAACATCATCGTCATCAACGCCGACAAGGTGGTTCTGACCGGCCGCAAGCGCGACCAGAAGATCTATTTCCACCACACCGGCTATCCCGGCGGCATCAAGGAACGTTCGGCAAAGTTCATCCTTGAGGGCCGTTTCCCCGAGCGCATCGTGGAAAAAGCCGTGCAGCGCATGCTGCCCGAGGGTCCGCTGGCGCGCAAGCAGCTCGGCAACCTGCGCGTTTACAAGGGCGCGGAACATCCCCATGCGGCCCAGAACCCGCAAGTGCTGGACGTCGCCGCCATGAATTCCAAGAACATCCGGAGAGACTGACCATGAGCGAGACCCTCTCCTCCTTGCAGGACCTGAAGGCCGCGACCTCTGCGCCCGCGCCGGAAGCGCCCGTCCATGTGCAGAAGCTGGACAAGCTCGGCCGCGCCTACGCCACCGGCAAGCGCAAGAACGCCGTCGCCCGCGTCTGGATCAAGCCCGGCGCCGGCAAGATCACCGTCAACGGCCGCGAACTCGACGTCTATTTCGCCCGTCCGGTGCTGCGCATGATCGTCAAGCAACCGCTCGGCGTCACCGCCCGCGTGGACCAGTTCGACATCATGGTCACGGTGGCCGGCGGCGGCCTGTCCGGCCAGGCCGGCGCGGTGCGCCACGGCCTGTCGAAAGCCCTGACCTATTACGAGCCCGGCTTGCGCCCGGTTCTGAAGAAGGAAGGCTTTCTTACCCGCGACTCGCGTGTGGTCGAGCGTAAGAAGTATGGCAAGCGCAAGGCGCGCAGAAGCTTCCAGTTCTCGAAGCGCTGAGTTTTCTCAGCTTCCAAGCTTTCGACGGCGGGCCTTGGCCCGCCGTTTTTCGTTGGGGAAAGCGAAAGATGCCCGGCGGTTTTCTCCCTCTCTCCGCTTGCGGGGAGGGGACCGCGCTCCCCCTGCATTGACCATTCCCGCGCCCCCCTTGCGTCGGTCCGCAAGACAATGAACAATGTTCATATTATTAGAGGGCCAGTGTCCATGCCGCAAAAATCCGCCGCGCCGCTCTGGCTCAAACTGGCCTATTCCGCCTTCGTCGCTGTCCTCGTCCCGGTCTACTGGCATAATTACGGCCCGGCGAACTTTCTCTATTTCTGCGACATGGCGCTGCTGCTGACGTTTTTTGGCCTGTGGCGCGAGGACAGATTGCTGATTTCCATGGGCGCCTGCGGCATTGTCGCGCCGCAAATCCTGTGGGTGCTGGATTTCGCCGCCCACGCCTTTGGCCTGAAGATCACCGGCGTCACCGACTACATGTTCGCCGACTCCTCCGCCTTCCTGCGGGGCCTGTCGCTGTTCCACGGCTGGCTGCCGGTCCTGCTGGTCTGGCTGGTGTGGAAGCTCGGCTACGACCGTCGCGCCCTTTTGGCTTGGACGGGTTTGGCCTGGAGCGCCATGCTGGTGAGCTATTTCTTCCTGCCCCCGCCGTCGCCCGACGCCGGCCTCGCCGCTGTCAACGTCGATTATGTCTTCGGCCCGTCCGACACCGAGCCGCAGCGCTGGATGGCGCCGTCGCTCTGGCTGGTCACGCTGATGTCGGGTCTGCTGGCCGTGTTCTGGTTTCCCTCGCATGTCGTGCTGAGCAAATGGCGCGGGACGGCGGCTTGCGCAAAAAAGACATGAAAACGCAAAAGCGGCGGGCTATAGGTCCGCTGTTTTGTTTTACGCGCGCCGCAGCAGGAACACCGCCATGGCCAAAATCTTCATCGACGGCGAAGCCGGCACCACCGGCTTGCAGATTCGCGAGCGCCTCGACGGGCGCGCCGATGTGACGCTGGCCTCGATCTCGGCGGATGACCGCAAGAACCCCGCCGCCAAGGCGGAAATTTACAAGAATGTCGATCTGGTCATCCTCTGCCTGCCCGACGACGCGGCCAGGGAGAGCGTGGCGCTGGCCGACACACTGGGCGAAAAAGCGCCAAAGATTCTCGACGCCTCCACAGCGCACCGCGTCGCGCCGGGCTGGACCTATGGCTTTCCCGAACTGTGCCCCGGTCAGGCAGAGGCGATCCAGGCGGCGCAAAAGGTCGGCAATCCCGGCTGCTACGCCACCGGCGCCATCGCGATTGCGCGCCCGCTGATCGACGCGGGCCTGCTGTCGGCCGACGAGACCCATGCGATCAACGCGGTGTCCGGCTATTCCGGCGGCGGCAAGGCGATGATCGCCGCCTACGAAGCCGGACAGGCGGCGCCGTTCGAGCTTTACGCGCTGGGCCTGGAGCACAAGCACATCCCGGAAATCATGGCCTATGGCCGGCTGGCGCGACGGCCGATCTTGGCGCCGTCGGTCGGCAATTTCCGCCAGGGCATGCTGGTCAGCCTGCCGCTGGCGCTCGACACGCTTCCGCGCCAGCCCGAGGCGGCCGATATCGAAGCGGCGCTGCAAAAACATTACGCCGGCGCGAAATTTGTGCGCGTCGTGACGCCGGAGCCGGGCGGCAAGCTGGAGCCGCAGGCGCTCAACAATACCAACGATCTGGAAATCCGCGTCTACGCCAACGCCGCGCATCGCCAGGCTGTGATCGTCGCCAGACTCGACAATCTCGGCAAGGGCGCCTCGGGCGCCGCCGTGCAGAATATGGAACTGATGCTGGGGCTGTAACCCCGGCCTCACTCTTCGGACATCACCCCGCGCCGCACGACAAAGATCGGCTGGCGATGTTTGCGGTGTCCGAGTTCGATGATGTGCGGCGGTTGCCGGAACACCACCGGCTTGTCCGTCAGGACGGTCACGCGGGGGAGGCGCGGGCGGAACGCTCCGGGATAGACGAAGTCGTGGGTGACGAACTCGCGACTTTCCACCATGGGCGGCGGCGCGAACAGGGGCCAGCCGAATCCATTGCCTCCGCCATGATGGCGGTGATGATGACCGTGGGGGCCGCCGGGATGATGGTGGGCGAAACCAGGCGCATGGAAGGGCGGGCGATGCGAAGGTCCGGCCGGGGCGGCGACAGCCGCGCCGGTCAAGGCCAGCGCGGCTGATATCGCGAGCAAGAAAGCGAACTGTTTCATTTTGCGGCTCCCCGCCGGCGAAAACGTTCCGAAAGGGAACGTCTAATATATACTGTCACCGAAGGGGCAAGAGGGGCGCCGCTTTAAGCCTTCACCCGCACGTAGTCGCCGGGCGCGTCGCCAAAAGTCTTGCACCGGCCGCCGGGCTTGCGGGCTTTCACCTTTTCGGGCGCCTGCGCGCTGACCCAGGCGACCCAATCCGGCCACCACGAACCCGGATGCGAGTCCGCCTTGGCGACCCAGTCCTCGAACGCGCCCTCGGGGCGGGGGCCGGTCCAGTACTGGTATTTCGGCTTGGGGCCGGGTGGATTGACCACGCCGGCGATATGCCCGGAGCCGCCCATCACATAGCGCATCTCGCCGCCAAACAGTTGTGCGCCCAGAAACACCGATTTCGCCGGCGCGATATGGTCTTCCTTGGTGGCGAGATTGTAGATGGGGATGGTGATCTTGCCCAAATCCAGCTTCACGTCGCCCAAAACCATCTCGCCCTGGGCGAAGCGGTTTTCCAGATAGCAGTTGCGCAGGTAATAGGAATGGTTTGCCCTGGGCATGCGGGTGGAATCGCTGTTCCAGGTCAAGAGGTCGAAGGCCATCGGCTCGATGCCCTTGAGGTAATTGTTGACGACATAGGACCAGATCATGTCGTTCGGCCGGAGCATATTGAAGGCGTTGGCCATCGACTTGCCTTCGAGATAGCCGGACAGTTCCATCTCATGCTCGATGTTCTTGATGCGGTCCTCGTCCGCGAACACCTTTAGATCGCCGGAATAGGTGAAATCGACCTGGGTGGTGAACAACGTCGCGGAAGCGATGCGGTCGTCGCCCTTCGCCGCCATATAGGCCAGCGACGCCGCCGTCAGCGTGCCGCCGACGCAATAGCCGATCGCCGTCACCTGCCGCTCGCCGGTGATTTTCTTGATCCGGTCGAGCGCGGCGAACACGCCGTCGGTCATGTAGGAAAAGAAATCCTTGTCGGCGTGGCGGGCGTCCGGATTGACCCAGGAAATGCAGAACACGGTCAGACCCTGGGACACCGCCCAGCGGATGAAGCTCTTGTCCGGGTTGAGGTCGAGAATATAGAACTTGTTGATCCAGGGCGGGACGATCAGCAGCGGCCGCTTGAAAACCTGTTCGGTGGTCGGCGCATATTGCAGCAGTTCGATCAGTTCGTTGCGGAACACCACCTTGCCCGGCGTGGTGGCGAGATTGACGCCGAGCTTGAAATTCTCGCCGGAGGTCTGGCGGATGCGCAGGGTGCCCTCGCCGGCCTCGATGTCCTCGGCCAGCATTTTCATGCCGCGCGCGAGATTTTCGCCGTCCGCCTTCCAGGTGGCGTGCAGCACTTCCGGATTGGTCAGCAGGAAATTGGACGGCGCCAGCGCCGCCGCGACCTGCCGGACGTAAAAAGCCGCCTTGTCATGGGTGCGCTTGTCGAGTTTGGCCCCTTCGACCATCTGGTCGCACCAGGAGGACGTGATGCTGTAGGCCTGGCGCAGGAAATCGAAAGCCGGATGCGCCTGCCAGTCTTCCGAGACGAAGCGCTTGTCGCGCGGGTCGACGGGAATCAGCGGCTTGGTCTCTTCGCCCGCCATGCGGCGCAGCGTGTTGGTCCACAGGTCGAGAAAGCTGCTGGACAGACTGGTCTGCGCCTCGATGGTGCGGACGGGATCGGACAGCCAGTACTCGGCCACGTGGCCGAAGGTTTTCACGGCGTCGGCGACATCGTCGGCAAAGCCGGTCTTCACCTTGCCTTCCTCGACCGGCTTGACCATGGCGGCGAGCGCCTTGCCGCCATGTTCCACCGCCTTGGCGAAATTGTCGGCCATGCGCTCGAAATCGGGCATGTTCGAGGACGAGCTTTCGGATGTCTGGCCGGCTTGTTCGAATTGCTTCCCCGGACTCACGTTCATGGGGTTTCCTCACCTGTTGTCGGGCTCTTTTCGTGCGGCCTGTGGGGCCGCCGTCCCGTTTCGGACATAATAAGACGTTATGTGACAATATGCGTAGTTATCCGATAGGCTGTCGCCTATTGGTTAGGTTATACCGCTCGAACAGAAAACCAAGGTCCAATGCCGCACTTTTTCGCCCCGCCTTTAAAAGTGGGACGCCGTAGTTTCCGCAAGGACGCGACCTTGGTCGCAGCCCTTCTCGCCGGCCTCGCCGCGTCGATGGGGGCGCCGGCCTGGGGGCAGGAGAATCCGCTGCGCGCGGTCACCAACGCCATCGGCCTGACGGCGCCGACGGGGGAGCGCCCCGACTTCGTGCGCGAAAGCCGGCCGGACGAGGAGAAAATGGACTTCGTGCCTTTCCTCGGGCCGGAAAAGAAGCGCATCCCCCTGAAAACGCAGGAACAGACGGCGGCCGACGACGCCGCTCTGGTCGCGGACAAGAACCGGGCGCAGGGCCGACAGAAGAAGCTGCAATCCGAGGCTGTCGAGCAACTGGCGCCCGCGCCGAAACCGCCGGCGATCACCGACAAGTTCTGAGGCGATTCGCTCCAAAAAGCGCCTGACACCGGTCAATCCCGGTGCTAATCAGCAGATTCCCACGGCCAAGATGGAAAAACGGCCTGGCCAAAGCATGAGGACGAGATTGATGAGCGATTTTTATCGCGTGCGGCGCCTGCCGCCCTATGTGTTCGAACAGGTCAATCGTCTCAAGGCCAAGGCCCGCGCCGCCGGCGCCGACATCATCGATCTCGGCATGGGCAATCCCGATCTTCCCGCGCCAAAACATGTCGTGGACAAGCTGGTTGAGACCGCGGGCAAGCCGCGCACCGACCGCTATTCCGCCTCCAAGGGCATAGCCGGTCTGCGCCGGGCGCAAGCCGGCTATTACGAGCGTCGCTTCGGCGTCAAGCTCGACCCCGACACCGAAGTGGTGGCGACGCTCGGCTCCAAGGAAGGTTTCGCCAATATGGCGCAGGCCATCACCGCGCCGGGCGATGTGGTGCTGGTCCCGAACCCGTCCTATCCGATCCACGCCTTCGGCTTCCTGATGGCGGGCGGCGTGATCCGCTCGGTGCCGATCGAGCCCAACGAGGAATTCTTCCGCGCCGCCGAGCGCGCGATCATGCATTCCATCCCCAAGCCGATCGCCGTGGTGGTGTGCTATCCGTCCAACCCGACCGCCATGGTGGCCTCGCTGGATTTTTATCGCGATCTCGTGGCCTTCGCGAAGAAGCACGACATCTACATTCTCTCGGACATCGCCTATGCCGAGGTCTATTTCGACGACGACCCGCCGCCCTCGGTGTTGCAGGTGCCCGGCGCCAAGGATATTTGCGTCGAGTTCTCCTCCCTGTCGAAAACCTTCTCCATGGCGGGCTGGCGCGTCGGCTTCGCGGTCGGCAACGAGCGCCTGCTCAACGCGCTGAGCCGGGTGAAGTCCTATCTCGATTATGGCGCGTTCACGCCGATCCAGGTCGCCGCCACCGCGGCGCTCAACGGCCCGGACGATTGCATCAAGGAAATGCGCGCCACTTACAAGAGGCGGCGCGACGTGATGGTCGAGAGTTTCGCGCAGGCGGGCTGGCATATCCCCGCGCCTTCGGCCTCGATGTTCGCCTGGGTGCCGGTGCCGGAGAAATACCGCCCGCTCGGCAGCATCGAATTTTCAAAACTGCTGATCGAGAAGGCGGATGTCGCCGTGGCGCCCGGAATCGGCTTTGGCGAGCACGGCGACGATTACGTGCGGCTGGCGCTGGTCGAGAACGAGCAGCGCATCCGCCAGGCGGCGCGCGGCATCCGCCGCTTCTTCGATGGCGAGGACACGCTGCACAACATGATCCCGGCGCAGGCGCAGGCCTGAGCAGAGGCGGGATTCTCTCCCTCTCCTCGCCTGCGGGGAGAGGGAACAGTCGTCGCTCCTGAAAGCGGATTAACCAGCCTCGCGCAAGCGGATTCGGCGAGATTGCGGCACTTTTCCTGGAGTTGGCCGCAATGCGCAGCGATACCCCGCGCCTCCGTTTTTCGCTTTCCATCACTCAAATGGTCCTGGCGCTGGCGCTGGCCGCGCTGGCCACGATGGCGCTCGGCACCGGCATCGCCTTCGTCAATTTCTACCAAGAGACGCTGGAGCATCGCCGCGCGGAACTGCGCGCCGAGGTCGACATGGCCTCGCAAATCCTCAAGGTGAGCGTCAACGAGACGGGCGGCGACCGGCAGGCGGCGATCCGCGCCGGCCTTGAGCGGCTGCGTCCGCTGCGCTTCGGACAATCCGGTTACATTTTTGCCGTCTCGCTCGACGGCGTGGGACTGTTGGCGCCGGCCACGCCGCAAGTCGAAGGCACGGATCTGCTGGCGGTCACCGACCCGAATGGCGGCCATCCGTTCCGGATCCTGACGGATTTCGCGCGGACGCAGGGCGAGGGCTTCACGACCTACATCTGGAAGAAACCTGGCGGCGGCGGCGCGCTCGTGGACAAGCTCGCCTATGTCAAATCCATTCCCGAACTCGGACTCGTGGTCGGCAGCGGCGTCTATCTCGACGACAATCTCGCGCAAATCATGGCGGTGGCCGGGCGCGTCGCCCTTTATGTGACGCCGCTCGTGGTCCTGTTCGTCGCCCTCGCCCTCGGCGTCGGCCGCTTCATCGCGGGACGGATGACGGGCATGACCGGCGCGCTGCGGCGGATGGCGCAGGGCCACTATGACGCGGCGCTACCCGGCCTGCAAAACGCTGACGAACTGGGCGCGATGGCGCGCGAGGTCGAAGCCTTCAAGCAAAGTCTGGAGGAAAGCAACCGGGCGGCGAGCGCGCAGCGCGCGGAAGCGCGCCGCGAGGCGGCGCAGGCGCGCTCCGGCGACATGCGCGCCCTGGCGGAACGGTTCGAGGCGGCGGTCGGCGGCGTCGTCGGAGCGGTGGCGGGCGCGGCGCATCAACTGGAGACGGTGGCGCGTTCGCTGGCGAAGGAGGCGGGTTATACCGGCGAACAGGCGGAAATCGGCGCGCGCGCGGCGGACACGGCGGCGTCCAACATCCGTTCGGTGGCGGCGGCGGCCGAGCAACTCGCCCATTCGGTGGAGGAAATCGGCGGCCAGGCCAACCGGTCGCGGGGGGTGTCGTCCAATGCGGAAACGGAGGCCGACAAGACCCACGGACGCATGGAGGAACTCAGCGGCGCCATCCAGCACATCGGCGGCATTGTGGAGCTGATCACCAGCATCGCCCAGCAGACCAACATGCTGGCGCTCAACGCCACCATCGAGGCGGCGCGCGCGGGCGAAATGGGGCGCGGTTTCGCCGTGGTGGCGCAGGAGGTGAAGTCGCTGGCGGAACAGACCACGCGCGCCACCGCCGAAATCGCCGACCAGATCGGCAATGTCCAGCGCGCCTCGCAGGAGGCGGCGGGCTGCATCGGGGCGATGACGGAAGCGAGCCACGAGGTCAATTCCATCGCCTCGGCCATTGCGGCTTCCGTGACCTCGCAGGGCGAGGCGACGCGGGAAATCGCGCAGAACGTCCACGAATCGGCGGCCCGGACAGCGGAGCTGACCAAGGTGATGGACGAAGTGCGCAACGCCTCGCGGCAATCGGGCGCATCGGCCAATCAGGTGCTGGATTCCGTGATGGGCCTGTCGCGCCACACCCAAAAGCTGCGCGAGGAATGCGACGCGTTTCTGGCGCAGGTGCGTGCGGCGTAGGCGCGCGCACAAAACCGGGATGTGCGTGCGGCTTAGCCGCACGCACAAAACCGGGATGTGCGTGCGGCGTAGGCGCGCGCACAAAACTCAGGCGTTCGGGCGGCGTGATGGAGCCTTGCGCCGGCCCCCGTGGTCGTGAGAGCATGGCTTCAGCCTGGAGCATCCCATGCCCCTCTCCGCCATTGCCGGCCTGCTTCTCGATCTCGACGGCGTTGTTTATGTTGGCGGCGGTCCGCTGCCCGGAGCCCTGGCCGCCATCGACCGGCTGCGCGAGGCGAAAATCCCCCTGCGTTTCGTCACCAACACCACGACGAAACCGCATCGCCGCCTGATCGCGGATCTCGCCGCCCTCGGCCTCATCGTAAAACCTGACGATCTCTTCACCCCGGCGAGTCTCGCCCGCGACGCCCTCGTTGCGGCGGGCCAAAAGCCATACCTGTTGATCCACCCCGGTCTCGTCGAAGATTTCGACGGCCTCGAACCCGGCGAGGACGCCGTGGTGATCGGCGACGCCCGAGAGGCCTTTACTTACGCCAATCTGAACAGGGCTTTCCGCCTGATCCAGGACGGCGCCGCCTTCCTCGCGCTGGCGCGCAACCGCAATTACCTCGACTGGGACCAAAAGCTCAGTCTTGACGTCGGCGGCTTCGTCGCCGCGCTGGAATACGCCTCGGAGAAGCCGGCGCATGTGTTCGGCAAACCCTCGGCGGATTTCTTTCTCGGCGCCGTCCACGCCATGGGTTTGCAGCCGCGCCAGACCGCGATGATCGGCGATGACGCGGAGGCGGATATCGGCGGCGCCATGAAGGCGGGACTCTCGGGCATTCTGGTGCGCACCGGCAAATATCGCCCGGGCCAGGAAGGCTTGATAGCTCCGCCCACACTGATCGCCGACGACCTGGCGCAGGCGGTCGATGTCCTGCTGGCCTAAACTTCCGTAAGCCCGCCCTCGGGCGAAACCGCCCGGTAAAAACAGCTTTTGCGCCCGGTGTGGCAGGCCTTGCCGTCGCCGCCGACCTCAACGCGCAACAGCAGCGCGTCCTGATCGCAATCGACGCGCAGGTCCACCAGTTTTTGCACCTGCCCGGAGGTATCGCCCTTGCGCCACAGCGCGTTGCGCGAGCGCGACCAGTAATGGGCGATCCCGGTCTCCAGTGTCTTGTCCAGCGCCAGCGCATTCATATAGGCGAGCATCAGGATTTCACCGCTCGCCGCCTCCTGCGTGACGCAGACGATCAGCCCATGCGCATCGAATTTCGGCGTGAAGGCGAGGCCTTCTTCAAGCTCATGCTTATCGGTGGGAGGAGGGGGGAACTGCATATGAAGCGCTCAATCAAACCCCCTCTCCCCGCGTGCGGGGAGAGGGTAGGGGTGAGGGGCAGGGGCATTAGCCCCGACGTCATCAGGAAAGCCAGGCCAGCCTCAGCTCTTGGCCTCGACATTCACCCGCATATGCAATTCGCGCAACTGCTTGGGCGTCGCGGGCGAGGGGGCGCCCATCAGAATGTCCTCGGCGCGCTGGTTCATCGGGAACAACGCGACTTCGCGCAGGTTCTGCTCGCCCGCCAGCAGCATGATGATGCGGTCCACGCCCGCCGCCATGCCGCCGTGGGGCGGCGCGCCGTACTGGAAGGCGCGGTACATGCCGCCGAAGCGCTCGATCACCGTGTCCTCGCCATAGCCGGCGATCTCGAACGCCTTGACCATGCTTTCCGGGCGGTGGTTGCGGATGCCGCCGGAGGCGATTTCAAAGCCGTTGCAGGCGATGTCGTACTGGAACGCCTTGATCGTCAGCGGATCCTGCGTATTCAGCGCCTCAAGGCCACCCTGCGGCATGGAGAAGGGGTTGTGGCCGAAATCGACTTTCTTGTCTTCCTCGTTGTACTCGTACATCGGGAAATCGACGACCCAGGCCAGTTCGAACCGCTCCTTGTCCACGAGATTCAAATCCTCGCCGACTTTGGTGCGCGCCAGCCCGGCAAATCTCGCGAATTTCTCGGGATCGCCCGCCACGAAAAAGGCGGCGTCGCCGGCGTTCAGACCGAGTTGGATACGGATCGCCTCGACCCTGTCAGGCCCGATATTGTTGGCGAGCGGACCGCGCCCGCCAACGCCTGACGCATTGGGGTTTTCCTTGAGGCTGGTCTCGTCCTTGGCGCGGTCGAAGAACAGGATATAGCCGAGACCCGGCTGGCCCTCGCCCTGCGCCCAGGAGTTCATGCGGTCGGCGAAGGTGCGCTGGCCGCCTGTCGGCGCGGGAATGGCCCAGACCTCGTTTTTCGGCTGCTCCAGCAGGCGCGCGAAAATCTTGAAGCCGGAGCCGCGGAAATGCTCGGACACTTCCTGCATGACGATGGGATTGCGCAGGTCGGGCTTGTCGGAGCCATATTTGCGCAAGGCCTCGGCATAGGGGATGCGCGGCCAGGTCTTCGTCACCGGCCGGCCCTTGCCGAATTTTTCAAAAATGCCGGTGATGATCGGCTCCATCGCGGCGAACACGTCGTCCTGCGTGACAAAGCTCATTTCCAGGTCGAGTTGGTAGAATTCGCCGGGCAGGCGGTCGGCGCGCGGGTCTTCGTCGCGGAAACAGGGCGCGATCTGGAAATAGCGGTCGAAGCCCGCCATCATCAGAAGCTGCTTGTACTGCTGCGGCGCCTGCGGCAAGGCGTAAAACTTGCCGGGATGGATGCGCGAGGGGACGAGAAAATCGCGGGCGCCTTCGGGCGAGGAGGCGGTCAGGATCGGCGTCTGGAACTCGTTGAAGCCGGCCGCCTTCATGCTCGTGCGCATTTCATCGACAACGCGGCCGCGCAAAACCATGTTGTTGTGGATGCGCTCGCGGCGCAGGTCGAGGAAGCGGTATTTCAGCCGGGTTTCCTCGGGATAATCCTGGTCGCCGAACACCGGCAGCGGCAATTCGCCGGCCGGGCCTAAAACCTCGGCGGCGCGGACATAAACCTCGATCCGGCCGGTCGCCAGTTCGTCATTGTCGGTGCTCTTGCCGTCCATGGTCGGACGGCGCCGCACGTCGCCGTCGAGCCGCACCACCCATTCCGCCCGAAACGACTCGGCCAGCTTGAAGGCGGGGGAATCGGGATCGACCACGCATTGGGTGATGCCGTAATGGTCACGCAGATCGATGAACAGCACGCCGCCGAAGTCTCGGATACGGTGGCACCAACCGGACAGGCGGGTGGTTTCGCCAATGTGCGTTTCGCGGATTTCGCCGCAGGTGTGGGAGCGATAGGCGTGCATGAGTCTTGAGCCTTGAAAGGAGTTTGGGCCGTGCCTAGCCTAAAAAGCCCCCGGCGTGAAGGGGAGGCGGCGGCGGTCGCCTCGCCTAATCCGACAGGAACTTCATCTGGTGCAAGCGATGCAGATCCATGATCGACGCCGCCGTTTCCTCGATGGAGCGGCGGGTGACGTCGATCATCGGCCATTTGCGCTCGTTGAACAGGCGCCTGGACTGGGCGATCTCGTCGGACACCATGGCGCGGTCCACATAGGGCGTATTGTCGGCGACATTGAGCGACAGCAGCCGATTCTCGCGAATCTGCACGATGCGCTCGGGCGAGGCCAGCAGGCCGACCACCAGCGGGCGGTTGAGCTGAAAAATCGCCTCGGGGATCGGCGCGCCGGGCACCAGCGGCAGATTTGCGGTCTTCACGCCGCGATTGGCGAGATAGATGCTGGTCGGGGTTTTCGACGTCCGGCTCACGCCGAGCAGCACCACGTCGGCGCTCTCGAATTCATCCACGCCCTGGCCGTCGTCATGGGCCATCGTATAGTTCAGCGCCTCGATGCGGCGGAAATATTCGGAATTGAGCGTGTGCTGGGCGCCGGGACGCGGGCTTTGCGCCGGGCCGAGATAGGAATGGAACAGGTTGACGATCGGCTCCAGCACCGACATCGACACCGCGCCGAATTCGGCGCAGGCCGATTGCAATTCGTCGCTGAGGGTCGGATCGACCAGCGTGTAGAGCACAATGCCCGGCGCCGACTGGATCTCGTTGATCACCCGCGCGAGCTGGTCGGCGTTGCGCACCAGCGGATAGACGTGCTCGATCGACACCGTGCCCTGATATTGCGCCGCCACCGCGCGGCTGACGGCGATCAGGGTTTCGCCGGTGGAATCGGACACAAGGTGAAGATGGAAATAGTTGCGGTTCATCGTCCTGACCTTCGGCGTGCGAGTCATTCTTTCTAGCGTTTTTTGTGGCGATGTGTAGCGGGGCGCTCTTTCTTTGCGTCGGCAAAAGGGATTAACTAAAAAAATGTTTGACTCCCTGTATCAGGATTTCACCGAAACGGCCGATCCCACGCGCGGCGCGCCCCGGCTGAAGCAAATGCGCGGAAAATTGCGGGCGGAGAAACTCGACGGCTTTCTCGTTCCCCGCGCCGACGCGCACCAGAACGAATATGTCGCGCCCTGCGAGGAGCGGTTGGCCTGGCTGACCGGTTTTACCGGCAGCGCCGGCTTCGCCATCGTGCTGCGCGACAAGGCCGCGCTGTTCGTCGATGGCCGCTACACGATTCAGGCGCGTGAGCAGGTGGATTCGCAAGCTTTCGCCGTCGTCCCGCTCGACCAAACCCCTCCGGCGGACTGGTTGGCGCAAAACGCGCGGAAAAAGGGTCGGATCGGTTACGATCCCTGGCTGCACACGCCCGCGCAGGTGGCGCGCTACGAGGCGGCGGCGCGGCGCGCGGGGGCGGAGCTGGTCGCGGTCGAGGCCAATCCCATCGACGCCTTGTGGCGCGACCGGCCCGCGCCGCCTTGCGGCCCCGTCGCGTTGCATTCGCTGAAGAACGCCGGCGAAAAGGCGGACAAGAAACTCGCCCGCCTGCGCGAGGGTCTGGCCGACGCCTTCCTCGTCAGCGATCCGCACGATCTCGCCTGGCTTTTCAACCTGCGCGGCGCCGACCTCGGCCATACGCCGGTCGCGCTCGGCTTCGCCCTGGTTTTCCGTGCGGAAAAACCGAAACTGTTCCTGGCGGCGGACAAGCTTTCCGCTCGGGTCGGCGCGGCGCTGGGCGCGCTGGCCGATCTCGCCGATCCGCAAGACCTGCCGGCGGTTTTGGCCGAGCTTGGCCGGAAAAAGCGCAGGATCCTGTTCGATTCCGCCACGGCGGCGGCGGCGCTCACGCAAATCGCCAGCGCGGCCGGCGCGGAAGTGGAGCTGGCGCAAAGCCCCATCGCGCTGATGAAGGCGCAAAAGAACGCCCGCGAACTCGATGGCGCCCGCGCCGCCCATTTGCGCGACGGCGTGGCCCTGACCAAATTTCTGTGCTGGTTCGACGCGCAGGCGCCGAAGGGAAAGCTCGCGGAAATCTCCGCCGCCCTGGCGCTGGAAAATTTTCGCCGCGACACCGGGGCGCTGAAAGACCTGTCCTTCCCCACCATTTCGGCTTTCGGCGCCCATGCCGCCCTGCCGCATTACCGCGTGACCGAAGCCTCCGACGCAAAAATCGGCAAGGGCGTCTATCTGGTGGATTCCGGGGCGCAATATCTCGACGGCACCACCGATGTCACCCGCACGGTGACGGTGGGGCCGCCCAGCAAAGCCTTTGTCGACGCCTATACGCGCGTGCTGAAAGGCCATATCGCCATCGCCCGCGCCTTGTTTCCGCGCGGAACAGTCGGCGCCCAACTCGACGCTTTGGCGCGCCTGTCCTTGTGGCGGGCGGGGCTCGACTTCGACCATGGCGTCGGCCATGGCGTCGGCTCCTACCTGTCGGTGCATGAGGGGCCGGCGCGCATTTCCAAAATGGGGATGGTGGCGCTGGAGTCGGGCATGATCCTCTCCAACGAGCCCGGCTATTACCGCGAGGGCGCGTTCGGCATCCGCATCGAGAATCTGGTGGCGGTGGAGCCGCGCAACATCGCCGGGGCCGAGCGTGACATGCTCGGCTTCGAGACCCTGACGCTGGCGCCGATCGACACGCGGCCGGTCGATGCGAAAATGCTCGATGCGGATGAAAAAGCCTGGCTCAACGCTTTTCACGCGAGGGTGCGGAAAATCCTGTCGCCGCTGCTTTCGCCGAAAGAACGCGCCTGGCTGAAGCGGGCGACAGCTTCCGTTTAGCTTCGGCTGCGTAAAATCAGGGCGACTGCTGGCAATCGCCGAGCCACAGCCTATATTTGAATTATTGGTCCGCCTGACGGAGACGATCCTTGGACGATGTGGTGAAATCGGCCCGCCCTCAGCGTGAGCGCACCGCCGAGAAGAATGATGCGCGCAAGCCGACCCGGGAAGAGGCCGAGGCCGCCGTAGCCACCTTGCTGGCCTGGGCCGGCGACGATCCCAGCCGCGAGGGTCTGCGCGACACGCCCGCGCGGGTCGCAAAGGCTTACGAGGAATTGTTCGCGGGCTACGCCCAGGATCCCTCCGACGTGCTCGACACCGTGTTCGAGGATGTCGGCGGTTACGGCGAAATGGTGCTGGTGCGGGACATTCCGTTCTATTCCCATTGCGAACACCACATGGCCCCGTTCTTCGGCCATGCCCATATCGCCTATTATCCGTCCGGCGGCGTGTTCGGCCTGTCGAAATTCGGGCGTCTCGTCGATATTTACGCGCGGCGCCTGCAAACGCAGGAGACCATGACCGCACAGATCCTGGCGGCGCTCGACGCCCGCCTGCATTCGCGCGGCGCGGCGGTGATGATCGAGGCCGAGCACATGTGCATGTCGATGCGCGGCGTGCGCAAGCCCGGCGCCTCGACCGTCACCATGCAGTTTTCCGGCCCGTTCAAGACCGATCCCGCCGAGCAGGCGCGGTTTCTTACTCTGGTGCGGGGCAGGTGACGCTTGCGGCGGCGAAACTTTCGCCGCCGAGTCTCACGTCCACAGATTAAGTTTCTGGCCCTGCTTGTCGGTGAAATTTCCGAACAGGATCATCACGAGATCATAGACGGTCCAGACGACGAAACCGCCGCCGGTCAGCAATTGCAGCAGGCCGGTCCAGATTTTCCCGACATAGAACCGGTGGAAGCCGAACAGGCCGAAGAAGAAGCATAGCAGCGCCGCCGGCAGGATGCGCTTGGTAGTGCCGGTGTTGGGCGCGCCGCAATTGGGGCAGGCGAGGGCGGATACGTGAATTTCACGACCGCAGCCCCGACAAATGCGCATTGTCGGGACTCCCGAGAGCAGGTTGGGCGCGCCGGCGGGACCAAAACTCATCGCAAATCCGGAGGGGTCGCCTCCGCTCCCAGGTTGGCCAGCGCCTCGTCCAGCGACGCAGAGGTCTGCGCCTGCGAACCGAGTCGCCGGATCGACACGGTGCGCTCCGCCGCCTCTTTCCGCCCCACCACGATGAGAACGGGAGTCTTGGCCAGCGACAATTCGCGCACCTTGTAATTGATTTTCTCATTACGCAGGTCGGCATCGACCCGCAAGCCGGCTTTTCGCGCCAGGGCCACGATCTCCAGCGCGTAATCGTCGGCGTCCGAGGTGATGGTGCAGACCATGGCCTGCACCGGCGACAGCCACAGCGGGAGATGGCCGGCGAAATGCTCGATGAGAATGCCGGTGAACCGCTCCAGCGAGCCGAAAATGGCGCGATGGATCATCACCGGCGTCTGCTTGTCCGAGTCCGGGCCGATGTAGAAGGCGCCGAACCGGCCCGGCAGGTTGAAATCGACCTGCGTCGTGCCGCATTGCCATTCGCGGCCGATGGCGTCGCGCAGGGTATATTCGAGCTTCGGGCCATAAAAGGCGCCTTCGCCGGGGTTGATCCCGGTCTTCACGCCCTGTTTCGTCAACTCGTCCAAAACCTGTTGCAGCGCGGCTTCGGCGCGGTCCCAATTGTCGTCGCTGCCCACCCGCTTTTCCGGCCGCGTGGACAGCTTCACCACAATGTCCTCGAACCCGAAATCCTTGTAGATGGTCATGACCATCTCGTTGATCTTCATGGCTTCCGCCATGATCTGATCTTCGGTGCAGAAAATGTGGGCGTCGTCCTGCGTGAAGGCGCGCACGCGCATCATGCCGTGAATTGCGCCGGACGGTTCGTAGCGATGGACAATGCCGAATTCGGCGATCTTCATCGGCAGGTCGCGGTACGATTTCAAGCCGTTCTTGAAAATCTGCACATGGCCCGGACAATTCATCGGCTTCAGCGCGAAAACCCGCTCATCTTCCGTCGTGGTGATGAACATGTTCTCGCGATAGGTCTGCCAATGGCCGGAGGTCTCCCACAGCGCGCGGTCCAGCACCTGCGGCGTGTTGACCTCGATATAGCCCAACGCCTGCTGGCGCCGTCGCATGAACGAAATCAGCGCCTGGAACAGGGTCCAGCCCTTGGGATGCCAGAAAATCGTGCCGGGGCCTTCCTCCTGGAAATGGAACAGGTCCATTTCGCGCCCGAGTCGGCGATGGTCGCGGCGCTCGGCCTCTTCCAACCGCTTGACATAGAGGTCGAGGTCGTCCTGCTTGGCGAAGGCGGTGGCGTAAATGCGCTGCAACATCGGCTTGGTGGAATCGCCGCGCCAATAGGCGCCCGCGACCTTCATCAGTTTAAAAGCCTGCCCGATCTTGCCGGTCGAGGGCATGTGCGGCCCCCGGCACAGGTCGAGCCAATCGCCCTGGCGATAGATCGAAATCTTCTGGTCGGCCGGAATCGTCTCCACCAACTCGACCTTGAACGCCTCGCCGTGCTTTTCGAACCAGGCCACCGCCTCGTCGCGCGACCATTCCTCGCGCACGATCGGTTTGTCGGCGGCGACGATCTCGCGCATCTTCTTCTCGATGGCGGCGAAATCGTCGGGGGTGAACGGCTGCTCGCGATAGAAATCGTAGTAAAACCCGTTCTCGATCACCGGCCCGATGGTGACCTGTACGCCGGGATAGAGCGTCTGCACCGCTTCGGCCAGCACATGGGCGGCGTCGTGCCGGATCAGTTCCAGCGCGCGCGGGTCGTCGCGGTTCAAAAATTCAATCTTGGCGTCGGCGGCGATCGGCGTGGCGGCGTCCACCATCTCGCCGTTCAGCATCATGGCGACGGTTTTCTTGGCCAGCGAAGGGGAGATGGATTTTGCGATGTCGAGGCCGGAAACACCGGCTTCATAGGCGCGCGACGCGCCATCGGGGAAGGCGATAATCATGTTTTCTCCTGCTCACTCGCCGAGACGAGCCGGCGTAAGCTGTTAGGCAGGTCCACTAACTAGCCATTTTGCCGCCGCCGCGCAATCGCGCGCGACAGCTTCCGCAATGTTCAAGCAAGCCTCCCGCCGGCGCGCCGCGCAAAAAGTGAAAATGCAATCCGCGCGACTCCGGAGTGAAAATCGGCAAATCACAACAGTGTGTTCATGATTTGTTTCATGTGAAACGTCCGCCGTAACGGAGAAATGGCGTAACTGATTGAATTAAAAGTCAATGCAGGCGTCGCCGCCAAGGGGCAAGCCCCGAGCCGCCCCGCACATCTTGTGTGCAACCGCTGAATTGCTTGGGCAAAAATCGTCAGTTTTTTGCGGATTTTTGCGAGAAATTCACAACAATCGCGCGCTTTTCCGCGATTTCGGCCGCGCCAAAAACAACCAAAGGTAGAAATTTCCACGACGATCGATGGTCCCCGTCGCCCTCATGCTGCGATCCCGTAGCCCCTCATGGTGAGGAGGCCGCGCAAGCGGGCGTCTCGAACCACGAGGGCGGTCCACGGGTCCGGCTGTCGCCGATGCGACGCATGGGGCAGCGCGCCCGTCTCGAATCATGGCCATCGAACCGGGACTTTGACCGTCCCCTCAATTATCGTCCGCCAGCCTCACAATCACATCCACCCCAACAATCCGCTTCCCCTTGGGCGCCTTCAACTGCAACTGATGGGTGACATCCTGCTCCATGTCGAACAGCACGGAGTGGTCTTCGTCGTAATAATGGCAATGCGACCCGGTTTTTGTGTCATACCAGACCTTTGCGCCATAAAGCGCGATCTCGCGCACCAGGCCGGCATCTGCGAACTGGTGCAGCGTATTGTAAACCGTCGCCCGCGACAGCGGCATCTTTAACGCCTGCGCCTCGGCGAAGACCTGTTCGGCGGTGACATGGCGGTCGCCGGCGACAAACAGCAGGCTGGCGATGCTCACCCTCTGCCGGGTCGGGCGCAATTCGGCGCCGCGCAGCTTTTCCCGCACCAGACGCGCCAGCGCCCCGTTGACCCAGTCATAGGCCGGTTTGGCGACCTTTGCGCCAATCTTGATCGTCGTTTGCGCCGTCATGCTTACCTCTCCGGTGTCAGGATTAGCACGGTCAAACATTCTTAGAAAGACTCTAAGTTTGTCTTGTTGCCACCAAAGCAAGACCGGCGCCAGAAACGCCGAAGCCGGCTCTTGACGACCTGTCGCAACACGGCCAGAATCGCGAAAGCCAAGGGGAGCCCCGGCAGGGGGCTGAGAGGCTGGCGGCGGTTGCAACAAACCGGCCCGGCGACCCTCACACCTGATCCAGTTCGTACTGGCGGAGGGATGGCGCGAAACGACCCGGCTGCAAAATCTCCAGCACGAGCCTTTCCGCGCCGACAGATGCGGGAGGTTTGTTCGTGCGGGTACGACTCATCGGGGCGGGCGCCGCCGGCCTGACGGCGGCTTTCGAACTTGTCCGCCACGCCGAAACGCTCAAGCGCGACATCGCCGTCGAACTGGTCGAAAAGGCCGAGGGGCCGGGGCGGGGCTGCTCGCATTACGCCGGCGGCATGATCGCGCCCTGGTGCGAGGCCGAATCGACCGAACCCATCGTCGCAACGCTCGGCGAAGAGGCGCTGGAATTCTGGACGCAAACCTTTCCGGTCGCGGAAAAGCGCGGCAGCCTCGTGGTCGCGCCGAAACGGGACCGGCCCGATCTCCTCCAATTCTCCCGCCGCACCAAAAACTTCGTCACCCTCGACCGCGAAGGTCTGGCCGCGCTCGAACCCGACCTCGCCGCAAACTTTGATACCGCGCTCTATTTCGAGCAGGAGGCCCATCTCGCCCCCCGCCAAGCCCTGGCGAAACTGGCCGAACACCTCGCCACAAAACCCAACGTGACCCTGCGCTACGGCGTGGACGCCACAACCCTGCCCAACGACGCCGACTGGACCCTCGACTGTCGCGGTTTCGCCGCCAAGCCGGAGCTGAAGAACCTGCGTGGGGTCAAGGGTGAAATGATGATTCTCCGCGCCCCCGACATCAATCTGACCCGCCCCGTGCGCATGGTCCACCCGCGCCATCCGGTCTATCTGGTCCCGCGTCCGGACGGAACGATCATGGTCGGCGCCACCATGTACGAGAACGAGGAGCGCGCCCGCGTCACCGCCGAAAGTTTGGTGGAGCTGGTGAATTCCGCCTTCGCCCTCAACCCCGCTTTCGCCCAGGCCGAGGTGGTGGAGACCGGCTCCGACGTGCGCCCGAGTTTCGCCGACAATCTCCCGCGCATCCGCCGCGAGGGCAAAAAGCTCTACCTCAACGGCCTCTACCGCCACGGTTTCCTGCTCTCGCCGCCCCTCGCAAGCCGGGCGGCGCGCGTCGTCTTGGAAGACGCCTATTTCCCGGAGGTGATGGATGAAGATCGCGGTCAACGGCGAAGCGCTTGATGCGAGAGCGGAGACGCTCAAAGCTCTGCTGAGCGAACTGGACTACGATTCCGCCGTGGTCGCCACGGCGGTCAACGAGGTTTTCGTCCGCGCCAAGGACCGCGCGGCGACCGCGTTGAAGGACGGGGACAGAGTTGAAGTCCTCAGCCCGAGGCAGGGAGGCTGACAGGAAGGCTGAAATGCGCGCCGAGAAACAGCGGTCGCAACGAGTCCGCAACAGGAAAGGCGCCGGGGTAGCCGCTTTCCTCGTCGCCGCAATCGCGCTATGCTGGGCCGACAAGGACGCTTCGTGACGCGCTGGATTCGCCTCATTGTCTCAATATTGGCGCTGGTCGGCCTGATGGCTTCGACGGCGGCGGTCGCGCGTCCCCATCCCGGCGGACACGTCCATTACGCCCAGGCGAGCGCGCAGCCTTCCAGCGCGCATTCTTGCTGTCCCAACCAACCCGAGCCGTCCCCTGACCATTCCGGCGCGCCGGACTGCTGCCTCGCCGGCCTTTGCGCCTGCGTCGCGTCGGCCTTTGCGCCGCCGCTCGCGCTCAACCAAAAGGCGCCCGCGTTCGTCACGGCCGTGCGTCCGCCGCCGCGCGCGTCGCGGCTCGCGAGTCTGTCGCGCCCGCCCGACCCGAGACCTCCCAAAGCCTGACTCCGCCGCGCGCTGCGCCTTTCGCGCCGCGCCTCGCCTTGTCCTGCGCGCCGTTTATCGGCGGGAGTCGTCCCATGTTCAGAACCTTATCCCTTGCGGGCGCGTTTGCGCTCGCCGCGCTGCTGTGCGCGCCCGCGCCAACGCGCGCCGAACCGGAAATCCTGTTCTATCGCGACCCGATGGGCGGCCCGGACCTGTCGAAAACGCCAAAGAAAGACGCCATGGGCATGGACTTCCTGCCCGTGCGCGCCTCGGACCTCGCGGGTCGTCTGCCCGCGCTCGACGGCGCGCCGCCACCCCATCGCAAGATTCTCTATTACCGCAACCCGATGGGGTTGGCCGACGTCTCCGCGACGCCCAAAAAAGACGCGATGGGGATGGATTACATCCCCGTCACCGAGGGCGACGAGGCCGATTCGACCACGATCAAACTCTCGCCGGGCAAAATCCAGCGCGCCGGCGTGCGCTCCGAGGCCGCGCGGCTGAAAACCCTGACCGCCACCCTGCGCGCGCCCGGAACCATCCAGATCGACGAGCGCCGCCAGACCATTGTCGCGACCCGCTCGCCGGCCTTCATCGAGAAGGTCGGCGAGGCCACCACCGGCGAAGCCGTGCGCAAGGGGCAAATCCTGTTCCGCTTCTATGCGCCGGATGCGTCGGCGGCGGCGGCGCAATATGCCGCCAATCCCGGCTACGAGGGCGCGCGCACCCGGCTCGACGTGCTCAACATTCCCGAAGCAACCATCGCCGAAATCGCGCGCACCCACAAAGCGCCGCTGAGCATCGCCTGGCCGGCGCCGCACGACGGCGTCATCCTGGAGCGCAACGCCATCGAGGGCATGAAGGCCGAAGCCGGCCAGACCCTGTTCCGCCTCGCCGATCTCTCCTTGGTCTGGGCGCTGGTCGATGTCGCCGAGCGCGACGCCGTCAGGCTGAAACCGGGCCAGAGCGTCACGCTTTTCGCGCGCGGCGCCCCGGAGCGCAAATTTTCCGGCCGCATCACCGTGATCTACCCGCAAATCAACCGCGACAGCCGCACCGCCCGCGTCCGCGTCGAACTCGCCAACCCCGATCTTTTCCTGCGGCCCGACATGTATGTCGAGGCGGAGATCGCGACGGAACAGGCCAAGCCCGTCGTCACCGTTCCCACCAGCGCGGTGCTGGATTCCGGTTTGCGCAAGATCGTGCTGGTCGATCTGGGCGAGGGGCGTTTCGCCCCGCGCGAGGTGCGGTTGGGCCGCCAAAGCGAAGGCGTCACGGAAATCGGCGACGGCCTCGCCGAGGGCGAGCAAGTGGTTGTCACCGCCACCTTCCTGATCGATTCCGAAAGCAACCTCAAAGCCGCGCTGCAAAGCCTCGCGCCGGAGCAAAAGCCATGATCGCGCGTCTGATTGACTGGTCGGCGCGCAATCTGCTGCTCGTCTTCATCGGCGCCTTGTTCGCGGCGGGCGCCGGCGTGCTGGCGCTGAAAACCCTGCCGCTCGACGCGCTGCCGGACCTCTCGGACACCCAGGTCATCGTCTACACCGATTATCCCGGACAGGCGCCGCAGGTGGTGGAGGATCAGGTCACCTATCCGCTCGCCAGCGCTTTGCTCACCGCGCCGCATTCAAAAGTGGTGCGCGGTTTCTCCTTCTTCGGCGTCAGCTTCGTCTATGTGATTTTTGAAGACGGAACCGACATTTACTGGGCGCGCTCGCGCGTGCTGGAAACGCTCAATGGCGCCGCGAAGCTGCCGGCTGGCGTCACCCCGACGCTCGGGCCGGACGCAACCGGCGTCGGCTGGGTCTATCAATATGCGCTGGTTGCGAAAAACCTGACGCTGGCGCAATTGCGCTCCGTGCAAGACTGGACCTTGCGCTACGGTCTCGCCAAGGCCGGGGGCGTGTCGGAAATCGCCAGCGTCGGCGGCTTCGTCAAGCAATACAATATCGTGGTCGATCCCAACCGGTTGCGCGCGTTAAATGTGCCGCTGACGAAAATTCGCGACGCCCTGCGCCTCAGCAATGCCGATTTCGGCGGCCGCAGCCTGGAGCTGTCCGAATATGAATTCATCGTGCGCGGGCGCGGTTTTCTTCGCGGTATTGAAGACATCGAGAGCATCGTGCTGCGCGCCGACAATGGCACGCCGCTGTTGCTCAAGGACGTCGCCCGCGTCGAACTCGGGCCGGACGAACGGCGCGGCCTCACCGAACTGAACGGCGAGGGCGAGGTGGCCAGCGGCATCGTGCTGCAACGCCAGGGCGCCAACGCGCTCGATGTCATCGACAATGTCAAGGCGGCGCTGAAGCAGGTGGCGACGAGCCTGCCTGAGGGCGTCGATATCGTTCCGGTTTACGACCGCTCGCGCCTGATCCATGCCGCCATTGCAACGCTGCAATCGACCCTGTTCGAGGAGAGCCTGATCGTCGCGCTGGTCTGCGTGGTGTTCCTGCTGCATCTGCGCAGCGCGCTGGTGGCGATCCTGATGCTGCCGGTCGGCGTTCTCATGGCCTTCGCCGCCATGAAGGCGCTGGGACTCGGCGCCAACATCATGAGTCTGGGCGGCATAGCCATCGCCATCGGCGCCATGGTGGACGCGGCCATCGTCATGATCGAGAACGCCCACAAGCATCTGGAGCGCGCGCCAAACGCGCCGCGCCTAAATGTGCTGATCGCGGCGGCGAGCGAGGTGGGACCGGCGCTGTTCTTCAGCCTGCTGATCATCACCGTTTCCTTCCTGCCGATTTTCACGCTGGAGGCGCAGGAGGGCCGGATGTTCAGCCCGCTCGCCTATACCAAAACCTTCTCCATGGCGGCGGCGGCGCTGTTGTCGGTGACGTTCGTCCCGGCGCTGATGGTGGTGTTCGTGCGCGGCAAAATCGTCAGCGAGCAAAAAAATCCGCTCAACCGCCTGCTGATCTGGGCCTACCGCCCGATGATCTCCGGCGTTTTGCGCGCGCGCCTGCTCACAATGGGCGTCGCGCTTCTGGCGCTGGCGGCGACATGGTTTCCCGCGCAAAAAATCGGCGGCGAATTCATGCCGACCCTGAACGAGGGCACGCTGTTCTACATGCCGACGGCGCTGCCCGGCCTGTCCGTGACCAAGGCGGCGGAGCTGCTGCAAAAACAGGACGCCATCATCAAAAGCTTTCCGGAAGTGGAGAGCGTTTTTGGCAAGGCCGGCCGCGCCGCCACCGCCACCGATCCCGCGCCGATGGAAATGTTCGAGACCATCATCGCGCTCAAGCCTCAGGAAAACTGGCGGCCCGGCCTGACCACCGAAAAACTGGTGGCGGACCTGGACGCGGCGCTGCAATTCCCCGGCGTGTCCAACGCCTGGACCATGCCGATCAAGGCGCGACTCGATATGCTCGCGACCGGCATTCGCACCCCGGTCGGCGTCAAGATTTTCGGGCGCGACCTCGGGCAGATCGAGGGTCTCGCGCGCGAAGTCGAGCAGGCGCTGAAGAAAGTGTCGGGCACGGCCAGCGCCTATGCCGAGCGCATCACCGGCGGCTATTACGTCGAAATCGTCCCGGACCGCGCCGCGCTGGCGCGCTACGGGCTGACGATCGGCGACGTGCAGGATCTCGCGGCGGCGGCGCTGGGCGGCGAGACCGTCACCACCACGGTCGAGGGTCGCGAGCGTTATGGCGTAACCATCCGCTATCCCCGCGATTTCCGCGACAGCCCGGAAACCATCGCCCGCGAAGCTCTGCTCGCTCTGCCGGGCGGCGGAACCGTCCCGCTCGGCGAGGTCGCGCAAATTTCGCGCACACGCGGCCCAGCCTCGATCCGCACCGAAAACGGCCAACTCGCGGCTTACGTTTTCGTCGACGTGCGCGACCGCGACATCGGCTCCTACGTCGCGGCGGCGCAACAGGCGGTGGAGCGCGACGTCGCTTTTCCGGCGGGCGCCTATGCGGTCTGGAGCGGCCAGTTCGAATATATGCAGCGGGCGCGGGCGCGGCTGAACATTGTCGCGCCCGTGACTCTGCTGATCATCTTCCTGCTGCTCTATCTCAATTTCCGCCGCGTGACGGAAACCCTGATCGTGATGGCCTCGCTGCCGTTCGCGCTGGTCGGCGGCGTCTGGCTGATGGCGGCTCTCGGCTTCAACATGTCGGTCGCCGTGGCGGTCGGCTTCATCGCGCTGGCCGGCGTCGCGGCGGAAACCGGGGTGGTCATGCTGATCTATCTCGACCACGCCTGGCGCGACGTCCGCGCCGAATGTCTGGCCGAAAACCGCGCGGCGACGCGGGCCGACCTGCATCGCGCGGTGATGCGCGGCGCGGTCGAGCGCGTGCGCCCGAAAATGATGACGGTGGCGGCGATCATCGCCGGCCTGGCGCCGATCCTGTGGAGTCACGGCGCGGGGTCGGAAGTGATGCAGCGCATCGCCGCGCCGATGATCGGCGGCATGGTGTCCTCGACCGTGCTGACGCTGATCGTCATCCCCGCGCTCTACGATCTCATCAAGGGCTTTGGTCTGGAAAAAGGAGAAAGACAATGAAGAGACGCATGATGCTCGCCGCAATGGCCATGGTTTTGGCCGCGCCCGCCGTCGCGGCGGAGCCGGCCGAGGGGGTGGGCGTGGTCAACGCCATCGACGCGGCGAAACACCGGCTCAACATCACCCATCAAGCCATCGCCGCGCTGAAATGGCCGGGCATGACCATGGATTTCCAGACGGCGCCGGCGCTCGATCTCTCGGGCCTGAAACCCGGCGAGAAAATCCGCTTCACGCTCGGGCGCGACGCGCAGGGCCTCTATGTCATCGAGGCGGTGACGCCCGAAACGCATTGAGACGGGACGCCTGTGTCCGGCGCGCGAATGGGGCTTGACTAAGGCGCGGCGCGACGAAACCATGAGGTTGAGCGGCCGGTGGCCTTGGTCAAGGCGTGGAATTGCAATGCCCATGGAAAAGAGGTTCCCGTTCGGCGAGGTGGCATGAACCACTCAAATCTGGACAGCCGCCCGCACGCCATCCTCGTCGCGCTCGTCCTCGTCCTCGTCGCGACGCTGTTGCGCCTGACCTTGCTGCAATCGTGGGGCGCGAGCTTCGCCTTCATCACCTTCTATCCCGCGGTGATGTTAGCGGTGCTCCATGGAGGGGCGGCGTCGGGACTCACGGCCACCCTGGCTTCGACGGCGATCGCCGACTATTTCTGGTTGGAGCCTGCGGGTTCGCTTGTCGTCGCCGCGCCGAATCAATGGCTGGCGCTGGCGGTTTTCGTGGCCTCGAACCTGCTGGTGGTCAGGGTCGCCGGCCAAAAGGAGCGCGCCTGCGACCAACTCAGGCTGCTGGAGCGCGCGCGCGTCGAGGATTTTGAACGGCGCGCCGAAGAGTTGGAGCGGCAAGTCGCCAAACGCACGGCCTCCCTGGACAAGGAGATTTCCGAGCGCCGCCGCGCCGAAGCCGATCTTTGGCAGGCGACGGCGATCCTGCGCGGCATCGGCCAGCACTCGCCCGATCCGATCTATGTCAAGGATGTCGAGGGCCGATTTCTCTACGCCAATCCCGCCGTGCTCGCGGTCATCGGAAAGAGCGCGGCGGAGGTGCTCGGCAGCACCGACGCCGAATTGCATTCCAACGACGAGCAGGCCGCCGCCGTCATGGCCAACGACAGGCGGATCATGCGCGGCGGCGCCGCCGAAGTGATCGAGGAGCGTTGGGACGGCGCCGGCCCGCGCCAGCGCATCTTCCGTTCGGCCAAGGCGCCTCTTTTGCTCGACGACGGATCGCTCGCCGGCATCGTCTGCGTGTCCTCCGACATCACCCAAAGCAAGGCCGCCGAGCAGGAATTGCGCATGGCCAAGGCCGAGGCGGAGCGCGCGGTGCTGGCGCGCTCGAAATTCCTGGCCGCCGCCAGTCACGATCTGCGCCAGCCCGTGCAATCGCTGGTCCTGCTGCTGGCGATGCTGAAACAGAACGCCGTGGCGCCGAAAGTGGTCAAGGCGGCGGAACTGATGGGACAGGCGCTGGATGGCCTGACCCTGCTGCTGAACAGCATTCTCGACATGTCGCGCCTCGACGCCGGCGTGGTCATGCCGCAAGTGCGGAGCGTCGATGTCGGGGCGTTGCTGGACCGGTTGTCGGGCGAATACGCCGCTCAGGCCGAAGCCAGGGCCTTGCGGTTCAAGGGATCGGGCCTCCAGGCCTGGCGCGCGACGCTCCATGCCCGGACCGATCCGGCGCTGCTGGAGCGCGCGCTGCGCAACCTGATCGAGAACGCGCTCCGCTACACGCGGCGGGGCGGCGTCCTCGTCGGCGTGCGGCGACGCGGCGACCGCGTGCGGATCGACGTGGTCGATACCGGCGTCGGCATCGCCGCCGAAAAGCTGTCGCACATTTTCGAGGAGTTTTACCAGGTCTCGAGTGCGGGCCGCGAGCGCGCCAACGGACTTGGACTCGGCCTGTCCATCGTCGAGCGCATCGCGCATCTGCTGGGGGCGGAGATCGAGGTCCGGTCGCGCGAAGGGAGGGGAAGCCGCTTCTCGCTGCTGCTGCCGCTGGATGACGAACCGGCGGGGACGGCGGTCCCGCCGGACGCCACCGGGGCCGAAACCGGGCGCATCCTGGTGATCGACGACGACGAGGCGGTGCGGTTCGGCCTGCGGATGCTGCTGGAAGGCTGGGGCTACCAAACCATCGCGGCGGCTTCCGGCGACGAAGCGCTCGCCCTCGGCGCGGCGGAGGCGTGGCGCTTCGACGCCATTGTCGCGGATCACCGCCTCGGCCCCGGCCTGACCGGCGTGGCGACCGTCCATGAAATTCAAGCCCGCGCCGGCCGGACCTTCCCGACCCTCGTCGTCACCGGCGACACCGCGCCCGAGCGCATCGCCGAGATTCACGCCAGCGGCTTCGATTTGCTGCACAAGCCCGCGGGCGCCAGGGAGCTGCGGCTCAGGATGGCGCGTCTCCTGGCGGGGGCGCCGCGCGAGGATTGACTGCGCGACTGAGTCTGCGCCGCCCCGGTCTGGCCGTCCTGTTCTGCCTTTCCGGCTGGCGCGAGGGCCTGGCCGAATGTCTGGCCCGCCGGGAGACCGCCGCGCCGCTCGTCCGCGAAATCGCGCCGCATCTCGCGCTTCTGCCGGCGGGCGCGCCGCCGCCCAATCCCCATGACCTGATCGCCTCGTGATCTACGACGCGCCGGCGGGGCCGGCCAGTCGGTGGGCGTCGAGATGGTCTTTCGAGACATCGACGCCGATGGCATCATTCTGCATCTTTTCCGCGCCTCTGCTTGTCATCCGGGGCTCTCCTCCAGGTATCAGTCCAGGCCAAAAGGAAAAGACGAGGGCGATCGAACTCCAACTCGACCCGTCAAACGGTCGGCATAGCCTCGATCCGACCCTCACCGCTGGGAGAGGGCCGCCCCCTCTCCCAGCGGTCCTATTTTGCCTCAACGGCGCGGAGCCCGGAATTTGCTCGTCAAAGTAGTATTCAACTCCGTGGTTGCGTATCAGAGGTTGTATTTTTCAATTGACGCAACTAAATTTTTAGATTCTTTTTGAAGGCCAAGAGCGCGGCGGATTCGCCGCGGCCACCCAAAAAACCCGGAGAAAACAACGTGTCTTTGACGCGAACGGGAAAGTCGTGCGTGATCGTGGTCGAAAACATTCCGGCGCCCGACGACCGCCGCTTGTGGCAGGAGGCGCGGGCGCTGCGTCGCGCCGGACTCGACGTCTCCGTGATCTGCCCGGCCACGCCGGAGCATCCCGCCGCCTTCGAAATCCTCGACGGCGTCGAAATCCATCGCCATCCGTCGCGGGCGCGCGCCCACAGGGGATCGCTGCTCGAATACGCCTGCGCGCTGTTTCATCAGACGCGGCTGCTGTTCAAAATCCAGCGCCGACGCGGCGTCGATGTGATCCAGGCCTGCAACCCGTCCGATCTCATCGTCCTCGCCGCCTTGCCGTTGCTGGCGTTGGGCGCGCGCTTCATTTTCGACCAGCGCGACCTCTGCCCCGAGCTTTACGAAGCCAAGTTCGGCCGGCGCGGTCCGTTCTACTGGCTGCTGCGGGCGCTGGAGCGGCTCACCTACGCCTGCGCCGACCACGTGGTCACGGCCAACGACGCCTTCCGCGACATCGCGCTGTCGCGCGGGGCCAAGGCGCCGGAGCGCGTCGTCTCCGTCTACTCCTACCCGGACGCCGCGTTCCCGCGCGGGCGGGCGCCGCAACCGGGGCGCAAGACCCTCGTGCTCGGCTATATCGGCGTGATCGGCGACCAGGACGGCGTCGACAATCTTGTCCGCGCCGTCTCCCATCTCGTCGACGTCCGCCGTTTCAGGGACTTCCACGCCGTGATCGTCGGCGACGGGCCGGCCCTGCCGAGCGTCCGCGCCCTGGCGAAGGCGCTCGACGTCGAGGATTTCATCACCTTCACCGGCTTCCTCGGCGGCGAGGCCCTGGCGGCGCATCTGGCCGCCTTCGACATCGGCGTCATCCCCGACCCGCCCAACCCCAGCAACGACAAGATGAGCATGAACAAGGTGTTCGAATATTGCGCGCTCGGCATTCCCGTCGTCGCCTTCCCGCTGACCGAGACCCGCCGCCTGCTCGGCGACGCCGGGGTTTACGCCCGGGGCGCCGCGCCCCGGCATCTGGCGGAAGCCGCGCTCGTCCTGATGCGCGACGCCGGTTTGCGCGAGCGGCGCGCGGAATGCGCCCGCCTGCGGGCGGCCACGGCGTTCGACTGGTCGCGCGAGGCGCGCAAATATGTGGCGGTCTATGGCCAATGCCTGCGCCTGCCGGAGCCGGCCTTCGACGACCGCCGCAGGGAGGAAGCGCTGATCCCGGACGCATGACCCCCGTCGCCGCGCGGCGCGGGCGCCGTATCAGGGCCGCGCCGGCGGGGAGGACTCGTCGCCAGCGACACGCGGCGAACATTCGGGCGTCGGATGAGGCGCCCAGGTGACGAGCGCGGCGCGGCCGGCGGGCGTCAATCCGTAAAGCCCCCGGGCGATGCGCTCGAACCAGCCGTAGACGTTGCGCAGCAAGATTTTCGCGGCGTCCGGCGCGAGAATTTTGAAATCGCGCGGCCGAAGCGGCCCTTCGGACAAAGCGCGGGCGATGGCCAGCGCCTGCTGGCGATAGGCGGTCATCTGCGGAACCCGCGTGGACCCGCCGACGACGGGATCGCCCCTGCGGCGCCGGTGCTCCTCGACAATGCGCGAGCGCCGTTTTGGGTCGCGCCTCGGCGTCCACGGCGCCGGCTCCACCAAAAGCTCGACGCGGCCATCGGCGGCGACCGCGAGCAGGCCGAATCCGAGCAGGCGGCAAAGCTTTTTCACCCGACTGTCGCCTTCGCGGCCGCGTCCGCGCCGGGAGAGGGCGACGGCGAGCCAGACCTCATCGCAGGCGGAAACGCGATCGACGCCTTGCAGCACGAGTTCCAGCGTAAAACTCTGCTTGAGTTCGCCGATCACCACGCGCTCGGTCGCGTCTTGCGAAACCGCGACGAGATCGCAGCCGCGCACCTCGCCCTTGACCTCAAGGCCGAGGCTTTCCAGATGGCGCTTGATCGGAAGGTAGAGGTCGGTTTCCAAGGTCGGCTCCGCCAGGCAGGATTCTCGAAAGGAGGGCGCCGGTTTTCGGTTGGAAATCCCGCGCCAACAAACAAGCCAAGCCTGAACGCGTTGAGTCGACGCATTCGTTCTCAGGCGCGCGGCCAAACTGGCGGGGCGTGGTTAACAAAGGCTCAACATCAGTCGCGAATCGCGCCGCCGCGCGCCAATGCGCGCGTAAAACGCAATCATTCCCCGATGATTTTGATCAGCGCGCGTTTTCTGCGCCCACCGTCGAATTCGCCGTAAAAAATCTGCTCCCAAGGCCCGAAGTCGAGCTTGCCATCGGTGATGGCGACCACGACCTCGCGGCCCATCACCTGCCGTTTCATATGGGCGTCGGCATTGTCCTCGCCGGTGCGGTTGTGGCGATAGCCCGACACCGGCTCATGCGGCGCCAGCTTCTCCAGCCAGACCTCGTAATCGTGATGCAACCCGCTTTCATCGTCGTTGATGAACACACTTGCGGTAATGTGCATGGCGTTGACCAGACACAGCCCCTCGCGCACGCCCGATTCGCGCAAGGCCTGCTCGACCTGCGGCGTGATGTTGAGGAATCCCCGGCGTCCCGGCAACTCGAACCACAGTTCCTTGCGAAAGGATTTCATCGGCGCGATCCTTTTTTTGCGATCATAGCGGACAGGGGAGGGGGATCAAGCGCGGCGCCTCCCCCATTTGGGGGATGCGGGATCGGTTGGCGCCATGCTTCGTTACCAAAAAATTCCAATGGAGCAAGGAAAGCCATGCGCGCCCCCGAACAACCGGAGTTCGACTGTAACCGCGCGGAGTCCGGGAAGTACATGGTCTGTATAGGAGGCTATCCCCGCGTGATCGTGGACAGTTTCGCGGAGGCCGCCGCGCAGGCCAGCGAGATGTCGTGGCGCCACCCGGACGGCGATTTCACCGTTTATGAAATAGAGACAGGGATTCACTTCGACCTGCCGTGCGGTTCGCGACTCGATGACGGTTACATGGCGCTGCTGCGGCTTCTCGCCGACGACACCCAGCGGATGGGGTGAGTCCAGCGCCAGTACGGGAATCGGATCGCTTTGTTTTCGCAGCCAATTCATCGAGAGCCGCCCGCGGCTTTTCGTGCGTCGCGCCGGGCGCGGAAACAGAGGTAAAATGCGGCCATCGCGCAAAAATCATTTGACCTTTGCGACTCTGCCGCCTATACGACGGCCACTCAGGCAGGCCGTAGACGGGCATGTCTCTGGCGCCGCGCTGGAGACCCAGGCAGTCTAAACGCTGTCGACCAGCTATTCGACTGAAAGAGTCATTCGACCTCGCGGAGCGAAAGTTTCGTCATGGTCGTCCATCGACACGACTGGCGCGCATCCTGCGTTGGTCCTCTGTCTGTGAAAGCGCCGGAGGCCGATCATGGCCGATGGCGCTTATACGTTTCGCTATTGGCCAAAAGCCTGTCGCGGGGCGGGGCGAAGCGCAAGCTTCGTTCGACGTCATTATTCAACATTTCGTCCGGAAAGGCGAAGGATGCCCACAATTTCCCAGTTGATCCGCAAACCGCGGCAACCAAAAACCTATCGCGAAAAAGCCCGCCATCTGCAGGCCTCGCCGCAGAAGCGCGGCGTGTGCACCCGCGTCTACACCACCACGCCGAAGAAGCCGAACTCGGCGCTGCGCAAGGTGGCCAAGGTTCGCCTGACCAACGGCTTCGAAGTCATCGGTTACATTCCCGGTGAAGGCCACAACCTGCAGGAACATTCCGTGGTGATGATCCGCGGCGGCCGCGTCAAGGATTTGCCCGGCGTGCGCTATCACATCCTGCGCGGCGTGCTCGACACCCAGGGCGTCAAGGACCGCAAGCAGCGTCGTTCGAAGTACGGCGCGAAGCGTCCGAAGTAAGATTTAGGAGCGGATATGTCTCGTCGTCACAGCGCGGAAAAGCGCGAAGTCATCCCGGACGCCAAATATCACGACCTCATCGTGACTAAATTCATGAACTCGATCATGTATGACGGCAAGAAGTCCGCCGCCGAGCAGATCGTCTATGGCGCGTTCGAAATCATCGAGAACAAGGCCAAGGTCGAGCCGTTGGGCGTGTTCAAGCAGGCGCTGGAAAATGTCGCGCCGGCCATTGAAGTGCGCTCCCGCCGCGTCGGCGGCGCCACCTACCAGGTGCCGGTCGAAGTCCGCATGGAGCGTCGTCAGGCGCTGGCGATCCGCTGGATCATCACCGCCGCGCGCGGCCGCAACGACAAGACCATGGTCGATCGTCTTTCGGCTGAGCTGCTCGATGCGTCGAACAACCGCGGTTCTGCCGTGAAGAAGCGTGAAGACACGCACCGCATGGCGGAAGCCAACCGCGCCTTCTCGCATTACCGCTGGTAAAGCCAAGTTTTAGGGAACTCGACAATGCCGCGCAGTCATCCGATCGAAGACTACCGTAACTTCGGCATCATGGCCCACATCGACGCGGGCAAGACCACGACGACCGAACGTATCCTCTACTATTCCGGAAAGTCCCACAAGATCGGCGAAGTCCACGAGGGCGCCGCCACTATGGACTGGATGGAGCAGGAGCAGGAGCGCGGCATCACGATCACCTCCGCTGCGACCACCACCTTCTGGAATGGCAAGCGCCTGAACATCATCGACACCCCCGGGCACGTCGATTTCACCATCGAGGTCGAGCGCTCTCTGCGTGTGCTCGATGGCGCGGTCTGCGTGCTCGACGGCAACCAGGGCGTGGAGCCGCAGACGGAGACCGTCTGGCGTCAGGCCGACAAATACGCCGTGCCCCGCATCTGCTTCGTCAACAAGATGGACAAGATCGGCGCCGATTTCTACAAATGCGTCGACGACATCAAGACCCGCGTCGGCGGCCGTCCGGTTTGCGTGCAGCTGCCGATCGGTTCGGAGTCGAACTTCAAGGGCGTCATCGACCTGATCCGCATGAAAGCGGTGGTGTGGGACGACGAAGGTCTTGGCGCGAAGTACCACGACGAGGACATTCCGGCCGACCTGCTTGAGAAGTCCAAGGAATATCGCGAGAAGCTGATCGAAGCCGCCGTCGAAATGGACGACGACGTCATGGCCGCTTACCTCGATGGCGTTGAGCCGGACGTGGCGACCCTGAAGGCGATGATCCGCAAGGCCGTCCGCCGGATCGCCTTCCATCCGGTGTTCTGTGGCTCGGCCTTCAAGAACAAGGGCGTTCAGCCCCTGCTCGACGCCGTCGTCGACTTCCTGCCGTGCCCGATCGACCGTGAAGCGGTCCAGGGCGTCGACATGGACACCGGCGAAGTGATGACCCGCAATCCGGTCGACAGCGATCCGTTCTCCCTGCTCGCCTTCAAGATCATGGACGACAAATATGTCGGCACCATCACCTTCTGCCGCGTCTATTCCGGCAAGGTGGAGTCCGGCACCACCGTGCTGAACTCGACCAAGGACAAGAAAGAGCGCGTCGGCCGCATGCTTCTCATGCACGCCAACGACCGCGAAGACATCAAGGAAGCCTATGCCGGCGACATTGTCGCGCTGGCCGGCCTCAAGGACACCCGCACTGGCGACACCCTGTGCGATCCGCTGAAGCCCGTCATTCTGGAACGCATGGAATTCCCCGATCCGGTCATCGAGATCGCGATCGAGCCGAAGACCAAGGCCGACCAGGAAAAGCTCGGCATCGCCTTGCAGAAGCTCGCCGCCGAGGATCCGTCCTTCCGCGTGTCGACCGATCAGGAATCCGGCCAGACCATTCTCAAGGGCATGGGCGAACTGCATCTCGACATCAAGGTCGATATCCTCAAGCGCACCTATATGGTCGACGCCAACATCGGCGCGCCGCAGGTGGCCTATCGCGAGCGCCTCTCCAAGCGCTGCGAGATCGACTACACCCACAAGAAGCAGACCGGCGGCACGGGCCAGTTCGCCCGCGTGAAGATCATCTTCGAACCCAATGAGCCCGGCGCGGGCAATGTGTTCGAAAGCAAGATCGTCGGCGGCGCGGTGCCGAAGGAATTCATTCCCGGCGTCGACAAGGGCATCCAGTCGGTGATGGGCGCCGGCATCCTGGCGGGCTTCCCCGTCGTGGACGTCAAGGCCACCCTGATCGACGGCGCCTTCCATGACGTCGACTCCTCGGTGCTCGCCTTCGAAATCGCCTCGCGCGCCGCCATGCGCGAAGCTTTGCAGAAGGGCGGCTCCGTGCTGCTCGAGCCGATCATGAAGGTCGAAGTGGTGACCCCGGAAGACTATACCGGCTCCGTCATCGGCGACCTGAACTCGCGGCGCGGCCAGATCCAGGGCCAGGACATGCGCGGCAACGCCAATGTCATCAACGCCATGGTGCCGCTCGCCAACATGTTCGGCTACGTCAACCAGCTGCGGTCCTTCACGCAGGGGCGCGCCAACTTCACCATGCAATTCGACCATTACGAGCAAGTGCCGGCCAATGAGGCCGCCAAGGTTCAGGCGAAATACGCCTGAACCGCTTGACTTAGGAACAGACAAGGAGTCCGGCCATGGCCAAGGAAAAATTTTCGCGTAACAAGCCGCATTGCAACATCGGCACCATCGGTCACGTCGATCACGGCAAGACCTCGCTGACGGCGGCTATCACCAAGATCCTCGCCGAAACCGGCGGCGCGACCTTCACCGCCTACGACCAAATCGACAAGGCGCCGGAAGAAAAGGCCCGCGGCATCACCATTTCGACGGCGCACGTCGAATATGAGACCGCCAACCGCCATTACGCGCACGTCGATTGCCCCGGCCACGCCGACTATGTGAAGAACATGATCACCGGCGCGGCGCAGATGGACGGCGCCATTCTGGTGGTGTCGGCCGCCGACGGCCCGATGCCGCAGACCCGCGAGCACATCCTGCTCGCCCGTCAGGTCGGCGTGCCCGCGCTCGTCGTTTACCTGAACAAGGTCGATCTGGTTGACGATCCGGAACTGCTCGAACTGGTCGAGATGGAAGTCCGCGAACTGCTGTGCAAGTACGACTTCCCCGGCGACGACATTCCGATCACCAAGGGTTCCGCCAAGGTGGCGCTGGACAATGGCGACAAGACCATCGGCCATGATTCGATCCTGGCGCTGATGAAGACGGTCGACGAGTACATCCCGCAGCCGGAGCGTCCGGTTGACCAGCCCTTCCTGATGCCGGTCGAGGACGTGTTCTCGATCTCCGGTCGCGGCACGGTGGTGACCGGTCGCGTCGAGCGCGGCGTGGTCAAGGTCGGCGAGGAAGTCGAGATCGTCGGCCTGAAGGCGACGGTGAAGACGGTCGTGACCGGCGTGGAAATGTTCCGCAAGCTGCTGGACCAGGGCCAGGCCGGCGACAACGTCGGCTGCCTGCTGCGCGGCACCAAGCGCGAGGACGTGGAGCGCGGCCAGGTGCTGTGCAAGCCCGGCTCCGTCAAGCCGCACACCAAGTTCAAGGCCGAGGCGTACATCCTGACCAAGGAAGAGGGCGGTCGTCACACCCCGTTCTTCACCAACTATCGTCCGCAGTTCTACTTCCGCACCACGGACGTGACGGGCATCGTGACCCTGCCGGAAGGCACGGAAATGGTGATGCCGGGCGACAACATCACGGTCGATGTTGCGCTGATCGTTCCGATCGCGATGGAAGAGAAGCTGCGCTTCGCCATCCGCGAAGGCGGCCGCACCGTCGGCGCGGGCGTGGTTGCGTCCATCATTGAATGATGGACCGGAACGGACAAAAGTTTGAGGGGGAGCCGCGAGGCTCCCCTTTTTCTTTGGCGACGAGGCGGCCATGGCCGAACCCAAGCTGATCATCCTGTCCGGCCTGCCCGGCGTCGGCAAATCGACGCTCGCGCGGGCGTTGGCGCTTGAACTTGGCGCGCTCTGGCTGCGCATCGATTCGATTGAGCAGGGCATTCGCGATTCGGGCGTGGCGAAGGGATCGCTCGATGACGCCGGCTATCGCGCCGCCCAGGCGATCGCCGCCGACAATCTGGGCCTTGGGCATATCGTCATCGCGGATTGCGTCAATCCGTGGGAGATCACGCGCGACGCATGGCGCGCCGTGGGCGTAGGGGCAGGGGTTCCCGTCGTCGAATTCGAACTGGTCTGCTCCGACCGGGAGGAGCATCGCGCGCGCGTCGAAAGCCGAACGGTCGCCATCGCGAATTTAACGCCGCCGAGTTGGGAGGAGGTTCTGGCGCGGGATTACCGCCCCTGGCGCCGCGCGCCGGTCCGGATCGACACCGCCGGCAAAAGCGTTGGCGAATGCTTGAAATTGATGTGTTCGGCGCTGGGGACGGCTCCATGACATTTCGTGGCGCGCGCCCGTCCGAAGTTTGTGTTTTTCTTCGGTTCAAGCGCCGCGCGGGCTTGCGTTACGCCGGTCATTGCGATTAGAAGATCAAACGCTTCGGCGTACAGGAGTGTAGCTCAGTTGGTAGAGCACCGGTCTCCAAAACCGGGTGTCGTCGGTTCGAGCCCGGCCACTCCTGCCAGAAATTCAAAGATTTAGGCGATCCACCGCGATCCCGCTCCAAAGCGAGGTCATTAGTGGGGGAACAGAAAGAGGCGGGTAACGGCCCTTTTTCGCCCCCGGATGTCCATCACGCCGATTTCGGAGACAAATGGGCGGCTGACGTCACGTGTAGTCCGTCGTGAGTTTGGGCGGAATGGGGCGGCGGGCGATTCGCGCACATGACATACGCCCGCTCTTTGCGAGTTTCGGAAAATCCCGCGGTTAGAATGGTCGATAACTCTCGGCTCAATCTTGGCGCCAGCGACTTACGCTTACGCCTCAAGGCTCTCAAATCATCTGCAAGTCATTGAAATTGTTATGGTGCTCCCTAGGGGACTCGAACCCCTGTTTTCGCCGTGAGAGGGCGACGTCCTGGACCGCTAGACGAAGGGAGCAACGTTGGGTCTCTATAGCGATATCTAATTCGCTTCGCAAGCCGGCAAGAGCGCAAAGCTTGTGGATGCCGTCCGGATCGTCCTTGCCGAAGGAAAACGCCGCGCTGAAAGCGGAACTGGCGGGGGCGCGGGCGAAAGCCTCGCGATCGCCGGCCGATATTCGGAGAGGGGGAGAGAAAAGGGCTGAGCTTGGAGCCCGGCTTTTGACGCCGCCGCGATCGGCTGCTATCGACCGGGCATGATCCTCAATGCCAATGACAGGGCGAGAAAAATCCTCGTCGCCGACCGCGAATTCCTGGCGCGTGGGTTGAAGCCGACCTTGTTCGGCGATCTGTTCCACAATTCCATGCGGGCGTCCTGGCCCGTCTTCTTCGCCGGTTTCGCCGTCTATTTCCTGACGATGAACCTAGCCTTCGCCACGCTGTTTCATCTCGGCGGCGACTGCATCGCCAATGCGCGGCCCGGCTCTTTCCTCGACAAATTCTTCTTTTCCGTCGAGACGCTGGCGACCGTCGGCTATGGCGACATGCACCCGGGCGACGTTTACGCCCATGTCATCGTCACCGTCGAAATTTTTACCGGCCTTTCGACGCTGGCCGTCTTCACTGGCCTGATCTTCGCCCGATTCGCCCGGCCGCGCGCCCGCGTGCTGTTCGCCCATGCGCTGGTGTTCGGCCCGCACAACGGCCAGACCACGCTGATGGCGCGGCTCGCCAACGCCCGCCACAGCGCGGTGATGGAAGCGGAGGCCGAACTGTGGTTCATCTTCGCGGAAGACACTGCGGAGGGGAAGCGCTACGTCCGGTTTCGCCAGTTGACGCTGACGCAATGGCGCAACCCGATTTTCGTCCTGTCCTGGACGCTGTTTCATCCGATCGACGAAGCCAGCCCGCTGCATGGGTTTTCCGAGGCCGATTTGCTGGCGATGGACGCGCGATTCCTGCTGATCTTCAACGGCCTCGACGAAGTGTCGGGACATCGGCTCAATGTGCGCCGCGCCTATGGCGGCGCCGATCTGCGTTTCGGTCACGTGTTCGCCGACATCGCCACGCCCTCGGCCGAGGAGGGGGCGCCGGTGGAAATCGACTATCGCAAGATCCACGACACCGAACCGTTCGGGTGATTCGGCGCGCTGTCTCCTCGCGGGGGCCGGACCGCCGTCAATGCAGGATGCGTTGCAGGAACGCCTTGGCCCGCTCATGCCTGGGCGCGCCGAAAAAAGCCTCCGGCGCGGCGATTTCGACGATCTGACCCTGATCGAGAAACACCACGCGGTCGGCGACCTGTCGCGCGAACCCCATTTCGTGCGTCACCGCCAGCATGGTCATGCCTTCGCGCGCCAGCTCCACCATGCAGTCCAGCACCTCCTGCACCATTTCCGGGTCGAGCGCGGAGGTCGGCTCGTCGAACAGCATGATCTTCGGCTTCATGCACAAAGCGCGGGCGATGGCGACGCGCTGCTGCTGGCCGCCCGAAAGCTGGCTCGGATATTTGTCGGCGTGTTCGACGATGCGCACGCGTTCGAGATAGGTCAGCGCGAGGTCGCGCGCCTCGGCCTTCGGCGTCTTGCGCACGTTGAGCGGGGCCAGCGTGCAATTGTCCAGCACGGACAGATGCGGGAACAGGTTGAACTGCTGGAACACCATGCCGACCTCGCGCCGCACCTCCTCGATGGATTTGACGTCGTCGGTCAGTTCCACGCCGTCGATCACGATTTTTCCCGCCTGATGGCTTTCCAGCCGGTTGAGGCAGCGGATCAGCGTCGATTTGCCCGAACCGGAGGGGCCGCACAAAACCAGCTTCTCGCCGGGCGCGACCTCAAGATCGATGTCGCGCAGGGCATGGTAGGCGCCATACCATTTGTTCACGCCCACCATGCGAATCGCTTTTTCGGGTTGCGTCATGCCGAACTCCAAGCTCACAACCAGCCTAAAGCAATTCGCCCGCCCGCGCCAAGGCGCCGGGGCCGCGCGGCGATGAGCGGCTCCCTCGAAATCGCCTGCGGCGACGCCCGCGCCCGCATCGCCTTGCGCGGCGCCGAGCTGAAAAGCTGGCGGGTCGGCGCCGACGATCTGCTCTGGCCGGGCGATCCCGCCAGTTGGCCGGACAGCGCGCCGCTGCTGTTCCCGGTGGTCGGCTGGACCCGCGACGGCGCGCGCGTGGACGGGCGGCGATATCCCTTGGGCCTGCACGGTTTTGCGCGCGGCGAAACGTTCCGCGTCGTGGCGGCGGGCGAGGACAGGGTCACGCTCGCGTTGAGCGCCCATGCGGACACGCGGGCGCTCTATCCCTTCGCCTTCTGCTTTACCGTCGAATACATTATAACTAATAATAAGTTACACCAAGTTATTCATGTGGAGAATGAAGATGTGCGGCCCATGCCCTATGCCGTGGGCCTGCATCCCGGCTTTCGCTGGCCGCTTCCCGGCGCGTCCGGTCCGCACCAGATCGTCTTTGAAGCCGAGGAATCCCCTGAAACGCCGGTGATCGCGCCGGGCGGGCTGTTTTCCGACGAAAAGCGCGCCATTCCGCTGGAACAAGGCCGCCGCCTGCGTCTGACGCCCAACCTGTTCAGCGAGGCGCTGTGCTTTCTCGACGCGCGCAGCCGGTTTCTGGAGTTTTCTTCTGAAAACAGGGTATTGCGCATGGAACTTGAGAATTTGCCTCACATCGCGCTGTGGACGCTGCCGGGGGCGGAATTTCTTTGCCTGGAAGCCTGGACCGGCCATGGCGATCCCGTCGGTTTCAGCGGCGACCTCTACGCCAAACCCTCGATGCGCGTGCTGGGGCCAAAAGAAAAGGCGCGCCATGGCGCGACCTTTTGTTGGTTGCCGTGAAAAACCGGAAAAGGCGCGCCGCAGGCTGCCGACAAAGTCTCGTTGCGTGGCCATGGTTCGAGACGCCGCTTGCAGCGACTCCTCACCATGAGGGTTTGGCAAATAATGTAGCCCTCACCCTGAGGCGCGTCGCGAAGGGTGGGGGCGATCCACGGCTTTGTCAGCGATCTAATGCGCGCCCTGGCGCGACATTTTGTTGGCGTCGCGGTTGAAACTCTGTAGGAAACCGGCATGGTCTCCTCGTTTTCCGTCGGGCGCAACATCGTCCTGTTCCTGCTGATGCGGGGGCTTGGCGCCTTCACCGCGCAAATGCTCGATGTCGCCATCGGCTGGCACGTCTATTCCCGCACCGGCAGCGCGCTGAGCCTCGGCCTCGTCGGCCTGGCGCAATTCCTGCCGCTGCTGGTTTTGCTGCGCTGGAGCGGCCCCGCCGCCGACCGTCACGACCGCCGCAAAATCTCCGCCCTGGCCGCGCTCGGCCAGGGCGCCGCCTCGCTCGCGATCTTTTTCATCGCGTTTTTCGACGCGCCCATTCCCTGGATCTATCTGGCCCTGTTCGCGCTCGGGGCGTCGCGGGCGTTTTCGGGGCCGGCCAATTCGGCGTTGCTGCCGCAAATCGTCGACCGCGCCCATTTTTCCCGCGCCGTGGCGCTCTCGACCACCATGTTCCAGGCGGCGACCATAGCCGGCCCGGCGCTTGGCGGCCTGCTTTACGCCCTCGGGGCGGAGAAGATCTTTCTCGCCTGCGCGATCCTGGCCGCCGCCGCCGCGCCGCTGGCGCTGACCATCGTCATGCCCAACGCGCCCGCCGAAACCAAAACAACCGACGAAAAGAACGCGCTCGACGGACTGCGCTACATCTGGTCGAACAAGGTGCTGCTCGGTTCGATCTCGCTCGACCTGTTCGCGGTGCTGTTCGGCGGGGTGACGGCGCTGCTGCCGATCTATTGCCGCGACATTCTGCATGTCGGCCCGGAAGTTTTGGGGTTTTTGCGCGCGGCGCCCGCCGCCGGGGCGATCTGCGTCAGCCTGCTGCTGTCGGTGTTTCCGCTGCGTCGGCGCGTGGGCGTCAAAATGTTCGCCGCCGTCGCTGCCTACGGCCTCGCGACCGTCGTTTTCGCGCTGTCGCAAAACATCTGGCTGTCCGCCGCCGCCTTGGCCTCGCTCGGCGCGTTCGACGTGGTGAGCATGGTGGTGCGCCAGACCCTGTCGCAAATCGCCACGCCCGATTTTATGCGCGGCCGGGTTTCGGCGGTGAACTTTTTGTTCATCGGCGCTTCAAACCAGTTGGGCGAGTTTGAATCCGGCGTCGCGGCGTCGCTGCTCGGCGCGGTTGGCGCGGCTTTGTTTGGCGGCGTCGCCGCGATTGTCGTGGTCGGACTGTGGGCGGCGCTGTTTCCGGACTTGCGGCGCGCCGACCGATTCCAAGGAAGCGAGGAGAAAGCATGAGCGAGATCGTGAAAACCTCGGGGAAAAAGGCCCTGCTCATCGACGGCAAGGCGGCCCAGGCGGAGGTGCTGGCGCGGGTCGCGGCGGAAGCGGCTCTGCTCAAGCAAAAGCCCGGCCTCGCCGTGGTGCTGGTGGGCGAGGATCCGGCCAGCCAGGTCTATGTCAAATCCAAGGGCAAGGCGGCCAGCGCGTGCGGCTTCCTTTCGGTGCAGCACGATCTTCCCGTCACGACAACGCAAGCCGAGTTGATCGCGCTGGTGCAAAGCCTCAACGTCGATCCGGCCATCCACGGCATTCTCGTGCAATTGCCGCTGCCCAAGGGCATCGACGCCAGCAAGGTTCTGGAAACCATCGCGCCGGAAAAGGACGTGGACGGCTTTCACCCCGTCAATGTCGGCCTGCTGGCCACCGGCCTGACCGACCGCGCTTTGGTCCCCTGCACCCCGGCGGGCGCCATGCTCTTGATCGAGGAAGCCGCCAAGGCTTTGGGTCGCGACATTTCCGGAGCGGAAGCCGTGATCGTCGGGCGCTCCAACATTGTGGGCAAGCCGATGGCGCAATTGCTGCTGGCGCGGAACGCCACGGTGACGGTCGCCCATTCGCGCACCAGGGATCTGCCCGCCGTGGCGCGGCGCGCCGACATTCTGGTGGCGGCGGTCGGCCGTCCCGAAATGATCCGGGGCGACTGGATCAAGCCCGGCGCGCTGGTGATCGATGTCGGCATCAACCGCATCCCCGGCGAAGGTTTTCGCCCGGATGGCCAGCCGAAAACCCGACTGGTCGGCGACGTGGCCTTGCAGGAAGCCCTTGAGGTGGCGGGCGCGATCACCCCGGTTCCCGGCGGCGTCGGCCCGATGACCATCGCGCTGCTGATGTCCAACACGCTGCGGGCGGCGAAGCTCGCGGCGCTCTGACGCGCAAGCCATCGGTCTGAGCGCTCTCCCCGCACGTGGGGAGAGCGGATGATGCGTTACGAGGGGACGTCGCCGTCAGGTCAGCTTTTCATTTCTCGATCTGCTGATAGCTCACCTTGCCATCGGCGGCCTTGCGCCATTCATAAACCGTGTAATCGGCGCGGGTGATGTCGCCCTTGGCGTCGAACGACAGATCGCCGATCACGGTCGAAAACGGCCCGGAGTCGTGCAGAGCCTTGGCTACGGCGGTCGGGTCGGCGGTTCCGGCCTTTTCGATCGCCTGTTTCAGCACTTGCACGGTCGCGTAGGAATAGAGGGTGTAGGTCTCGGGATTGTAGCCCTTGGCTTCAAAAGTCCTGACCACGGCGGCGGCCTCGGGGCGCTTGCGCGGGTCCGGCGGGAAGGTCATCAGCGCGCCCTCGACGCCCGGCCCGGCGATGGAGGCGAATTCCTGGCTGGCGATGCCGTCGCCGCCCATCAGAATGGCCTTCACCCCCTGGTCGCGCATCTGCCGCACCAACAGGCCGCCCTCGGTGAAATAGCCGCCGAAGAACACAATGTCCGCGTCCACCGACTTGATCTTGGAGACCATGGCGGAATAATCCTTCTCGCCCTTGTTCAGCCCCTCGTAGATCACCTCCTTGATCCCGGCGACGGCGAGCGCCTTGCGCGCCTCATCGGCGAGACCCTTGCCGTAAGTGGACTTGTCGTGGACGATGGCGATCTTCTTGCCCTTGGCGTGGTCGGTCAGATATTTCGCGGCGACGGCGCCTTGCTGGTCGTCGCGCCCGCAAGTGCGAAACAGCAACGGCATGTTGCGCTCGGTGATCTGCGGATTGGTCGAGCCGGGCGAGATTTCGAGCACGCCGGCCTCGTTGTAGACTTCCGACGCCGGCATGGTCACCGCCGAATTGAAATGGCCGACGACGAAGCTCACGCCCTCGCCGACGAATTTGTTGGCGACCGAACGCCCCTGCTTGGGTTCGCCGGCGTCGTCGCCGACCGAAATCTGGAATTTCTGGCCAAGCACGCCGCCGGCCGCGTTAATGTCGGCGACCGCCTGTTCCGCGCCATTCCTGACCTGGGCGCCAAAGGCGGCGTCCGATCCGGTGATCGGACTGCCCACGCCCACAATGATCTGCGCGCGGGAGGGGCCGGCGAGCAGGACCGCCAGAAGGCCGAGGGCGAGGCCGGCGAAAACGTGCTTTCTCATGAGGACTCCGGGCGAAGGCGATGAGCAACCAAACTTGGCCGATCTTGCCGTCTGCCCGAAGGTTTGTCGATAGCCTTGGCGCCCTCAGTGGGGGGGACGGAGGCCTCCCTGGGGGTGTCCGCCGCCATGAAAGCCGCCGCCCCCATTAAACCCGCCGCCGTTGAAGCCGCCGTGATGGGGGCCTCCGCCCCAGCCATGACGGCGCCAGCCGCCGCCATAATAGCGACCGCCGCCATAATAACCGCCGCCGCCATAATAGACGGGGTCGCCGCCGTAATAATCGTCATCGTAACGGCGGCAGCCGCCGTAGAGGCAGGGATTGGACAGCACGCCGCCGATCACGGCGCCGAACATCGCCGCGCCGGGATCGTAACCATGGCGGTAACGGCGGTGATGCCGATAGCCGCGATGATAATGGCGGTAATAGTGCCGGTGGGCATAGCGGCGGTAGTGCGCCGCCTCGACCGGCGCGGCCGTGCGCTCGATCGCGGCGGGCGCGATCGGCGCGGCGGCGACCGGCTCCATCAGGGTGAAAGCCAGCACGCCCGCCAGCACTGTCGAGAGCATACGCATGGACGTCTCCGTTTCTTGAAATGATGCGGAGCGATCAGGCGCGCCGCTGTTTCATGAAATAGAAATGGGAAGCCCGCGCTTTGGTTTCAATTCAACCAAGGATATTGCCGACGCATCATGGCGCGGCGCGCGATCGCCCAGGAGGCGCCCTGCACGGCGAGGCTCCAGCCATAGGCGGCCAACGCGCCCAGCGGCGCGAGCGGCTCCTGGAACAGCGACCAATGCAAGAAACGAATAGCCGCAGCCAGCAAAAGCCCATAGAGCGGCAGCAGCGCAGGCGACTTCCAGGCGCGGGCCACCGCGCGCCCGGAGGCGAAACTGGCGAGTCCGCCGAGAACCAGCGTCACGCCCACGAACACCCGCCAGTCGCCGATGACGAAACTCAATGCGCGCCCCCCTCAAGATAGGCCGAGCGCACTTTTGGGTCGCGCAGCAGGTCGGCGCCCTTGCCGGACAGGGTGACGGCGCCGTTGACCAGCACATAGGCGCGATGCGCCAGTTTCAGCGCGTGATGGGCGTCCTGCTCGACCAGAAACACGGACAGGCCCTCGACCTCGTTGAGCCGCTTGACCGTCTCGAAAATCTGCTTGCACACCAGCGGCGCCAGGCCGAGCGACGGCTCGTCGAGCAGCAGCAGCTTGGGATTGCTCATCAGCGCGCGCGCGATCGCCAGCATCTGCTGCTCGCCGCCCGAAAGCGTGCCGCCGCGCTGGCGCAGCCGCTCTTTTAAGCGCGGGAAAATGCCGAAAACTTTCTCCAGATTGGCCTCGAAGCCTTCAAAGCCCGCGACCGCCGCCCCCATTTGCAGGTTTTCGAACACCGTCATGCGCGAAAAAATCCGCCGCCCCTCCGGCGATTGTGCGATGGAGAGCCGCGCGATCTCGTGGGTCGGCATCTGCGTGATGTCCCGCCCATCGAACAGGATTTGGCCGTCGCGGGCGCGCGGCGCGCCAAAGATCGACATCATCAAAGTGGATTTGCCGGCGCCATTGGAGCCGATCAGGGCGACGATCTCGCCCTTTCCGACTTCGAGATCGACCCCGCGCAAGGCTTGCACCGCGCCATAGAAGGCGGTGAGGCCGGAAATCGACAGCAGCGCGGTCATGTCGCGTCGCTCCCCGTCTTCGCGGACTCGGCAAGCGCGGCTTCGGCCGCCGGCTCGTCGGTCTCCTCGACGCCAAGATAGGCGGCGATCACGGCGGAATTTTCGCGCACCTCGACCGGCGAGCCGTCGGCGATCTTCTGGCCGTAATCCAGCACCACCACATGGTCGGAAATCCGCATCACCACGGACATGTCGTGCTCGATCAAGAGGATCGAGGTCTCGCCCTCGTCGCGGATCGCGCGCAGCAAATCCGCGAGATCGCGCGATTCCGTGGCGTTCAAACCCGCCGCCGGCTCGTCGAGGCAGAGCAGGGCGGGGTTTGTACACATGGCGCGCGCGATTTCGAGCCGGCGTTGGTCGCCATAGGGCAGTTCGCCGGCGGGATCGTCGGCGCGACCTGTCAGGCCGATGCGCTCCAGCCAGCCCGCCGCGCGGTCCACAGCCGCCCGTTCGGCGCGCCGCCACGAAGGCGCGCCGAGCAGGCCCAGCACCGAAAAACCGGCGGCGCGCGACAGGCTTCTGCCTTGCGCGATCATCAGATTTTCCAGCGCGCTCATGCCCTGGAACAGCCTGATGTTTTGGAATGTGCGGGCCAGCCGCGCCTTGCGCACGATCTCATGGTCGGCCATGCGTTCGAGCAAAAACGTGTCGCCGTCGCTTTTTCGCGCCGAGCGGGTCAGGCGTTCGATCTTTTCCGCATCGAGCCGCTCGGGCGAAAAGGCGATGCGGCCGCTGGTCGGTTGGTAAAAGCCGGTCAGGCAGTTGAACAGAGTGGTTTTTCCCGCGCCATTGGGGCCGATCAACGCGGTAATGTCGCCGCGCCCGGCGGCAAACGAGACCTCGTTGACGGCGACGAGCCCGCCAAAGCGCATGGTGAGCGCATCCACGCGCAGAATCGGATCGTCGATCCAGCGCGCGCTCATTTCGCCGGCTCCGGTCCGAGTCTTATGGTCGGCTCTCGCGTGGACACCAGCCCGCGCGGCCGGAAATTCATCATGCCGACCATGGCGAGGCCGACCAGCAGCATGCGATATTGCGCGGGATCGAAATCCTCCCCGAACACGCTTTTCAAAAAGGTCAGCTCGCGCAAAAGCTCGGAGGCGCCGACCAGAAACACGGCGGCCACGGCCACGCCGAGTTGCGAGCCGCCGCCGCCCAGCACGACAATGGCGAGGATCAGCGCGCTTTCCGAAAAAGTGAAGGCCGACGGCGACACGAAACCCTGCCGCAGCGCGAACAGGCAACCGGCCACGCCGGCGAAAAAGGCGCCCAGCGCGAAGGCGGTGAGTTTGATGTTGGCGGTGTCCAGCCCAAGCGCCCGGCAGGCGATCTCATCCTCGCGCAAGGCCTCCCAGGCGCGGCCCAGCGGCAGGCGGCGCAGCCGCAGCGAGACGAAATTGGCGGCCAGCGCCAGAACCAGCACCAGATAATACAGGAAAATCGGCTTGTGGACGCCGGCGAACGGCAAGCCGACATGGGCGGCGAAACCGCGCGGTCCAGGTATGAAGGGCAGGCCGAAGAAATTCAGGCCGGGAAAGCCGAACAGCCCGGCCTCGCCATGGGTGACCACATCCCAGTTGATCAGCACGATGCGCACGATTTCGGCGAAGGCCAGCGTCACAATGGCGAGGTAGTCGCCGCGCAGGCGCAAAACCGGGAAGCCGATGCAAAAGCCCCAAAAGGCGGCGAGCAGGCCGCACACAGGCAGCAGCGCCCAGAACCCGAGGCCGGTGGCGGGGGCGATCAGGGCATAGGCATAGGCCCCCACCGCATAAAAGGCGGCATAACCGAGATCGAGCAGGCCGGCGAGGCCGACCGTGATGTTCAGGCCCCAGCCGAGCAGCACGTAGATCAGGATTTGCACGCCATAAGTGTCCACCCACTTGAGCGCGGCCTGCGGTCCAAGCGCGCCGACAATGGCGATCGGATAAACCACGAGCACGGCGAGCGCCACCGGCCCGAGCCAGCCGGGCTTGCGCCAGATTCTTTCCCGCGCAACCGCTTTGGCCGCGCCGCCGCTCCATAGCGCCAGGGCGAAGCGCAGCACGAAGGCGGCGAGGCAAAATTCGAAAAACAGCGGCCAGCGCGCCTGCAACATCAGCGCATTGTTGAAGTCGGGCTCGGCGCGATAGGCGATGATGGGAAAGCCCAGACCCGCGACGACCAGCGTGGCCCAAGCCGCCTCGCGCGCGGCGCGAAAAATGTGATCCCCGCGCGTCACGTCAAACCTTTTCGACATCGGGGCGGCCCATCAGGCCTGAGGGCATGAAAATGAGGGTGATCGCCAGCACGGAAAAGGCCGCGACATCCTTGTAGTCGCTGGAGAAATATTGCCCCCACAACGTCTCGATCAGGCCGATCAGCAGCCCGCCGAGCACGGCGCCGGGCAGCGAGCCGATCCCGCCCAGCACGGCGGCGGTAAAGGCTTTTACGCCCGGCACGAAGCCGTCGGAACTTTTCACCACGCCATATTGCAGCAGGTAGAGCGAACCGGCCACCGCCGCCAGCGCCGCGCCGATGACAAAGGTGAGCGCGACGGTGCGGTTGACGTCCACGCCGAGCAAAGCCGCCATTTTGGCGTCCTGTTCACACGCCCGCTGCGCCCGCCCGAGCGCGGTTTTCTGCACCACGAACCAGAAGGCGGCGAGCAGCGCGCCGGTCACCGCGACAATGAGAATCTGCTTGTAGGACAGGGTGACGTCATAGGCGCCGCCTGAGGTGATCTTGATCACGTCGTCCCACATCGGCGGGATGCTCTTGTTGTTCGGCCCCTGCGTCACCGTGACGAAATTGGCGAGAAAGGTGGACATGCCGATGGCCGAAATCAGCGGCGCCAGCCGGAACGAACTGCGCAAGCGCCGATAGGCGACCCGCTCGATGGCGTAGTTCCAAAGGGCGGTGAGGGCCATGGAGGCGACCATCGCCGCCACGAAGGCGGGCGCGGCGGCAAGCCCCAGCATCTGCGTCAGCAGCAGAAGCAGCAGCAGGGCGATGAAGGCGGACAGCATGAACACGTCGCCATGGGCGAAATTGACCATGCCGATAATGCCGTAAACCATCGTATAACCAATGGCGATCAGCCCGTAGATCGAGCCGAGCGTTACGCCATTGATGATCTGTTGCAGGAAGATTTCCATTGCGCCGCCGGATTCGCTTGGGGTGACGCTAGCAATCGGCGCGTCCTGCGGCAATAGCGGGCGGGCTGCCGCCCGTCGGAGCGAAAAAGGCGCATTTTTGGAGGCAAGCATGAGCAATTCGACGTCAACCCCGCGCATCATCGCCGAAAACGCGGTTTCTATTCCTCCACGCGCGAAAAAATCCAATTATCCCGAGCCTTTCGCCAGTCGGATGCAGGGCCGGGAAAAACGCGCGCTCGGCGATTTTTTCGGCCTGACCCGATTCGGCGTCAATCTCGTCACGCTCGCGCCCGGCGCGGAATCCGCCCTGCTGCATCGCCACAGCCGGCAGGAGGAATGCGTCTATATTCTGGACGGCCATCCCACGCTTGTCACCGACGCGGGAGAATTCCCGCTCGCGCCGGGCATGTGCGCCGGTTTTCCCCCCGACGGCGTCGCCCACCAACTGGTCAATCGGGCCGCGCGCCCGGCGGTCTATCTGGAAATCGGCGACCGCCCGCCCGGCGACGAGGCCTCTTATCCCGTCGATGACCTCGCCGCGGAGCAGGCGGACGACGGGCGCTGGCGGTATCGTCACAAGGACGGGCGGCCCTATTGAGTCAGCCCCTTTGTCGCCGGGCGCGCGCGGTGCTACAGCAAGCGCGGCACATCGAGGGAGGCCCGCATGATCGACCCCAAAGACTATCGCGACGCCATGAGCGCGCTCGCCTCGCCGGTGCATATCATCGCCACTGACGGCAAGGCCGGACCGGCGGGCCTGACGGTGACGGCGCTGGCCTCCGTCACCGATTCCCCGGCGACGCTGCTCGTCTGCGTCAATCGCGAAACCGCGTCCGCGCCGCGCTTCATCGACAACGGGTTTTTCACCGTCAACAGTCTCGCCGCGCAGGATCGCGAACTCTCCGACATTTTCGCCGGCCGCACCGACGAGCATTTTGAAAAGAAATTCACCCACGGCCTGTGGAAGCGCAGCGTGAACGGCCAGCCGGCGCTGCTCAGCGCGCTCGCCTGTTTCGAATGCAAGCTGACGGAAGTGAAGGACGTCGGCACCCACCACATCTTCTTCGGCGAGGTTTTGGCCGTCGCCCGTCCGGCGGCGGGACCGAGCCTGATTTATCACCACCGCGCCTATGGGCGGGTCGGGGACTAAGCTTGCGCGGCGCCGCGCAAGTTTTAAGTAGGGGCCGTGATGTAAAGCTTGAGGGCGTATCCGGCTTTGGCGCGAAATTCGCCACTGGGGTCGCGACGCGCGGAAACAGCCGGATCGCCCCGATGAACGCCCAAAACAGCGCTGAGGTTATCGCTTTTCCCAAAACCACGGCCCGCTCAGCCGCCCGGCTGTTCGCCTTCGACGAACCGCCGACGGTCGAAACCCTGCTGGACCGCTGGCGACTCGCCGACAGCCTGTACCAAGGCGCCGTCGCCGAGCAGGCGGGCAGGGCGGTCTGGGCCAGGCCGCCCGCCGGTCTGAACGCGCTGCGCCAGGCGGCGGACTATTTCTGGGAGCGGTGCATGGAGCGGGTCGCGGTCGAAACCGTTTTCGCGGCGCTGCAACGCAGCGGCGCCGACGCCGCGCTGAAGACGCGCGTGCGCGATCATTTCAGCGCTTTTTGCCATTCGCTGTGACAGTCAATGTGACGTGACTCATTAACCTTTCCATTCGTTCACCAGTTTTCTTCAAAGTCGATCAATACCCCGGCGCTTAACTGATCTCCACTGAAGGAGTTCCCGTTGATGGCGTCCGGAAACCTGCCCAAACACACGCTTTACGGCTTCGAGCCGGCGAGCGACCGGCGCGGACTGATCGCCTCCCTTGCGCAAAACGCCGAGGCGATGGTTCCGGGAAAAGTGCGCCAGTTGCGCCGCGCTTTGTTCGAGGACGAGGTTTTGGCGCGCCCCGAGGCGGAAGCCCTGTTCGCGCTGGAGCGCGCGCAAAAAGGCCGGGCCGGCCGCGACTGGACCAAATTCTTCGTCGAAACCCTCACCGACCATCTGGTGTGGCGGGGACAGCCCGGAAAAATCCTCGATCACGAAACCGCGCGCTGGTTGATCGTCGAGGCCGACCGCAATCTCACGCCCGCCGTTTACGCCCTGCTCGCCCATGTGCTCGCGGAGGCCGAAAGCGCCCCGGCCTGGTTCGTCGAGGCCGTGCGCGCAAGAGGCGAGGCGGACCCGGTGCGCGCCGCGCTGGCCTGCGCGTAAGCCCATTGGGCCTGCGCGTAAGCCGAATGACTAACCTATTTGCTATGACCGCCGAGCTTGGCGGCGCTGGACGCGCGGTCCCGCTTCTCCTAAAAGGCCCGTTCCAAACGTCTCTTTGAGAGCGGAAACCCGTTCGTCCGCACCGGGGCCAAAATGTTCAAGAAAATACTGATCGCCAACCGTGGCGAAATCGCCTGCCGCGTCATCAAGACCGCTCGCAAGATGGGCATAAAGACGGTCGCCGTCTATTCCGACGCGGACAAGGACGCGCTCCATGTCGATATGGCCGACGAGGCCGTCAACATCGGCGCGCCGCCCGCGAGCGAATCCTATCTGGTCATCGACAAGATCATCGACGCCTGCAAGAAGACCGGCGCGGAGGCCGTGCATCCCGGCTACGGCTTCCTGTCCGAGCGCGCCGCCTTCGCCGAGGCGCTGAAGGCCAACGGCATCACCTTCATCGGCCCCAACGTCGGCGCCATCGAGGCGATGGGCGACAAGATCGAATCGAAGAAATTCGCCAACGCCGCCAAGGTCAGCACCGTCCCCGGCTATCTCGGCGTGATCGAAACCCCGGAAGAGGCGGTGAAAATCGCCGACGGCATCGGTTATCCGGTGATTCTCAAGGCCTCCGCCGGCGGCGGCGGCAAGGGCATGCGCATCGCCCACAGCCGCGATGAAGTCGCCGAAAGTTTTGCGCGCTCCAAGTCGGAAGCCAAGAGTTCGTTCGGCGACGACCGCGTGTTCGTGGAGAAATTCATCGTCAACCCGCGCCACATCGAAATCCAGGTGCTCGGCGACAAGCACGGCAATTGCATCTATCTCGGCGAGCGCGAATGCTCGATTCAGCGCCGCAACCAGAAGGTGATCGAGGAGGCCCCGTCGCCGCTGCTCGACGAGGCGACCCGCAAGAAGATGGGCGAGCAGGCCGTCGCGCTGGCCAAGGCGGTGAACTACGATTCCGCCGGCACGGTGGAGTTCGTCGCGGGACAGGACAAGTCGTTCTTCTTCCTGGAAATGAACACCCGCTTGCAGGTCGAGCATCCCGTCACCGAACTGATCACCGGCATCGATCTCGTCGAGCAGATGATCCGAGTCGCGGCGGGCGAGGAACTCACCATCAAGCAGAGCGACGTCAAGCTCAACGGCTGGGCGATCGAATCGCGCATTTACGCCGAGGACCCGACCCGCAACTTCCTGCCCTCCACCGGCCGTCTGGTGAAATACCGCCCGCCCAAGGAAGGCAAGTGGGACGCGATCACCGTGCGCAACGACACCGGCGTGTTTGAAGGCGGCGAAATCTCGATCTATTACGATCCGATGATCGCCAAGCTGGTGACTCACGCCGGCGACCGTCTTGTCGCCATCGACGCGCAGGCGCGGGCGCTCGACGCCTTCGTCATCGACGGCATCCGCCACAACATTCCGTTCCTGTCCTCGCTGATGCAGCATAAGCGCTGGCGCTCGGGCAATCTTTCGACCGGCTTCATCGCCGAGGAATATCCCGACGGCTTCGCGCCGCTGACGGCGGAAGGCGAGGTCGCCCACCGCATGGCGGCGGTCGCGGCCTATGTCGACAATATCTACAACCAGCGCAAGCGCCGGATTTCCGGCCAGTTGAAGGTGCAAAAGCCGGTCAAGTTCCACGACGACCGCACGGTCGCGTTAGGCAAAGTGCAGTATCAGATCGAACTCGACGAGAGCGAGGGCGAGGGCGCGCTGCTGGTGCGCTTCGTCGAGGGCGGACAGGCCCACCGCCTCGAAACCAACTGGATTCCCGGCGATCCCGTGTGGAACGGCCTGATCAACGGCGTCGGTCATTCCGTGCAGGTGCGCGACATTCTCAATGGTTTCCTCATCTCCCACGCCGGCGTGACGGTCGAGGCGCGCACCTTCACCCGCCGCGAGGCCGAGATTTACAATCTCATGCCGGAGAGGAAGCCCGCAGACACCTCGAAAACCCTGCTGTGCCCGATGCCGGGCCTGGTCAAGGCGCTTTACGTGAATGTCGGCCAGGAGCTGAAGGTCGGCGACCCCCTCGCCATGGTCGAGGCCATGAAGATGGAAAACGTGCTTCGCGCCGAGCGCGACGTCACGGTCAAGGCGCTGAAATGCAAGGAAGGCGATTCGCTCGCGGTTGACGCCGTGATCATGGAATTCGCCTGATTGAGCGACCGCGCCCTTCCTGCCCGGCAATCGGGGGCAGGAAGGGCCGCGCCGTCACCCCCGCCCGCGATAGCTCGGCGCCCCCTGGTCCGGCAGCCATAAGCCCTTGGGCGGTTCGCCGGTCTGCCAGAATACGTCGATGGGCATGCCGCCGCGCGGATACCAGTAGCCGCCGATGCGCAGCCAGCGCGGTTCGAGCGCGCTCACCAGATCCTTGGCGATGCGGATCGTGCAGTCCTCGTGAAAGGCCCCGTGGTTGCGGAACGAGGTGAGATAAAGCTTGAAAGACTTCGATTCGACCAAAAACCTGTCCGGCGCATAATCGATCACGAGATGCGCGAAATCCGGCTGTCCCGTCACCGGGCACAGCGAGGTGAATTCCGGCTGGGTGAAGCGCGCGAGATAGACCGCGTCCGGATGCGGATTGGGAACGCGGTCGAGTCGGGCCTCATCGGGATTTTTTGGCGTCTGGGCCTGCGCGCCGAGCAGGCCGGCGCCCTCATGTGTTCTCACCATGTGCAACCTCTTCGTGCGCGCAGCATTAGGACAGGCCGGCGCCGCCCGGCAAGGGCATTGCTTAGCGGCAATCCCCTCTTTTTTCTTTCACGCAATTCGCCTATGACGCTTGCGGAAAGCCGTTGCGCGAAAAAATCAGAGGAAAGCCAGATGACCGAGATTATCGACATTGCCGCCCGCGAAATCCTCGATTCGCGTGGCAATCCCACCGTGGAAGTCGATGTGACCCTGGAAGACGGCTCGTTCGGCCGCGCCGCCGTGCCTTCCGGCGCCTCGACGGGCACGCGCGAAGCCGTGGAGCTGCGCGACGGCGACAAGTCCCGCTACGGCGGCAAGGGCGTGCTCAAGGCGGTGGAAGCCGTCAACGGCGAAATTTTTGACGCGGTTTCCGGCCTCGACGCCGAGGATCAGGTCGGCATCGACCAGGCCATGATCGAACTCGACGGCACGCCGAACAAGGAACGCCTCGGCGCCAACGCCATCCTCGGCGTGTCGCTGGCGGTCGCCAAGGCGGCGGCCGAAGCCGCCGGCCTGCCGCTCTATCGTTATGTCGGGGGGACGCAAGCGCGCGTGCTGCCGACCCCGATGATGAACATCATCAACGGCGGCGCCCACGCCGACAATCCCATCGACTTCCAGGAATTCATGATCATGCCGATCGGCGCCGATTCCATCAGGGAAGCGGTGCGCTGGGGCGCGGAAGTGTTCCATACTCTGAAGTCGGCGCTGAAGAAGGCCGGCCACAACACCAATGTCGGCGATGAGGGCGGCTTCGCCCCCAACCTGCCGTCTGCGGAAGCCGCGCTCGACTTCATCGTGAAGGCTATCGAGACAGCCGGCTTCAAGCCGGGCCAGGACATCGCGCTGGGACTCGACGCGGCGGCGAGCGAGTTCTTCAAGGACGGCGCCTATCATTATGAAGGCGAGGGCAAGGTCCGCTCGATCCAGCAGCAGGCGGAATATCTGAAAAAGCTCGCCGACGCCTATCCGATTGTCACCATGGAAGACGGCAACGCCGAGCAGGATTGGGAAGGCTGGAAGATCACCACGGATCTGATCGGCAAGCAGGTGCAGATCGTCGGCGACGATATTTTCGTCACCAATGTCGCGATTCTGAGCGAAGGCATCAAGAAGGGCGTGGCCAATTCGGTCCTGATCAAGGTCAACCAGATCGGCTCGCTCACGGAAACGCTCGCTGCGGTCGACATGGCGCACCGCGCCGGCTACACCGCCGTGATGTCGCACCGCTCCGGTGAAACCGAAGACGCCACCATCGCCGATCTCGCGGTGGCGACGAACTGCGGCCAGATCAAGACGGGATCGCTGGCCCGCTCCGACCGGTTGGCCAAGTACAACCAGTTGATCCGCATCGAGGAGGAACTGGGCAATCAGGCGGTTTACGCCGGCCGCGCCGCTCTGAAGGCGCTGGCTTAAGGCCGCCCATCGCCGCAGGCCGGAGATGCAAGACGAGTTGGACGAGGACGATGCGGACCCGGTCCGCATGCGTCATCGCGATCTCGAACGGATCGCCAACGCCGCCTTGCGCGTCGGCCGCGCGCTGATGGAATGCGGCGCGAGCGTCAGCGTCACCCGTCTTGGGGTGACGATGACGGCGCGCGGACTCGGCGCCGGCATTATCGGCGTGCGCGTCGGCTATGCCTCGATCGGGCTGACGGTCTCAGCCGAACAGACCACCATCACGCGCATGATTTCGGTTGGCGGTCTCGGCGTCAATCACCGGCTCGACATGGCCGTGCGCGCGTTGGCCGCGCGCGTGGCGGAGAAAGGCGGAACGGTCGCCTCGGTCAATGGCGACCTGGATCGCCTGATCCGCGAAACGCCGCGCCACCCCATCTGGCTGGTGGCGCTGGCGACGGGGGTCGCCTGCGCCGCGTTCGGACGCCTGCTCGGCGTCGACGGGCAGGCCTTCGCCGCTGTCCTGCTCGGCGGGACGGTCGGGCAAGACCTGCGGCGCCGGTTGGCGGCGCGCGGCGTCAACCCTTTCGTCATCGCGGCCCTGGTCGCCTTCGTCGCCGGTTCGATCGGGGGCTGGGGCGCGCGTCTGCTCGGATCGGCCAGCGTCGACATGGCGACGATCGCGGCGAGCCTGCTGCTGGTTCCCGGCGTCCCCGCGACCAACGCCCAGACCGACATCATGGAGGGCTATCCGACCGTCGGCAGCGCGCGGGCGGTCGCGGTGGGCATGATGATGATTTTCGCCGCCACCGGCATCTGGTGCGCGCAGGGCCTTCTGCGAGCGGGCGCATGATCGACCTGGCCGCGCAAGCGCGGATCGTCCTGCATCAGGCGTTTTTCGGCGGCCTCGCGGCGGCCGGCTTTGGCGTGCTGTTCAATTTCGGCCCGCGCAGTCTGGCGCTTTGCGCGGGCGCGGGCGCGTTCGCGCTGGCCGTTCGCACGCTTGGCCTGGACGCGAACTGGACTCTCGAAGCCGCGACCTTCGTGGCGGCGCTGGCGACCGCCAGCGTCGCCATGATCGGCCTGCGCGGCATTGGCGCGGCGGCGCAGGCCATCGCGCTGGCAGGCTGCATCCCCATGGTGCCCGGCGCCTTTCTCAACGAGGCGCTGCTGGGTTTCTTCACGATTTCGGCGTCCGAGGCGGTCAACGCCGAAGCGGCCATCCTGCCTTCGCTTCAGGCGATGCTGCGCTTCATCTTCACGCTCGGCGCCATCGGCGCCGGACTGGCGATCCCGTCGCATCTCGCGCGCCATCGCGGCTTCTGACGCCGCTTGCGCTCCGATTCGGCGCGCCGCCCGGGCGAAACGCGCAAGCGCCGATCAGAACAGTCCGGCGATCCGCGCGAACATCAGGCGCACACTGTCCTGACAGGCGGCGGCGGAGAGAATCAGCAGGCCGAGGGCGACCATGCCGACGACGAAGCCGCCGTCGCCGCGTGCGTCCAAATGGTCGCGGCGGACGGTGGCGGGGGCGCCGCGCCGGATAGGCGCCTTGTGTTCGACCGAAAATCCCAGGGACGGCATGACGGACTCCCATTTTTGGCGATGTCCGGGGGAAATTGTATCAAAATGGAACAGTCGCCCCCGGTTCCCCTCAACATTTCAAGTTTGGCGCCGCGCGGGGCGGCGCGCATTAACCCGCGCCTAACCAAAAGGCGCGAGAATGCGCCATGGTCGTTCGCACGCGTCTCGCCGCCATCCTCATCCCCTTGGCCTTCTACGTCTTCTCCGGCGTGGTCGGGTCTTATTTCGTTTACCACGCCGCCCACGGCCAGCGCGGCCTTGAGGCTGACGCGGCCACGCGCAAGGAAATGGCCGAGATCGAGTCCAGGCTGAAGGCGGTGCGCGCCGAGGAAGACTATTGGCGCAATCGCATCGCGCTGCTGCGCGGCCCGGAGATCGACCGCGACCTGCTCGACGAACAGGCCCGCACCCTGCTCGACCATGTCGGCAAGAGCGACCTGATGATCTTCCTGCCCACGGTCAGCGCGGAGACCACAGGCGCCACCACCCGTCGCTGAGGCCCTCTCGCATTTCCCCGCGCTTCTGTTACGCTTTCGTAAGGAATCGAGGCTGACGCCGCTTGGGGAGGGAGAATGGCGATGCAACCGCATGGCGGCGCCGGGCGGGCGGAATTTCTGGCGTGCGACCCGCTGTCGAGCTTTCGCGCGATGCTGTTCCTGCGCCGCTTCGAGGAAAGGGCCGGGCAGATGTTCGCCATGGGCCTGATCGGCGGCTTCTGCCATCTGAGCATCGGCCAGGAGGCGATTGCGGTCGGCATGCGACAGGCGGCGCATCCGGGCGACCCGTTCATCGCCTCCTACCGCATGCGCGGCCATTTGCTCGCCAGCGGCGCCGATCCCCGCGCCGTGATGGCGGAACTGGCCGGGCGTCGCGACGGCCTGTCGCGCGGCAAGGGCGGCTCCATCCACATGTTCGCGCCGGAACTGGATTTCTTTGGCGGGCACGGCATTGTCGCGGCCCAGGCCTCGATCGGGACCGGCCTCGCCTTCGCCAGCGCCTATCGCGGCGACGGCAAGGTTTGCGTCGCCTTTCTCGGCGACGCCGCCGCCGACCAGGGCCAGTTCGCGGAAAGCCTGGTCATGGCCCAGCGCTGGGCGCTGCCCATCGTCTATGTCATCGAGAACAACCAACCGCGCGACGGCTGGAATCGCCTCGCCCTGGCGGATCGCGGCGCGGCCTTCCGCATCCCCGGCGAGGAGATTGACGGCATGTGCCTGGCTTCCGTGCGCGACGCCGGGACGCGGGCGCTGGACTGGGCGCGGGCGGGCCATGGCCCCACCATTCTGGAAATGCGCACCGAGCGCTATCGCGGTCATTCCGAGGCCGAGCCCGGCAAATATCGCGGCGGCGAGAAAAAGGCCGCGCCTGCGCCCGACCCGATCGCGCGGTTGCGCGCGGAAATCGTCGAGGCCGGCCTCGCCAGCGACGCGGAACTGCGGCGCGTGGACGCAGAGATTCGCGCGCGCGTCGCCGACGCCGCCGAGGCCGCCGCGCGCGGCGCCGAACCGGCCGCCGCCGAACTCATGACCGACATCCTGCTGTGAGGCGCCGGCGATGATCACTCACGTGCTGATGCCCGCCCTGTCGCCGCAGATGAAGTCGGGAACGCTGGTGCGCTGGCTGGTGGAGGAGGGCGAGGCCATCGAGGCCGGCGACATCCTCGCGGACGTCGAGACCGACAAGGCGACCATGGAGGTCGAGGCGGCGGTATCTGGCGTGCTGCTGCGCATTCTCGTTTCCGAAGGCGAGAATGTCGCCGTGGGCGCGCCGATCGCCGCGATCGAGCCGACGCCTGAACGGCCCGCGCAAGTTCGCGCGCCCGAACCGGCGCGCCGGCAGCCCGAACCCGCGCCGGTCGCGCGGCTCACCGTGCGCGAGGCCTTGCGTCAGGCGCTGGCCGAGGAAATGCGGCGCGACGACAGCGTGTTCCTGCTCGGCGAGGAAATCGGCGCCTATCAGGGGACGTTCAGGATCACGCAAGGGTTGCTGGAGGAATTCGGGCCGAAGCGGGTGGTGGACGCCCCCATCGTCGAGCACGCCTTCGCGGGCTTGAGCGTCGGCGCGGCCTTCGCCGGGCTGCGGCCGGTGATCGAATTCATGAGCTTCAATTTCGTGTTGCAGGCGCTCGACCATATCGTCAATTCGGCGGCGAAGACCCTGTACATGTCCGGCGGGGCGCTGAATTGCCCCATCGTGTTCCGGGGTCCCAACGGCGCCAGCGCCCGCGTCGGCGCCCAGCACGCGCAGGATTTCTCCGCCTGGTTCGCGCATGTGCCCGGCCTGAAGGTGGTCGCGCCCTATACGGCCGCCGACGCCAAGGGCCTGCTCAAGGCGGCGATCCGCGACCCCAACCCGGTGGTTTTCCTCGAACATGAACGTCTCTACGGCGAATCCTTCGACCCGCCGGCCGATCCGGAAGCTTTGGTCGAGATCGGCGTTGCGGCGATCGCGCGGTCGGGGGAGGACGCGACGCTGGTGTCGTTTTCGCGCGGCGTCGCGCTGGCTTTGCAGGCGGCGGAACAATTGGCGGGGCAGGGCGTCGCCGTCGAGGTGATCGACCTGCGCACGCTGCGGCCGCTCGACATGGCCTGCGTGATCGAGTCCGTGGCCAGGACCGGGCGCTGCGTCGTGGTCGAGGAGGGCTGGCCGCAGGGCGGAATCGGCGCGGAAATCTCGGCGCGGCTGATGGAGGAAGCGTTCGACTTGCTGCGCGCGCCGGTGCGTCGCGTGGCGGGGCGGGATGTTCCGGCGCCCTATGCCGCCAATTTGGAAGCTCTGGCGCGGCCACAGGTCGGCGACGTGGTGGCGGCCTTGGAGTCCGTGCTTTATCTTTAGCGCCCGCTCCCCTATCACGCGCATCGAGACGCTGGCGCGCGAAAGGAAAATCGATGTCGCAAGAAAAGGTCGAACTCACCGTGCCCCCGGATGTCGAACAGCATGGCGGGGCGGAAATCCTGCGCCTGTTCATCTGCAACGGGGCGCTGACGCTGTCGATGCAGCGCGCCTTCGAGCAGCCGGACATGTGGGGCCGCCTGCTGGCGGAACTGGCCATGCAGGTGGCGCAGGTCTATGCGCACGAAACCGAGATGAGCGCCGAAGAGGCGCTCGCCGACCTGCGCGTCGCGCTGGAGTCCGGGCTCGACCGCGTGACCTTCGAGCCGCCGCCGATTAACTGATACGAAATCCGAATGATCCATTCGGATTTGGCATTCGGCTCGTGCGGAACTTCGCTTTCGTTTCAAGGAATTCCGTGCGATTTTGTTTTCGCGGATCGCGGAGCGCGATCTCGCGTAAACCGGATGAGTGGCGATTTGACAGGGAGGCTTGAGCCGCGCATGAGAGGAAGAACGCCGGAACCCGCGCCATGCCCGTTGTGATCGACCTGCTCAATTCCGACCCGCGCCAGAGCGGCGGCGAACGCCCGCGCCATCCCGAAAAGGCGCATCGGCCGGACCAACCCATCGCGCGCAAGCCAGACTGGATCCGCGTCAAGGCGCCGGGGTCGCCCGGCTGGGCCGAAACCAAGGCCATCGTCAAGGCCAACGGACTGGCCACGGTGTGCGAGGAAGCCAATTGCCCCAACCAGGGCGAGTGCTGGGAGCGCAAGCACGCCAGTTTCATGATCATGGGCGGGATCTGCACCCGCGCCTGCGCCTTCTGCAATGTCGCCACCGGCTTGCCCAACCCGCTCGACGCCGGCGAACCCGATCATATCGGCGCGGCCACGGCCAAGCTCGGTCTTGAGCATGTGGTGGTGACCTCGGTCGATCGCGACGATCTCGCCGATGGCGGCGCCGCCCATTTCGCCGCGACCATCGCCGCGATCCGGCGCCTCAGTCCGAACACCACGATCGAGGTGCTGACCCCGGACTTCTTGCGCAAGCCCGGCGCGCTCGAAGTGGTGGTGGCGGCCAGACCGGACGTGTTCAATCACAATCTCGAAACCGTGCCGTCCAACTATCTGAATGTGCGGCCGGGCGCGCGCTATTTTCATTCCCTGCGGCTGTTGCAGCGGGTGAAGGAACTGGACCCGGAAATGTTCACCAAGTCCGGCATCATGGTCGGCCTGGGCGAGACCCGCAACGAAGTGCTGCAACTGATGGACGACATGCGCTCGGCCGACGTCGATTTCCTGACCATCGGCCAATATCTGCAACCGACGAAAAAACATTATCCGGTCAAGGCGTTCGTCACGCCCGAGGCGTTCAAGGCCTACGAGACATTGGCCTATTCCAAGGGCTTCCTGCTGGTGTCGGCCTCGCCGCTGACCCGCTCCTCGCACCATGCCGGCGAGGATTTCACCAAGCTGCGGGCGAAACGGCGCCAGCTTTGCGGGCAGGGAGCAGGCGTCTGACATGCCGTCGTTTCGCACCAGCCATGTTGTCAAGCACTCACCGGAGCAGATGTTCGATCTGGTCGCCGACGTCGAATCCTATCCGCAATTCGTGCCGCTCTGCGCCGCCATCAAGATCAAGCGCCGCTTTTCCGCCTCGGATGGGACGGAGGTATTCGTCTCGGAAATGGAGGTCGGCTACAAGGCCGTTCGCGAACGATTCACCAGCCGCGTGGTGCTGAACCGCGCCGCGCGCCGCATCGACGTCACCTATGTCGATGGCCCCTTCAGCCATTTGGAAAACCGCTGGACCTTCGCCGAGGCTGACCCCGGCCGCTGTCGCGTGGAATTCTTCATCGCCTATGAATTCCGCAACCGCATGCTGGCCACGCTGATGGGCGGCATGTTCGACGCCGCCTTCCGCAAGTTTTCCACAGCCTTCGAGGCGCGGGCCGACCAGATTTTCGGTGTTTGAGCGTTTTGCGCGGTGGAAGCAATCATGCGGTTAAGAAAGTATTAATGACGATACGTCAAGTAAAACGGCGGCTGGCAGGACAATGAGACGACATTGCCACCGGGACTGTCGGTCGGCAGGTCTTCGCATGACTTCAGGCAACGACCTCCGCGCGCAACAGCCGCCGAGGACTGCTGGCGTTTTTCCGTGCAAGGGCGGGCAAGGGAACGTGCAAACGAAATGGAGAGGGGCGGCGGGACGTTAGCGGCGCGGCGATCCTGTCGGCGTTGATCGCCTGTCCAAATCGCTGGAACTGTCCCCAAAAAGTGACGGCCCCGTCGCCTGGGGCGCACGGGGCCTTTTAATTCGCTCTATGGCGAATTCCGATAAAAATCAGAAGGTTAAGCGGATTTTACCCGCGCATGAACTGTGGTGGATTGTCTGATCTGTTTCTCCCTTCGATTGGCGGCAAATCCCAGACGCCCGCGAAATAGCGCGCGTCACGCCCCGTCAAGGGCCAGAGGTCAATTGGCACTGCGGTGGAGTCATGCTCCCGCTCCGTCTTCCCATTCTGCCGACCAGCTACGTGGCGCGGCGCTCCAGGTCAGAAGGTCGATTCGCAAGAGGTTGCGCGACGTTTTAAGCCCGAAACCCAGCTTGCGGGGAACGATCAGTTTATTGCTCGCCACGTGGGTTCGTAGCCCTGGGCGTTGGCCTCATCTTGAAAGCGGCTCCGCACGTCTTTCAATCAAGGCTGCAATACATGAATACTGACATCTTTTTTCACGGCGTCAACTGGAAAATTGCGTCCGCCCGTTCCTCCTGAAAAATGGGCGATCCCGGTCAACCCGCCATGGAATCGTCATCCAGGCCGGCTTATCCTTGGCTCGAATCAAAGGGAGAACCGCCATGCGATGGGCGACGAGAGCGTGCCTTTTCCTGCTTGCCCTGCTGGTCGTCCCCCGCGGCGCGATGGCGGAGCCGGCGCGGCGGCTCGATCACGTCTTCGTCCTCGTTCTGGAAAACCACGGCTTCGACGACGCCTTCCTGAACGGGCCGACGCCTTTCCTGCGCGAACTCGCGGCGAGCGGCGGGCTGGCGACCAATTATTTCGGGGTCGCCCATCCCAGCCTGCCGAACTATCTCGCCCTGATCGGCGGCGACACTTTTGGCGTGCGCGACGACCGTCCCAGCTGTTTCGCCAGCGATCTAACCCCCGGCGCCGCCTGCAACCGCGTCGAGGGCGAAAGTCTCGTCGGCCAGTTGGCGGCGGCGGGCCTGACTTCCGCGCTTTACGCGGAAAGCCTGCCGGAGCCGGGCGCGATGGTTACGGCCGCGCCCTCGCGCGCGCAGGCGCTGTATGCGCAAAAGCACAATCCCATCGCCTATTTCGCGGCCCTGGCGCAAAATTCCGAGGCGCTGGCGCGCGTAAAGCCGCTGGAGGCGCTGGCGCGCGATCTGGAGCAGGGGGCCGCGCCGAATTTCGCGCTGATCGTTCCCAACCAGTGCCACGACGGTCACGGTCTGGAAATCTGCCATGATCGCGACCAGTTGGCGCGCGACTATGACGACATGGCGCGCGAGGTTTTCGCAAAAGTTCGGGCGTCAAGGGCCTGGACGGAGCGGTCCGTCTTCGTCGTGGCCTTCGACGAGGGCGCGCGAACGCTCTATCCGGAGGCGCAGCCGTCGGAGTTCACCCGCGCTGTCGGCGGCGCCGACAACCATATCGCGACATTCGTCGCCACGCCCTGCGGCAAGCCGATCCAGGAGCCGGCGCGGCGCGATCATTATGCGCTGCTGGCGACCATCGAGGACGGCTTCGGCTTGCCCCGGTTGCGCAAGGCGGCCGGCGCCCCCGCGATGGACGCGCTGTTCTTTCCGGCCTGCGACGGGTCGAAAGCGCGAGATTGAGCGCGCCGGTTCGGAACGCTGGCGCCGGCGGCTTCGCTCGTCGAAAATGTTCTTCGCTCGGGACCGATGACGAAGCGCGGGAAAAGTCTCGATGCGTGATCGGATGGCGCGGGGAGCCTGGCATGGGACTCGCGCCATCTCGCGAAAAGCTCAGTTGAGGCCGTTGGAAACCTTGATGAACTTGGCGTTCAACTTGGTGCCGACCGTCGTCAGGGTCGCGATGGCCACGACGGAGATGAGCGCGGCGATCAGGCCATATTCAATGGCCGTGGCGCCTGACTCATCTCGAAGAAAAACTCTGAACACTCGCATGTCTCGCACTTTCAAATTGGCCTCGCGGTCAAAGCCTGTTTCGCTGCGAGTTAAAGTTGTAGCGCCAAAAAGTTTCGCGCGGCTTTACGTAAAGTAACAATATTGACCATACGGCCATAGTGGCTCTTAAGTCGGCGTTATGAAAGGAAAAAGTCACCGGAGCGCTTCGCGGCGGGGCGGGCGCGTATCGCGCCGACAAAGGCGAAGAATTTCTGCGCCAAGCCGGAATCGTGGTAACTCTGACGGCTGGCGCGGACGCGACGGGGCTGGGGCGAATGGCGGAACACAAGATCGATGCATTGCTGGCGCTGCATGGCGGCGGGCGCTTCCTGGTGGGCCGGGACCGCATAAAACTGCTGGAGAAGGTCGCGGAATTCGGCAGCATCGCCAAGGCGGCCAAGGCCACGGGCTTCAGCTACAAGACCGCCTGGGATTCGGTCAACGCGGTCAACAACCTGCTGCCGACGCCGGCGTTCCTGACCCGGCCGGGCGGGCGCTCGGGCGGCGGCGCCGAGGTCACGCCGGAGGGCCTGCGCCTGATCGCCACCTTCCACAAGCTCGAGGAGAAACTGTCGCGCATCTCCAACCTGATTGCTGAAGAGGGGCTGGAGGGCCAGGAGGAGGCGCTGCTGTGGACCGTCGGCGCCCGCGTATCGGCGCGAAACGTGTTCCAGACCGAAGTGGCGACCATCCGGCGCTGGCCTGTTGATGTCGAGGTCACGCTGACATTCGCGCTCGACCAGCAGATCCACGCCATCGTCACCAATGAGGCGACCGACGACCTGCAACTCGCGCCGGGGCGGCGCGCGCTGGCGCTGGTGAAATCCTCCTTCATCAGGCTGGCCGCGCCCGACCGCCCCGAAGGCGCCCGCAATCATTTCGTCGGCGAAGTCAAGGAGCGCACCGACGCTGAGCGCAACAGCGAGATCCATCTCGACATCGGCCACGGCAAGACCCTTTACGTGGTCACGCCGCGCGAAACGGTGGAGGCTCTGAAATTGCAGCCCGGCGCCCAGGCCGCGGCCCAGTTCGACGCCAACCATGTGATCCTGGCGGTGAGCTGAATTTTTCCGCCGCCAGAGAATATTTACTTCCGTTCGGTATAATCAAGGTCGGCGCCGGCGGCTGACGCGGCGCTGCTTGCTGGATGGCGCGTATGAGTTTGCCGCACCCCTCCTTTCCCGACCCCGACTTCGACCTGAACCGCGCCCGCGCGCCGCAGGCCAAGCCGGACTTCTATTTCGCCGACATGCGCGCCCTGGCGCGCCGGGTCGCCGCCGAAGCCGCGCGGGATATCGACGTTCCGCCGCCGGCGCGGGCCGTGTCGCAACCGGCGATCATCGGCGCGGCGCTGCTGTTCGACCTCGGCGCTTTCCTGGCGTCCGGCATTCTGTCGCACATGCGCGCGCTCGGCGGCGCAGCGCCGGACCTGAAATTCCTGATATGGGGCCTGTTTCTGGCGACGGCGGTCGGGATGTTCACGTTGCAGGCGCGCTGGACCTACACCATCCGCGCGCTGGCCGATTTCCCCCGCCAGACCCTGAACCTGATGCTGGCTTTCGCGCTGGCCATCGCCATCTGGGACGCCGATTGTGTGCTCGCCGGCTTCGAACAGACCGCCTTTCTGCGGCAATGGAGTCTTGATTGGTTCGCCTGGGGCGTCGGCGCCACGGTTTTGTCGCGCGCCCTGCTGGCGCTGGCGATCGGCGCCTGGACGCGGCAAGGCGCGCTCGCCCGCCGCACCGTGATCGTCGGCGGCGGCGAACAGGCGCTCGAAACCATCCGCCGCCTCGAAGCCTCCGGCAAGGGCGCGCTCGAAATCCTGGGCGTGTTCGACGACCGTGACCGCACCCGCCTGCCGGACGGCCTCGGCCGCTACCGCCTGCTCGGCGCCTTCGACGATCTCGAAAAATTCTGCCGCAATCAGAAGGTGGACCTTCTCATCATCGCCTTTCCGCTGACGGCGGAGAAACGAATCCTGCACGTCTTGCAAAAACTGTGGGCGCTGCCGGTTGACGTGCGTATTTCCGCGCTGGGCGGCAAGCTGCGCCTGCGCGACCGCGCCTATAATTTCATCGGCGACGTCCCGTTCCTTCCGGCCTTCGACAAGCCGATGAAGGATTGGGAAGTCGCGCTCAAGGCGATATTCGACCGCTGCGTGGCCCTGCTCGCCATCGTCGTGCTGTCGCCGCTGTTGGCGCTGCTGGCGCTGGGCGTCAAACTGTCGTCGCCCGGCCCGATCCTGTTCGTGCAAAAACGCTACGGGTTCAACAACGAGGAATTCGGCGTCTACAAATTCCGCTCGATGTATACAGACCAATGCGATCACGCCGCCGCGAAACAGGTCACGCGCGGCGACCCGCGCGTGACCCCGTTCGGGGCCTTCATCCGCCGCGCGTCGCTCGACGAACTGCCGCAACTGTTCAACGTGCTGCGCGGCGACCTGTCGCTGGTCGGCCCGCGCCCGCACGCGCTGAAAAGCGCGGCCGCCGGACGCGCCTACGAGGCGGTGGTGGTGAACTATTTCGCCCGCCACCGCGTAAAGCCGGGCATCACCGGCTGGGCGCAGATCAACGGGTGGCGTGGCGAGACCGACACCGAGGAAAAGATCGAACAGCGCGTCGCCCACGACCTGCATTATATCGAGCATTGGTCGGTCTGGCTGGACATCGGGATTCTTCTCAAGACGCCCATCGCCGTGCTGTGGGGCAAGAACGCGTTCTGAAACGGATCCAAGCTCCACCTCCTCGCAAGCCGGAACTCTCTCCCTCTCCTCACGGCGCCGGCGAAATCAGCGCCCCCGTCGTGGCGATATAGGGATAGCGGCAGTGGCCGAAATCCACTGTCTCCCGCGAAACCGCGTAAACCTGCCGCAGCAACGCCCGCAAATTGCCGCTCACCATGGTTTCCGACAGTGCGTGGCGGATCTCGCCATCCTCGATATAGAACGAGTTCTTGGCCACGCCGGCGAAATCGAGCGCGCTGTTGGGAACGCCGCCGGAAAAGCGCGACAGCAGGACGCCGCGCTTCACGCCCCCGACGATCTCGGCCAAAGGCGTATCGCCGGCCGGAACGACGAAATTTTGCGCGCCCGCCGTCTGGGCGCGGCCGAGTTTTCGCGCCATGAAGAAATCGACCAGAAAATCGTCGAGCACCCCGTCCTTGATCACATCGAGGTCGCGCGTCGGCACGCCATAGGCGTCGAAATCGGCGCCGCCCGCAAACGCGCGCGGGCGGTTGAGCAGCGAAAAGCACGGGCTGGCGATAAGCTCGCCCTGGCGGTCCTTGAACGGCGATGTGCCCGCGAACAGGGCATGGCCCGAGAGCGCTCCCGCCAGCGGGCCGATCACGGTATCCGCGCTGTCGGGCGTAAAAATCACGTCGCCAAGGAATTTTTCCGGCGCGGGTTTCGAGTGCAGCGACCGCACCGCTTCGTCGAGCAAACGGCGCAGCGTTTCCGCCGCCAGCAGGTCGGCGCGCGGCGCGAAACTTTGCCAGCCGGTGTGGTTGAACGAGGTGGACCGACCGCCGTCTCGCGCGGAAAACATCAAGCCGAAGGCATAGGCCCCGCGCCGACTGTGTTGGCGCAGGCCGCGCGAATTGGCGAAGCCGGTTTCTGTGTCGTTGAAGGCGGAAATCACGCCATCGGTCATGATTTTCGGATAGTCCCGCGCCAGCGCCGCGCCAAAATCCGTCATCGCCGCCGCCATGGCCGCGCGGTCCGGCCGCTCCGGCCCGTGGCGGGTCGCAACCGCCTCGACCCCCTCGGCGACGCCATTGGCGTCGTCGGGAACGCCGGCTTGCGCCGCGATGAGGGCGCCGGCGACCGCCTCCGCCAAATCCTCGTCGCGCCCCCCGGTGATGCTTGCCGCGCCGCGCTTGCCATCGCGGAAAACGGTCAGGTCGATGCGCAAACTGTCCACGCTGCGCGCCAGACTGGCGCGGCGGCTGGAATAATCGATCTCGAAATAGGCCGAGCGCGCCGCCGTGGCCTGCGCCTCGTCCGCCCCCGCCTTGCGCGCCAACGCCACGGCCTGTTCGGCCAGATCCAGCGGCGCGCTCATGACCGTCCCCCCACATTGATGCGGCATTTGATCGCCGGTCCGCCCATGCCGACCGTGATCGGCTGCTTCTTGCCGCACCAGCCCGAGGGCGACCACGACAGCGTGTCGCCGACATGGGTGACGCTCTGAAGCATGTCGAAGGCGACGCCTGAAATCGTGGTGTCGCGGAGCGCGCGCCCGAGCTTGCCGTCCCGGATTTCGCGGCCGCAATTGACGCCGAACATGAATTCGCCGGTGAGGTCGGCCTGCCCGTTGGTGGCGCGGCGGAAGTAATAGCCATGCTCGACAGCGCCGATCATGTCGTCGAGCCGGTCGTCGCCGGGCAGGATGCAGGTGTTGCGCATGCGGATGATCGGCTCGTCGGAAAAAGCGAAGGCGCGGGCGTTGCCGGCGGGCGCGGCGCCCAGGCGTTGCGCGGTGTCGCGATTGTGCAGGAAGTTTTTCAACACCCCCTTGTCGATGAGCAGGACATCCTCGCAGGACGCGCCCTCGTCATCGACATGGATGGCGAAGCTAGATCGGCCGTCCGGCCCGCGTCCGGAAAAATCCCCGAGCGTGATCTTCTCGCTGGCGACCTTTTCGCCGAGCCGGTCGCCCGCCACCGAGCCGGCCAGCACCAGATCGGCCTCGCAGGTGTGGCCAACCGCCTCATGGGCGAGAATGCCGGCGACATTGGAGTCTAGCACGACGTCATGCGGCCCGGCTTCGCAGAACGCCCCCTCGGCCTTTTGCCGCAGGTCGGCGTAAAGCGCGTCGATGCGCGCGAGCAGGGCGTCGGTGTCGTGGAGATGATCCTCGATTTCGCCGAAGCCGCCGAGCGAATCGTAAAGGTCGACAATGCCGTCGCTGGCTTCCAGCGCCAGGCTGATGTTGAAGATCACCTGGGGCGCGGCGGAAAAGGTTTTGGCGCCGCCGGAGGTCGCCAGCGCCTTTTCGCTGCAAAACGCGGTCAGGTTGAGATCGCGGCTGACGAGATCGGGATATTTTGTGGCGATGGCCGCGTCGAGCGCGCGGAACAGGTCGATCCGCTCGGCGGCGGTGAATTTGGCGCGCCCGGCGCGGCGATGATCGAAGGAACCGCATCCCGGCGCGACCGGCGCCAGCGGCGACGCCTTGGCGCGGGGCGCCAGTTCGGCGTTTTCGGCGGCCAGCGCCAGCGCCCGGTCGATCGCATCGACAGGCCCGTCGGGCAGGGCGGCGAAGCCGAACGCGCCCTTGCTGAAAACCCGCGCCGAAACCCCGCTGGCGCGCGCGCTCTGGTTGGCGAGCAGCACGCCCTTGCGCATGGTCATGGCCAAGGTTTCGTTGGCGTGCCAGCGCAGCACGACCTCCGCGTTGGAGGCTTGCGCCTTGGCGGCGAGTTGGTGAAGCATCGAGAACCTTTGCTGCTGGACCGCGCTCGGGCGGTGAGCCTCGACAGGGCGATCGTATGAATCTTTCGCGAACACGCCGATCGGCAAGTCAATCGGATTGACGCGTTGGCATGGTACAGGCGAAAGTCGACGCGATGAAGTTGGGTTCGGGTTCCGTGCGTCGTTATCTCAAACAAGTTCAGCTTGGAATTTTCGCTTTGGCGGCGCTGGTGGCGGCGGCGGCCGGAGTCGTCATGCTGTCGCCGAAGCCGCAGGCGCAATCCCAACCGGCGCCGCAAGCGCAACCGGAGCAAGCGCCCGCGCAACCCGCCTCGCCGCCGCTCGCGGTCAAGCCGGTGACCACGCAGCCGATCGCGCCGGAGGCCCAAACCTTCGTCCCGCCGGACCCGGAGCTGGAATCCGCCTGGGCGGACAAATTGCGGGAAGCGCCGGATTATCGCGCCTTCTTCAACCGCATGCGCGCGGACTTCCCCGCCGAATGGACGCAAAGCCTGCGCGATGCTTCGGCCGAGGGCGGTTTGCGCAAGCCGGAGGGCGTCGATCTGCTGATGAGCCTCGCCGTTCAGGCGGCGCGCGCCAAGAGCGGGCTGCTGGCGGCGCGGGCGGGCGGCCCGGCGCTTGACCGGCTGTTCGCCGGGCAACGCGCGGTGGCGCGGCAACTGGCGACCTCCGATTCGGCCTTGTGCCTCGATTTTCTCAATGGCGCGGCGGCGCAACGCTTCACCCTGTTCGCGGCGACCCACCGCGCGCTCATGGCCGGCCAGGCGCTCGCCGGGCTCGACGCCATCGGCGATGGCGCCAAGGCCAGGATCCAGCGCGAGACGCCGACACAGGCCGATTTCGACCAGCTTGAAAAGGCGTTGCGCGAGAAAGGCCTGCCATCGGAGGCGATCGCGCTGTTGCTCGACGGCAAGCAACCGGCGACGCCCATTCCCGACGATAAGGCCTGCAACAACGGCGTCGTCTATCTCGAAACCCTGGCGCGCCTCGACGAACCCGCGCGGATGCGGCTGTACGCGCTGGCGGTGACGTTGATGGCGCACGATTAGGCGACGAAGCGAAATAACCGCTTCAATTCCGGCGCCAGATAAGCACCAGGACTCGCTGGCGCGCTTCCCTTCTCCCCTTGCGGGAGAAGGTGGCCCCGAAGGGGCCGGATGAGGGGTTCGTCCCCGGATTTCAAACGGATATGCGGCGGTTGGCGCGCTTATCTTGCCACGTCGCCTTAGTTAGGCATTTTCTTCACGCGAACCGGCATCCGGCGGAACCGCCTCGCAGACAGGTTTTTTCCGCCAGTGGCCGTAGCGCCAGGGATGCAGGGCGTCGGCGCCGGGCGAAAAATGTTTCGGGACCGGATCGAAGCCGGAATCGCCCAAAGGGTGGCAGCGGCACAGGCGCGACAGGCCGAGCCAACCGCCGGCCCAAAGACCGTGGCGGTCGAGCGCCTCGTCCATATAGGCCGAGCAGGTCGGCAGATAGCGGCATTGCCGGCCGATCAGGCCGGACAGGGTGAGCTGATAGACGCGAATCAGCCCGCGCGCCGCGAGGCGAGGTCCTTTTTCGGGCTTGAACACGAGAGCGCCGTTCTCCTTGCGCGTTCTCCTCGGACGTTCCGGAACTGTTGCAAGAAAACGACGCCCGCGACAATCCCTCGTCGACGGGTCTTCCGCGACTGTTCACCGTTTTGGTCGGCTGCTACAACCGACTCAATCAGGAGATTCCGTTTTGAAATTCGCAGTTCGCAACATCCTCGCCACGCTGGCGGTGGGCGCCGCGTGCGCCGCCCAGGCGGCGGACCTTCCGTCGTCCAAGGCGCCGGCCGCGCCCGCGCCCACGCAGGAGGACTGGTTCGTCACCGTGTCCGGCCAAGTCAGCTTCGGACCGTCCTATCCGGGCGCCAAGAGCTACGATTTCTCCGGGATTCCCGGCATCAGCCTGCGCCGCGTCGGCGAGAAGGAGCCGTTTGGCACGCCGGACGACGGCTTCAGCTTCGCCTTCTACAATAACGATCTGTTGCGCTTCGGCGCGGTCGGCCGCTTGGTCGGCGACCGCGCGGTCCACGACAATAACGCGCTAAAGGGCCTCGCCTATGTGCCTTACAGCCTGGAACTGGGCGGCTTCGCGGAAGTCACGCCGGTCTCCTGGGGCCGGTTGCGTCTGGAGCTGCGCCAAGCGGTGTCGGGCCACGACGGCCTCGTCGCCACTGTCGGCGGCGATGTGTGGCAGAGCTGGAACGGTTTTACCCTGTCGATCGGCCCGCGTCTCAATTTTGGCAACGACAAATACGCCTCGACCTATTTCAGCGTGTCGCAGGCCCAGGCCAACGCCAATATCGGCGCTGGCGGCAAGCTCTATGCGTATAACGCCGTTGGCGGCCTGACCTCCGCCGGCGCCACGACGGCGCTGCGTTACGACGTCAATGAAAACTGGCGCGCCACGGCCTTCGGCACTTACCAGCGCCTGACCGGCAGCGTCTCCAACAGCCCGCTGGCCTACAGCGTCGGCAATGGCGACCGCAACCAATGGACCTACGGCCTCGAAGTCGCCTATCGGTTCCGGACCACCGGCCAGTTCATCCCCGGCCTGTTCTGATCCGCTGCAAGGCAAAGGCGCGAAACCCGACCTTTTGCATCCCGCCCGGCCCATGGCCGTGGCGGGATTGCATTGTCGGCAACGGTCTGTCGCGAATGGCGCGAAGTGGTCCGCAAAACGCTTCGAAAAATGCTCACAGCGTCTTGAGATATTCGATCAAGTCGAACCGCTCGGCGTCGGTCAGAGCGCGGCCAATGACGCCGGCGCCGGGCTTGGCTTCGCCGTTTTCAAAGGAATGGCCGCCAATTCCGTTGCCCGCGATCGGCTGGCCGCCGCGATCCACGGCCTCGAACAGGGTTTCGCCCACCGTGCAGGCCTTGCTTCCGCCCTCCGGCGTCGCGAAGCCCACCGTTTTTGGATCGAAGTCGCCGCCGCCGATGCAGAATTTCCTCGGCCGTTCCGCTGCGGGGCGCAGCAGCCAATAGAGCGAGGGAACCGAACCATTGTGCAGATAAGGCGCCGTGGCCCAGATGCCGTTGAGGGGGCGGGTGCGGTAATAAGGTTGATCGGCCCCCGTATTGGGGCAGTTCTTTAAGGGCCCAAACGCCGCCGCGCGAACGGCGGGCGCGATCTGGTTGTCATCCATCCATTTGCGGATGACATTGTCCACCGTGGCCATCAGCGCCAGCGAGAACGGCATCCGTCCCGAAGGCGACACGGCGCCGGACAAATCCACGCCGCAGGACCAGCGCTCGGAAATGTCGCGCTGAGGCGCGATGTCCAGCGGCCTGGGCGTATCGACCTCCCGCGTTTTCAGCACCAGCGCGCGCCCTTCGTCCGTGCCGACGGTCTGGTATGGTATCTGCGGCGGCGCGAGGATTTGTTCCGCGCCGCCGCGCACAGGAATCCAGTTTTTGGACGTCCAGAACCGCTTGTCCGGATAGGCCTGATCGAATTCGGCGTCGCCGATTGGGCCGAGATGGCATCCGGAACACAGTTCCGCGTAGAGCCTCCGGCCGCGCGAAACCTTTTGCGGGTCGATCTTCCAGGCGGCGTCGTCGGGAAACAGCGATTGCGGCCATTGCGGCGCCGCCAGTCCGCCGAACGACGGCCGCTCGGCCGCGCCGAACGGATCGGGGCCACGCAATAAATCTTCGACCCATAGGACATTGGCGACCTTGACCGTGGAGCGATACAGACCGTCCGCCCCGGTCAGGTTCAATTGCGCGGCGACGCCCATGGCCTCGCCGACATTGCGGATCAACGGATGTTCGATGGAAGAATCGTATTGCGCCCAGAGGAACCAGGGCGCCGTCCAGATGTGAGGAAAGCTGACCGGCGCGTCGGTCGCATGGAAATTGCCGTTGGGCGCCGGGTGGTTCGGGCGCGACAGGTCGGTGAAGAACACCTGGTTGCCGATGCGGTTCAAGGCGTCGAGGCGGCCCGGTCCGTCTCCCGTGGCTTTTTGGCCGGCGTCATGCGTGATCTGGCCGGTTTTCATCGCAACGGCGACAATGTCCGCGATGGTCGCCTCGAGCTTTTGTTTCAAGGCGGTCTTGTCGGCGTCTCCAGCGCCTTCGCCCAGGACGCGCGTCGCGAAACGGTCGAACCGGCCCGGCGCATAACGCGCGTAAAGCAGCGATTGCACCAGGATCGACTGCAATTTATCGAGATCGATCACAGCGCCCGCGCCGTCGATCCGCAGCGTGACTCCCTGATATTCCACGTGCCCGGTGTGGCAGGCGGCGCAAGTCAAGCCAACGCCATCGGGCTGAGCGGCGCCGCTGATCGGATCCTTCGCGCCGGCGAGGCGCGCGAAGCCGACCGGCAGAGCGTCGTCATTGGGCGCGGGCTCCCAGGCGAGCGAGGTCGATGGCTTGATCTCCGGGGGCTGGGGCGCCGAACTCCAGCCAAAACCGGCGGCGCGCAAGTCCGTGGCGCTGGCGTCGGTCTTCGGGCTGGGGATGAAGCCGAACCTTTGCAGATAGTCCGGGTCGCGCAACAGGCCGGGCTGCCGGAACAGCGAAAGATAGGGCTGTTCCAGGGCGACGAACCAGGCGTAGGGGATGGGAAAGGTGGCTGTGCCCTGGCCGGCATGGTGGAACCAGCGGCGATCGTCCAGACGCCAATTCTGGTCGAGCCAATAGGCGGCCTTGACCGGCTTCGCCTTGGGCAGCGGCGGGGGCAGCAACGGCGTCAGCCAGTTTGGCGCCACGCCGGAGATCAGCGTCACCGCCTCATCCGGGAATTCAATCGCCGCAACGGCCGAAGCCGCGACGAGCGCGACAGCGGCGCCAGACCCAAGTAAAATCTTCTTGATGGACATGATGGCCTCTTTTGCAATCAGGGCGGCGGCGGTTCGCGCCGCGCGCGTCATTTCAACAATTGATTGGCGGCCGGAGTCTTCGCAGGGGGCCGCGCGTTGCGGTGAGCGGAATAGACTCTTTGGTTGGCGGCGCGCTAGACACAGGCGTGGACAGCAACGCGAGTCCAAAGCCGGAATGTACACTGTATTTTGTAGTAAAAACGAAGTGCGGAGTGCGATCCATGGCCGCCTCATCAACATCATTGGTGCACGCTAAACAATTACATGACAAACATTGATCTGCGTCAATGTGAATTTGCGTATTGATGAATCTGATGATGCGAGTCGCCCCGGACGAGGGCCCAAATTGGCGCAGGCCCTCCTTTGGCAGCGAGGCTTATAGCGGCCTGCGCTCCACCGATTGGAGCCGTGCGACAGATCGAGTCGGATTTGGATTTGGCCGGCTGTCGCGTCGCGGTTGAACAGCGGGCCTGACGACAGTCTTCAGCCGCGCCGGGTCAATACCGCCGCTTGAGATGGTCTTCCAGATAGACCAGCGCCGCTTGGCGATCATTGTCGTTGGCGGCGCGAATCGCTTGGTCGTATTGCGCGTGGATCCACTCCTGCGCCTTGCCGCTTGCGCCTTCGCGGGCCAGCGTCATCCACATCAGGCCGCGCGCGCGCTGCGCCGGCACGCCGTCGCCGGAAAACAGCATCTGGCCAAGCAGCGCCTGCGAGTCCACATGGTTCTTCTCGGCCGCCAGATTGAGCCAGCGCGCCGCCTGCATGTGGTCCTTCGGCACGCCGGGCGCGCCATCGCGATAGAGGCGGGCGAGTTGGTATTGCGCGTTGGCGTCGGAAAAATGCGTAGCGGCATAGAGGAACAGTCGCAGGGCCTCCTCCGGGTCGGCCTGTAGCCGGTCGCCGGAAATCCCTTTCAGGTTGAACAGGCCGACGGCGACAAAGGCGCTGGCGACGACAGATTTCTCGCGCCAGTTGGCGGTATCCTCGTCATATTTGTCGACGATTTCCTGGAAATATTCATAGGCCTTGTAATCGTCGCGCTGCACCCCGTCGCCGTCTGCATACATCCGGCCGAGCTTCCATTGCGCCAGCGGTTCGCCGCCGGCCGCGGCGTATTTCAGCGCCTCGACGGAGGAGGCGGGATTGCCGGCGCTATAGCTTTCCAGCGCGGCTTGCAGCGCCTGTCGCGGATCCTTGAAGATTTCCAGCGGTCTTGTGGCGGCGGCGGCGGATTTCTCGGCGCCGTCGAAGGCGAGGGCGTCCCCATTCGGCGCGAGCGCGGCGGCGAACAGGGCTCCAACAAGTGTCGCCTGAAAAACACGCCCGTACCCGGCCATCGCCCATGTCCTCTCGGGATCGTCCAATCCCACCCGGGCGCCAAGCCCGTCGCCTTTTTATCTAGCGCGAACTAGCGTCCAGTTTATGGCTGAATCGCGGCGGAGGCTGCGCAACAAATCAAGGAAATGTGTTTGCCTGGGCCTTGTTGCGCCGCGGACACAGGTTTTGTCTTCAACTCAGGAAACGGGCGACAGGATCATACGGTTTCCGCTGGATCGCGACTCGCGATTCGCGGAAATAAAATCGCGCGGACTTCGTTGGATCGCGGATTTCATGTCACTCCGCCGCCTGCGCCCATTCGGCGCCGTTGAGCGCGTCGAGCAGGGCGGGCAGGGCGTCGGCGGCGACCGCGCAGCTGAACAAATAGCCTTGCGCCTGGTTGCAGCCTTCGCGTCGCAACGCCTCGAACTGGCCCTCGGTTTCCACGCCCTCCGCCACCACGGCCATGTCCAGGCCGTCGCACAGGCCGGCCACGGCCCTGATGATGGCGTTGCTCTTGCGCGACTGGCCGAGTTCGCAGGTAAAGCTGCGGTCGATCTTCACCTTGTCGAACGGGAAGATTTGCAGATAGCTCAGCGAGGAATAGCCCGTGCCGAAATCGTCCATGGCGATGCGCGCGCCAAGCGCCTTGATCGCATACAGGGTGGCGAGCGCGGTCTCCTTGTCCTTGATGAGGACGTTCTCGGTGATCTCCACTTCGAGCCGGCGGGGGTTCAGCCCGGTGTCCCGCAGAGTCGAGGCGATCTGCCCCACCAGATGGCGCGACTGGATTTGCACGGGCGAGAAATTCACGGCGAGGCCGATGTCCTCGGGCCAGCGCGCGGCGTCGGCGCAGGCGCGGCGCAGCACCCAGTCGCCCAGCGGCACGATCAGGCCGACTTCCTCGCACAGGGGAATGAACAGATCCGGCGCCAACAGGCCGCGTTCGGGATGGCGCCAGCGCAGCAGGGCCTCGAACGTCTTCACCCGCCGGGACTCCACGTCCATGATCGGCTGGTAGAACACTTCGAACTGCCCGTCCGTCATCGCCCGGCGCAGATCGAGCTCCAGCTCCCGGCGCATCTGCATGCGCTGGTTCATCTCCGGCTTGAAATAGCGCCAGACGCCGCGCCCGTCGGATTTGGCGTGGTAGAGCGCCATGTCGGCCGCGCTCAGCAGGCTTTCGGTTTCGCCGCCGTCCTGTGGGGCGAGGGCGATCCCGATGCTGACGCCGACGACGATCTGCTGGCCGTCGATGACGAAAGGCGCCGACAGCGTCTGGACCAGCCGCAGCGCCAGCGCCGAGGCCTCGCGCGGTTCGAGCAGGCAGGACTGGATGACGGCGAATTCGTCGCCGCCGAGCCGCGCCAGCGTGTCGGTGTCGCGCAATTCCTTGCGCAGCCTTTTGGCGGCGGCGTCGAGCAACCGGTCGCCGACGGGATGGCCCAGCGTGTCGTTGACCTCCTTGAAGCGGTCGAGATCGAGGCAGAGCAGGGCGAAGTTGACGCCCCGCCGCGCCAGCGCCAGCGCCTCTTCGAGCCGGACGCGGAACAGGCCGCGGTTGGGCAGGCCGGTGAGGGAATCATGGTTGGCGGCGTGGGCGAGGCGTATTTCCGCCTCGCGGCGCTCAGTGACGTCGATCGCCACGCCGATCGAGGAGGTCGCTTTCCCATTTGGCCCGAATATATAGCGTGCGCGCAATTCGATATAACGCAGCCGGCCGGTGCGCGGACAGGTGGTGCGGTAGTCGAGGCTGATGTCTTCGGCGCCGCCCTCCTCGGCGCGGCGCATTTCCGCGGCGACGCGATTTCGATCCTCGGGCACGATCCGTTCGAGCCATTGCGCGGTCGGGATCGGCCCGGCGCCTTCCGGCAGGGCCATGATGTCGCGGATGGCGGGTTCGGCGAGAATGACGCCGTTGACGATGTCGCGCCGCACCGTGCCGATTCGGCCCACCACCTGGCCGAGCCGCAGGATTTCCGTATTTTCGCGGGCCTGTTCGTCGGCGCGGCGGGCGTCGGTCATGTCGAGCAGGATGGCCACGCCGCGCAGGGGCGCGCCGGTCTCGTCGCGGGCGGTGACCATGGCGCTGATCCGCGCCCACACCACTTCGCCGTCGGGCAACAGGTGGCGCATGTCGCCCTCCCACTTGCCCTTGCTGCTCATGGCCTTGAGGAAGACGGGCATCAGGCGGGCGCCGTCGTCGGGATGCTGCACGTCGGGCGGCCCGAGGGTCATCAGCTCCTGTTCGCCGCGCCCGAGCATCTCGCACATGCGCGAATTGACGCGCGTGAATTTTCCGGTGCGGAAATCGCTCTGCGCGATCCCCGCTATATCCGAGGCGAACAAGGCCTCGATCATGGCGGCGTCGTCAGCCGGGGCGGGACTTTCCGCGGCGCCGAACAGGTTTTTCAGCTTGCGCCACAGCGGCTTCATCGCGACCCCATGTCGGCGCCGTCCTTGCGGAAGGCGCGAAATTCATGGCCTCTGACATGAAGCGCTGGAAAGGCCGCGACATTGCGCCCGCGTTGACGTTAAGCTGCAAAGGTGAACGGGCCGCAAAAGCGCGGGGTAAACTCTTCGTTTACGACGCCGCCGGCGCGGGCGCTCACGAGCGCCGTCGGCTTGGCGCAAAATCAAGACGCGCAAACAGAAAGCTATGCGGCGTGGCGCGGGTCGGCGGGAATGGCGACGCAGAAGGTCGTTCCCGCGCCGGGCGCGCTTTCCAGGGAAATGCGCCATCCGTGCCGGTCGCAGATGGTGGCGCAGATCGCCAGACCGATTCCCGCGCCCTTGACCCCGTCGCCACGGCGCAGGCGGACGAAGGGTTCGAAAATGCGCGCCTGATCCTCCCGGGCGATCCCCATGCCATTGTCGGAGAAACGCAAGACCATGCGCCCCTCGTCCTCGCCGGCGGTCAACGTGATCTCGGGCGTGACGCCGGGACGGCGGTATTTGATCGCATTGGTGAGCAGATTCACGAACAATTGCTCGACCAGGGTTTCGTCGCCGCGCAGCGGCGGCAGCGGCGCGATCCTGACCCGCGCCCGAGCCTCCGCGATGGCGACGGCGCAGGTCTTGACGACCCGCCCCATCAGCGCGTTGGCGTCGAAAGGCGCTGTCGCCAGCTCGCGATTGGCGGCCTGCGCAAAGATCAGGAGTTCGTTGATCAGGATGCGCAGGCGCTCGGCCGATTCGCGCAGCACCTTCAGGTAATAGGTCGCGTCATCGCCGATGTCCCCACCGCAATCGGTCACGAGCAGTTCCGAGAACTGCTGGATCTTGCGCAAGGGCTCCTGAAGGTCATGCGCCGCGATATAGGAGAATCGCTTCAGGCTGTCATTGGCGCGCGCGAGTTCGTTATTCGCAGCCTCCGCCGCCTCCCAGGCGGCGTGACGCTCGCTGACATCGAGGGAAATGCCGGACAGGCGAACGGGCGCGCCATTTTCGTCGCGCTCGACGCGGCCGAAAATCTCGATCCAGCGCAGGGCGCCGTCGGGCGCGCGCACGCGATATTCGCTGTGGTAATCCGGCGCGCCGGGCGCCAGCGACTCGCGCACGGCGCTTTCGGCCTGGGCGCGATCGTCTTCATGCACGGTTTCCATCCATTTGGCGAAGGACGGCGACTCGCGGGCGGGATCTAGCCCGTGCAAGGCGAAGAAATGCGGATCCCAGTTGGAGACCATGGCCCGGCAGTCCCATTGCCAGGCGGCGGCGCGCGCGCCTTCCAGCGCGAACCGCAACCGCTCCTCGCTGGCGCGCAAGGCGTCGTCGATCTCTGTCTGCCGGGTGATGTCGCGCAGGATTTTCGAGGCGCCGATCAGGCGCCCGTCGACGTCGCGCAGCGGCGAAATGGTCAAGGCCACGTCGATCGCCCGCCCATCCCTGGCCAGTCGCTGGGTGCGGTAATGTCGAGCGTCCTCGCTGGCGCGCAATTGCGCGACAATGGCGCTTTCTTCGGCGAGCAGATGCGACGGGAACAGCCGCGTCACCGGCTGCCCGATGATTTCCTCCGGGCGATAGCCGAGGATGCGCGTCGCGGCGGGATTCCAGCTGGCGATTCGGCCATCGAGCGTCTTGGTGATGATGGCGTCGTCGGAGGAATCGACGATCGCCGACTTCAATTGTTCGAGCGCTTGCGCGCGGGCCATTTGCGCCAGCGATTCGGACCAGACGCGCATGAGCGCTTCCACCAGTGCGACGGTCAGGATCGAGTTAAGAATGAATATGGCGAGGGCGACGATGTCGTCGCCACCTTGCGGGGGCGCGACGAATTCCAGCACGAGGGCGGCGCAGGCCAGCGCTGTGGTCGCGCCCAGGGCCGGCAAGCCGGACAGGGCGGCGAGGGTGACCACGGGAACGAAGGTGATATAGGGAATCTTGGCCGAATCGCCGAAAATGGCGATGCGCGCCGCCCAGGCCATGATGGCGATGGCCACGCCGGCGACGACGCAGAACCATGTCGGAACCTGCTCGCGCCAGCGGATCAGCGTGAGCCCCGCCCGCTTCGCCAACGGGGCCTTGAGGCCCGCCAAGACGCCCCCCTTGGCCGCGCCAGCCGTCTCCGGCGGGGGAACAGCCGTTCCCGAGGGAGGAAAATGCGCATTCATTGCGTTGACCCTCCCTCGGATCCATGAAGCGGCGGCGGATGATTGACGCTGCGTAACTATACTTGCGGCAAATCACAATATTAATTAATATTAACGTAATTTAAATGGAATCACAATTGCGGGGGCGACGATGGTGATGCTCAATTCCAGCCAGGGCGGCCAAATGTTTGAAGAAGAGCGTCCGCTGGTCCATGTCCTGATCGTGGACGACGACGCGGAAGACGTCTTTCTGCTTAGGCGCCTGCTCCGGCGCTCGAAACGAGTCGCGTATCAAGTTGCGGACTGCCGCGAGATGGACGAGGGCGCGGCGCTCGCCGCCGCGGGGGACGTCGATCTCGTGTTCCTGGATTTCGTCCTGGGCCTGGGGCTTTCCCTCGGCGGCGGACGCGCCAATCACGACCTGCTGGCCTTGCCGTTCATCCTGCTCTCGGGCCTCGACATTCCCGATCTCAAGCGGATCGCCCGCGACGCCGGCGCCCTCGATTATCTCTGCAAGAGCGACCTGACGGTGGAAGCCTTGGACGAACTCGCGCTGAAGGTCTCGCACGCCAGCGCGCAGTCCCCGGAAGCGGGGGCCGTTTCACAACTGGCGCGGCGCCGAGGCTCCGCGCGGTAATCTGGCGCGGCGCGACCCCGCCGCCGCGCCGCCGCCAACGGCCCGTTCACCCCAGCAGCTTCAGCGCCGCCTGCATTTTCTCCAGCCGCGCCACGCTGTCGGCGCGGCGCTCCTGATTCTCCTCGACCACCTCTTCCGGCGCGCGGCGCAGGAAGTCGGCGTTGCCGAGCTTGGCGTCGATCTTGCCGATTTCCTTGTGCTCGCTGGCTATGCCCTTTTCCAGCCGCGCGCGTTCGGCGGCGAAATCGATCACCCCGGCCAGCGGCAGCGCCAGCACGGTCCCGCGCGCAACGACCTGCACCGCCTGCGCCGGCGCCGCATCGGCGAAGCCGATCTCGGACAGCCGCGCCAGCCGCTTCAGCGTCTCTTCCCAGCGCTGCGCATGGCTCTGGTCGGCTTCCGACGCCGCCACCAGCACCAACGGGATCTGCGCGCCCGCCGGCACGTTCATTTCCGCGCGCACCGAGCGCACCTGCGACACCAGATCGACCACCCGGCCGATCTCGGCCTCGGCCTGCGCGTTCTCCAGCCCTTTCAAATCGGGCCATGGCGCGAGGGCCAGCACGCTGTCGCGCGGAAAACGCTCGCCGGCGATCGCCCAAAGCTCCTCGGTGAGGAACGGCATGAACGGATGCAGCAGTTTGACGATCTCGTCGAGCGCGAAGGCGATGGTTTCGCGGGCCTCCTGCTTGGCCGGCCCGTCCTCGCCCTGCAACAAAGGCTTGGCCAGCTCCAGATGCCAGTCGCAGAAAATGTTCCAGACGAAGCGATAGGCGGCCTGCGCGGCCTCGTTGAATTTATACGCGACCAGCGCGGTCTCGACCTCGGCCACGGCCCGCGCGGTCTCGCCGAGAATCCACTGGTTCAGCATTTCCTTGACGCGCATCGGATCGAAACCCGGCCGCGCGAAGCACTGGTTCATTTCGGCGAAACGCGCGGCGTTCCAGAGTTTTGTCGCGAAATTGCGATAGCCCTCGACCCGGCTGGTGGCGAGCTTGATGTCGCGCCCCTGCGCCGCCATCGCCGCCAAAGTGAAGCGCAGCGCGTCGGCGCCATAGCTGTCGATCAGGCGCAGGGGATCAATCACATTCCCCTTCGACTTCGACATTTTCGCGCCCTTCTCGTCGCGCACCAGCGCGTGGAGATAGACGGTCCTGAACGGAACCTGCTTCATGAAATGCAGCCCGAACATCATCATCCGCGCCACCCAGAAGAAGATGATGTCGAAGCCGGTCACGAGCACGTCGGTCGGATAGCGCGTGGCCAAGTCGTTCGGCTCATCCGGCCAGCCCAGCGTGGACATCGGCCACAGGCCCGAGGAGAACCACGTGTCCAGCACATCCTCGTCGCGCGTCAGCAACGCCGCGCCCTTGTCGGGATCTCCGGCGATCGCGGCGGCCTCGGCGCCGGAAAGAATCTCGCGCTTGGCCGCGTCGGCCAGCGCATCCGCCAGCGCCTCCTCCTCGGTCTCGGCGACATAAACCGAGCCCCAGGGCGCGTACCAGGCGGGAATCTGGTGGCCCCACCACAATTGGCGCGAGATGCACCAGGGCTGAATATTCTCCAGCCAGTCGAAATAGGTCTTTTCCCAGTTCTTCGGCACGAACACCGTGTCGCCCTTGCGCACGGCGGCCAAAGCCTCGACGGCCAGCGCCTTGGCGTCCACATACCATTGGTCGGTGAGCCAGGGCTCGATCACCACGCCGGAGCGGTCGCCATGCGGCACTTGATGCTCGTGCGCCTCGATGGTGGCGACCAGCCCGCGCGCCTCCATGGCGGCGATCACGGCCTTCCGCGCCTCCTCGCGGGTCAAACCGTGCAGGCTGTCCAGCGTCTCCGTGAGATCGTCGTTCTCGATCACACCCTCAAGAAAAGCCTCGTTCTCGCGCACGAGAATGCGGGCTTCGGCGTCGAGAATGTTGATCAGCGGCAGGTCATGCCGCGCGCCGACCTCGAAATCGTTGAAATCATGCGCTGGCGTGATCTTGACCGCGCCCGACCCCTTTTCCGGATCGGAATATTCATCCGCGACAATGGGAATCAGCCGCCCGACCAGCGGCAGCACCACTTTGCGCCCAAGCAGATGGGCGTAGCGCGCATCCTCGGGATGGACGGCCACGGCGGTGTCGCCGAGCAGGGTTTCGGGCCGGGTGGTCGCCACCACGATATATTCGTCGGTCGGGCGACCGGCGTCATCGGCCAGCGGATATTTGAAATGGTAAAGCTGGCCCTTGACGGTCTGCGCCACCACCTCGATGTCGGACACGGCGGTCAGCAGTTTTGGGTCCCAGTTGACCAGCCGTTTGTCCTTGTAGATCAGCCCGGCGCGATAAAGCTCGACAAAAGCTTTGAGCACCGCCTTGGACGAGCCGGGGTCCATGGTGAACCGCTCGCGCGACCAGTCGCACGATGCCCCGAGCCGTTTCAACTGGTTGACAATGGCGCCGCCGGACTCCGCCTTCCATTGCCAAACCTTTTCCAGAAATTTTTCACGCCCGAGGTCGCGGCGCCCGACATTGCCGCCATTTTGCGCAAGCTGGCGCTCCACCACCATTTGCGTGGCGATGCCGGCATGGTCGGTGCCGGGCTGCCACAAAACGTCGCGTCCGCGCATGCGCTCGAACCGGCACAGAATGTCTTGCAGCGTGTTGTTGAGCGCATGGCCCATATGCAGCGAGCCGGTGACGTTCGGCGGTGGAATGACGATCGTATAGGGTTTGCCGGCGCGATCCGCGCGTCCGGCGCGAAAGGCGCCGACGCGCTCCCATTCCGCCGCGATGCGGCTCTCAACGGCGGCGGGATCGAAAGTCTTTTCCATCATTTTGGCGAACCGGCTCGATTTTTTTACGTGAGGCGCACAAAAACCGAGCGGGCGCCGCAAGTCAACGAAATCGTGGCGCGGGCGAGGGTTTTCGTCGCCGCGGCCCGTCGCGGTCAAAAGTGAAAATGCGGCAAGTACTACATCTTGTTCGCGTTATGTTCCATGTAAAGCGCCCCCACGGACACAATGCCGCTTAACCACCTATTTTAACGCGATAATCCATCGCCGCGCCCACAACGCCAAACCCCGCGCTCGCAGAAACCCACCCCTTATGTCGTACACAACCGAAAAATTACATGAGCAAAAATCGAACGTTTCTCGCAGGAATTCGCACAAAATTCGCGGAAATCCCGCGCTTTCGCACTATTTTGAATCAATAAGCCACAATTTCAGGTAGAGATTCGGCAGAATTCGCCCCACGTCGCGGCGCCTCAAGCGGTGAAGACAAGCTTGCAACGGAGGGCGGCAGTCGGCTCGAAGCCGTCATTGGCTACCGCATTCCCGACGGCGTTGATCGCGATCTAGAATGTATTCTGGAGCCGACTCGTCCCAGCACCGGCTGATTTGCGCATTCATCGAATGTAGGGCAGCAAAAAACAGAATACAACCAACGCTGGCGAGGATCAGCGCCACCGCTGTCACGGCGAGAAATTTATTCCAACGACCCATGCACGTTGTTCGGTCACCACGTCGTTCAGAATGCAGCACTGACCGCAGTTCTGCAAATCAGAAGCCGCCTTCCAACCCATCAGCTATTGGAAGGGAACTGGACCCTTAGCCCGCGTTGAAGTGCTCTTGCCCGACCCTGTCAACCGGATAATCGTTAGATCGTCACGCGTTGACGGACGGGGGCGCGTCTTTGAAAACAAAGGCATCAACCAACTTTTGCGCCAGTCTGTGACAGTCCGCTCCCCGCCGGGAGCAGACCATGCGATGATGATCGCTTCCCGCCCATGCCAATCAAGCGGCAATTCGCTCAATCCTTCGGCCCGCGCGCCACCCGTTCGATCTCCGCGCGCACCAGACGCTCCACCACATTGGGCAGATTGTCGTCGAGCCAGGTTTTTATGATCGGCCGCAAAATCTCGCGGGTCAGCCGCTCGACCATTTCGGGATCGCGCAGCAGCGCCGATTCCGCCAGAGCCTCGAACGCCGCGCCAACCTTGACGCCGTTGAGTTCCGACAGCATCGCCGGTTCGATGCGGTCGAAGCGCGCCGGCGGCAGTCCGGACTGACGGGGCGCCGCGACGGGCTCCGCCGCCGCGCTCGGGGCCGCCTGGGCGGCGAAGACGGACGCGACCGTCGGTTCGGGCGCGGGCGCCGGCGTCGCTTGCGCGGGCGGCCTTGGCGCGGGGGCTTGACGAAGCGGCGCGAGGCCGACCAGCGGCGGCGGCAGGTTGGCGCGGAAGGAGAACGGCGGGATCGCGCCGCCGGTCTCGAAACTGACGGACGGTTTGGCCGCCTGCGGCGCGGGGCCGGACACAAGGGGCTGCGCCGGCGGCGCCGGTCGCGGCGCGGGTTGGGCGGTCTCAGCGGCCGTTTCGGCCGCCGCGCGCGCGCTGACGAATTCGGGAAGCCCACCCAGCGACGGGCGCAAATCCGACGCGAACGGCGCGGGTTCGGCATTCGCCGGCGCCGCCAGGCTGGCGGGCGGCGCCGGGCTGGAGGGAATGTCGTCGAGACGCAGGCCGAGGTCGCGCAGGTTGGGCAGCGGCGGCGGCCTCATCTGCGCTCCGGAGCGCGTCTGGAAAAAGGGCGGCGCCACCACGGTCGGACCGGGCGTCGGCGCATTGGAGACGGGGGGCGGGGAGACCGGCTGAGCCGCGAGGGGCGGCTGTTGTCCCGTTGGCGGCTCTTGCGCTTTCGGCGGCTCCTGCGCTCTCTGGGGCTCCTGCTCTCTCTGGGGTTCTTGCGCTTTCGGGGACTCTTGCGCTCTCGCGGGGTCTTTCGCGGCCGGCTCCGGTCTGACACTGGCTCGGCGACTAAGCGGCAAGGCGTCGTCGTCGGCGATGATCCTCCGGATGGAGGCGAGAATGTCCTCCATCGATGGCTCAAGCGCCTTTTGTTCGGCCTGCAGGCTGGTCTGGCTGGCGTTCGTTGCGTTCATTGGGGTTCGGACGCTCGCAAGGCTTCGGACGTCGATAATATCGGAACGTCCGCTTTGCGAACGTTCCTAGGATGATTGTGGCGCGCGCGCCACGAGGAAACGCGCATGGCGCGACTCTCGCAAGAGCCACGCGTCTAAAATGCGCCGCCGACTTTTCCGGCGCAAGTCAATACCCGCCGTAATCCTCAGATTTCGCAGCCAAGCCGGACGCTCAGCCGCCGTCGGCGGCGGTCAGGCCGATGAAGCGGTTCTTGGTGCGCTCGTAATGGTCGGCCGGGTCGTAGGCCGGCGCATCCAGGCCGAGCGTTTCGGCGGACAGGCGACCGATCTGGGCGAGCACGGTATAGGACGTGACGACCCGGTCGTGTTGAGCCGAAACCAGCTGCACGCGGGCGTTCAGCAGCGTCTGCTGGGCGTTGAGCACGTCGAGCGTCGTGCGCTGGCCGACCTTGGCCTCCTCGCGCACGCCGTTGAGGGCGACTTCCGCCGCCTTGACGGCGGCCTGGTAGGCGACGATGGCCGCCTTGGACGCCTGCAACTGGCCCCAACTGCTGGAGATGCCGCCGCGCACCGCGATGCGCTGCGAATCGACCGCCAGCCGCGCCTGGCCGAGCTGCTCCTTGGCCTGGCGCACGGCGGCGTATTCCTGGCCGCCCTGATAAATCGGGATGTTGAGCGTGCCCACGACCGAGGCGGTATTGACATTGTAGCCGGGCGTGCCGCTGGTATCGAGGGACCGGCTCACGGTGCCCTGGACGCCGAGGGTGGGCAGCAGCGCGCCCTCGGCCACCTTGACGGCGGATTCGGCGGCGTCGACCTGATGCAGCGCGCCGGTGATGGCCGGATGCTCGTCGAGACCGACGCCGATGGCGGCCTGCACGGATTTCGGCAGCAGGCGCTCGACCGGCTGGGCCGGCGAGAGATTCTTCGGATCGACGCCGATCTGCCGGCGGAACGAGGCGATGCTGGTCTCAAGGTTGGACTGCGCGGAGGCGAAATCGGCGCGCGCGCCGGCCAACGCCGATTCGGCTTGCGCCACGTCGGTGCGCGTCACTTCGCCGACATTGAAGCGGTCCTGCGTCTGCTGCAACTGAACCTGCAACACCTTGATGTTACTGCGCTTCAGGCCGAGCACGGCGGTGTCGCGCAGCACGTCCATATAGGCCGTGGCGCCCGATTGCAGCGTGGCCAGCTCCTGCTGGCGCAGCGCCTCACGCTGGGCCAGCACGGTCGATTCGGCTTGGCTGACGCCGTTGGCGGTGCGATTGCCGTCGAACAGGGTCTGCGACAGCGTGGCGCCGGCTTGGGAAGGATTGGACGAATGTCTGCCGTTCGACCCCGGATAACCGGTGATCTCGTTGGCCTGATGGCCCGACTGGCCCTGGAGCGACGCCTTGGGCAGCCAACCGGCCTTGGCCGCCGGCACGGTCTCGTCGCGGGCGCGCACGGCGGCGCGCTGCTGGTTGATGTCGGGGTTGTTGCGATAAGCGCGCGCAAGGGCGCTGGACATGGTCTCCGCCGCCGCCGGGCCAGCAGCGCACATCAGCGCCACGACAGCGACCCCAGCCAGCAAGCGCGAGAAAGGAACACCGATCAACAGCCCACTCCCAAATCCGTACGATTCCACGCGTGACAGCGCCACAAGCTCGATGTTCGACTTCACCAAAGAATCCATGCCATACAAAGATTACCGTTAACCAAATGACCCGCGGAGACAAGGCCAGTCCCGCCCCACGCGGCTCAAGACCATCAGATTTTCGCAGGCTGCGTCCGAAAAGTCACAACCTCGCGCGCTTCAAAACACAAAGACTGGCGGCGCCGTCAGCGCCGTCAGCGTCGCGGCCGATGCGGAAAACAGGCCGCACCCCGAAGTCTGGCTGTCCGCGCGGGTGAACAGGGTGGCGCGGCCGGTGCGCGCGCCGGGGGCGTCGCCGACAATGGCCACCATGCGGCCGCCCTCGGTCAATTGGTCGCAAAGCGCTTCAAGACCGCCGGTGACGACGCCATCGACGAGGATGAGGTCGAAAGGCGCGGCTGCGGCGGCGCCCTGGCGCAGCGGGCCGGTCACGCTGGTCGCATTGGCGAGGCAGAGGCGCGTGAAACTGGCTTGCGCCCGCGCCGACAGCGCCGCATCCTCGTCGAGGCTGACCACGGACAAGGCCAGACCCGCGAGCAAGGCGGCGGCATAGCCGGAGGCGCCGCCGACAACCAGCGCCCGATCGGTCGCGCGGACATGGGCCTCCTTCAGCATTCTGCCCAGGATCAGCGGCGCGGTCAGTTCGCGCGGACTCGTCCCCGTCACCAGGACGCGGGCGTCGGAATAGGCCAGCGAAACATAGGCGTCATCGACGAAGATCTCGCGCGGAACCGTCTTCATGCGCTCCTGCACGGCGAGATCGCTGACGTCGAAGGTGCGGATCTGCCGCTCGACCATGGTTTCGCGCAAGCCCGCGAAGGGATCGGCCGCGAAGGAATCGGCGAGCGTTTCGGACATGGAGCCCCCTCGGAACGGCCGGCGTGAAGTCCCGGCGCTGGGATAGTGAACGCTAACTTTATAAGGGCGCCGGCCGCCGCTGTCTAGAATAGGCGCGCGCGTGAGATTGCGGCGACGCCGGCGCATGGTTAAGCTTGAAGGACTTCAGGGAGAGAGGCCTCATGACCGAATCGCCGACCGAACCGTTCGAACACGCCGAACACGCCAAGCATGTCGCCCATTCCGGCGACGATTTCCTTTCGCTCGTCTCCGTCGTCATCGCGGTGCTGGCCGTAGTCGCGGCCACGGTCGGCAGCCTGGAGACGATGGAGACCGCCAAGGCCTTCGCGGAGAAGAACGCGGCGGTGCTGCTGCAAAGCAAGGCCTCCGACGCCTGGGCCTATTACCAGGCCAAGAGCGTCAAGCTGAACCTTTACACTCTGTTCGGCGAACAGACCGGCGCCAAGCCCGAATATGCCGAAAAGGCGCGCCGCTACGAAGGCGAGCAGAAGGACATCGAGAAACAGGCGCGCGACTACGAGCACAAGTCCCACGAGGCGCTGGAGGCCAGCGAGGCGCACGAGCACCGCCACCACATTCTGACGGTCGCCGTGACGCTGCTGCATATCGCCATCGCCATCGCCACCATTTCCATCATCGTCCGCGGCCATCGCTGGCCTTTCCACGGCGCGCTTCTGCTGGGATTCGCCGGGGTGGCCGGAGCTATTTTTGCTTTTATATGAGACACTTGCGCGGACAGGCGCAAGCACGGGCGAAAATTGAGGTTTCGACAGCCGAGGATTTACCTTAAGTCTCCGGGTGAGAAGGCGCGTTCCCGCGCCCTGAACCGAGGGTCCGCATGGCCGTATTCCAACTGCATCTGCTGAAACCGTCGCATTACGACGACAACGGCTATGTGGTGCAATGGTGGCGCTCGGCGATTCCATCCAATTCGCTGGCGGCGCTCAACGCCATCGCGCTGGAATCCGCCGGCCGTCACGCGCTCGGCCCGGATGTCGTCCTCGAAATTTTCGTTTACGACGAAACCAACACAAGGATCATCCCGGAAACCATCGCCGCGCGGATAAAAACGGCTGGAAACGGCCTGATCTGCCTGACCGGCGTGCAGTCGAACCAGTTTCCGCGCGCGCTCGACCTCGCCCGTCGCTTCCGGGCCGCGGGCGTCGATGTGGCGATCGGCGGCTTCCATGTGTCGGGCTGCGTCTCCATGCTGCCGGACCTCACCCCTGAATTGCTTGAGGCGCAGGCGCTGGGCTGCAGCCTGTACGCGGGCGAGATCGAGGGGCGGTTCGACGCGCTGCTTCAGGACGCTTTTTCGCGCCAGCTCAAGCCCTTGTACAACTTTCTTCATGATCTTCCGGCGATGGAGGGCGCGCCGTTCCCGCTGCTGCCGGCCGCGATCGTTTCGGGCACCAGCGGCGCCGTCACCTCGTTCGACGCCGGGCGCGGCTGCCCGTTCCAATGCTCGTTTTGCACCATCATCAATGTGCAGGGCCGCAAATCCCGCCACCGCTCGGCCGACGATGTCGAGGCGATCATCCGCGCCAATCTCGCGCAGGGGGTGGATTCCTTCTTCATCACCGACGACAATTTCGCCCGCAACAGCAATTGGGAAGAGATTTTCGACCGGCTGATCGGCCTGCGCGGGCAGGGGCTGCGCTTCACCTTCATCATCCAGGTCGACACGCTGTCGCACCGCATCGAGAATTTCATCGAGAAGGCCGGCCGCGCCGGGGTGAAGCGCGTGTTCATCGGCCTCGAAAACATCAACCCCGACAATCTCGCGGGCGTGAAGAAAAAGCAGAACCGCATCGCGGAATACCGGGAGATGCTGTTGGCCTGGAAGGCCGCCGGCTGCTTCACCTATGCCGGCTATATCCTCGGTTTCCCCAACGATACGCCCGAAAGCATCCGGCGCGACATCGCCATCATCCAGCGCGAGCTGCCGCTGGACATTCTGGAGTTCTTCTTCCTGACGCCGCTGCCGGGCTCGGAGGACCACCAGCGCCAGTCCGCCGCCGGGACGTGGATGGACCCCGACCTCAACAAATACGATCTCGAACATGCGGTCACCCACCATCCCCGCATGTCCAAGGCGGAGTGGGAGGGGATCTACCAGCAGGCCTGGACGCTTTATTATTCGGTCGCGCACATGAAGACGATCATGCGCCGCGCCGCCGCCACGGGGGTGTCGGCCGGGCAGGCGCTGTTCCTGCTGTTGTGGTTCTGGGGCTGCGTCAAGCTGGAAAAGGTGCATCCGCTGCAAGGCGGCTACCTCCGCCGCAAATATCGCCGCGACCGCCGGCCCGGCCTGCCGCTGGAAAATCCGCTGCTGTTCTACCCGCGCCTTGGCGCCGATTTCGTGACCAAGCACGTCCGGCTCGCGGCGATGGCGGCGCGTCTCGGCCTGTTCCGTCTCTGGCTCAAGCGCCACAAGACCGAGGCTTCCGCCTATATGGATCAGGCGCTGTCGCCGCCGAAAGCGGGCGATCTCGACGACCTCGACCTGTTCCAGAACACGGAATCGTCCCGCGCCGCCGGCGAAAAGGCCAAGCAGAAGGCGGCGCGCAAGACGGCGGCGGTCTGACGCCCGGGCAGTCGGGCGAATAAAGAATAAGGACGCGCGGTCGTGTTCCGTTCTCCCCATAGCCCGTCGGTGGACGGGCGTCCTTTCGGACGCCCTATGGCGGGAGAAGGTGGCGCCCTCGGGCGTCGCCAGACGCCCGTCCTTGCGGACGGGCTATGGCGCCGGATGAGGGGGCGCCAGCCGAAGATAAACGCCTTTGTTCTTGCGTTTGCCCCCTCATCCGACCCCTTCGGGGCCACCTTCTCCCGCAAGGGGAGAAGGGATTCCCAGCCTAACTGCCGCTATACTCATTCACCCGATCGCCCTGGGTCTGACGCCCATCGAACTCACCCCGTCTCGATGGTGGCTTCCATCGGCGCGCGAACGGTCCAGCACACGCCTGCGGCGCGATAGTCGATCGTGACATCGCCCCTGATGGCGCGCTCGACCATGTCCACCATGACTTTCTGGCCAAATCCCTTTCGGGTGGGCGCGACCACCTCCGGGCCGCCGTCCTCGCGCCAGCGCATGTGGAAGGCGGCGTCGCCTTCGGCCGCCCCGTCGCCCCAGTCGATGCGCACCACGCCCTCATCGTTGGACAGGGCGCCATATTTGGCGGAATTGGTGGCGAGTTCGTGCAGCGCCATGCCGATGGCCTGGGCGGCGGCGGCGGCGAGACGCAGGTTTTGCCCCGAAAGCAGGATGCGACGGTCGAGCAGGTCGCGGAAGGCCGTGAGCTGGGCGCGCACCAGTTCGGCGACGTCCACCCCCTTCCATTCGCTGTTGATGAGCAGGTTCTGGCTGGCGGCGAGACCGGTGATGCGGTGCGACAGGTTTTGCGCGAAAGTCCTGGGGTCGGCGTCCCTGGCCGACAGCACGGCGATCGACTGCACCACGCTGAGCAGGTTTTTCGAGCGGTGGTTGACCTCGCCCATCAGGAACCGGATATGCTCCTCGGCCAGCTTCGAGGCGGTGATGTCGGTGCGGATCGCGATAAATTGGCGCGGTTTGCCGCGCGCGTCGAGGAAGGGGACGATGGTGGTCTCCACCCAGTAGATCTCGCCGTCGCTGGCGCGGTTGCGGATTTCGCCGCGCCAGGTCCGACCGGCGGAGATCGTCGCCCACAGGTCGCGAAAAAATTCCGGCGGGTGCAGGCCCGAGTTGATGATCGCATGGGTCGCGCCGAGCAGATCCTCCCGGGCATATTTGGCGACCGCGCAGAACTTGTCGTTGACATAGGTGATGACGCCGCGCCGGTCGGTGGTGGCGACGATGGCGTGCTGGTCGAGCGCGGCCTTGAAGTCGCCGAGATCCTTCAGCGCCGCCCGCTCCGCCTCCAGCGCGGCGGACAGATGCGCGGTCTTGGCGGCGACCTCTCGGTCGAGGGAGGCGGCGGTGGAAGCCAGTTGTTCATGGACGCGGCGCAGTTCGAAAAAGCGCCGCCGCGCGTCCAGAAACAGGAAAATCGCCAGCGCGACCACCACCGCTATGGTGAGCAGGGTGGTGAACTGGAGTTGCGTGCCCAGCCGGTCGGCCGCCGCGCGGCTGGCTTCGATCCGGGCGTCCTCGGCATCCTGCGTGGCGGCGACCGCCTGGCGCAACAGCTCCAGCGTGGCCTTGCGGGCGTTGGCGCGAATGACCTCCAGGGCGCGCGCCGTCTGGCCGCCCTGCTGCAAGTCCATTTCCTCGCGCAACTCGTCGAGTTTCAGCTCGGTCAGCGCCCGCACGCCGCGCACGTCCTCAATCAGGCGCGGATCGCCGGAAGTCCACGAGTCCAGCCGCCGCGCGGCTTCGCGCAGGTCGTCCGCCGCCTGGCGATAGGGGGCGAGATAGCCGGCCTCGCCCGTGAGCAGGTAGCGGCGCGACTGCGCGGTGACATCCTGCAACGAACTCAGCAGGCGGGCCAGCCCCCCCACCATGGTCGTCGCCAGACGAATGTCGTCATGGCTGCGTTTTTGCGCCTCGATATCGACCAGCGAGGCGCCGACGAGACCCGCGAGCGCGATCAGGCTGACCACCGGCCCGCCGATCGGCCGGAACCGCTTCCTGC
>NZ_NHSJ01000127.1 GCF_002937075.1 Rhodoblastus sphagnicola
CCGTGATCCGGCGCAGCGAGGGCGGCGCCGAGGCGGGGCTGGCGCAAGGCGCGATGGAGACGGCGCGCGCCGGGGGCGGGGCGGTGCAATATTCCAATGAGTCGCCCGACCGCCCCGCCCTGCTCTTGCTGGCCTTCGACGCCGCCAATCTCTCCGCGCCCGCCGCGCCCGGCTTCGCCAACGGGCCGGAGGCGCCGCCCTTCGACATTTTCACCATTCAAACCCGCCTGGAGGATTGACCGCACGCCTCTATCGACCGGCGCGCCCTGCCCTGCGCGCGACCGTTGAGCTTCCGGCGGCCTTGACAACAGCCGTCGCGCTCTGCCTTGTGCCGGCCGACCCGCCGCCCCCAAAAGGCGCAGGATGGGCTGGCGGTGCCGTTCCGGATGCTCCTGCCGGCGTGGATGGCCGGACATATCCGGCATGACGCGGCCAAGAGGCGGCGCTCAACCGGCAAGAGGCTTTATGACCGAAGATTTCCAGTTCACCCTGCGCGCCCGCGACGGCGGCGCGCGCCTCGGCGAAATCTCCACCCCGCGCGGCATAATCCGCACCCCCGCCTTCATGCCGGTGGGCACGGCGGCGACGGTCAAGGCGATGTATCCCGGACAGGTGCGCGAGCTTGGCGCCGATGTCGTGCTCGGCAATGTCTATCACCTGATGCTGCGGCCGGGCGCCGAGCGCGTCGCGCAACTCGGCGGCCTGCACAGGTTCATGAACTGGCCGCACAACATCCTCACCGATTCCGGCGGGTTTCAGGTGATGTCGCTGGCCAAACTGCGCAAGCTCGACGAGAACGGCGTCACCTTCCAGTCGCATATCGACGGTTCGCGCCACCAGTTGACGCCGGAGCGCTCGATGGAGATTCAGCGTCTGCTCGGCTCCGACATTCAGATGCAGTTCGACGAATGTGTCAAACTGCCCTGTTCGCACGAGGAGGCGGAGCGCGCCATGCGCCTCAGCCTGCGCTGGGCCGAGCGCTCGCGCAAGGCGTTCGGCGAGCAACCGGGCCGCGCCTGTTTCGGCATCGTCCAGGGCGGCGCCGAGCGCGACCTGCGCATTGAAAGCGCCAAAACCTTGTCCGACATGGATTTTGGCGGGCTGGCGGTCGGCGGGTTGGCGGTGGGCGAACCGCAGGACGTCATGCTCGCCATGATCGAGACGGTCATGCCGCATCTGTCCGAGCACAAGCCACATTATCTCATGGGCGTGGGGACGCCTGACGATCTGCTGGAATCGGTGGCGCGCGGCATCGACATGTTCGATTGCGTGATGCCGACCCGGGCCGGGCGCCACGGCCTCGCCTATACGCGCTGGGGCAAGATCAATCTGAAGAACGCCAAAAACGCCGACGATCCACGCCCGCTCGACCCGATGAGCACATGCCCGGCGGCGCGCGACTATTCACGCGCCTATCTGCATCATCTCATGCGCTGCCAGGAAATTCTTGGGATGATGCTGCTGACCTGGGTCAATCTGGCCTATTACCAGGATCTGATGGTTTACGCGCGCGAAGCGATCGCGCAAGGCCGCTACGACGATTACCGGGCGGAGGTGAAGGAGAACTGGGCGCGCGGCGGGGAACCCGGCTAGCGCATGGGCGTTCGACTTGATCTGACGCAAGGTTAGAAAATGAAAGAGCGGAAAAGCTGAATGCTTTTCCGCTCCGCCTCGCCTTGTCCTGCCAGGACCGGAATATGCCGAAGCTGCTCTCTCCCCGAGATAAATTCCGACGCATATTCCAGAAACCCGACGTCCTCCCACGACTTGGACTCGAGCTCCGCGCCGATTATTCCGGCTGCGACCGTCTCCCCGACGGCTTTTGCAACCTAGTTGAAGAATATTCACTTGTCTATCTACCGCAGCGGTATTTATGACAAAAAAAATGGTTTGTATCAGTCGTCGTCAAGCTTTGGTTGTGCGCTGCACAATTAATTGACGACGTGCGAATCGAATGACCTTGGGTCAAACTGGCTCGATCTTGGGCAACCTTGCGCCGCCCGCGCCTTTCGCTTAATCCGATGCGCAATCCGCCAACCTTGGCGCAAGCGGCGCTCAGCCCGCGCGCTCCGCCTCAGGACCAATCATGACCGACCTCCACGACGATATCCTTCGGCGCCACGACAAAGCCCTCATTGTCGATTTCGGCTCGCAGGTCACCCAGTTGATCGCGCGTCGCGTGCGCGAAGCCGGGGTTTACTGCGAAATCGTCCCGTTCCAGTCGGCCGAAAAGGCTTTTGACGCCATAAAACCCGGCGCGATCATTCTCTCGGGCGGCCCGGCCTCCGTCACGCAAGCCGGTTCGCCGCGCGCGCCGGAAAACATTCTGAATTCGGGCCTGCCGATCCTGGCCATCTGCTATGGCCAGCAGACCATAGCCGCGCAAATGGGCGGCGCGGTCGAGGGCGGCCATCACGCCGAATTCGGCCGCGCCGAAGTCGAGGTGATCGCTCCCAGCGCCCTGTTCGACGGGCTGTGGGAGACGGGCGGGCGCCATCAGGTCTGGATGAGCCACGGCGACCGCGTCACCAAGCTTCCGGACGGTTTTACGGTCAAGGCCCGCAGCGAGAACGCGCCCCTCGCTTTCGCCTCCGACGAGAAGCGCAAAATCTTCACCACCCAGTTTCACCCGGAGGTCGTCCACACCCCCGACGGCGCCAAACTGCTGGCCAATTTCGTGCAAAAGGTCGCGGGGCTGAAATCCGACTGGACCATGGCGGCGTTTCGCGGCGAGGCGGTCAAGGCGATCCGCGCGCAAGTCGGGCAAGGCAGGGTTTTGTGCGGGCTGTCCGGCGGCGTGGATTCGGCGGTGGCCGCCGTGCTGCTGCACGAGGCCATTGGCGAGCGGCTGACCTGCGTGTTCGTCGATCACGGCCTGCTGCGCATGGGCGAGGCCGAGGAAGTGGTGCGGCTGTTCCGCGATCATTACAACATCCCGCTGGTCCATGTTGAGGCGCAGGATCTGTTCATTAACGCGCTGGAGGGCGAGGTTGACCCCGAAACCAAGCGCAAGACCATCGGCCGGCTGTTCATCGAGACTTTCGAGGCGGAAGCGAAAAAAATCGCGGCCGACGGCAAGGGCGCCCCGGAATTCCTGGCGCAGGGCACGCTCTATCCCGACGTGATCGAAAGCGTCAGCTTTACCGGCGGCCCGTCCGTCACCATCAAGAGCCACCACAATGTCGGCGGCCTGCCCGCGCGCATGAACATGAAGCTGGTCGAACCGCTGCGCGAACTGTTCAAGGACGAAGTGCGCGCGCTCGGTCGCGAACTCGGCCTGCCCGAAGCCTTTGTCGGCCGCCACCCCTTCCCCGGCCCCGGCCTCGCCATCCGCTGTCCGGGCGGCGTCACCCGCGAAAAGCTCGAGATTTTGCGCAAGGCGGACGCGGTCTATCTCGACGAAATCCGCAAGGCCGGGCTGTACGACGTGATCTGGCAGGCCTTCGCCGTGCTGTTGCCGGTGCGCACCGTGGGCGTGATGGGCGATGGCCGCACCTACGACCACGTCTGCGCCCTGCGCGCCGTGACCTCGGTCGACGGCATGACGGCGGACTTTTATCCCTATGACATGGCGTTTTTGGGCCGCGCCGCGACGCGCATCATCAACGAGGTCAAGGGGGTCAACCGGGTGGTGTATGACGTAACGTCAAAACCGCCGGGAACCATCGAATGGGAGTAAGGGACCGGAGCCCGCAAAATGTTCGATCCCGACCCTTTCATCGACCGCATTTACGAAGCCGCCATCGTCCCTGAAATGTGGCCGGATCTGCTTGAAGCCGTCTCCGTGCAATCGAAGGCGGTTGGCGGCGTGCTGTTCACCGCCAATTGCCAATACCAGGGCTGGACCGCGTCGCCGGACTTCGCGCCGCTGTTTCAGGATTTTCTCGACAAAGGTTGGGGCGAGCGCAACCAGCGGCGTCAGCGCGGTCTTGAACGCAACCTGCGCGGCTTCTTTACCGATGGCGATCTTTTCACGCAGGCGGAGATCGACGCCGATCCGAGCTACGACTATCTCAAGAGCATGGGATGCGGGCTGTGCGCGGCGCTCGCCGCGCCTTTGCCGAGCGGCGACGTGATCGCGTTCAGTTGGGAGCGCAGCCATGAAATCGGCCCCTACGAGCAAGACACGCTCGACGCCTTCAACCGGCTCTCCGGCCACCTGCAACGGGCGGCGCTGATCGCGGGTCGGCTCGGACTCGAGAAGGCGCGGGCGGCCGCCGAGGCGATGCGCGCCATCGGCCTGCCGGCGGCGGTTCTGTCCCGCGCCAACAAGCTCCTGCTTGCCAACGACCTGCTCGAACCGCTGATACCCGACGTTTTTCAGGATCGCCTGTTGCGATTCGCCTTTACCGATCTGCGCGCCGACGCGCAGTTCGCGCGGATCCTCGCCAAGATGCAATCGGGCGAGTGCGCCGCCGACCAGATTCAGTCGCTGCCGATCGCCGCGCGCGAGAATCGCCCGGCCATGGTCGCGCATGTCGTTCCCATCAGGCGCAAGGCCGAGGATGTGTTCTCGGCGGCGAACTGCCTGCTGGTCGTCACAGCCCTGTCCGTCGCGGTGTCGCCGGAGGCCGGGTTGATTCAGGGGTTGCTGGATCTCACGCCCGCCGAGGCGCGGGTCGCCCAGGCGATCGCCAGCGGCGCGCAGCCCGCCGAAATCGCCGTGAAACTCGGCGTCAGCGTCGGTACGGTTCGCACGCATATCAAGGCGATCTTCGCGAAGACGGGAACCTCGCGCCAGGTGGAGCTTGCGCTCCTGCTCTCGGGCGCGGTGCTTTAACGACAGCCGCGATTGCGACGACGCGCTTGGCGCCATCCAAACGTCATCCCCCCGCCTCCCGCGCCTTTTGCGCCAGCAGGTCGAAGGCCAGCAGGATGAAGGCGCGCTTGTCGAGGTTGAAGATCGCCAGTTCGCGCGAGTCGCGCTCCAGTTGCTCCCAGGCGTCGGCATAGGGGGCGACCGCGCGGGGGCCGTCGGTCCGCCGTGCCCGCAGCGCCGCGCTGAGCCAGCCGAAGGCGGCGGCCAAAAAGGCGTCGAAGGCGGTCGGGTCGCCCGCCGCGCCGTCGGCTATGCCGTGGACCAGCGGCCAGTCGATCCGGGGCAGCAGCGCCAGGGCGCGGAAAACCTGCGCGTCGAATTTCGCGTCGGCGGCGGAGAGCAGGCGCAACACCTCGCGCGGCGCGCCCTCGGCCCGCGCGCAGGCTGCGG
>NZ_NHSJ01000128.1 GCF_002937075.1 Rhodoblastus sphagnicola
TCCCCCGTCTGCGGCCCCTGAAGCCGAGGCCCCGCCGCCAGCAAAGGCCGCGCCATCCGCCAAGGCCGGCGATCCCGCGCACGCCCAGCGCACGTCGCCGCAGCCGGTGATCTTCCCGCTGGCGTCTCCGCCCGACGATCCCGGTCCAAAGCCCGTCGGCGCGGCGCCCGCGCGGATGTTCTGAAGCTGATTTGCCGACACGTTCGAGCAGGGTCCGGTGAACCGTGGGTCACCGGACCCTTTTTGCGTTAATCCATTGTTAAGGCTTTGGGCAAGATTTTCGCGAACTGTGGCGCCGTTGCGCTAGTGCGCCACGTTCCTTGACGGCATTTTCAGAAAATCCTGCCGAACTGCTCCGGTCGCCGTCAAGGAGTCACTCATGCGTTCGCTCACCTTCGCCCTCGCCCTTCTCGCTTCCGTCGCGCCGTTCGGCGCCGCCCAGGCCAGCACCCATCTGGTCAACTTCCGCGCCGGCTACGACGCGGGAACCGTGGTCATCAGCATGAGCCAGCGCAAGCTCTATTACGTGCTCGACGACGGCCGCGCGATCCAATATCCGGTGGCTGTGGCCAAGCCTGGCAAGGAATGGCTGGGGTCCGCGCGCATCGAGGGCAAGCATTACCATCCCGACTGGACGCCGCCGGCCGTGGTCAAGCACGATCACCCCAACCTGCCGAATCTCATTCCCGGCGGTTCGTCGCGCAATCCGATGGGCGTGGCCGCGCTGACGCTCGACCGCTCGGAGATCGCCATACACGGCACGTCCGCGACCATGCGTGGTTCGATTGGGTCACGCGCGTCCTACGGCTGCATCCGCATGCTCAACGAGGATGTGTCCGATCTCTACGGCCGCGTCAGCGTCGGCACGCCGGTGGAGATGACGCCGTAAGGCAACCGCGCACCTTCATCGAATTGCGAAAAAGAGTCCGATCCGCGCCAGGTCTTCGGCGCGGATCGCGCCAGCCGGGAGATCGCACGAGCGGCAGAGCGTGGCCAGCCAGGAGGGCGAAGCCACCATCTGACGGCGCTGTTTGTCGTTAGAAACATGAAAAAGCTTTAGGAGTTTGTTTTTTCGCATTTTCTTAACGCAAACCGGCATCCGCTTCGCTTGAAAACGCTATCGGGCGGAGCGTTGGCCATCGACACACCCTCGCCGCCAAGGGAGGTTGTTGCAAAACTCATGCGTTTGATGAGTTTTGCGAGAACCTCTTGGCATTGCGGCGCCGCGCATTCGCCTTCGACGTTTGTGAACTCCCACATCGCCAGCGACGTTTGAGGATCCCGCGCGGCAAAACGGCGGCGCTGGGCGCCGCCGTCGCCATGTATTATTCCAACTCAGGCGACCGCTGAATCCGCTTGAGCGACAGCGCCGATCGCTTCGGCGCGCGCGGCGAGCGCGACGCGAATCCCCACCGGCACCTGGCGCCGCGCCTTGGCGCGCGGATAGGGCAGTTCCTTGACCGTCTTGCCTTCGGGATAGAGCGCTTCATACTCGTCCCAGTTGTCGAAGCCCATGCGATCCACGTTGTCCACGAAGGTTTCGGCGGCCGCGCATTCGGCGAGGATCAGCGAATGATCCTCAACTTCGACGTGGTAATAGGTGAACACGGTCGGCACGTTGGTTTCGCGCACGATCGAGGTGTCGTTCACCAGCGCGCCGGCCTGGACCAGTATGCCCTCAACGAGCATGGCGTGGTCGGGCGAGACCAGCAGGTCGCGCGCCGGGACGTTCTCGGCCAGCGCCCCGGCCTTGATGCGGATCGGCAACACGCGGTTCTTGTTGGAGAAGATGGTGGACACGGTCTGGCGGCCGAGCCAGGCGACCGGGACTTCGCGGCCGTCATGGGTAAGCACGAGATCGCCATGCTTCAGGGTTTCGACCGCGACCTCGCCGGTGGGCGTGCGGATCAGCGTGCCGGGGTAGAAGCAGGTGACGTCGATGCTGACGTTTCCAGTCGTGCTGTTGCCCGCCGCGTCGGTCGTGGTGATCTTCAACGTGTCGTCGATGTTGCCAGTCACTGTGTTCGTCGACGTGGTGGTATATTTCAGCGTTTTGAGATAGCCGTTGATCGTCGCCTGCGATCCGGTGAGCGTGAGGGTGTTGGTGCCGTTGCCGCTGACGCCGGTCGTCCCCGTGACATTCAATGTGCCTTGACCGACGTTCAACACGGTCGTCACCGCGCCGCCGGCAGAGTCGGAGATGCTGACGCCGCTGATCGAGATCGCGCCACTATTGACGTTGTACACATCGGTTTGTCCGCCGGGCAAAAACTCGGTCGGCTTGGCCGTGTCCACCGCGAAGGAAAGGTCTGCCGCGCTCTGGGTGGAAGTCCCCGCCGCGTTCGTCGCCTTCGCGTAGTAAGTGTATTTCCCGTCCGCCAAGGCGCCAATCTGGATGCTCCAGTTATTGCTGCCGTCTGCGGTTGTCGTGTTCACGAGCGTCGACACACCATGGGAGTCTTTCGCATAGACTTCGACGGTGTCGCCTGCGTCTGCTGTTCCAGACAGCGTCTGCGAAACCGTGTCATGCGCCGCATTGACATAGTTCACGCCGCCAGACGCTGTGATGGCGCTGTTGGTGATCGTCGGTGCAGTGGGGGCTGTGGCCAACACGTTGAAGCTCAGCGCGTTCGCCGAACTGATGTTGCCCGCCGCGTCCTTCGCCGTCACGCTGTACGAATGGTTCCCATCGGACAGGCCCTGGAGAACGTAGCTCCAGGTAGTGCCGGCAGGACCGCCGTTGGCTACCGCCGTATAGGTGTGCCCATCCGAACTCGTGATCGTGACCGTGCTGCCCGCTTCCGCCGTGCCGGTAAGCGTCTGTTGGCCCGAGGTCACGTAGCCGTTGCTTATGGCGGAATCGGTGACCGTAGGCGCGGAGGGCGCGAACGTGTCCACCGTGAACTTGAGATTGTTGTCGCTGCTCGTGGCGGTGTTGCCCGCGGCATCCGTCGCCGTCGCGCTGTAAGTATAGGTCCCGTTCGCCAGAGCGCCAATCTTGACGCTCCAATGGCCGCTGCCGTCAGCGATTGTCGTGTAGGATGCCGTCGTCGACCCGTTCAGGTAGATATCGACCGTGTTGCCCGCATTCGCTTTTCCGGACAGCGTCTGCGAAGTCGTGTCGTGCGCAGCGTTGACGTAGTTCACGCCGCCAGACGCTATGATGGCGCTGTCGGTGATCGTCGGCGCGGCGGGCGCGACCGTCTCCACCGTGAAGCTCAGCAAGTTCGACGAACTGTTGTTGCCCGCCGCGTCCGTCGCCGTCACGGCGAAGGATTGGTCTCCATCCGTCAGCACGTTGCCGAGGGTGTAGCTCCAAGCGCCGTCGTTCTGTGCCTTTGTCTGATAGGCGTTTCCATCCGCATCCGTGATCGTGACCGTGCTACCCGCTTCCGCCGTGCCGTGCAGAATCTGGGCTTCCGTGGCGGCGGTTCCGGTCAGATAACCACTGACCAAGGAGTCATCGGTGATCGTGGGCGCGCCGGGAGCGGTCTTGTCCACTGTGAAGCTCAGCGCGCCCGCCTCGCTCTCGATGCCATCGGCGTCGGTCGCAGTCGCGGTGTAAGTATAGAACCCGTTATTCAGGGCGCCGATTTTCACGCTCCAGCCGCCGGAACCGTCAGCTTTCGTCCCGTAACTGCTCGTAGTCGTAATGCCGTTCGGATAGACAATGGTGACCTCGACAGCGATAGTGGCGCCTGCGGGCGCGCCCGTTCCGGTCAGCTTCTGCGAGGCCTTGTTATGCACGGCGTTGACGTAGTTGTTGACTACAGCGCTGTCGCTGATTGTTGCCGCCATGGTTAAGCTCCGCAATAGATGTGGGGTCGATGTAAATTACGATGACGCAACGCTAATTAGTTTACGTAAGGTCGTGAAGTGGCGCCCCGCGAGTCGTCAATGAACTGAGATGAAACAGGTCTTTATTGAGACAAATAGCAAAGCCCAAGGCGCCGCATAGCCAAAGGGCGCGGATCGAGGCCGCCCTTCCTCGGCCATTGACGCGCCGAAATTCACTCGCTCCCTGGCCGCCAGTCCATTCGCTCTGCCGCCGACGGCGCGCGGGCCGCGGCGCCAGGATGGCTGGCCCCGCTCGCGCCGAGGCGTTTCAAACACAGGCACAGCGAGTCTCCGCCCGGCGCGGGGCGCTCGGCCGCCGCGATCGGTTCACCCCGGGAAATTCCATTACGGCGCGCCTCGCTCGGCGACACGCCAAAACTCTCCCGGAACAGACGGTTGAAGGCGCTGAGGTTTTTGAAGCCGAGGCCATAGGCGATGGGGCCGATGCGGCCGCCGGCGGCCTCGGACGAAACGATCTCCTGATAGGCGCGCCCCAGGCGGGCGCGGCGGATATAGCAGGCCACGCCGCCGACGGGTTCGAACAGTCGGTACAACGCCGCCCGCGACAGCCCAAAAGTATTCGCCAACCGCGCGGCGTTCAGGGTCGGCGAGTTCAGGTTCTTGTCGATGTAGCGGCGGATGGTGACGAACGAGGCCAACGCCTGGGCGCCGCTGCACGCGCGCTGCTCCAGGACAGGCGCGATGATCTTCGCCATCAGCGCGACGATCCCGTCGGCCACGGCGTCGAACTCTCGCGGCGGCAGTTGGCCCGCCTGGGCCAACAGGGTCAGGCCGGCGCCGACCAGCGCGCCCGCAGGCGAGCTTTTGGCGAGCACAAGCCCGTGCAAAAGGTTTTCATTGGGCGTGGCGGCAAGCATTTGCCCACGCGAAAGCCAGAGGACGAGGGTTTCCGCGCGCGTCTCGCCTTGGGCCAGCGTCACGTCGAGTGTTTGCGCGAGGTCGATGACAATGACGTCTCCGGCGCGCGCCTCGAAGCGCCCTTCGCCAATCCGCCCCTGAATCGTCCCGGACACGACCAGCAGAAGCGCGAATTCATCGAGGGCGCTCATCAAAATCGTGTCGGCGCCGCGCAGCAACCGGATTGACGGCGCCTCGATCCGGCTCAGGACGTAGGTGTTCGTCGCGCGCGCCGAAAAACCGACCGATGCGCCCTCGCCCGTGGGCGCGGCCGCCAAATCGAAGACTCCGGCGAGCATTCCTCGCAGCGCGGTGACAGAACTGACCTGCGAGTCCATCTCAAGCCACATCCAACCTTAAGACGTGGCGAAACAATTCGGCCAATCTGCCGCTTATCTTGATCTCCGTGCAGTTACTGTCGCGCAATATCACAGTGAGAACCGTCGGCGGGGTGATTTGGCGCGAGAAATCCTCCCCCTCTCGAGGGGGCGCCAGATTCACCGTGCGGGGCGCCAGACTAACCGTCCGGGGCGCCAGATTGATCGTGCATTGCGCGACCTCCGCCGTCAAGATTTTTAAGGCCATCTCCGCCAGAACCGCGCACGTTTCAGCCGGCTCCCGCGCGACAAGCGGCGTTGACAGCACAATCGCGAAGCCCTCAGGTTATTGAATAATTTTTCGGCGTCATAACGTAATATGGAACAATTCGACTGACAGCCTTAGAGTTTACAAGCATGGCCTTGCTGATATTAATAAATTTAATTCCAGAATAAATCTTACATCTTCATAATAATCTGCGAAATAAGCGCCGCCGCATGGCGATCTTGTTCGCAGTGAACCCGAACAGGGGTTCGAATGAGACGTGTCGGCATAATCGGCGATTGTGGCGAAATACGGATTTATTGAGGCAGGTATCGACGTGGCTTGGTTGTGGCTGCGCCACCAGCCGACTGAGGTAGCCCCGGAAAGTCGGACAGGGGGGATAAGCTGTTACAGCGCGCGCCAGATGATGCGGCATTTGTTTCGCCTTGGGCACAGGGTCGGGCGTCATCGCATCGCCCGCTTGATGCGAAAAATGGGGCTGACGGCAGCCGCGCTGAGCGGCGCTCCCAGCGAAACGCCGCCGACGAACGCCTTTGAGGATTGCGGGAACGCGCGCCGGGTCGAATGCGCGCCGAGCCTGAAATGAGCGGCTGTCAGATCGCGATGTTTCATGAGAGCAAAACCTTTTGAATCATTCCGCAATCCAGCGTGCAGTCGATGCAAGAGCGAAGGTTCACGCGGCAAGCGCCAAGGCGAAAGCAGACACCGCTCTCATCACGCGACTTCAGAAAGAGCCGGCGATGTTCGGAATGGCCGAGGCCCAATGACCGGATTTGTGGACCATTTTGAGGACCAGCCAACCAAGAACCTACTCAACATATTGATTTTGCGTCATATTCCTAAGATAAGCGGCGCCCAGGCGCGGCATGCACGAATTTAGTTGAATCAATAGCTTAGTTTTGGGTGGGGCAAAAACCTGTTCATAGCATTTCAATAGGTTGCAAAGCGTCCTGCCCCGCCCTCCCTGAGGTCGATGCCGTGTTTGGCAACCCAATCACGGTTTTCAAACAGCGTCTTATAGCCCGCCGAGCCGCACCTCAATGTCGGCTTGCAGCAGGTTTCCGAACGTTCATAGCGCCGATGGCAATGGCAAGGATGCGCCATAAGCGGACGTTCTCAACAAAATCGAATTCGCTCTTTGGTGTTTTTTTGGTATTCCATTTTGTGGTTTTTGATGGCAAATTCGTTGGATGCGACCAGAGCCGAGGCGCGAATGCAGATCCTTATGTCTCGACCAAGGTCCGGGCTGAGGAAGTCGCGCGCGCCCTAGCAATGAATCGAAGCTGCTTTGACGAGAATGGGTCAAGACCATGCAGCTGGCGGAAATTTTTGAACCTGTCGCCGCTCCGGACGCCTGCAGCGCCGCGGCCGGCTCCGACGTCATTGAGCCGCTGCGCTCCGCACATGGAGCCAGGACGGCGGATAGCAGCATGGACAGAGAATAATGCGGCAAGCGCGAAAGTTCGGCGCGGGGTGAGGCGAATTGCGCAACCGCGTCACAGCGGCGCCGAACGGGTGCAACGAACGGGGATCGAACCATGGCGACGAAAACAGGAACCGAAGATCTGGTGAGTTCGATCGAGCTGATTGGAACCGCCGACGGCGCCCCAGCGAAAGGGGGATACAGCCTGCTCTATGGCGGCAATGCCGCCTTGTCGCCGGATGGAACAAAAATCGTATTTTCGACCGGGGTGCGCGATCCCCTTGCCAGCAGTCAGGCGTGGATCAGCCAGATCGTGACCGAAGATCTGGAAACCGGCGCCATAAATGTGCTGACGAAAGGCGATGCCGACAGCAGCCAGGCGAGTTTCTCGCCGGATGGAACGAAAGTGGTTTTCGCCTCCCTGGCGTCCAATCTCGTTCCCGGCGACAGCAATGGCGCTGAAGATGTCTTTGTGCTCGACCTCGCCACGGGTGCGATCACCCGTGTGTCGACCGCTGCCAATGGCGCCCAGGGGGTCTGGATCACAGGCAATCCCAATGGTTCCTACAATCCGGTTTTTTCGCCTGACGGGTCGAAGGTCGCCTTCACCTCCGCCTTCAGCAATCTGGTCCCTGGCGATAATACCGCTACGAATAGCCCCGATTGGGATGTTTTCATCAAGGATTTGAACAGCGGCGCCATCACGCGCATTCCCGGCGCCGCGCAAGACGCGGTTTTTTCTCCAGACGGGACGAAACTTCTGTTTTCTTCGTGGCGATCGGATCTGGTGGCCGGCGACACCAATAATGAACTGGATTTGTTTCTGAAGGATCTGGCCACAGGGGCGATCACCCGCGTCTCCACGGATTCAAATGGCAAGCAGGTCAGCGGCGGCCGCTATCAAGGTGATAACGGAAGCTATTTGGCGAGCTTTTCCCCCGATGGCCGTAAAATTGTGTTTCTCTCGACCGCCAGCAATCTCGTCGCCGGAGACACCAATGGGACCACGGATGTCTTCGTCAAGGATCTGACCACAGGGGTGGTCACGCGCATTTCCACGGCTTCGGACGGTTCGCAGGGAACCGACAATACCGGCAATGACATTTACGGGTCTTTCGTCGACTGGTCCCGTCCGGTGTTTTCGCCGGATGGCTCCATGGTGGCCTTCTCCTCCGATCTGGACAATCTGGTTCCCGGCGACGCCAACAAGAAGGCGGATTATTTCGTCAAGGATCTGGCCACCGGCCAACTCATCCGTGTGGACACGGACGCCGCCGGCAATCTGGGCTCGGGGCCCGCCGACTTGCGTCTGGGGACGCAAAACATTGCTTTCACCCCGGATGGCTCCGCCGTCGTGTTCACCACCAATCAGGATCTCCTGAATGTCGGCAACGTCGCCGCAAGCGCCGACTCCCTGATCTATCTGAAGCATCTGATTCGCGCCCCCTTGTCCGCAAAGGACAGCTATGCCGTCAGCTACAGCAAGCCGCTGACCATCGACGCCGCTCACGGCGTCCTGGCCAATGATTCCGGGCGCAACAAGCAACCCCTTGTGGCGAATTTGGCGAGCGGCGCCGCCCATGGCGCGGTGACGCTGGCCAAGGACGGCTCGTTCACCTACCGGCCCAGCGGCGATTTTGTCGGCCAGGACAGCTTCACCTATATCGCCTCCGACAGTCTGACCGCTGGCGCCGAAACCACGGTCACGATCAAGGTCATCGGCAATATCACCCGCGTCGACACCAATGCGAGCGACGCGCAGGCCTATTCCGGCGCCGATTATGAGGTGGTCGCCTTCTCGCCGGATGGCGGCAAAATCGCCTTTATCTCGCGCAGCGGCGATCTGGTCGGCGGCGGAACCGAGATGTACGCCCAGGTTTTCGTCAAGGACCTCAGGACCGGCGCGATTTCCGAGATTTCCAAAGCCAATGGCGCCGCCCAATTCCAGGGCATACTGAGCCCGAAGTTCTCGCCCGATGGCGCCAAACTCGCCTATGTCGGCTATACCGCGAGCGGCGGCCAGATCGTGGTGACGGATATCGCCACCAAAATTTCGACCATTGTCTCCGTCAATGGCGGCGCGCAGAGCAATCGCGCGACCAACTCGCCCGTGTTTTCGCCCGACGGGACCCGGATCGCCTTCGCGTCCGACGCCACCAACCTCGTGGCGGGGGACGCCAACAACACCGCCGATATTTTCGTGGTGGACCTCGCCAGCGGCGCGATCATCTCCGTCTCCACCACGGCGCAGGGCGGGCAAAGCAATGATTATAGCGCGCTTCCGGTGTTCTCGCCCGATGGGACCAGGATCGCCTTTACCTCCATGGCCAGCAATCTGGTCGCCGGCGACACCAATGCGACCCCCGACATTTTCATCAAGGATCTCGTCACCGGCGCGGTGACGCGGGTCTCGACGGATTCCAATGGCGGCGAGATCAAGGGCTATTTCGATCAGCCGGTGTTTTCCCCGGACGGAACGAAAATCGCCTTCACCAGCACGGCGCGAAGTCTGCTTGGCGGCGCGGGCTCCATCGGCCTGTTCATCAAGGATTTGACGACGGGGGCGCTCACCAGGGTCGATACGGCCGCGGACGGGACGCCGGCGGTGGACACTGGCGCGAGCGCGCTGTTTCCCGTGTTTTCTCCCGACGGCAGCCAGATCGCCTTCAGTTCGCAGGCGTCCAATCTTGTTCCCGGCGACAACGCCAGCAATGGCCATGTCTTCGTCAAAAACCTCATCACCGGGGCGATCCGCGACATTTCCACGGATAGTTTTGGCGCTCTGGCCAACGGCTGGGCGACGCAGCCCGTGTTTTCACCGGATGGCCTGTCCGTCGCTTTCTTTTCCTACGCCAGCAATCTCGCGCCCGGCGACACCAACAATACCGGCGACGTCTTCATCAAGGATTTGACCGTTTTTCCCTTGGGAAGCGCCGACAATGCGCCGCCGGTCGCGACCAATGACGCCTATTCGGTCGGCGAAAACCAAAGTCTGAAGCTCGCAGCCTCCGGCGTTCTGGGCAATGATTCGGATCCCAACGGAACGGCCTTGACCGCCGTCCTGGATCACGGACCCAAGCATGGCGCGCTCGCCCTCAACGCCGATGGCGGGTTCAGCTACCAGCCCAATGCCGGCTATGCGGGAACCGACAGCTTCACCTATTGGGCGAGCGACGGCGTCAACACGAGCGGGCTGGCCAAGGTGACGCTGACGGTCACCCCGGCGGACACATGGAAGGGCGCGCCCGGCGGGGCGTGGTCCGACCCCGCAAACTGGAGCAGCGGCAAGGTCCCTGGTCCGACCGACGACGCGCTGATCGACGGGGCCTCGGTGACGATCACTACGGATGTGGGCGCGCTCCGCTCGCTGACAGTGACCAATACTGCGACGCTGACCGTGAACGGCGGCGCGCTGTCCGTGAGCGGCGACGTCGCCAACAGCGGCGTGATCGATGTCGAAGGCGGAACGCTCGGCATCGGCGGCAAGGTGTCGGGAGAAGGCTCCATCACGGTGCACGGCGACGCGCATGTCACCCTCGGCGCGTTTTCCGGATCGACGAGCGTCTCGCTCCTCAGCGGGACGCTGATCCTGTCCGATCCCGGCGCCGCCGCCGGGATCATCACGGGCTTCGACAGCCAGGACGTGATCGACGTCCTCGGTTTTGCCTTTACCGCCGACGCCAGGGTCACGCTTCTGCCGAACAATGTGCTGGAAATTCAAAACGGCGCGCCCCTGGCTGCCGCGCAACGGCTCGCCTTGGCCGCTGTCCAGCAAGCGCAGACCTTCGATCTGCAACTCGACCCGGGCGCCGATTTCAGCGGGCAATATTTCCATCTCGCCTCGGATGGCCAGACGGGCGTCGATATCACCGTCGATGCGCTTCCCTGCTATTGCGCGGGAACGCTGATCCTGACCGCCACGGGCGAGCGTCCGGTTGAAACGCTGGAGATCGGCGACCTCGTCGTCACCGCCTCGGGCGCGCGGCGGCCGGTCAAATGGCTCGGCCATCGCCGGCTCGACGTGTCGAAACATCCGGCGCCGCAGGATGTGTGGCCGGTGCGGATCGCCGCCGGCGCCTTCGAGGACAAGCTGCCGCGCCGCGATCTCTGGGTCAGTCCCGGCCATAATATCGCCTGGGACGGCGCCCTCATGCCGGCGATTGCGCTGGCGAACGGCCATTCCGTCGCGCAGGTCGCGGTCGGGCGCGTCGAATATTGGCATGTCGAGCTGGATGCGCATGACATCCTGCTGGCCGAAGGCCTGCCCGCCGAATCCTACCTCGATTGCGGCAACCGCGTGGCTTTCGCCAATGGCGGGGTCCAGGTCGAAGCCCATCCCGATTTCAAGCCGAAACATTGGGCGGACACCTGCCTGCCGCTGTTGAAGCACGGCCCGCAGGTCGCGGCGGCCAAGGCGCGGCTGATCGCGCGCCTGAAGCAACAGGGTTTCGCGCTCACGCCCGATACGCAGGCGCACATCCTGGCGGACGGACGCAAGATCGAGCCGGTCTGGCTTTCGCCAAGCCGGATGTTCTTTGTCGTCCCCGAAGGCGCGAAAGACATCGCGCTGATGTCAAAAACCTTCACGCCCGCTCATGCGACGCCGGACAGCTACGACACGCGCGAACTCGGACTATGCGTCGAACGTTTGCAGATTGATGGCGCGGATGTCGCGCTCGAACGCGACGACGCGCTCGGCGCCGGCTGGCGCGAGGCGGAATGCGACGACGGCGCCTTTGCGCGGCGCTGGACCGATGGCAGGGCGCGCCTGCCCGCAAGCGGGCGCCTTTTCATGATCGATCTCGGCGGAGAGGGCCGGTACTGGCGCGAGCCAACGGACAATGTGGTGGCGCTGTTTGGATAGAGACGTTGCCGCGAAGGCGGAAGGCGTTTTGTCAAAGGTCGCTTCGCGTCAACACGGGACGGTCACTCCCCTGTTCGGGAAGGTCTCTTCAGCGCCGGTTCCGGAACATCAGCTCCGTTGACCGGCAATGACCGCACCTGCCGCCAGAGCAGGCCTTGCTGATGGCCCCCTTGGAAATCGGCTTTCCGCGCTGAAATCAGCCCCATTTTCGAACGTTTACCAGAGCGCATATTCCCGAAAAATGTGCGCGGTTTTCGGAAAAGAATATACGCAAAACCAAAGATTTAGAGCAAGTTCGGTGAACGGGAGATCACCGAACTTGCTCTAGGAATCCAATTGCGTTTTCAAAAACGCCCGCGGCAGTCTCCTCATGACCCATTGCAGTTGTCGCGGATCCTTTTCCGCCTCGCCGATAAGCGGATTTGAGCCGGTTTATTTTGTAAAGGCGAGAACATCCTCCGGAGAGGCCGGATTTTGCGGATGGTAGCTGAGACAGAGCGGCGCGCGGATCTTGATTGGCGCGCTCATGCCCTCGGTCGAGTAATAAAAAAGTCCGGCGGAAAGCCGCCCCAGATCGCTCGCCGCTTTTCCGCGCGCCGCCATCATCTCCTGCGTGGCGTCGATCAAGGCGGGCGAACTCATGCGGCCATAGAAGTGTGTTGTGCAGTTCGAAACGATCTTTGTTTCGATGCCTTTTGGCGCCTGCGTCGCGAATATCATCCCGAGGCCGAATTTTCGAGCCTGTGCCGCAAGCGCCATGGCGCTCGCCTTGCTCGCCGTCATGCCTTGAGACGGCGCGAAGTTCTGAGCTTCGTCGAGCGCATAGAGGCGCGGCGTCTCGCTTGGATTTTTTCGGATGAATGTAAAAAGCGCCATCTGCAGCTGGTTGACGAAGTCCTGCCGACTTTCCTCGGCGTGGAGGCCGGAAAAATTGATGACAGACACGCGCGTGGCGCCCGGTCGGCTCGCGGTGAACAGCACGGCTGGATCGAGCGGTTGGCCCTTGGCGTTCAGCAGCGGATTGACGGCGATTTTGGCGCGGAGTTGATCGGCCATGTCTGCGGCCAGCGCTTCGGCCTTGCGTTGCTGGCTGACGTCGGAAGGAAGATCAGCCAGAAATGTGATGAAGGCTTCGACGCCGCCGCCGCGCCCGCGCGCGAAAGCGTCGAGCGACTCCTTGAGCACACCCTCTTTCCGAACTTTCGCGGCTCCGGTCGCGCCGACGAGAGGCGCAAGAGTCGCCCAGGCCATGTCCACCGCCTGGTCGCGCTCCGCGCCATCGGCGAGGGCGGAGAAATCAGGCAGCACGGCGAGCGTCAGGGCGCGGCCTCCCGCCAGGCCCGGCGTCCAGACGACGACCTCGACGCGGCTGTGATAACGCGCGGCCTTCTGAGCGTCTTCCTCGCTGAAAGCGGCGGGACGTTTCGGCCAGGGTTGGCCCAGCCGCGCGAGGTCGTTGTTGGTGTCGAGAACGATCGCCGGCACGCCGAGCAGAGCCGCTTCTTCGAGAATTCGGCGCAGCAGCACAGTCTTGCCAGAGCCGGTTCCCGCGAAGATTGCAATGTGGCGCGTCAAGAGTCGCGCGGGAAGTTCTGTCAGCCGCCCTTCGCCGCCGCCCTCCAGACGCGGACCGAGCGGAATGGCGCCGAATCCGTCCGAGGGGCCGCCCGTCGGCGGCGCAACGGGCGGCGGCCCAACTGGCGGTTCAGCGGCAACCCCGGTTTTCGGGACGGGCGCATCCGACGTTCGACCGGGTGGCGTCGTTAGCGAGAGCGGCGGCGGACTGAGGCCGACGGCCTTGAAAAACGCCGTGTCGCACAGCGGTTTCCGCTCGCGCAGCCAGGCGTCGAAGCCTTCGATCTTCGCCGCCTTCATCTCCCGAAGCGCGACGAAGCTGCGCAGATCGTCGTCGCCGAGGGCGACGATGCGGCCGCCGGCATCCTGGAGTTTTTGGTTCAGCTCCCCCGTCACCCTGCCGCCTGGCATCGGCGTGTTGCGGATGATGAAGAGATGGCGGAAAGACAATTTTTTGTCGATGCCGGAATCGGTCATGGCGGCGCGCAGGCGCGGCTGAACGGCCAGCGCGGCGGGATGGCCGATGACGCGGAAGCAGTAATGCTTCTCCAACTCGTTTTGATCGTGGAATGTGAAGGTCAAGCGCGCATGCAGCGCCGGCTTTCTGTCATTCGCAAGCGCGGCGATGCCGACATCGGCGGAGTCCGGCAGCGCGAGACTCCCGGCGTAAATCTCGAGCGTTTCGCCAAGACAGCGTCCAAGAGGGGCTCCGTCGTCGGCGTCGGCGGTGAGATCGGAGAGGACGGCGCGTTGGCGATACTCCTCGTAGAGTCGTGAGAGATCATCCGGCGGCTTGACCGGCGTCGGGGGGTGCTCATCCACCAACGTCGCGCATTCCGGCACGTGGTCGGCGTCGAGGAATTTTTTCCGATAGGCCTCGCAGCGCATCAGGGTTCCGCGCGGGAACGAGCCGCTGATTCCGGCGATGGCGCTTTGGCTGAAGGGCCAACTGGCGTAGGGGGGCAGCACGTCACGCCGGGCGAATTCTGGCGCGAGGCGACGACTGATCAGATCCGTGATCGCGCTCTCGTTCCAGGGCGCCGAATCGAGGCGCGGCCCCGGGGTAAACCTTGCCGTCGCCGACGCCAGCGCGCGTCCCGACAGGATGGCCCAGGTTTCCTTAAGGCAGGCCAGAACCGTCATGGCGCGCGGCGTCTGATCGTGAAGATCCATCAGTCCGTTGGCGAGAATATGGATGATGACGCGAGCCCGCACCTCGTTCTCGCCGCCATCGCTTTCGGCGGAGTTCTCGGCAAGCATGTTTGCAGCCGTCACGATGGAATCGATCTGGTCGATGGCGATCATGACCGGACCGCTGAGGCTCATCAGCCAGCAAATGCCTCTGACGACCTGATCCGGAGACGGTGTGGGGCCGGTCAGGCCCAGTTTCTTGCGATCGTCAGGGTCGAGGTCGAGACCTTGCAGCCAACTGTAGGCGTATTCCGCCAAATCTGGATCATTCTGCAGCAGCAGCGCGCGGATCACGTCGCTGTGCTGCATCGCCTCGGCGGGAAACGTGCGTTGAAGGGCGCGCACAAAGGCGTTGACCGTTCGGATTGCGCCGCTCCCCTCCAGGCCCCGCATGACCTCTTTCTTCGTCGCTTCCGGGAGCTGCTTCAGCGCCGCCAAAAAGACAGCCGTGAACTGCGATTGCCCGTCGGGCATCGTCTGCCGCAATGAGCGCACGAATCCAAAAGCGGCGGTTCGCCAAAAGTCCGTGACTCCGACAACGTCTATGAAGACAAACCAGGCCGCCTCATGCCACACGCGCCGCCGCAACGTCCCGATGAGATGCGTCTTTCCCGAACCCGCGGGCCCGTTGATCACTTGTCCGATGACTTTTTGGATGTTTGGCCGGCGCAGCGCGCCGAATTCGCGCATTATGCGATCGACGATCTGACCGCGCGGACCATCGACATCCGAGGACTGATCCTCCCAGATGCTTTGCAAAGTGCTGACCCAGTTGAAGTCCGCTTCAAGAAAAGCTTCTTCCATGGGGGTCATTGATCGATCCACAACAGATGAAATACATGGATGCCGCTCTTCAGCGCGGCGTCGCCTTCGGCCTCGATGTCGCGGGGATTATCGAGATTCGTCAAAATCGCGGCGCGCTTCTCCCGCATGGCGATCAGCGCCGCGTCGAGGTCCTTCCGGTCGATGTGCTTAAGTCTGGCGCGCAGGGCGCTGAGGCGCACATCGTCCTGGGCCGGGCGCCCGGCGATGGCGAAAAAAGCCTCGCGGATCTGCTGTTCGATGGCGCCGCCGGACGGTTCGCCTGCAGGCGCGACCGGGACCGGTTCGGATTTGGCCGGCGCGAAAATGTCATGCAGCGTGTAGCTGTTCCTTCGCGCAAAGCCGCCGAGGCTGGCCAGAACGAATTGCAACATGCGCCGATCGGCGGATATGCGTGGTTCTCCTTCCAGGAACAGGCGGGGCTCGATTTCGCCCAGATCGCGCCAGCCGCGATCCGTCAATTCGATGAAATTCGCGCGCTTCTGTTTGGAGGTGCCGACATAGCCGAGCTTTTCGAGGGCGCGCCGGTCCTTCGCGTCGACGAAGGCCGCGATATCCTTTTGCAAGGCGCCGCCGCCGCGCGTCAGGAGAACCCACAGCAGGAGCTGTTGCTTCGCCGTCAAATGCGTTTCGTTCATGGCAAAACTCCTTGGGCGCCGCCGCGCAGCCTGACCACATCGCGTATTTTTTCTAGCGCGCGGCCCGCGTCTTCCAGGACCTCGCTATTGGTGATTCGCAAAACGAGATAGCCTGCGCGGAGAAGTTCGTAATCCCGGTGACGGTCGGCGCGATATTTTTCGCGCCAGTGCTCGTCGCCGTCGAACTCCACGACAATGCGGCCTCTGCTCCAAAGAAGATCGACCTGAGTTTTCGGCCCGGAGATCTCCGGCACGAACTGGTTGTAATCGAACACGGCGCGCAATTCCGCGTCCGCCTGAAGAAGCCTTGCGATCCGTTGCTCGACGGCGCTGAGCGGGTGCGGTCTGCCGACGACTTCGGGTTTGGCCAGCATCCGGGGGGCCTCGAGGCGCGAGCGCGCGCCGGGGTCTGGCGGCGCGGGGTCGGCCGGTTTCGCAAAGGCGCGCGCGCCGAACAGAATCCGCTCGTAGGGCGGCGCGGCCGGCGGGAGGTCGCGCGTCAGGACAATCACCGCGACCTCGGCTGTCGCCGCCATCCATTCGATGGCCCGGATAAAGGCTTCCGGCGTCGCTGTGACATCAAGCGATGTGACAAGCGCCAGCCCGGCTGGAGAAATGGCGTAGCAAAGCTGCGCGAATTCAACTTCCGGACTTACGTTCCGGACGCGCGGCAAGCGGCCCTCAAGGAGTTCCGAGACCGCGGCGCGAGCCCAAAGTGGCGAAAGCCGGGGCGCCTTGCGGTTCAGCGCATGCAGTCTGATCGGGAGGTAAAGGGCGCCGAGGGCGTCAGGGCGCAGCTCCGAAAAATCTTCGCCGTCCCATAGGAACGGCCAAAGTTGGCTGACAGTGTGCGCCAAGCCGGTGATCGCTCGTTCGATGAGGGCTTCGACGGAGCCGCCGCCGGCGAGGTCGAAGGAGAGCATTGGCCGCTTTATTCCGCCGCCCGTGTCTCGGTTTCGCAGCTGATCTGCATCGAGCCCGGCCAAAAGACGAATTTCGCCGCCACGAACGCTCTCGATACAATCCAATGGGTCCAGATGATCCAGAAACAATTTTTCTGAAAGGGACCACATGATTGAACCTGCGTCGGACTGCGAAGCTCTTTCAACCGAGAGTCTCGGATGCAAGCTTCAGCGAAGCCGAACTTCTTTCCGTTGGCGGCCTTTTGCAATAGGGAATCGAAACGGAACGCATGAATTTTACGTCGTCGATTCGCTCGCTGGGCAGAAGGTCCGGCGGGCGTTGGCCCGAAGGTTGCGAGGCGGAATGTTTGATCATCGGTGAGGCCGAAGCCGAACATCAGCCTGCCGCCGAATTTCCGATTCTTACGCCGAGCAGGCCTTGCCGATAGCATCCTCGGAGGTCGCCTTTCCGCGCCGAAATCAGCCCTGCGTTTCGAACGTTGACTAAGCTGCGCACACACGCCAGCACCCAACTTCAACGTTGCTGCAATCGCAGACGCGACAAGTTCCACGGAACACATATTTCCTGTGAAAGCAGAGCGATCGCCTGGGGTGAGGCAAAATCGTCGTGAATAGCATTTGAAATCAAATGATATTTAGGAATGGTGCCCAGGGGCGGAATCGAACCACCGACACTGCGATTTTCAGTCGCATGCTCTACCAACTGAGCTACCTGGGCCGCCGCAGCGATCAACGCCGAAGCATCGGCCTTATAGAAAGCGTATACGGCCTTGTCCAGCCCTCCAAACGCGCCAAGTTCAAAAATACGTCATCCGCCGCGCGTCCACAGACGTTTTGCGTTGGCGCGCGCCTTGCGCCCCGCCGGACGCGTCGCCGCTTCCGCCACATCGATCAGATGATGCGCCATCGCCGTGGGATGGCTGTCGCCCGTCATCACCTTGAATGTCGCCCTCGCCGTCTGCAAGGCCCCGGCCTGCGCGCCCTCCGCCGCCGCCATGAGCTTCTCGGAAACCATTTCCCTGGTCTCGCGTTGCGCGCGCTGCGACCCAAAGCCGGTCGCCGCCGCCGCGATCATCGGCAACCGCGCCGCAATCGTCACTGTCGCCGCCCAACCCACTTCCGTCATATCCCACCAGGAACGCGCCAGCCGCCGGTTGAGGGCAAAAATATCATCCATGTCCCACTGCCTCTCGATATGCCGAGCCCAAACGCCCTTGTCGGCGAAAAGACTCGCGCGTTCCTCCCACGCGCCATTGGCAGGCGCGTCGCAATTTGTTATAGCGCGGCGGATATCAAAGCGATTTGCTCGCTCAACACCCCCGCCTCGCCCGATCGGCCCTGCTGTGCGCGATCGGCCTTCGGCGTGCGTGAAACCGCCGTGAACCTTGATTTTGCGCGGCCAGCGCGCCGATGACAAGCGCCTTTTTCTCCTCCTGAAGCAGGAGGGAAAGGCCAGACCGACCAGTGAACAGGAACCCGATGTCGAAGGAAGAATTGCTTGAATTTCCGGGTGTTGTCAGCGAATTGCTGCCCAACGCCACTTTTCGCGTGACGCTCGACAACGATCACGAGATCATCGCCCATACCGCTGGCAAGATGCGCAAGAATCGTATTCGCGTGCTCACCGGCGACCGCGTGCTGGTGGAGATGACGCCCTACGATCTCACCAAGGGCCGCATCACCTACCGTTTCAAATAAGATCTTGTCCGAAGCTCCCGCCCGCACCCGCCTCGCCCTCGCCTCCGGGTCGCCGCGCCGCCTCGCGCTCTTGCAGCAGATCGGCCTCAACCCCGACGCGCTCCTTCCCGCGGATCTCGACGAAACCCCCGGCCGCAACGAATCGCCGCGCAAGCTTGCGGCGCGCCTCGCGCTGGAGAAGGCGCAGTCCGGCGCGAAACTGGCGCGGGCGCGCCCGGATCTGTCGCCCTGCTACATTGTGGGCGCCGACACCGTGGTCTGCGTCGGGCGCCGCATCCTGCCGAAATGTGAAACGCTCGACGAAGCCGACGATTGCCTGCGGCTCTTGTCCGGGCGCGCCCATCGGGTCTTTACCGGGGTCACCGTGATCGACCCGCAGGGCCGCGACCGGTCGCGGCTGGTCGAAGCGCGGCTGCGTTTCAAACGCCTGTCGTCGCGCGAAATGGAGGCCTATCTCGCCTCGCGCGAATGGGCGGGCAAGGCCGGAGGCTACGCCATCCAGGGCATAGCCGGCGGTTTCGTGGTCAAGCTGGTCGGCTCCTACAGCGCCGTGGTCGGTCTGCCGCTTTATGAAACCAGGGCCATGCTCGATGGGCTCGGCTATCCCACGGATGCGTCATGGGCGACGGGGGCGCCGCCGTGACCGCGTCCGAACCGCCCAATTCACCCAATTCACCCAAGCCGCCCAATTCACCCAAGCCGCCGAAATGTCCGCTGTGCGGCAAGCCGGTCGACGCCAAATTCAAGCCGTTCTGCTCGAAACGCTGCGCCAATATCGATCTGCATCGCTGGCTCAGCAATTCCTACGCCATAGCCGGCGCTCCTCACGACGAGGACGAGGATCCCGCGGCGGAGCGATCGGACCAGGATTAGATACCGTCCAAATTGAGCCATGGCGATTGCGGGCGGGCGCCGCGAGCATCACTATGGACGAAATTGATTGAGGCGCGCGGCTATGACGGCTTTGAACGAATCCCTCCCCATGAAAAAGGGGCGTCTTGGCCGTTTCCTCGCCGTCGCCGGCCCCGGCCTGGTGGTGATGCTGGCCGATACCGACGCCGGCAGCGTGATCACTGCGGCGCAGAGCGGCGCCGCCTGGGGCTATCGCCTGCTCTGGCTGCAACTGCTTCTTATTCCGGTGCTTTATGTCGTGCAGGAGCTGACGGTGCGGCTCGGGACCGTCACGGGCCAAGGCCACGCCCATCTCATATCGCGTCATTTCGGCAAGTTCTGGGCGTGGTTCTCGGTCTCGACCCTGTTGGTGTGCTGTCTCGGCGCCCTGCTGACCGAACTGGCGGGTCTGGCCGGCGTCGGCGCCCTGCTCGGCCTGTCAGCGCCGCTCACCATGGTTCTGGTGGTCGGCGCGCTGCTGGCCATGGCCTATTCGCAAGCCTATCTCACCGTCGAGCGCATCGCCATGGCGATCGGCGCGTTTGAACTGGTGTTTCTCGTCGTGGTCGTGCTCGCCCGCCCCGATCCGGCGACCTTGATAGCCCAAGCGACCGACATTCCATTCCACGACCATAAGTATCTTTATCTCATCGCCGCCAATATCGGCGCGGTGATCATGCCGTGGATGGTGTTTTTCCAGCAGAGCGCCGTGATCGAAAAGAAGCTGACGCCCGATGACCTGCCCGCCGCGCGGATGGACACGATCCTCGGCGCCGTACTCACGCAGGTCATCATGGCCGCCGTTCTCGTCGCCACCGGCGCGACGCTCGGCCAATCCGGCCAATCCGGCGATCTCGACACGGTGGCGCGCATCGCCGAGGCGATCACCCCTTTCCTCGGCGAGTTCGGCGGCAAACTCCTGTTCGGCCTGGGCATGACCGGCGCGGCGCTGGTGGCGGCCATCGTCGTCACCCTGACCGCCGCGCGCACCCTGGGCGAGATGCTCGGCGTAAAATGCAGCCTCGACGATCAACCGCGCGACGCGCCGTGGTTTTATGGCGCCTACACCGCCGCTTTGATCGTCTGCGGGCTGGTGGTGGCTTCCGGCGTCAATCTGGTTTCGCTCAGCGTCGGCGTGCAGGTGATGAACGCGCTGCTGCTGCCGTTCGTGCTCGGCTTCCTCTATCTGCTCGCGCGGCGGTTGCCAGCGCCTTTCCGCCTGCGCGGCGCCCATGCCGTTGTTTGCGCCGGAATCATTGCTTTGGCCTCGCTGTTCGGAGTCTATTCAGGCGTTGCCGGCCTGTTCGAGTGAACGACTTTTTTTCGGCGCCAGACGCAGGGCGAGCAGGGACACAGCCGCGCCGGCGTAAAGCAGGGGTTCGAGCGGCCAACTCTTCACCGCGAAGATGAAATGGGCGACGGCCAGCAGCGCCGCCGGATAGACCAGTCTGTGCAAGCGCGTCCAGTTTTTCGCGCCGAGCCGCTTGATCATGCCGTTTGAGGAGGTCGCGGCCAGCGGGATCAGCAGCAGCAGGCAGGCCATGCCGATGAAGGCATAGGGTTTTTTCACGATCTCCCGGCCGATCTCCGCCCAGTCGAAATTGTGGTCGAGGCCGATGAAGGCCAGGAAATGCAGGGCGGCGTAATAAAAGCTCAGCAGGCCCAGCGCGCGGCGGTAGCGCAGCAGGTTGACGCCGGCAAAACGCCGCAGCGGCGTCACGCAAAGGGCGGCGAGCAGGAAGCGCAGCGCCCACAGGCCCAGGCTTTGTTCGAGCGCGCGGATCGGGTCCGGCCCGCTCAAGCCGGAGAGGCCGGCCCCGAAGGCGGCAACCGCCGGAACGAAGCCCAGCCCATAGACCGCCCATACCGGAAAATTTCGCCGCATCAGTAATTCGCCCTCAGATCCAGGCCGGAATAAAGGCTGGCGACGGAGTCGTAGCCGTTGAACATCTGGGTTTTCAGCCGTTTGGCGAACAGGCCGCCCTCCCCGATCCGCCGTTCCGTCGCCTGACTCCAGCGGGGATGATCGACGTTGGGGTTCACATTGGCGAAGAAGCCATATTCGTCCGGCCCGATCATGCTCCACGAGGTCGGCGGTTGCTCGGCGACCAGCGTCAGGCGCACGATCGACTTGATGCCCTTGAAACCATATTTCCAGGGAACCACCAGCCGCAGCGGCGCGCCATTCTGGTTCGGCAGCGGCTCGCCGTAAAGCCCGGTCGCCAGGATCGTCAGCGGATGCATGGCCTCGTCGAGCCGCAAGCCCTCGCGATAGGGCCAGGGAATGATGCGCGGGAAGCCGCGCTGGCCCGACATTTCGTCAGGGCGATAAAGCGTCTCGAACGCCACATATTTCGCGGCTGATTGTGGTTGCGCGCGCGAAATCGCGTCGGCCAGCGGGAAGCCGAGCCAGGGGATCACCATCGACCAGCCCTCGACGCAGCGCATACGGTAAATACGCTCCTCCAGTGTCAACGGCTTTAAAAAGTCCTCCAGGGCGTAATCGGCCGGCTTGTCCACCAATCCGTCGATGCGCAGCGTCCACGGCCTGGTTTTCAGCCGTCCGGCGTTGGCGGCGGGATCGCTCTTGCCGACGCCGAACTCGTAGAAATTGTTGTAGCCGGTGATGTCCGACAGGCGGTTGGGCTTTTCGTCGGTGGACAGCGGGCTGCGCGGCGTGGGCGCCGCCGTGGCGGAGACCCCGGCGAAACCGAGTCCCAGCGCCGCGCCGGCGCCCAGGACATCGCGCCGGTTCAACCAGGCGGCGCGCGGGGTGATTTCACTGCTGGCGACCGGACGGTCGGTCGAAACACGGATGAGCATGCGCATGTCCTGATTGGAGCTTCAGCGATGGTACGAGGAGAAACCGGCATTGTTTCGTCGCCGGCTTGATTTTTTGCCGTGCGACAATATGACGACGCCTCGCAAGATTTTGCCTTCGTGTTGCCTTCCCGCCATAGGAGGCGGGCTTGATCTCGGCTAAGTTGACGCGCTTTCCTGTTTCAGACGCGCTGTGGACATTGGCATGAAAAGAATTCTATCCGCTTTCGTCCTCTCGTGCGTGACTTGTTCCGCCGCCGTGAGCGCCGAAACTTCCCCGTTCGGCCAATTGCTGCCCCCAGAGGCGACCTATCGCATGACCTCACCGTTCGAGGCGCGTCTCGGCGGCTTCGTTCACGAGCCCGGCGGCTCGGAAAAAGGCTCCGCCGACATCAGCGGCGAAGTGATCTTCGGCAATATCTCCGTGAACACCGACCCCTGGTGGGACTTCGTCACCATGCGCGCCCATGTCGGCGGCACGTTCAACACCGACGCCAAGACCAATGGCGAATATTTCGGCCCGATCTGGACCGTCGCGCTCACCGATAGATTTTTTGTCGAAGCATCGATCGACGGCGCCTTCAACGACGGGTTTACCGGCGCGCTCAAGCCGCCGCCGCATCACGCCGGCATGGGCTGCCACGTCGGCTTCCATGAAAGCTTTTCGCTCGGTTACGACCTGACCGAACATTGGAGCGTGATGGCCACGGCCGAGCATTACTCCAATCTCAATCTGTGCGCGCGCAACCACGGCATCAGCAATTTCGGCGCGCGGATCGGCTACAGCTTCTAAGTCATCCCCGAACATCCGTTTTTAGCGCGCGCTCCCTTTGACGAGCGCGCGCTCTGCGCTTATACGCGTGCGTGACGAATGACTGGCGGCCCCCACCGCCCTTTCCCTCCCGCAGAAAGCAAGAAGAATGCGCGTATATTACGATAGCGATGCCGACCTCAATCTGATCAAGGGCAAGAAAGTGGCCGTGGTCGGCTATGGCTCGCAGGGCCATGCCCATGTGCTCAATCTGCGCGATTCCGGCGTCAAGGACATCGCCGTCGCGCTGCGCGCCGGCTCCGCCACCGCCAAGAAGGCGCAAGGCGAAGGCGTCAAGGTGCTGACCGTCGCCGAGGCCGCCAAATGGGCCGACGTGCTGATGATGCTCACCCCCGACGAATTGCAGGGCGACATCTACAAGGCCGACATCGCCGACAACATCCGGCCGGGCGCGGCGCTTTTGTTCGCCCACGGCCTCAACGTGCATTTCGGCCTGATCGAGCCGCGCAAGGACATTGACGTGGTCATGGTCGCCCCCAAGGGGCCGGGCCATACCGTGCGCGGCGAATATCTCAAGGGCGGCGGCGTGCCCTGCCTGATCGCGGTCGATCAGGACGCCTCCGGCAACGCCCATGACATCGGCCTGTCCTATGCCTCCGCCATCGGCGGCGGCCGCTCCGGCATCATCGAGACCAATTTCCGCGAGGAATGCGAGACCGACCTGTTCGGCGAGCAGGCCGTGCTGTGCGGCGGTCTGGTCGAACTGATCCGCGCCGGGTTCGAAACCCTGGTCGAGGCCGGCTACGCGCCGGAAATGGCCTATTTCGAGTGCCTGCATGAAGTGAAGCTGATCGTCGACCTCATCTACGAGGGCGGCATCGCCAACATGAACTATTCCATCTCCAACACGGCGGAATGGGGCGAATATGTCTCGGGACCGCGCGTCATCACCGCCGAGACCAAGGCGGAAATGAAGCGCGTCCTCAAGGACATCCAGACCGGCAAGTTCACCTCCGAATGGATGCAGGAATACAAGGCCGGCGCCGCCCGCTTCAAGGGCATCCGCCGCGTCAACGATTCCCATCAGATCGAAGAGGTCGGCGCCAAGCTGCGCGGCATGATGCCCTGGATCGGCAAGAACAAGCTGGTCGACAAGGCCAAGAACTGAACGGTACTTGAAGCGTCAGGCGCGTCCGGTCCCCCGGGCGCGCCGCATCCTTGCGCGCCAGCCATGAGCGACAGCGAAGGCCTCACGCCGGCCATCGACCGGGCGAAGTTCGAGGAGATCATCTCCACGCTGCTGGCGTCGCGGCCCAGCCCCAGGCAGATCATCTCTTGCTTTGCCGACGATGCCGAATGGCGCCTGCACGGCGAGCCCGCGAACTGGTCTTACGCTGGCCTGCGCCGCGGCCGGGAGTCGGTCCTGGCCTTTCTCAAGGCCTTCGCGGTTGAATTCCAGCAGTTGGGCCTCCGTCGTCTCGCCACCGTGATCGATAACGATCAGGCCTGCATCCAGTATGACCTGCGGGTGCGCCATCGCGGGACGCATCGCGAGGACACCATTCCCTGCCTGTGTTTCATCCGCCTTGAAGGCGCGCTGATCGCCGAAGTCAACGAATTCGTCGACAGCGCCAGGCTCTTCGCCCTGCGCGAAAGCCGCTATTGAGCGAATCGGTTTGGAAGCGTCCGTCAATTCAACAAATGACACGCTTTTAAAACTGCGTGCCTGCAAAACAGGCGCCTTTGCGGTTAATCCGTTGTTCTATTTTCCTGAATTGGCGGCTATTTGGCCTAATGTCACGCTTTCGCCCGCCACCTGCCGCAATATCGGCCACGCGAAAAGCGAGAGCGTCGCCATCGGCGCCGCGCCAACAAGAGCGGCCCGCAAGGGAATTGCAATGAAATATATGACAATGAGGCGCGAGGATTTCATGGCGATCTGCCGCGACATCTACGCGCGCCGCGCGCGAGGCGATGTCGAAGCCGGCCTGGCCCTGTTCCATGACAACGCCACCTATCGGATGATGGGTTCGCGCGCGATCATTCCCGCTGCGGGACTGCGGGTCGGCAAGGCCGAAATCCGCGAGGCCTGGAAGGCGTTTGACGTGGATTTCGAAATCGTCGGCTTCGAGGTGGACGATTTCGTCGTCGATACCCCCCGCATGTCCTACATGTCCTGGCACATGACCCTGTGCAACCGCGGCACCGGCGCGCTGGCCGAGGTCGAAGGCGTCGATCGCATGAAATGGCAAGACCACAAGATCACCGAATGGACGCGCTATTTCGACACCGCCCTGGTCGCGGCGCTGGGCCAGTCGGACGGCCATGGCGAGCCATAGGCTCGCCAGCCCTTCTCCTCGGCTAGAGCATTTTCACGTTTCGTGGAAACATGAAAATGCTCTAGATTCTTGTTTTAACGCATTTTCTTCACGCGAACCGGCGTCCACTTCGCTTGAAGATGCTCTAACCGCCGTTCTTGGACTCGCCCGGCGCTTCCGGCCTCTGTTCGGCGGTCGGCAGCTTCGGTTCGGTCAGGCCATTGGCGATCTTGGCCAGGATTTTCGGCAACTCGTCAGGCTCGGGATTGAGGTCGCGGGCGTGGTTCCACTGGAACTGCGCGTCGAGCTTGCGCCCGACCTGCCAATAAGCGTCGCCCAGATGGTCGTTGATGGTGGGATCGCCGGGCTTGAGCTCGATGGCGCGCTCCAGGATTTTCACCGCTTCGTCGTAATGGCCGAGCCGGTAATGCGCCCAGCCCAGCGAATCCACGATATAGCCGTCCTCGGGCTGCAATTCCACGGCGCGACGCAGCATCTTGAAGGCTTCGTCGAGATGCGCGCCCTGGTCGACCCAGGAATAGCCGAGATAATTCAAGACCAGCGGTTGTTCCGGATAGAGGTCGAGCGCCTTCTTGAAGTCCGGCTCCGCCTTGTTCCACACCTTGGCCCGCTCATAGGAGATGCCGCGAAAATAATACAGCACCCACTGGCCCTTTTCGCCGGACGGGTTCGTGGCGAGCACGCGGGTGTAGGCGTCCGCCGCCTCCAGATATCTCTTCTTGCCGCGCAGCAGATCGGCGAGCGCCGACAGCGCGTCCTGATTGTCGGGATGGGCGTCGCTGAGCTTGCGCAGGCGATCGAGCGCCTCTTCGGACTTGCCGACGGCGTCGAGCAGCAGCGCGATGTGGATGTCGGCGCCGGTCCGCATCGGACTGGACTCCGGCGTCTGGTCATAGACGTCGATCGCGGTTCCGTATTGCTTCAGCCGGCTGTAAGCCTCGCCAAGCGTGTCGAGCGCCAGATCGTGCTCGGGCGCGAGCGCCAGCGCGAGACGCAGGAACACCGTGGCGGCGATCTCGTCGCCCTGGCGCCCGCTGGAGGAGCCGAGCCCATAGGCGCCGAGCCCGTAAAGCACTTCCGCCGCGCCGGCGTTCACCGTCTTGACCAGCGGATCAAGCTTGCGGCCGGCGTCGAGTTCGCGCAGGGCCGCCTGCGCCAGCGGCTGGCGCGGCTGGACCTTGGCGAGGGCCGCGTAAGCCGCCTTGGCCTCCTCGATCTTGCCTTGCCGCGACAGGTTGCGCGCATAGGCGTCCACCAGTCGCAGCGTGTTCTGGTCGACGGCATAGGCGGCCGCCAGACGTTTGCCAGCCTCCTCGGCGCGGCCAGCCGCCTCAAGCATGAGTCCGGCGTGAAAATCGCGGAAGACGGCGAGATTGGGTTCGGACAGCGTATCGACCAGGGACAGGGCGCGCTTGACGTCGCCCGCGCCGACATAGGTCCAGGCGTCGAGCAGGATCGCGGTGAGATCGCGCTGGCGCAGATTGCCGCTGCTGTCGAGTTGCTTGCGCGCGCTGGCGAAATTCCGCGCCCTGATGTCGCGCACCGCCAGCGCCAGCCGCGCCGTGCCGTTCTTGGCGTCGCGCGCGATCAGCTTTTGCGCCAGCGCGAAACAATCGGGCATGTCGCCATTGAGCAGGGTGGCGACGAAGGCGCGCTCGATCAAGTCCACATTGCCGGGATCGGCGCGCAGGATTTCGCGGGCGAAGGTCGAGGCCGCCAGCGAATCGTGTTCGGCCTCCGCGACGCGGGCGGCGAGATAATTGCCGGCCGGACTGTCGCTGACCTCGAAAGGCTCGGACAGAGCGACCGATTCGCGCGCTTGCGCCGCGGGGCCGATCAAAACAAGCGAAACGGCCAGCAGGGCAAGCCCGCGACCGCGCGAAGGCGCTATAAATAGGGATGTCCTGGGCACGAAAGAGCTTTCTGGCGGCTTGGCGCACGTGAGGGCGCGCGTCGCGGAGGGGAACAATCGCCCTGCAAGATGGCGTTTCCGCGCCGCCAACACAAGGGTAAGACGACAAAGAACAGATTTCGCCAAGGCAAAATCCTGCGGGCATGGCGACAAGGGACGGATTTCGCCAAGGCAAAATCCTATGGGCGCGCCTTCACGTCATTTCGATATCGAGGCCAAGATCCAGCGCCGGCGCGGAATGGGTGAGCGCGCCGACCGAGATCAGATCGACTCCGGTCTCCGCGATCGCCTTGACGCTGTCGAGGTTCACGCCGCCGGAAGCTTCCGCGCGCATGCGCCCGCCGATCATCGCCACCGCCGTGCGCAATTGCTCCGGCGTCATATTGTCGAGCAGAACCACATCGGCGCCCTCGGCCAGCACCTCGCGCAATTGGTCGAGCGTATCGACCTCGATTTCGATCTTCACCAGATGGCCGGCGAAGGCTTTGGCCGCGCGCAGGGCGGGGGCGACGCCGCCGGCCACCGCAATGTGGTTGTCCTTGATCAGCACGGCGTCGTCGAGGCCGAAGCGGTGGTTCATGCCGCCGCCGCAGCGCACGGCATATTTCTCGAAGGCGCGCAGGCCCGGCGTGGTTTTGCGCGTACAGCAGATTTTCGCCTTGGTGTGGGCGACGGCTTCGGCGTAGTGCGAGGTCAGCGTGGCTATGCCGCACAGGCGCCCGAGAAAATTCAGCGCGACGCGCTCGGCCGAAAGAATGCCGCGCGCCGATCCTTCGATGCGGGCGACGATGGCGCCGGGGGCGAGAGGATCGCCGTCGCCGGCCAGGGACTCGAAGACGAGGGAGGAATCGACCAGTTCGAACGCTTTGCGCGCGAGATCGAGTCCGGCCAGCGCGCCCGGTTTTTTCCGTGCCGCGATCACGGCGCGGGCGCGGGCTTCGGCCGGAATGGTGGCCTGCGAGGTGATGTCGCCGGCGCGTCCGAAATCCTCGTCGAGCGCCGCGCGGACCGCCTGTTCGACCAGCAGCGAATTAAGCACGGGCAAGGGCATGGGATTTCTCGTCGACAGAATCTCGCGCCAGCGCCAGCGCCTCGTTCAGGGTGATGTCGGAGCGCTGCGCCTGGGCCGGATCGGCCTGGGGGTAATCGGTGCGGAAATGACCGCCCCGGCTCTCGCGGCGTTTTTGAGCGGCGGCGGCGATCAGCAGCGCGGCCTCGGCGCGGTTGCGCAGGTCGAGGTTTTCGGCCTTCATCGCCTTTTCGCGCAGGGCGAGCAGACGGATCAGCGCCGCGCGCAGGCCGGACGCATCGCGCAAAACGCCGACATGGCGCTGCATGATGTCGCGGATTTCGCGGGCGCCCGCCGCATCGGGCGCGATGGCGCGCGGCGCGGGCGGCGGCGCTTCGGGCGCCGGCAGTTCCGACAGGACGGTCTTGACATCCTCGGCGGCGCGGGCGGCGTAAACCACCGCCTCCAGCAGGCTGTTGGACGCGAGGCGATTGGCGCCGTG
>NZ_NHSJ01000129.1 GCF_002937075.1 Rhodoblastus sphagnicola
AGCTTGAACCGGGGCGGCGGGCGCGGCGGAAACGGGAGCCGGAGGCGCGGCGGCGGGAGCCTTGGCCGGCTCGCCATGCTGACGGCGCTTCACATGTTCAACGACGACCGTCTTCGACCGGCCGTGCGAAAAGCTCTGCCGTACCGTGCCCTGCTCGATCGGGCGCTTCAGCGTCAGCGTCTTGTTCGCGGGTTTTTCGCCGGGATTATTGGTGTCGTTCATATCGTTCGTGCGTCCCAAGAGCTAATGTCCCCGGCGTCCTCGTCCGGGCGGCGGCTTCGCCCGGTCTCATCCGCCTTCAAATCTTCCCCGCCTGCGGGGCTGTCCGCTTCTTCGTCGCCGCGATATACCGCAAGTCTGCGGCATGAGGCGAGCAAAACCTTCGTCGCCGCGCCATTTCCCAGCGCGGCGTGCACCACATGGACGCGACCAAGCGCCGCATCGATCTCATCGGTCGAGAACAGACCGATCTCCGGCTTGCCCTCCGCGCCGTGCCGGCGGCGCAAAGCCTGGCCCAGCTTGCGCTTGCCGTCCGCCTTGCCGTCGCGCGCGTGCAGCAGCGCGCCGACATCGCCCGCCTCGATCGCTTTCTCCACCTTGACGAAGCCGGCAGTGACCAGCCCCGCCTTGTTGGCCAGCGACAGGGTTTGCAGCGCGTCGCGCCGGAGCAGGCTCTCCACCATCTCCGGCAGGTCGGGCGCGGCCAGAGCCTTGTTTTTCAAGGACCGCGCGAAAACCTGCTTCTTGACGGCCGCCGCGACACGTTGACGCGACAGGCCGATCCACACGCCCCGCCCCGGAAGCTTGCGCTTGATGTCGGGGACGACGAAACCGTCCGGCCCGAGCACAAAACGCAGCATTTCCTCCGGCGGCGCCTTTTCCCGCGTGACGGCGCACGTCCGCTCGGAACCGCTCTCCTCGTCGGAAGAGACGTCCAAAGCCTCGTTCTTGCCCCGCGCCGTCTTCGCCAATCCGTTCTCCTTACGCTTCCGCCGAGCTTGCGCCTTGCGCTGGCTCAGTTTCCGTCAAATCATTTGCAGCCGTCTCGTCCGAAACCGGCTCATGCAAACCCGACTCTTGCGAACCCGACTCGGGCGAAGTCAACTCGTCCTCCTGGACCCAGCCGACCTTGACGCGCGCGCGCATGACGATGACCTCCGCCTCTTCGCGGCTGACGTCGAGACCGTCGAGGAAACCTGTCTCCCTGACGGTTTCGCCGTTGCGCTTCTCGGTCCAGCCCACCAGATCGTCGGTGGCGCAGCCGGCGAGATCCTCGATCGTCTTCACGTCGTTCTCGCCGAGCTTGACCATCACGGCCGTGGTCACGCCTTCGATCTCGCGCAATTCGTCGGCGACGCCCAACTCGGTGCGGCGGGCGTCCAGCTCGGCTTCGAGGCGGGCGAGGTAATCGCGGCAGCGGGTCTGGATTTCCTCGGCGAAATCGGAGTCGAAGCCTTCGATGTTGGCGACCTCCGTGGGATCGACATAGGCCAGCTCCTCGACATTGCGGAAGCCTTCGGAGGCCAGCAACTGGGCGACCACTTCGTCCACGTCGAGCGCGTTCATGAAGGCGTGGGTGCGCTCGATGAATTCCTTCTGGCGGCGCTCGGATTCCTCCGCCTCGGTCAGGATGTCGATGTCCCAGCCGGTCAGTTGCGAGGCGAGGCGCACATTCTGGCCGCGACGGCCGATGGCGAGCGACAACTGGTCGTCCGGCACCACCACCTCGATGCGCGAGGAATCCTCGTCCAGCACAACCTTGACCACTTCCGCCGGCTGCAAGGCGTTGACGATGAAGGTGGCTGCGTCAGCGGACCAGGGGATGATGTCGATCTTCTCGCCCTGCAACTCGTTGACCACGGCCTGCACGCGCGAGCCGCGCATGCCGACGCAGGCGCCCACGGGATCGATGGAGGAATCGCGCGAGGTCACCGCGATCTTGGCGCGCGAGCCGGGGTCGCGAGCGACCGATTTCACCTCGATCACGCCATCGTAGATTTCCGGCACTTCCTGCGTGAACAGCTTGGCCATGAACTGCGGATGGGTGCGCGACAGGAAAATCTGCGGGCCGCGCTGCTCGCGGCGCACGTCATAGACATAGGCGCGCGCGCGGTCGCCCGGCCGGAACATTTCGCGCGGGATCATCTCGTCGCGGCGGATGATCGCCTCGGCGCGGCCGAGATCGATGATCACATTGCCATATTCGACGCGCTTCACGGCGCCGTTGATGATCTCGCCGATGCGATCCTTGAATTCGTCATATTGGCGGTCGCGCTCGGCCTCGCGCACCTTCTGCACGATCACCTGCTTGGCCGATTGCGCGGCGATGCGGCCGAAATCGAGCGGCGGCAGCTTTTCGGAAATCCAGTCGCCGACCTCGGCCGCCGGATTGCGCTTGTGGGCGTCGACCAGCGAAATCTGCGTGGAATCGTTGTCCACCAGATCGACCACCAGCATCAGGCGGGAGAAACGGGTCTCGCCGGTGCGCGGATCGATCTCGACGCGGATCTCGGTCTCCTGGCCGTAGCGCGAGCGCGCCGCCTTGGCCATCGCCTCCTCCATGGAGGCGATCACGATGCCGCGATCAATGGACTTGTCGCGCGCGACCGCTTCGGCGATCTGCAAGAGTTCGAGCCTGTTGGCGCTGACGGCCATTGTATTCTCCTATTGGATCAGTCTTTAGCTGAACTTTTTGGGCGACGCGGGGCGCCGCCGCCTTTCTTGAACTGCGCCCGAACGCCCGCGGGCATGAGGGGCTTGGCTTTCGAGCCTTTGGAGCCGAAGCGGCCGGGGCCGCGCTCGGCCGGTTCGGGCGCCTCGGGGGAGGAGTCTTCGCCTTCTTCCGCGCCACCTTTGACCGCCGCCTTGGCGGCCCGAAGCGACTCGCGGATAAGGGCTTCGGTCAGGATCACTTTCGCCTCGTCGAGATCGCCCAGGCGCAGGCGCGGCGTCTTGTCCTCGTCGGGTCCGGCGTCCGCGCGGCAGATCGTTAATATGGCGTTCTTGCCTTCGCCTTCAATGTCCTGAATCAAGCCACGAAAGCGCTTGCGGCCGCTTTCGTGCGGGCGGGCGAGTTCGACGCGCGCCTCCATGCCAAGGGAGCGGCGAAAATCGGAGACGCGCACCAGCGGGCGGTCGATGCCGGCGGAAGAGATTTCCAGCCGATAAGCCTGGGAAATCATGTCCTCGACGTCGAGCACCGGCGACAGATTGTCGTGAATCTCCTCGCAATCGTCGATGGTGAGGGTTCCGTCGCAACGCTCGGCCATGATCTGCACGATCATGCCCTGCCCCCCGGCCATGATTTTCACCCGGACCAGACGGAAATTCATCGATTTCAGCACACGTTCCGCGACATGTGCGACGCGGGCGGCCATGCCGCTCTCCTCGACGAGGCGCGGCTCGTCGAGCGGGGCTTCCAGGGTCCGATCCTGATGGGGCGTGTCGTTCAAATGGAATCCAGCCAGGTAAAACAAAAAAGAGCGGGTCCCGCTTGGGCCCCACTCCCGCATGGCCCGAAGGCCTTGACGAAGATGTTGACTGAACGAGGCTATAACGCAAAGGCGCGCCCCACGCAAGCCGCGTCATTGTCGCTTGCGGGCAACAGGGCGGCAAAAAAGCTTGAGCCGGTCCGGAACAGGTTTGCCCGCCGGGAGGCGCCGCTATAGGTTGGCCGGACCTTCTTCTGTTTTTTTCACGATCGGGTCGGATCATGCGCAACAGGCTTGCGGCTGTATTGCTTTTGCTGGCGTTGGGCGCGCCGGCCGTCTGCCAAGCCCGGGTGCGGATCACCGTCGATCTCTCGAACCAGACCATGGATGTGGATGCGTCGGGCGGCTCCTATTCCTGGCCGATTTCCTCGGCGCGCGACGGCTATGTCACGCCGCGCGGAACCTACGGGGTGCAAAGCCTGCAAACCATGCACTATTCCAAAAAATATCATAATTCGCCGATGCCGCATTCGATCTTCTTCAATGGCGGCTTCGCCATCCACGGCACCTACGATCTCGCCAATCTCGGCCGCCCGGCTTCGCATGGCTGCGTGCGCATCTCGCCGGCCAACGCCGCGACGCTTTACGAGCTGGTGCGAGAGGAGGGCGCGACCATCCACATCATCGGCGACGCATCCAACGCGACCTATGTCCGCGATGTCGAGCCGCGGGAAGCGTCTCCGGCCGCGCCGCGCCAGACCGCCGCGCGGCCGCAGCGGGTCGCTGCGGCGCCCGTCGCCGCGCAAAACGACAATCCACTGGCCCTGATCTTCGGCTTCAGCGCGCCAAGCGAGCCGGCCGCCCAGCCGAAGCCGCGCGGACGGCGCTAAGCAGGATTTTTATCCAAAAACCGGCGCCCACTTTTTGGGATCATGCGCTGAAATCAGCCACCCCGGCTTTGCTTCAGCATTTCGAAGATTTGCTCTGGGGTCTCGACCACTTCGAGCATGGAATCGTCACTGACGCCGGTGGGAAACCAGATCCACGAGCATTTGTTGCCGCGCTGCACGGTCAGCACATTGGTCATATTGACGAAAATCGGCTCGCCATTGTCGCGGTCGGTCAATTTGATCCATTCCGAAGCCATCGGCGGGCCTCCTTTCTTGCGTTGATTTTGCAGTAAGGCAAAAGCGCCGGGGGTCAAGAGAAAAGGGCGCGCCGCGCGATAGCGCGCGACCGGGATATGGCCGGTGAAATGAACTCGGCTGAGGTCGAGGCGCTCCTTTACTTCGTCGAGAAGGATCGATTTCCACGTCTGTCCGCAGAGCGCGGCCGGGCCGCAGGCGACACCGTCGCCGCCAATGATGACGGCCCGCGCGGAGGGACGCGCCTGAAGGGTCGCCGACGGGACCGCCATGGGCAAGGGCATATTGGAACAGATTGACGCCCGGCAGGGACCCGGAGGTCAGCGACCCAATGGCGAAGACCGCGTGACGGGGGGCGACCGCCAGACACCCCGCGACAAGTCGAAATTGCGCCGGAATCCTTGTGTGAACCAACAGAAAATTCATGCGGATATTGCGCTCGGCGTGATCATGGCGGCGGCAAGATTCGTCCCGAGCGGCGGGAACCACCCGATGATGCGCAACTGTCGCCCGGCGCCGCACGCCTTGCGCCGAAACCGGAGCGGACCGTGTCAGAACCGATGCCCTTGCCACAGCCAAGGTTGAGGCGAACACAAAGCCCGGATCCGGTCATCTGACCAAACTCCGCGCGCCGCTTGCGATTCCGCCTTGAAGAATTTCCGGCGACAGACAAGAACATGCGTCGCGACCCAGCGTCGCCCGTTGCGGCAAGGATGATCAAAATGGACCCGCGCAGTTGAATTTCGAAGCCGGAGCGACCGCTGGCGTGGGCGCCAGGCCAACCGGCCCGCGTGTGCTCGCCGTCGTTTGCGCCCTGATGGCCTTCGCCGCGATTTCGACCGATCTCTACCTCCCGGCGCTGCCCGCCATGGCCGTCGCGCTGCGGGCCGGATCCGGCGAGATGGAATGGACGATTTCGGGCTTTCTGATCGGTTTCAGCCTGGGACAATTGGTCTGGGGGCCGGTCGGCGACCGCTACGGCCGCCGCGCGCCCGTCGCGCTCGGCCTCGTCATTTATTCTTTCGGCTCCGGCGGTTGCGCCCTCGCGGCGACGCCCGGCCAGATCATCGGCTGGCGCATCGTGCAGGCGCTGGGCGCCTGCGCCGCCGTGGTGCTGTCGCGCGCCATGGTCCGCGATCTCTACCACGGCGAAAAAGCGGCGCGGATGATGTCCACGCTCATGTCCGTCATGGCCATCGCCCCGCTGGTCGCGCCGCTCGCGGGCAGCCAGATCCTGGCCTTCGCGTCGTGGCGCGCCATCTTCTGGACCCTGGTCGCCTGCGCCGCCGCCGCCCTGGCCGCGCTCGCGACCCTGCCGGAAACGCTGCCGGTCGCGCGCCGCAACAAGGAGTCCTTGCGCACGGCGTTCGCGGCTTATGGCCGCCTGCTCGGAGACAGGCGAATCCTTGGCTTCGCCAGCGTCGGCGCCCTGTTCTATGTCGGGCTGTTCGCCTATGTCGTCGGCTCTCCCTTCGCCTTCATCGTCTATCACGGCGTGACGCCGGCCCGCTATGCGCTGCTGTTCGGGCTGGGGACTTTTGGCATCATGGCCGCCAACCTGCTCAACGCGCGCCTCATTCCGCAATTTGGCAGCCTGCGCCTGCTGCGGATCGGCGCGCTGGCGGCGGCCGTTTCCGGGATCGCCGTGGCCGTCGATACGCGCCTTTGCCTGGGCGGGCTGGCGGGACTGGTCGCGCCGCTGTTGGTCTTCGTCGCCTCGACCGGGTTGATCGTCGCCAATTCCATCGCCGGCGCTCTCGCCGCCTTTCCCGAGCGCGCGGGGGCGGTTTCGGCGCTGGTCGGCGCCTCGCACTATGGCGCGGGCATTGTCGGCTCAGGCCTCGTCGGCGCGCTGGGCGACGGAACGCCTTCGAGCACCCCTTGGCCCATGGCCCTGACCATCGCGCTGTCGGGGCTCGGCTGCGCCGTGTGCGCGTGGACGCTGGTTTCCGCAAGGAAATAAGCGCTTTCCTTGCGGCGCGCGCCTGAAAAAATTGCGTTGGGACAATGGGTCACATTTCGCCCCCGTGACAATGTGCTTAAGCGTTCGCATTGGTAATGTCTTGGTTTCGACAAACGACAAGCAGGAAACGTCCATGGCCAACATCAAATTCTACTCCGGCGAGCAAGTCCCGCTGGAGATGCACAAGGTCCGCATTGTGCAAAAACTGAACTTGCCGCCGATCGAGCGCCGGCTGGCCGCGCTGGACGAGGCCGGCAACAACACCTTCCTGCTGAAGAACGCCGATATCTACCTCGACATGCTGACCGACAGCGGCGTCAACGCCATGAGCGACAAGCAACTCGCGGCGATGATGGAATCCGACGACAGCTATGCCGGATCGGCCACCTTCACCAAGCTCGAAACCAAGATCCGCGACATCTTCGGCATGGACTATTTCCTGCCGGTGCATCAGGGCCGCGCCGCCGAGAACGTCCTCGCGCGCGTGTTCTGCCGGCCCGGTTCCGTCGTGCCGATGAACTACCATTTCACCACGACCAAGGCCCATATCACCGTCAATGGCGGCGCCGTGGAGGAACTCATCATCGATGCGGGGCTGGAGGTCACCAGCGATCTGCCGTTCAAGGGCGACATGGACATCGCCAAGCTGGAGGCGTCGATTACCCGGCATGGCGCCGCCAACATCGCCTTCGTCCGCGTCGAGACCGGCACCAACCTGATCGGCGGCCAGCCGCATTCGCTGGAAAACCTGCGGCAGGTCAGCAAGGTCTGCAAACAGCACGGCGTCCTGCTCGTGCTCGACGCCAGCCTGCTCGCCGACAACCTCTATTTCATCAAGACGCGCGAGCAAGCCTGCAAGGGCATGAGCGTGCGGGAGATCACCCGCGCCATCGCGGATCTGTGCGACATCGTCTATTTCTCGGCGCGAAAACTCGGCTGCGCGCGCGGCGGCGGCATCTGCACCAGAAGCCGCGATCTCTACATGAAGATGCGCGAACTGGTCACGCTGTTCGAGGGCTTCCTCACCTATGGCGGCATGTCCGTGCGCGAAATCGAGGCGATCGCGGTCGGCCTTGAGGAAACCATGGACGAGGACATGATTTCGCAGGGGCCGCAATTCATCAAATTCATGGTCGATGAGTTGAACCGCAAGGGCGTGCCGGTGATCACCCCGCCGGGGGGGCTGGGCTGCCATCTCGACGCGCTGCGCTTCATTCCCCATGTGCCGCAGACGCAATATCCGGCCGGCGCGCTGGCCTCGGCCTTGTTCCTCGTCAGCGGCGTGCGCGGCATGGAGCGCGGCTCGGTGTCCGAACAGCGCGACGACCAGGGCAACGAAGTCTATTCCAACATGGAATTGCTGCGCCTCGCGGTGCCGCGCCGCGTCTTCACCCTGTCGCAGTTGAAATATGCGGTCGATCGCATTGTCTGGCTCCACGAGAACCGCGATCTGATCGGCGGCCTGCGCTTTGTCGAGGAGCCGAAAATGTTGCGGTTCTTCTTCGGCAAGCTGGTTGCGACCAGCGACTGGCAGCACAAGCTGCTGGCGAAGTTCCGCGCTGATTTGGGCGACAGTCTGTAAGGCATGAGGCCGCCGCGCTTCCTTCTCCCCTTGCGCTGCCGCGCGCTTGGGCGACGGCGGGGCGCGGCGGCGGCTGTCCGCGGAAACGCATGACGCGAAGCGCGTCGCGCCGTCAAAAGTGAAAACGCGCAAACCACAACACCCGCCGCGCGCTGAGGCGTCACCCACCCGATCCAGCCGGCAACAGTGACAGGAGCCGGCGGAAAGCGGGAGTCGGGCGATGGACCAGTCGAAGGCTCAGCCGGAGGGATGCGCCATTTCCAGTCGTTGCCGACCACAATGATGATTTAACTGAATAGTCTAATTTCGGAAAAACGTTTGCGCCTGTCGGCGCCCTTCATGCCAATCGTCACCTGTCTGGCGCCGTCGCGGGACGTCGGGCGACAAGAAAGTCTACCCAGGCGCGGGTCTTGGCGGCGGGCCGACGATTGGGATGTGTCAGCGCATGGACGGCGCCCGGCTCCATTGGCGATGGGTCCAGCTTGGCCTCGACAAGCGCCAGAAGCGGAGGGCCCGAGCCGGAGGGCTCGGGCCGAGGCGCGGGGGACGTCTACTGGTTGTCGCCCGCCTTTGTTATGTCTTTGACGGCTTCGAAAAAGTTCTTTCTGCCTTTGGTGGCGTGAATACGTCCCTTGAGAACGTCATCCCAGGTGATCAGGGGATAGACATTGTGCGCCTTGGCCTGCGCTTCGAATTCGGCCTTCAGTTCGGCGAGTTTTTCCGGATTCTTCTTGGCCAGATCGATGCGCTCGGTGGGATCGTCGTTCAGGTTGTAGAGCTCCCAGGCGTTTTCGTCGAACGGCTCACGGTTGCTCAGATTGCCGGTGATAAAGCTGCTGGGATAGGCGAGCCCCGCTTTCCATCCGTCCTTGTAGATCGCGCGCGACCCGAAGATGTAATAATATTGCTCGGTGTGATGCCAGGGCGCGTTGGCGTTGTCGATAGAATCGGCGAAGGAGACGCCCTCGATCGGCTGCTGCTTGACGCTGCGAATTTCCTCGGGCGCCTTGACGCCGATCAGATCAAGCGTCGTCGGCAGCAGATCGATGACGTGGCTGTATTGCGGCCGGATGCCGCCCTTGTCCTTGATGCCCTTCGGCCAATAGACGATCAGCGGGTTGTGCGTGCCGCCTTCGGCATTGGCGTCCTGCTTCCATTGCTTGAACGGCGTATCGGCCGCCTGGGCCCAGCCGAGCGGGTAATTGCCCTCGACGGCTTCCGGCGTGCCGATTTCGCCGATCTTGGCGAGATTATGGGCGATGTTTTCCTTCTCCGGCAGTGGCGGCGTCGCCAGGGAGCGGTCGATGTCGCCGTTGAGCGTGCCTTCCTTGCTGGCGCCGTTGTCGCCGACGGAAATGAAGATCAGCGTGTTGTCGAGTTGGCCGCTTTCCTTCAAATGGTTGACCAGACGGCTGATTTCATAGTCGGTATAGGCGAGATAGCCGGCATAGACCTCCATGAACCGCGCATAGAGCTTTTTCTCTTCGGGCGGCAACGTGTCCCATGGCTTGATGTTGGGGTTGCGGTCCGGCAGTTGGGCGTTGGCCGGGATCACGCCGAGTTTCTTCTGGCGCTTGAAGACCTCGTCGCGATACGCATCCCATCCCGCGTCGAATTTGCCCTTGTACTGATCGCTCCAGGATTTATCGACCTGATGCGGCGCGTGCGTGGCGCCGGGCGCGTAATACAGGAAGAACGGCTTGTTGGGAGCGACCTTCTTCTGGCGATCGATGTAGGAGATCGCCTTGTCGGTGATCTGCGCGCTGAGGTGGCGTCCGTCGGGACGGACGTGGGCCTGATCCTCGACCAGATCGGGCTTGTATTGATCGGTCTGTGAGCCGAGGAAGCCGAAGAAGTGGTCAAAACCCTTTCCGGTGGGCCAGTGATCGAAGGGACCGGCGTCGGTGGCTTCCTCGTCGGGAGTCACGCCATATTTGCCGACCGCGAACGTATTGTAGCCGTTGTCGCGCAAGATCTCGGCGACGGTGCCGGCCGTGGAGGGAAGCCGGCCGTCCCATCCGGGGAAGCCGGCGGACAGCACGGTGTGGCTGAATCCGGAGACGTGAACCGAGGCGCTGTTGCGGCCGGTCAGCAGCGCCGAGCGGGTGGGCGCGCAGATCGCGGTGGTGTGGAAGTTGGTGTAGCGCAAACCGTTGTTGGCCAACGTGTCGAGGGTGGGGGTTTCGATCAGCCCGCCGAAGGCGTCGGACGCGCCATAGCCCACATCGTCGAGCAAAATCCAGATGATGTTGGGGGCGCTGGCGGGAGCCTGCGTCGGCGTCGGCCACCATTCCTTGGATTCAGCGAGCGTTCTGCCGACGACTCCCTGATACGGCTGCGCCGTTTGGGCCTGGAGCGCGCTTCCCGCGCTTGAGGCGAGGAACACCGCCAAGGTCGCAGTCTTCAATATTGTTTTTTCGTTCATGGAGGGCCCCGTTTGCTGCGCGAAGATGACTTGGTTAGCGGGTGTCAAGCCGGTTCCCGCCGAAGGGATCGGGCCGCCGCCGACCGGGCGCCAGCCCGATTTCGGCGCGCCATTCCGCTCCGTCGAATCCCGCGTTTCACACACAAAGTCAGCTTATAGAGGCCACTCTACTTAGTCTACCGATTAAATCGGAAATGTCTTTTTTCAACTGGCGTTTCCCACATGGAAAACACATCCGCCCTGTCTTCCACAAAACAGCCGGATTCTGCCCAATTGAATGGGACGTGATGAGAGTTCCCTCGGCGAGCGACGGCTTCGCGACATCAATTCGCGTTTGACCGAGGCCGGGAAATTCCGCTGACGGCATGGTTCCCGCCATCGCCAGAAAAGCTTGAAAGACGCCTTCGCGCCGAACGCAGCCGATCTCAAATCTGGCTCGCCGCCAAGCCCATGTCTGGTGGGTGTCTTGGATGCCCCCTCATCCGTCTCGCCGCGACGAGCCGCCTTCTCCCGCAAGGGGAGAAACAAGCGCTCACTGCGCCGGCGCCAGCGCCAAATCCTTTTCCATCACCGCGAGATAAATGCCGTCCACCAGCGCCGTGCTCAGCCCGTCCTCGAACGGGAACGGCAGGCGCTCGCCGGTCAGCGTGTAGCCGCAACGCTGGTAATAGGCGATCAATTCGCTGCGCAGGCCGATCACGCTCATCGTCATGCGCGTCACGCCCCAGCGCCGTCGCGCCGTCGCCTCGGCCTCCCGCATGAAGCGCCGGCCGAGGCCCCTGCCCTGCAAGCCGGGCCTGATGACGAACATGCCGAGATAGCCGACGCCCTCGGATACCTTTTGCAACTGCACCGAGCCGATCAGCCTGTCATCCTGGAAGCAGAGCAGAAACATTGTATCCGGCGCCGCCATGACGCGGGCCAGTCCGGCCTCGTCGATGCGGCGTCCCTGGAGGATGTTCGCTTCGGTGGTCCAGCCCATGGCGCTGGATTCGCCGCGATAGGCCGAATTGATCAGAACGGTTACGGCGGGAATGTCGGCGGCCTCGGCGGCGCGCAGGACGAAAGGATCTGAATCGGACGAAGCCATGAACGGAAGTCCCACGGAAAAAAACGGACGAGCGAGCGCGGCGATATTAGGCGTCTCCGTCACAAGTCGCCATCCGCCCAGCGCAGGCAAAATGTCACGCCCGCGACCGCCAACGTGCTTCAGGGAAAATAAATGACCTTAGGTCCATGATGCGCCCAGGTTTTATTGGACACCGCCAAAATGCCGGACATTCGCGCCGTTGATTCCCTCGACGCCCCCGACGTCTCCATCGTCATGCCCTGCCTCAACGAGGCGCTGAGCCTGCCGCATTGCCTCGCCAACGCCCGCGAGGCGCTGGCGCTGCTGGCGTCGCGCCTCGGCCTCACCGGCGAGATCGTGATCGCCGACAATGGCTCGACCGACGGCAGCCAGTTGATCGCCCGCGCCGGCGGCGCCCGCGTCGTCGATGCGCCCCGCCGGGGCTATGGCGCCGCCTTGATTGCTGGCTTCGAAGGCGCGTCCGGCCGCTATCTCGTGATGGGCGATTGCGACGGCTCCTATGATTTCCGCGAGGCGGTCGATCTCGTCGCCCTGCTGCGCGACGGCGCCGGCCTCGCCATGGGCTCGCGCTTCAAGGGCGGCATCGCGCCGGGCGCCATGCCCTGGAAGAATCGCCATATCGGCAATCCCGTGCTCACCGGAATCCTGAACCTGTTTTTCCGCTCGGGCGTGTCCGACGCCCATTGCGGCCTGCGCGCGCTGACCAAGGATTGCTTCCACCGCCTGGGGCTGAGCGGCTCGGGCATGGAATTCGCCAGCGAAATGATCATCAAGGCGGCGCTGAAGGGCGAGAAGATCGCCGAGGCCCCGGTCAAACTGTCGCGCGACATTCGCGACCGGCCGCCACATCTGCGCCCGTGGCGCGACGGCTGGCGCCATTTGCGCTATCTGCTGATGCTCAGCCCCGCCTGGGCCTTCGCGGCCCCGGCCGCGCTGGCCGCGAGCGTCTCGCTGTTCATTTTCGCCATGAGCCTGTCGGCCTGGGCGAGCGGCCATTGGGAGGAGAGCTTTTTCGGCAATTACTGGGCGATTCTCGCCGGTTCGCTGCTCGGCCTCGCCCATACCGCCGGCCTGCTCGGCGCCGCCACCCATCTCTACAGCGTGCGCGCCGGCTACCGCCCCGCCCTCCGCGCCGATGGCTTTCTGGCGCGGTGGATTTCGCTGGAAAGCATGCTGATCGCCGGCGGCTTGGTTTTCCTCGCCGGCGCCGGCCTGCTGTCGGGCGTGCTGGCCTGGTGGTCCGGCCATAATTTCAGCGGCATCCGCAATGTCCTGCCCGCCGTGCTCGGTTCGACGCTGATGGTGATCGGCGCGCAAAACGCCATGGGCGGCTTTTTGCTGGCGATCGGCGCCGGCCATGAGGCGGACTTTTTGAAGCCGGCGCAGCCGGAGGCCAGACCCGCCGAACCGATGCGCGAGGCGGCTTAAGCCCGCGCAAAAGTCCAGAATTTCAGCAGCGCGGACAGTTGCAATCCGAGCAATTGCGTCGCGACATATTTGGGAAACGCTTTTGCGTGCGGCTCGCTGGAGCGGAAGGCGAGGCTTCGCTGCGCCGGATAGACCAGCGGAATCATCGTCGCATAGGCGAGCGCGCCCGCGCCGCCGACGCCAGCAAACCCGTTGAGGGCGCGCAGGTCCGATCGCATCAGTCGCTCGGCGGCAGAACTTGGTAGAGCCGCGCCGGGGCGCCCTCGGGCGAGACCTCGCGCAGCCAGCCGGGGATTTCGCCGTCCTCGACGCGCGCCGCGAGACCGTCCGGCGACAGCGCGCGCAGCGCCGCGGCGTCGGCCGGCGTCGCCCAGCACAACAGCACGTAATCCACACCCGCCTTGCGCGCCAAAATCTCGGCCTGCGGCGGCGCGGCGCGTAAAATGTTCAGCGCGGCGAGATTGCCGGCATTGTTGCGATGATAGGGCGCGGCCAGCGCGCGCATGGCGCTATGCGCAAGGATATAGGAGCCGGGCGAGATCGGCCCCGCGACCAGACCGGGCTTATGGTCGTCGAGGTAACGATAGCTGGCGGAGTCGATGCAGGGATCGGGCCGCCGCCACGCCAAATCCGGCGAAGCCTTCGCCTCCGGCGCCGGCTCCAGCTCCGGCATGGCGAGCGCGACGCCGAAGGACGACCCGGCCAGCAGCGCCACACTCGCGGCCACCCCGGCCAGCAGTTTTCCGCGCGGCGCCAGAGCGCGGCGGACCGCATCGACCGGCGCCAGCAGGCCGACGGCGGCCAGTGGCGCCAGCGAAGAGAAGATGCGCAGGCAGGCGCAGGCGGCGACAAAACCCAGCGCCAGCAGCACCGCGAGCACCAGCCAGCGCGCCCGCGCCACGCCGCGTCCGACGACAACGCCGAACAGGGCGCAGGCGAGGCCGATCAACGTCGGAACCGCCATCAAGACCGCCGCGCCGGGCGCGATGACATAGTTTTGCGCAAGCGTCTGGTTTTCGCCGATATGGTCCATCCAGAAGGTTTTCAGCACCGGATCGACATCGGCATAGGGCGGGCGCAGGCAGTCCGGCCACAAGGCCACGACGGGCGCCAGCGCCGCCGCCCCGGCGAGGACCAGCAGCACGGCGCGACCGGCGCGCGAAAAATTGCCGGCGAAGGACAGCAAGAAGTAGGCGGCGGCGCCGATCAGGGCTGGCGTCATCCACGATATCGACAGGGCGTCGCAGGCGGGAACGCGCCAGCGTTGCGCGCCGACCGTCAGCAGGAACACGGCGATCAGGGCGAGGGCGAGGCCGCCGCCAAAACGCCGCAGCAGCCCGCGCGCCTCGGCGCCGCGCAGCAAAAAGGCGAGGCCCGGCGCCGCCGCCAGCGCGGTGAAAAACGGCAGGTTCTCCAGGCCAATACCCAGCGACACCGCGACACAAGCGCCCGACAACGCCGCCCAGCGCGCCTGTGCTGGATCGAAGGCGCGGGCCAGCGTCGCGACGGCGAACAGCAACAGCGTGATCTGGACGGAATGATGATCGACGCGGCCGGGCGGAAACTGCCAGAACATCACGCCGCAGCAGAACACGGCGAAGACGCCGAACAGGCGCATCGCGGACCCGGCGAAGACTCGCGCCGCGAAACCGCCGCCGGCGAGCAGCACGGCGAGGACGAGCGTCGGGAAGACGATGCGCGCGGCGCGCTCGGCGAGGTCCGGGGTGAGGAACAGGCCAAAAAACTTCAGCAGAATAACAAGGGGAATATCGACGATGCGCGACCAGTGCAGGATCGAACCCTGCGGCGGGTTGAGCCGATATTGCGTCAGGTCGTACCAGCCCTGTCCCGCCAGCAGGTCGCGCACCTGAACCATGCGCATGGCGTCGTCGGTGTCGTAAAAACCGCCGCCGCTCCAGACGTCAAGCAGCCGCCCCTGCTGGAAAACCAGCGACAGCACCAGGGCGCCGAGCACGAACAGCGCGAAGACAAGGTTGTCCGGCGGCGCCGCGGCGCGGGCGGGTGTGGAGGAAACGGAGAACGACATGATCCAGTCTTGCCCGCAAATAGTTAACCTTAGGTCGCCGACAGGCTTGGGAAGTCGCCGACAGGCTTGGGAAGTCGCCGCAACGCGCGGGAGGCCGTCAAACCAGGCCGAAGCAGCGTAAGGCAAAGAGTTCGTAACGGTTCTCGCCTAATTTGACCTCGCGCTTGGCGTTATTCGGGCATCGAGGTCTTGCGGATGGGGAAAGCAGTCGAAAATGCGGGCGCGCCGCGCCTTGAGTCCGTGCTGTTGGCCTTCGGCCTCGCCTTTCCCTTCCTGATCCTGCGTCTGGCCAATGTGTTTCATTACGACGACATGCGCATTTTCGTCGAATGGGCGGATTGCTGGAAGGCCGACGCGCGCCATGTCTATGGCCTGTGCCCGAGCGCCAATTATCCCTTGGTCGGAACTTTTTTCAGCGCCGGCGTCATCGCCGGGCTGCGGGAGGTCTTCCACCTCGACGATGTCGAGGAGATCGCCCGTTATTATCGCCTTGTGCTGGCCTGTTTCGACGCCGCCAATTTCGTCCTGCTGGCGTTGATCGGCCGCGCGCTGGGCCTTCGCCATGCGGTCGCGCTCGCCCTGGCGATCGAACTGCTGCCTTCGACCTGGGCTGGCGGCGAGGTCTGGGGCCAGATCGACACCATCTCCCAGTTCTTTCTGCTCGCCAGCCTGCATGGTCTTATGCGCGCCTGGCAATTGGCCGGCGCGGCGCAAACCAGGGACCGGGCCAAGGCGCAAGCGCATTTCCTCGTCGGCCTGTGCGCGCTCGCGCTATGCGCCCTGACCAAGCAACTGGCGATTTTCTCCATCGTCGCCATGGCGCCGCTGGCGGCCGCCGCGCTCTGGCGTCTCGGCGCCGCTTCGAAACGCGCCCTCGCCCTCGGCGCCGTTGCGGTGGCGCTGGCGGGCGCCCTGTTGCTGTGGCTTGACCGGCAGGCCGACATCCCCGGCTATTTCGGCTCCAGCTTCCTTTATGTCTGGTTCGGCGGCGGCAGCCATCACGGCCGCATCCTCACCGGCAATGGCTTCAACATCTGGGTGTTTCTCGGCCGCGACATGGCGTCGTCCTCCGACGACCCGTTCTTGAACCTGAGCCTGTTCGGGCGCGCGGTCAGCCTGACGCCGCGCGTCGCCGGCTTCGCGCTCTACGGCCTTTATGCGCTGGGCGCGGGCGCGCTGCTGGCGCGGTTCTGTTGGCGCGCCGCCGCCGACGCCGAGTCGTCAAGACGCTTTCTGGCCGGCTGCCTGCTGCTGGTGGCGCTCATGAACCTCGGCTTCAACCTCTTCCTCACCGGCACGCACGAGCGCTATCTCTACCACTTCTATCCGTTCGCGCTGCTGGCCGCCGCCGTGCTGGCGCCGCGCGGCGCGCGCGCCGCGACGATCGGCTGCTATCTCTCGGCCGGGACGCTCTACGGGTTGTTCGTCCTCTCCATCATCCAGGAATTGCCTGAACTCCTGGCGCGCTTGGTCCGGCCCGAAGTCCTGGCCGGCCTGCATCTCGCGGTGCTGCTGAGTCTGGCCGCGCTGGTCCGGCGCGCGACCGTACCGACGCGGCCCCCGTGGCGGCTCCCCCCTCGCGCGGCTGACATCGTCATGGCCCCTGCTGGCGCGCGCTCGCCCGCAAGCAAAAATTCACTATAATGTTCAGCGCGTTGCGAGAAACGCTGCATCACCATCAAGCACTCCTTCACGTAAACGAAATTGCAACGTTTAAGCCTCCATAACCCGACTGACGGAAGGGCAGCCCCAACCTTCCGCGATCGAGAGAGACTATCATGATCCGTCAGCTCAAGAATTTCCTCCGTGACGAGTCCGGCGCCACCGCGATCGAATATGGCCTGATCGCCGCGCTGATTTCCGTGGTCGCCATCGCGACCCTCACCACGGTCGGCACCAAGATCAACAGCAAGTTCATCGCGGTTTCAAACGGCCTCAACTGATCGGGCTGCGGCGCGACGCAAGGCCGTCGGCGCCGTTCCCCCCGTCTTTCCAGCTTTTGTGGCGCGAGAGCCTGCTCCCGCGCCATCTTCTTGCGTCCATTTCTCCCGCCATTTTCTCCTGCGTTGTGTCGCGGGCCGCCCGGTGCTATCGCAGGGCGAGCCGAGGCGGCGCGCCGCCTCGAACCCCGCGAACTCTGGACTTGGCGCGTCATGCGGCTGCATCGTTTCGCGATCATTTCCGGCCTTGGCTGGCTGATCGACATGCTGGTGATGACCCTGCTGGTTTCGGGCGGGGTTTCGGTTTTCATCGCCAACCTGACCAGCGCCGGCCTCGCCATCAGCTTTGTCTTCTTCGCCGCGCAAAACCGCGTCTTCATCGACAACGGCCGCTTTCTGTTCGCCAAATTCGCGGCTTATTTCCTGTATCAGGCCGTGGCGGTCCCTTTGGCTTCCATCGTGATCCAGAAACTGGCGTTCGTCCTGCTCGCCGCCGCGCCGGCCGACCTCTTCGCCCTGCTGCATCTCCACGACGGGCAAAAGCTGACCTTCGCCTCGCTCGCCGCCAAGGTGGCGGTGACGCCGCTGACGCTCTACAGCAATTTCCTGTTCATGGGCTGGCTGGTCGAACGGAGGGTTTCGCTGCTGTGAGCGCCGAAATTTCGCAAGACAAGGCCGGGCTTGTCGGGTAGAGCATGATCCCAAAAAGTGGACACCGGTTTTTGGAAAAGATCATGCGAAAACAAATAGCCTAGAGCGCGATGCGTTTCCGTGGAAACGCATCGCGCTCTAGAGAACCCCGGCATAAGACGAGTTTGTTCATGGCCGACAAAATCCTGATTTTCATCCCGATGTATAATTGCGCTCAACAGATCGGGCGCGTGCTGAAGCAACTCGAAAACCCCGATGTCGCCAAGTTTTTCCATGGCGTGCTCTGCGTGGACAACCAATCGCCGGATGCGACACTAGAGGTCGCCGCCGCCGCGATGGAGCGCGTCCCCCTTCCCTTTCGCGCGATTTTGCGCAACGCCGGCAATTACGGTCTGGGCGGCTCGCACAAGGTCGCGATCGATTTCGGTCTCGCGCAAGGCTATTCGCACCTCGTCGTGCTGCATGGCGACGACCAGGGTTCGATCGCCGATCTCACGCCGCTTGTCGCCGCCGGCGCCCATGACTCGCTGGACTGCCTGCTCGGCGCGCGTTTCATGCCCGGCTCCCGACTGCAAGGCTATTCGGCGCTGCGCACCCTGGCGAACCGGGTTTTCAATGCCATTTTCTCGATCATTTCAGGTCAAAAACTTTACGATCTTGGCTCCGGCCTCAATCTCTACCGGCTCGACATCTTCCGCGACGGCTTTCACCGGCGCTTTCGCGACGATCTGACCTTCAATTATTTCCTGATTCTGGCCTGCTGCCAGAAGGGCTTCCGGCAAAAATTCTTTCCCTTGACCTGGTGCGAGGACGATCAGATCTCCAACGCCAAGCTGTTCCGCCAGGGCGTGCGCATGCTGAAGCTGCTGGCGCAACGCATTTTCGATCCGAAGGGGTTTCTGGCGTCCGAACATCGCGCGGTCGCCATCGCCGATTATTCATCGCAAACCGTCAGGGCATGGCCCGGAGCCTGAGTCACCCGTGCGCAACGCGACGACCTTCCTCAAATCCTTGTCCATTGTCGCGGGGCTGTCGCTTGCGGGACTGTTCCTGGTTTACGCCCACGCCTGGGTCAAGACCTCGTCCCCGATCCTTCCGGCCTGGAACTGGCTGCTCGCGGCGGGCGCGTTCTATCTGCTGTCCCATGTCTTGCGCGCGCTGCGGCTGGCGCTGATCGCGGCGGGGGTCGCGCCGCTGCGGCTGCGCCAATTGCTGGCGCTGCATTTTCACGCCGCGCCGGCCTCGCTGGTGCTGCCGTTCAAGCTGGGCGACGCCTATCTGATCGCGGCGCTGACCCTGCTGTCGGGCGATCCCGGCAAGGCGTTCCTGATCGCGCTGGTGCAGCGCGTTTTCGACGCCATCGCCCTGATCGTGTTCACCATCGGCCTGAGCGCGCTCGGAGTCGGATTTCCCGAACCGTTCCGCCTCACGTTGACGATCCTGGCCCTTGTCATCGGCGCCGGCTTCGCCCTGGTCTTCATCGCCGGTCCGGGCCTGCTGGCGTTGCAGGACTATGTCTTCACCCATCATCTGTCGCGCGACGCGCGTTTCGTGTTGCGAATCCTCTGCTCGCTGCGCCAGGCCGTCGAACTCGCCCGCGGCTGCGCCGCCCGCAATTTCGCGGCCTTGCTCGCCTTTTCCCTGGCGGTGTGGCTGGCGGAAGCCGCGACCGTGGCGAGCCTCGCCCCGGCGCTGTCGCTGCCGAAACTGGCCGACGATTTCGTGGGCCTCCTGTCGTTCCAGAACGGGCTGCCGCCGAGCGCCTATGGCGCGGTGGCGCTGACGGCGATCGCCGTGAGCTGGCCGTTCGCCAGCTTCCAGTTGCTGCGCATGGCGCGCAAGCCCGGCCGCAAGGCCAACGGCGACCTCAAGCATATTTCCTTCGCCAACCGCTCGCAGCCGCGCCGGGTCCGCCTTCACATGTTCCGCAGGTCAACATGTTCGCCAGATTGACCGTCGTTTACGACGATCGGCCGCCGCTGCCCCGCGAGATCGAGGAAATTGTCGGCGCGGGCCGCTTTTCCGCCATTCTCAGGCGACGCGTCACCTTCGGCGAATCGATCCGCGACGAGATCCTCAAAGGCGGCTGCGAGGATTTCTACCATCTCACCGACGATCTCGACGCCAATTTCCTCGCGGGCATGATCCAGACCTCCGCGCCGGGCTCGATTTTCCTGCGCCTGCCCTCGTGCCAGATGCCCACGCGCGCCGGCAAGCTCGCCGACCTCGCCGCGCAGGCGATCTACACACCGGGCTCCCGCCTGCTGGCCGAGCCGGTGAATGGCGAGGCCCCCGCCCTGCTGGAGGCGTCCGACCTGTTGCCCCTGCTGCGGCCCTACAACCAGCAGGGCATACGCGAGCATTTCCTCAGCCCCGTCTTCAACGCCAAGGTCAGCGCCAACCCGTGCGGCTTCGTGGACCTGCGCCGTCCCGAAACGTTTCTGGAATTCATGGCCGGCGCGACCGAAACGCGCGCCTTCAACAATGCCCGCATCAGCGGCTGGACCCTGCGCAAGAGTTCGTCCGACCGCGCCAAAATGGAGGCGGAATACCAGTTCTTCCATATCGTGCCGGAGCAGTTGAAACCCTTCCTGTTGCCGACCTTCGGCTTCGAGGATGACGGGCGCGTGGCCTCCTACGCCATGGAGCGGCTGGCGGTGCCCGATTGCGCCATGCAATTCATCCATTTCGCCTTCGACGAAACCTCGTTTGGCGACCTGATCGACAGCTTTCTCTGCTTCATCGCGGCGCGGCCATTGCGCCCGGACGGCGCCACTTCGGTGCGAAATGTCGCGCGGAAAACGATTGTCGAAAAGATGGACGCAAGGCTGGAAACATTTCTCGGCTGCGACATGGGCCGGCGGGTGGACCGGATGCTGGCGGAGGCCGGCCCGCTCGGCGCGCTGTCCCAGTTCGCTGGACGTGCGCGCGCCCTGATCGCGCAAGCCATCGACGCCGACCGCTCCGACAGCCTGGCGATCGGCCATGGCGATCCCTGCTTTTCCAACATCCTGTTCGACCGCCGCACCCGCCTGATGCGGCTGATCGACCCGCGCGGCGCCCGCTCGCGCGACGAAGCCTGGATGCATCCGCTTTACGATCTGGCCAAATTCAGCCATTCCGTGCTGGGTGGCTATGATTTCATCAACAACGACCTGTTCGACTGCGTGATCGACAAATCGCTGTCGCTGCAACTGCTGCTTCAATCCGGCGGCCCGCCGCGCTGGAGCCAGGAGATGTTTTCCGCCCGGCTCCAAGGCGCCGGAATCGACCTGAAGGTGGTCCGGGCCTATGAATTGTCGCTGTTTCTGTCCATGCTGCCGCTGCACATGGACCATCCGCAAAAACTGGTCGGCTTCGCGCTGACCGCATGCCAATTGATCGACTGGTTGGAACAACAACCGTGATAGCAAGCAAGAACATCCTGATTGTCGATGTCGACGGCACGCTGTGCCCGATCAAGTCGCGCGATCAAAGTTACGCCGATCTGACGCCGGAGCCGCGCATCGTAGCGAAGCTCAAAACCCTGGCCGACCAAGGCTGGCGCATCGTGATCCAGACCGCCCGGGGCATGCGCACCTATGACGGCAATGCCGGCGAGATCGCCATCAATGTCGCGCCGGTCCTGCTCGACTGGCTGCGCCGCCACGACATTCCCTTTCACGAATTGCACGTCGCCAAACCGTGGGCGGGGTCGAACGGTTTTTATATCGACGACCGCGCCGTGCGTCCGCGCGAATTCCTCGACAATACCTTTGAGGGTCTCGAAGCCATTTGCCGGCGTGATCGGCTCGCGGGCGAAGGCGAGATGCAGGACTCATGACGGCGACGCTCGCGATCACCATGGCGGGCTTCGGCTCGCGTTTCGCCAATGCCGGCTATACCGCGCCGAAATATCGCATCGAGGCGCTGGGGCGGCCGCTGTTCGACTGGTCCATGCTGGCGCTGGAGGGCTTTCGCCAGGCGGGCTGGACCTTCGACTTCGCGGTGCGCGCGCAGGAAAACGCCGAGGATTTCATTCGCGCCCGCTGCCGCGCCCTGAACATTCCGCTCGGCCGCCTGCTGAGCCTGCCGGCGCCGACCGACGGCCAGGCCACCACCGCCCTGCTGCTGGCCGAGCACGCCCCGGCCGACGCGCCCTTCGCGGTGTTCAACATCGACACTTTCGTGCGGCCGGGCGCCATGACCCCCGCCGCCATACCGCCCTGCGACGGCTGGATCCCCTGCTTTCCCGGCGCCGGCGAAGGCTGGTCGTTCGTGCGCCTCGATGACACCGGAGTCGCGGTGGAATTGCGCGAGAAAAAGCGCATCTCCGATCACGCCACGGTCGGATTCTACTGGTTCTCCAGCGCGAAACTGTATCGCGACGCCTATCGGCGCTTCTTCGATGGGGGCGGCGAGGAAAAGGGCGAGCGCTATATCGCGCCCATGTACAACCAGTTGATCGCGGACGGCTGCAAATTGCGCATTCTCGAACTTGCCCTCGACGAGGTCGGGCAATTGGGCACGCCCGCACAAGTTGAAGATTTCATTCGCAACCCGCCGGCATCGGCGCGCGCGGTCGCCGCGCGCGCAAGCTGACGGCGACCGGCAAACCAGAGACGAGACCTCATGTCCAACCGGATTTATCTTGCCTTGCTGGCGCTGCTGGCGATCGCGCGCTATGCGCTGTGCGCCGACACGGAAATCGTCGGCGCGCAATGGGACACCGAAGGCCTGGCCAATCTGGCGCGCGCCGGCTATTGGGGCGACATGGGCTCGCTTTACCGTCCGCCCGTCGTTCCCATTGTCGCGCACTGGTTCGCCGCCCTCGCCATCCCCTACCGGATGGGGCTGGAAGCCGCCCTGATCGGCGCCGCCGCCTTTCTCGCCCTGCAAGTGCGGCCCCGGTTCAACGCCTGGGTCTCCCTCGCCGTTTTCGCCGCCCTGCTATTCAACCCCTACGCCATCCGCGCCTTCACGGAATTCCAGCGCGAACCGTTCCTCTATGTGGAATATATCGTTCTGCTGGGCTGCGCGCTGATCGTGCTGGACGAGGCTGAGGCCATTCGCAAGCGCGCCATCGCCTCGGCCTTCTTCGGCCTGTTCTGCGCCGCGATCGTCCTGACGCGGGAGGGCGAGGAGGTCTTCATTGTCGTGTTCGTCGCCTCGCTTTGCCTGTTCAGCCTGTTCCGGCGCGATGACCGGCGCGACTGGGTCAGGAAGGCCGGCTTGCTGGTCGCGCCGGCGGCGCTGATCACGGTGACGCTGTGCAGCTTGACGGCGGTGGCGCACAACGCCAACTGGGGCGTGCCGGCTTATCGCGGCCTGTTCCCCTACATCCGGGACTTCCTGACCGAAATCCACCAGATCAAGGTGGACGATTCCGTGCGCTACGCCCCGGCGACGCGGAAAAGTTTCGCCGAGGCCGCGCGCGTCAGCAAGACCTTCGCCGAATTCGTGGGACCGGCTCTGGCCTCGGATGAGGAGGCGCCGCCGATGATCAAAATCCCGCGCGAACATTCGTCAGGCTTCGTTCACAGACTCGAAATCGATCCTTCGCGCACGCTCTGGCTGGTGAATAACCTCGTCGTCGCCCAATATGGCGCAAACCCGAAGGTTCTGGTCGAGAAGTTGCAGGCGGCGACGGCGGAAGTCCATGCCGCGCTGGCGAGCGGCGCATTGCCCCGGACAGACCTGCGCCTGCCCTACCCGTTCGATCCCAATCTGTCGGCATGGCTGCCGGCCTTGCCTGCGGAACTGGGACAGGTGCTGCACATGCTGGTCGCGCCCTCCGCCGACGAGGCCGGCGTGCGCAAACTCGACGATTTCCGCCCCGATCTGTTCGACGCCGCCCTGACGCGGCGGGGCGCTCTGGTCGCGCGCCAGTTCCGAGGCCCGCAAGACGCCATCCGCGAAGCGGTGGCTGGAAATTATCGCTTTGGTATCGCGGCGCTGGCCGCCCTGTGTTTCGTCATCGGCGTGTTCGGCGCGATCTCGGGCCGGCTGTGGCCGCTGACCCTGGCGCTGTTCAGCCTGATCGGCGCGCGGCTGGTGATTTACGGGGTCATGCTGGTTTCGGTGGCGCCGGTTGACCGTTACGTCGTTTTCATGTCGCCGCTCACCGGCGCGCTGATCTGCCTGTTGTGCGCTTTCGCCGGTTCGGGGGTCCGCTCTGTCCTGACACGTGGGAGGACCGGACGGCCCGAAGACGCGGGCGCGATCGCGCGGGCTTGAGGATCGCGGCGACTGGGGCGGCCGTGGCCGCCCCGCTCACTTGTCCAGCTTGAACCGCGCGCGGCTCACCGCCGACACCGCCGCATGGGCCACCACCGCCGTCCCGACGATGGCCGCGGAAGCCGCGCCGACGTCATAGGCGGTGCTCTCGATATTGCCCATGGGAATGCGCGTGAGACGCGCATAGAACGGGCCATTGTCCCAGAAGTCCGGCTCCGAACAGCCGATGCAGCCGTGGCCCGACTGGATCGGGAAGGACACGCCATCGTTCCAGCGCACCGTCGAACAGGCGTTGTAGGTGGTCGGCCCCTTGCAGCCCATCTTGTAGAGACAAAAGCCCTTCCGCGCGAATTCGTCGTCCCACTCTTCCACGAACTGTCCCGCGTCGAAATGCGGGCGGCGGTAGCATTTGTCGTGGATGCGCTGCGAATAGAACATTTGCGGGCGCCCCTGACGGTCGAGCGTCGGCAAGCGTCCGAATGTATTGATGAAGGTGATGACGCCGGTCATGACCTCGGCGATGGGCGGGCAGCCCGGCACCTTGATGATCGGCTTGTCCGTGATGACCTTGTCGATCGGCACGGCATGGGTCGGATTGGGCTTGGCCGCCTGCACGCAGCCCCAGGAGGCGCAGGAGCCCCAGGCGATCACGGCCATGGCGTCGGCGGCCATGGTTTTCAGCTTTTCCACGAAGGGACGGCCGCCGTCGATGCAGAACATGCCGCCTTCGTTGAGCGGCGGATTGCCCTCCACCGCCAGAATATATTTGCCTTTATATTTTTCGCGCGTCTCCTGAAGAATGGCCTCAGCCTGATGTCCGGCCGCCGCCATCAGCGTGTCGTCGTAATCGAGCGAAATCATCGACAGCACGACATCCTTCGCCAGCGGATGCGCCGAGCGAATAAAGCTTTCCGAACAGCAGGTGCATTCCAGGCCGTGCAGCCAGATCACGGGCACGCGGGGATTGGTCTCCAGCGCATGGGCCACCTCGGACGCGCCGGTCGCGCCCAGCCCCATGCTGGCTGCGGTCAGGGAGCAGAATTTGGAGAAATTGCGTCGGGTGATCCCCTGGCGCCTGATAACATCGTAAAACGTTTCCGCGCCTTGCATGAAAGACCTTTTTCCGGTTTCGCGCAGCGTGCGCCTCTCGGCAGGCTAAGGCGGCAAGCTTGCCGAAAGCTGGCGCGAAAGGCTCGATCCAGCCTGGCCGCCTATCGAGGGGCATGAGGGATCCAGCATGAGCGTTCAGACACCCAACGGCTTCACACTCGACACGTCCGGCAAGCGCATCGTCGTCGATCCCGTCACCCGCATCGAAGGCCATATGCGCGTCGAGGTGAACGTCGATTCCAACAATGTCATTCGCAACGCCGTCTCTACCGGCACGATGTGGCGCGGCATCGAGGTGATCCTGAAAAACCGCGACCCCCGCGACGCCTGGGCCTTCACCGAGCGGATCTGCGGCGTCTGCACCGGCACGCATGCGCTCGCTTCGGTGCGCGCGGTCGAAGACGCGCTGAACATCAAGATTCCCGAAAACGCCAATTCCATCCGCAACATGATGCAACTGGCGTTGCTGGTTCACGACCATGTCGTGCATTTCTATCACCTGCACGCGCTGGACTGGGTGGACGTGATCTCGGCGCTCTCGGCCGACCCCAAGGAAACCTCGACCCTGGCGCAGTCGATCTCGTCCTGGCCTTTGTCCTCGCCCGGCTATTTCAAGGACTTGCAGAGCCGCCTGAAGAGATTCGTCGAATCCGGCCAGCTCGGCCCGTTCAAGAACGGCTATTGGGGCAGCAAAGCATATAAGCTGCCGCCCGAAGCCAATCTGATGGCGGTGGCGCATTATCTGGAGGCGCTCGATTTCCAGAAGGAGATCGTGAAGATCCACACCATTTTCGGCGGCAAGAATCCGCATCCGAACTGGCTGGTCGGCGGCGTGCCCTGCCCGATCAATGTCGATGGCGTCGGCGGCGTCGGCGCGCTCAACATGGAGCGCCTGAACTATGTGGCCGAAATCATCGAGCGCATCATCCAGTTCAACGATCAGGTCTATGTGCCGGATGTCGCGGCGATCGGCTCGTTCTACAAGGACTGGCTGCACGGCGGCGGCATTTCCAGCCAATGCGTGCTGGCCTATGGCGACATACCCGAGCGCGCCAATGATTTTTCGGCGGAAAACCTGGCTCTGCCCCAGGGCGCCATTGTCGGCGGCAAGTTGAGCGAAATCCTGCCCGTCGATCTGCGCGCCCCCGACGAAATCCAGGAATTCGTCACCCACAGCTGGTACAAATACCCCGACGAGACCAAGGGCCTGCACCCCTGGGACGGCGTGACCGACCCGTATTACGAACTCGGTCCGAAAACCAAGGGAACGAAAACCGCCATCGACAGCCTCGACGAGGACGGCAAATACAGCTGGATCAAGTCGCCGCGCTGGAAGGGCCACGCCATGGAGGTCGGCCCGCTGTCGCGCTGGACGGTGGGCTACGCCCAGGGCAAGGCCGAATTCAAGGATCCCGTGGACAAATTCCTGCAAGACCTGGGCCTGCCGTTCCCGGCCCTGTTCTCGACGCTGGGCCGCACCGCCGCCCGCGCGCTGGAAAGCCAATGGGCCGGCTACAAGATGCGCCATTTCTTCGACAAGATGATCGCCACCATCAAGGCCGGCGACTCCTCAACCGCCAATGTCGAAAAATGGGATCCGAAGACCTGGCCGGCGGAAGTGAAGGGCGTCGGCTTCACCGAGGCGCCGCGCGGCGCGCTCGGCCACTGGATCAAGATCAAGAACGGCAAGATCGACAATTATCAGGCGGTGGTGCCGACCACCTGGAACGGTAGCCCACGCGACCCCAAGGGCAACATCGGCGCCTTCGAGGCGGCGCTGATGAACACCCCCATGGCCGACCCCGAGCAGCCACTGGAAATTTTACGCACGCTGCACAGCTTCGATCCGTGCCTGGCCTGCTCGACCCATGTGATGAGCGAGGACGGACAGGAGATGGCCGTGATACGCGTGAGATAGCGACGCGAAGCCCCCGGCGGCGCAAGGCGCGGCGCCCAGCGCCACATGAAGCGGGGACACTCTATCCCCGCGGCCGATACGCCACGGCCAGCACGTAATCGAAACCCTCGTCCATCGGCGTCTCCGGCATGGCGCGCAGCAGCCAGCCCACGGGGCCAAGCCGCCGGCGCAACCCGGCGTCCTCGACCACGGCGCGGCGCCAGCCCGGAAACACCTGATCGCGGATCGAGTCCACCCGCACGGACTCGAACCCGGCGGCGGCGAGTTTTTGCGCATAAACCTCGCGCGGGTAAACATTGGCAAGCGGCACCGCGAGCGCGGCGCGGACCAATGCGTGCAGAAAAGTCCGCAGCGGGTGGCGCCACGGATCGGACTCGACCCTGATCGGGATCGAGTCGGCGAGCACGAGGCGGCCACCCGGCCGCAACAAGCGGGCGGCCTCGGCGAAAAACAGTTCGCGCGTATCGAAATGGAAGGCGCATTCGACGGCGGTGACCACGTCGCAACAGGCGTCCGGCAAGCCGGTCGCGGTGGCCGAACCTTCGCGCAGATCGATCCGCGCCTCCAGCCCCAGTTCGCGGACGCGCTCCCGCGCCACCCGCACCTGCTCGGGCGTGATGTTAACCCCGATGATGCGTCGCGGCGAAAAGCGCCGGATCCAGTAGATATCCTGCTCGGCGAAGCCGAAGCCGACATCCACGACCTCATCCTCGCTGGTGAGGCCGGCCGTCTGGCCGACCAGTTCGACCATGGCTTCGCAGGCCTCGTCGATGGTCCGCGCTTTCGGCCAGTAACCGAGGTTCAGGTATAGACCACGCTCGGTGAAAGCGTGGGTTGACGCGGCCTTGTAAAGCAGGCGCGCCGGCAGCGCCGGGATGGTCATCCCGCTCCTGTCCGCCGAGGCCGTGTCCAGGCGACCGCTTTCGCGCCGCCACCTTTGCCGCAGATCGACCAGATGAATGAACAGCGCAACCAGGAAAAGCCAGGAAACCGCTGTCCAGGACGCGCCGGAGAGAACCGCGCGCGAGGCCAGCAACAGACAGGTTCCCGGCGCGAGAATGAGCAGGGTCGAGCTCGGCCGCAACGGGCACAGGCGCTTGCGCCACAGCACGATCAGCACAATCGCCTCCAGGGCGATCATCGCCAGAACGAAGTCGATGGAGCGCCCGCTCGCAAGCAATTCAGCCATGGCCCGCTCCTTCCGCCTTGTCAGCAATCATTCCGCCGAGACCATGGCCCGCGCGGGCCGCCCGAGCTTTGAAAAAACCCGCATAGGCGCGGCTGGCGTGGCGCGTAATAGGCGCCAGCGCGCCAGCGCTGTCAACTTCAACGCGACGCGCGGAATGGGAAACGGCGGCGGCGCCAGTGATACGACTTCTGCCGGATCGCTTGGCGATTAGCGGAAACAAAATCGCGCGGACTTCCTTGAGGCGGAAGCGAAATTCCGCGCGAACGGGATACGAAATCAATAATGGATCATTCGGATTTCGTATGACACCGCCAGAGCCATTTCGGCCAGCGGGGGAAAACCCGCAGCTCTGCTTTTCACTGTGCGGCCACGCCGAAGAAGGCGCGCAATTCGGCGCGTCTCGATCGTTCCTGAAGGGCCGGCGCTTGACTCGACTCCAAAATTGAATGATCATTCATTTAATAAACAACGCTGCGGAAGCGGCAAGGGGAGGAACGACGTGACTGTCGAACTGTCGCGCGGCGATGGCGTCGCCGTGCTCACGCTCGCTTCGCCGCCGGTGAATGCGCTGAGCAAGACCCTCGTGCGCGCGCTCCATGCCGCGCTCGATCAGGTCGAAGCCGACGCCGAAATCCGCGTCCTCCATGTGAGAAGCGCGCTCAAAGTGTTCTGCGCCGGGGCGGATCTGGCGGAAATGCGCGCCAATCTCGCCCGGCCGGATTTGATCGACACCCAGATCGCCGCCGTGCGCGACATGCAGGGCCTGTTGCAGCGCATCGAATCCCTGGCCCTGACCACCGTCGCGGAGATTGGCGGCGCGGCGCTGGGCGGCGGCCTTGAACTGGCGCTCGCCTGCGATCTCCGGGTCGCGGCCAACGCGGCCAAGCTCGCCCTGCCCGAGTGCAATCTCGGACTGATCCCCGGCGCCGGCGGCACACAACGGCTGACCGCTCTGTGCGGAACGGCCATCGCCAAGCGCCTGATCCTCGGCGCCGAAATTCTGGATGGCGCGACCGCGCAAGACCTCGGCCTCGCGCATTGGTCGGTCGCGCGCGAAAACGTCGCCGGCTTCGTCGCCGACCTGACCGCGCGCCTCGCCAAAATCCCCCGCGCCGCCGCCGCCGCCGCCAAATCCTGCATCGCCGCCTATGCCGACCCCGCCCGCGACGGTTTTGAAGAAGAATTGCAGCAAACCAAATACCTCCTGCTCAACGAGTCGGAGACGCGCGCACGCGTGGACGCCTTCCTGTCCAACAAAAGCTGATTTGGGAGAACATCATGAATTTTGAAGGGAAAATCGCCCTGGTGACGGGCGCCGCCTCCGGCATCGGCCATTGCACGGCGCAAGGCCTCGCCGCGCTCGGCGCCGAAGTTCTCGTCGCCGACATCAATGCGGAAGCGGGCGAAGCGGCGGCGGCCGACATCCGCGCCGCCGGCGGCAAGGCGCATTTCATAAAACTGGACATCACCGACACGGCATCGATCAAGGCCGCCAAGGATCACGTCCTGGAAAAGCATGGCCGGCTCGACGTGCTCGCCAATGTCGCGGGCTGGGGCCACATCCAGCCCTTCGTCGACAATGACGACGCCTTCGTCGACAAGGTGATGGCGCTCAACCTGCGCGGCCCCGTCGAACTTTTGCGCGCCTTCTTCCCCGTCTTCATCGCGCAGAAAGGCGGCCGTGTCGTGCTGGTGTCGAGCGACGCCGGCCGCGTCGGCAGCCTCGGCGAATCCGTCTATTCCGCGGCCAAGGGCGGCGTCATCGCCTTCTCCAAGGCGCTGGCGCGGGAAGGCGCCCGCCACGGCATCAATGTGAACTGCGTCTGCCCCGGCCCGACCGACACGCCGCTGCTGCGCTCGGAGCCGGAAAAGTTCCTGGAAGCCTTCCTGAAAGCCATTCCGCTGCGCCGCTTCGGCAAACCGTCGGAAGTCGCCGACGCCATCATTTTCATGGCCAGCGACCGCGCCAGCTACATCACCGGCCAGGTTTTATCCGCCAACGGCGGCATAGCCATGGTTGGCTGAACATTCATTCAATAAGGGGAGACAGCCATGAGAGAGTTTAGGGCGGCCGACTACAAGGCCCAGCATTTCGACTGGAAAGTCGAAAACAAGGTGGCGACGCTCACGCTGAACCGCCCGGAAAAGAAAAACCCGCTGACGTTCGACTCCTATGGCGAACTCCGCGACCTCTTCACCAACCTCGTTTACGCCAATGACGTGAAAGCCGTGGTCCTCACCGGCGCGGGCGGCAACTTTTGTTCGGGCGGCGACGTCCACGAGATCATCGGGCCGCTCACCAAAATGGACATGCCGGAACTGCTCGAATTCACCCGCATGACCGGCGACGCGGTCAAGGCGATGCGCATGGCGCCGCAACCGATCGTCGCGGCCATAGACGGCATTTGCGCCGGCGCTGGAACCATGCTCGCCTGCGCCTCCGATATCCGTCTCGGCACGGCGCGCAGCAAGGTCGCCTTCCTGTTTGTGCGCGTCGGCCTCGCCGGCGCCGACATGGGCGCCTGCACGCTGCTGCCGCGCCTGATCGGCCTCAGCCGCGCCGCCGAACTGTTGTACACCGGCCGCGCCATGCCGGGCGACGAGGCCGAACGCTTCGGCTTCTACAATTCCCTCCACGAGTCCGACGATGTGTTGGCGGCGGCGACCAGCCTCGCCAGAAGCCTCGCCGACGGCCCCACCTTCGGCCACGCCATGACGAAGAAAATGCTGTGGCAGGAGTGGAGCGCGGGCCTTGGCGAATGCATCGAGGCGGAAGCGCAGGCGCAGGCCATCTGCATGAAAACCAAGGATTTCGAGCGCGCCTACACCGCCTTCGCCAACAAGAAGTCTCCGGTTTTCGCGGGGGATTGATGTCCGACGCTTCGTTCCTCTCCTGGCCGTTTTTTGAAAGCTCGCATCGCGCCTTCGCGGCGGCGTTGGAAAACTGGTCGACCAACGGCTTGGCGGAACTTTGCGGCGGTGACGCGCACGGCGCCGCGATGGACGAAACCGTCCGCCGCCTCGTGCGCGCCCTCGGCGCAGCAGGCTTCCTCAAAGCCTGCATCCCCGCCGCATATGGCGGTCGCGCGGAAACTTTCGACGTGCGCGGCCTGTGTCTCGCCCGCGAAATCCTCGGGCGGCGCGATGGCCTTGCCGACTTCGCCTTCGCCATGCAGGGCCTCGGCAGCGGCGCGATCACCCTGTTCGGCGACGCCGAACAGAAGGCGCGCTTTCTGCCGGCGGTGGGGCGCGGCGAGGCCATCGCCGCCTTCGCGATTTCCGAGCCGGACGCCGGCTCGGACGTCGGCGCGATGTCAACAAATGCCGTTAGGGACGGCGACGATTACGTCATCGACGGCGCCAAGACCTGGATTTCCAACGCCGGCCTCGCCGACTTCTATACCGTCTTCGCCCGCGTCGGCGACGACCCTGGCGCAAAGGGCATCTCGGCCTTCATCGTCGAGGCGACGACGCCCGGTCTGTCGGTCTCGGAGCGGATCGACGTCATCGCGCCTCATCCCCTGGGCGCGCTAAAATTCAGCAATTGCCGCGTACCGGCGGCAAACATGCTGAGCAAGCCCGGCGACGGTTTCAAAATCGCCATGTCGGTGCTGGACGTGTTCCGCTCCACCGTCGGCGCGGCGGCGCTGGGTTTCGCCCGGCGCGCGCTCGACGAGGCGGCGCAACGCGCGCTCAACCGGCGCGTCTTCGGCAAACCCCTGGCCGATTTCCAACTGACACAGGCCAAGATCGCGGATATGGCGGTGGCGATCGACGCGAGCGCCCTGCTGATTTACCGCGCGGCCTGGGTGAAAGATTCTTCAGGCGCGCGCGTGACCCGCGAGGCCTCGATGGCCAAACTGTTCGCCACGGAAGAAGCGCAAAAAGTCATCGACGCGGCGGTGCAGATTTTCGGCGGAACCGGCGTGGTCAGCGGCGTCACGGTGGAAACCCTCTATCGCGAAATCCGCGCGCTGCGAATCTACGAGGGCGCCAGCGAAATCCAGAAACTGGTCATCGCCGGCAAGGTGCTCGAAGCCTACAAGCCGCAGGAGTGATCCGTGCCCGATGACGCCCCTCCCCTGGCCGGACGACACGCGATCGTGACAGGCGGCGGTCGCGGCATCGGGCTTGCCGTCGCCGAGGCGCTGGCAAGCCGTGGCGCTGTCGTCACGCTCATGGGCCGCAACGAAAATGTGTTGCAGACCCAGGCCGCCGAGCTTTCCCTGCGATTTCAGGTCGATGTCGCACACGAAAGGGTAGATGTCACCGACGGCGCCCTGATCGAAGCCGCGTTCCAGAGCGCGGCGGCCCGGTTTGGCCCCGCCGCGATCCTGGTCAACAATGCGGGCATCGCGCGCGCCGCGCCGTTCCCGAAAACAGACCAGAAATTCTGGCGCGAAGTGATCGACACCGACCTCACCGGCGCCTTCCTCTGCATCGGTCAGGTGATCGCGAAAATGGCGGCGTCGGACTACGGCCGCATCGTCAACATCGCCTCGACGGCGGGGCTGTCAGGCTATCCCTATATCGCCGCCTATTGCGCCGCCAAGCACGGCCTGATCGGCCTGACCCGCGCGCTGGCGCGGGAATATGCGCGGACGCCCGTCACCGTCAACGCGGTCTGTCCGGGCTATACCGACACCGATATCGTCTCCGGCGCCGTCGCCGGCATATCGGCGAAAACCGGCCGCGCCACCGAAGCGGCCCTCGCGGAATTGATCGCGCACAATCCGCAAGGCAGGCTGATCCAGCCGAGCGAAGTCGCGGAGACGGTGGCGTGGCTCTGCCTGCCGTCGTCGGCCTCCATCACCGGCCAGAGCATACTCGTCGCCGGCGGCGAATTGATGTGAAGATTTATAATCGCGCAAGAAAAAGCGCGACATTTACGGGCGGCCAACAACAACACCAAGCCGCCCGATTGGGGAGGAACCTATGCCAGACACGCGTGGGAATGCCATCAACGTTCACGACTTCATCGACAGGGCAAAATATTCCACCTTCCAGTGGATCATCTTCGCGATCTGCCTATTCATCGTCATTCTCGACGGTTTCGACACGGCGGCGATCGGCTATATCGCGCCGTCGCTGATGACGGAATGGCATATCGCCCGGCCCGACCTCGCGCCCGTTCTCAGCGCCGCTTTGTTCGGCCTCGCCTTCGGCGCGCTGTGCTCCGGCCCGATCGCCGACAGGTTCGGCCGCAAGCTGGTCCTGCTCGTCTCCGTCGCCGTCATGGGCGCGGCCAGCATCGCCGCCGCCTATGCCGCCGATTTGCAGGCTCTGACCATTTGGCGTTTCGTCACCGGTCTCGGCCTGGGCGCGGCCATGCCCAACGCCGTGACGCTGGTCGCGGAATACACGCCGAAATCCAAGCGCGCCTTTCTCACCAACGCGATGTTTTGCGGCTTTCCGGTCGGCTCGGCCTTCGGCGGCTTCCTCGCGGCGTGGATCATCGCGCATTTCGGCTGGCGCATGGTCATGCTGGTCGGCGGCGTCCTGCCGCTGCTGCTGACGCTGGCGATCGTCTTCAACCTGCCGGAATCCGTGCGTTACATGGCGCAGCGGCGTTTTCCTGCCCACAAGATTCGCAAGGCGCTGCGCCGCATTTCGCCCGAGGCCGACAACGCCGACAGCTTTTATTTGAAAGAGCCGATCGCGCCATCGGAAGCCTTCACCGGCGACAAGGCGGGCATAGGCCTGGTGCTGTCGCGCTATTTCATGCTGGGGACGATCTGTCTGTGGCTGGCCTATTTCAGCGGCCTCGTCATCGTCTATGGCCTGCTCAACTGGATGCCGGTGATTTTCAAGGCCAGCGGCATCGACCAATCGACGGCGGTGGTGATCGCGGCGCTGTTCCAACTCGGCGGCCTCGGCGCCTTGGCGTCCGGCTGGCTGATGGATCGCTTCAACGCCAATTACACTGTGGCGTTTTGCTATCTGCTGACGTCGATCCTGGTCTATTGCATCGGCCAGAGCATCGGCAGTGTCGGCGGTCTGGCGCTTGTCGTCTTCCTCGCGGGCACGGCGATGAACACGGCGCAGGTTTCAATGCCGACGCTGGCGGCGAGTTTCTATCCGACGCGCGGCCGCGCCACCGGCGTGTCCTGGATGCTCGGCGTCGGCCGCTTCGGCGGCATAGCCGGCACCTTCATGGTCGCCGAACTCGCCCGCCGGCAGTTCGGCTTTTCGGAAATCTTCGCCGTCGCGGCGGTTCCCGCTGGGGTCGCGGTGGTCGCGCTGCTGGTCAAGCAGATCGCCTATCGCGCCGAAGCCGCCGCCGAAAAGGCCGAACTTTCGGTGCTGCACTGAAGACTCCAAAGTCACGATCCCCCGGCTCAACCGGGGGATCATCCCTTGGCTTCAGCGCGCCAGCGCTCCCATCCCGAAGGGGTCAACGAACTGTTGAGGAAGCGGCTCAGGCCCTCCTCGATATAGCCGTTAAGCGAAATTCTCTCGCGAAAGAACCAGTTCTTCAGCGCCCAGCCATGGGCGTGCAGGATCAGGTGAAAGGTCGCCAGATCGACATTGGCGCAGGCGATATAGCCCGCCTTGATGCAGTCCTGGAGCGGTTCGGAAATCAAGGCGTTGGTCTTGATCTCCAGGTCCTGGACGATCTTGCGCCGCCCCGGTTTCAGGGACTTGCTTTCCTGATAGGCGATCAGAGTCGAGTCGAGATTGCTCCCGACACATTCGCAATAGGCGCGAAAGGCGGCGCGGAATTTTTGCAGCGGGTCCGAAATTCCGGCGATCTTTTGCGGGATTTCCGTCTGATATCTCCGAAACGCCGCCAGGAAGACAAGCAGGAGAACATCTTCCTTGTCCTTGACATAGGTGTAGATCAGGCCGGGGCTGACGCCGGCCGTCTCGGCGATCTCCTTGATCGTGGTGGCGTGATAGCCGTTCTGGGCGAATCTCTCGACCGCCGCATTGACGACCTGCTCGCGGCGCCATTCCACGCGATCGGGATTTTCGATCTGGCTTTCGATTTCGATGCTCATCGCGTCCTCCGCAAACGGCGGACAGACCGCGCGACGGTGAGAATGAAAATGAATGAACATTTAGTCAACCCTGCATGATATTGCAACACGACTTGACATATCGCCCATTTACGGCATCACTATGCTTTATAATGCGCAACCGTTGGCGCAGGTAGACGCAGGAGAGCGCCAGGATTGGAAAAGCCCCCGGTCCTCGCCTTTCAAGCGACGCCCTGCGTTTCACGTCGGGAAAAAGCGCCGGAGCGGCTGCAACGACGAAAGACAGGTCATGAGCGACATCACCGAAATCCTGGCGGCGGCGTTCGACTGGCTCGCAAACGGCCGGCGCGTGGCGCTCGCCACGGTGATCCAGACCTGGGGCTCGTCGCCGCGCCCGGTCGGCGCGCGCCTCCTCATCGACGAACACGGCGATTTCCTCGGCTCGGTGTCCGGCGGCTGCGTCGAGGGCGCCGTGATCGAGGAAGCTTTCGACGTCATCGCGACGGGCCGCCCCAAAGTGCTGGATTTCGGCGTCAGCGACGAAAAGGCCTGGACCGTCGGCCTGTCCTGCGGCGGCAAGATTTCGGTGTTGGTCGAGCCCCTGCTTGATGGCGATCTCCTGCGACAGGCGCTGGCCGACCAGCGCGGCGGACGCGAGGTTTTTCTGGCGACGCGTCTGTCCGACGGCGCGCGCTGGCGCCCGGACATCGACGCCGACGCCGCCAGCGTGTTGCGGGAGGCCACGCAAAGAAAGCGCAGCCGCCGCATCGAAACCGACGCGGGCGAATTTTTCTTCGAATTCTGGCGTCCCGATCTCCGGCTTGTGCTGGTCGGCGCGGTTCACATCGCGCAGGCGCTGGCGCCGATCGCTGCAGCCTGCGGCTACTGCGCCACCATCATCGATCCGCGCAGCGCCTTCGCCACGCCGGAACGTTTTCCCGGCCTCGCGGTGGAGCCGGTCTGGCCCGACGACTTTTTGCCCGCCTTCGGCCTCGACGCCGGCTGCGCCATCGTCGCGCTGACCCACGACCCCAAGATCGACGACCGCGCGCTGGCCGCCGCGCTGCGCAGCGACGCCTTCTACATCGGCGCGCTCGGCTCGAAAAAAACGGGGCTGGCGCGGGAAGCGCGCTTGCGCAAACAAGGGTTTTCCGACGCAGATCTCGCGCGCATTCACGGCCCGGTCGGTCTCGATATCGGCGCGGTCGGCCCGGCGGAAATCGCGGTGTCGATCATGGCCGAGATCACCGCCTGCCGCCATCGCGCAACCGCCGAGATCAAGGACGTCGCACATGCGCTATGACAAGCGAACGCCCGAACAGGCCGAGGGCGCGCTGCTCGCCCACAGCCAACACATCGCTGGCGCCAAACTGCCCAAGGGCCTGCGCCTGACAAGCAAAATCATTGCGGAGCTGAAGGCGGCGGGCGCCGGGCCGATCCTGGTCGCCGTGCTCGAAGACGGCGACATCCACGAGGACGAGGCCGCCCGGCGGATCGCCGCGCCGCTGGTCGGCGAGGATTTTTTCGCCCGCGACGCCGAGGGCGGAAGGGTCAATCTGCACGCGGCGCGGCGCGGCTTGTTATGTTTCGAGCCGGACGAGATTTGCAGGCTCAACCTGATCGACGAGTCGCTCACCGTCGCCACCGTGCTGGAAAAGACTTTGGTCGAGGCGGGCGAAATCGTCGCGACGTTCAAAGTGATTCCGTTCGCGGCGCCCGAACAAGCTGTGATCGCATGGGAACAGGCGGCGAAACCGTGGCGCATCGCCGCCCTGCGGCCGCTGCGGGCGTCGCTGATCCAGACCCAAGCTGGCGGGCCGAAACCAAGCGTGATCGAAAAAACGGCGCGCGTCACCAAAAACCGGGTCGAGACGCTGGACGGCGCGCTCGTCGCGCAGGCGCGGACGGCCCATGCGACGGCCGATCTGGCGCAGGCGCTGCAAACGCGCCTGAGCGCGGGCGACGATGTCATCCTCATCTGCGGCGCCTCCGCCGCGTCGGACCGAAAGGACGTCGCCCCCATGGCCATCACCGCCTGCGGCGGCGTGATCGAGCATTTCGGCATGCCGGTCGAACCCGGCAATCTCATGCTGATCGGCCGCGTCGGCGCGACCCCGGTTGTGGTGATGCCGGGCTGCGCGCGCGCCCCGACGCCCAACGGATTTGACGCCATCCTGCGTCTGGTCTTCGCTGGCGAAGCCATTTCGCGGCAAGACATCGCCCGCATGGGCGTCGGCGGCCTTTTACGCGAGGCGCCGTCGCCGCGCGAACAGACGAGGGCGGAGGTGAACACAAAGCCAAAAATCGCGGCCGTCATCCTCGCCGCCGGGCGCTCCAGCCGCATGGGCGCGCATAAGCCGGCGCTCGATCTCGACGGCAAGCCGCTGCTGCGTCACGTGTTGGACAAGGCCAAGGCCGCTGGCTTTTCGGATATTGTCGTGGTGCTCGGGCATCGCGCCGAGGAGACCCGCGCCTTGTTCGAGGGCGAAACCCTGCGGTTTGTCGTCAACCCGCGCTACGCCGAGGGCCTCTCGACCTCGTTGCAGGCGGGCGTGCGCGCCCTGACCGACGACATTGACGCGGCCATGATCTTTCTCGGCGACATGCCCGATGTCGATCTCGCCTTGATCGGCCGGATGGTTCAGGCCTTCGATCCCGCCGCGCTGCGCGCCATCGTCGTTCCCATGCGCGAGGGCAAGCGCGGCCATCCCGTGCTGTGGGCCAAAACCTTCTTTCCGGCGCTGATCGAGCGCACGCATGGCGATTCCGGCGCCCGGCATCTGCTGGGCGAATTCGCGGAATGGGTCGTCGAGGTCGAGGCGGACGACGACGGCGTGCTGACCGATCTCGATACGCCCGAAGACTTGCTGCGGCGCCAGCGCCTTACGCTATCCAGTTGATCCGCCAAACCATCCCTCCGCAGCCCTATTTTGATGCGGATCAATGTGGAAAAAGCCGAAAAACTGTTTCCTAGGCAAACAAATTTGAACACGCCGGAAAGCCGGCGCAGAGGAAGCGCGACCTGGCGCTCGAAGTCTTATGAAATCAATCCTTTCCGTCACCGTCAATGGGCGGCGGCGCGAAGATCTCGTTCCCGACAACATGCTCTTGATCGACTATCTGCGCGAGGTCGTCGGGCTCACCGGGACGAAACAGGGCTGCGATGGCGGCGAGTGCGGCGCCTGCACGGTCCTGGTCGATGACGAGCAGCGGCTGGCCTGTTCGACGCTGGCCTTGCAGGTGCGGGATCGCCGCGTCGAAACCATCGAGGGACAGGCCAAGGATGGCGAACTCAGCCCGCTGCAACGCGCCTTCCACGAAAAGCTCGGGACGCAATGCGGCTTCTGCACGCCGGGCATGATCCTGTCGGCCGAAGCCCTTTTGCGGCGCAATCCGCGTCCCGACCGCGAGGAAATCAAGGTGGCGATTTCCGGCAACCTGTGCCGCTGCACCGGCTACGTCAAAATCATCGAGGCGATCGAGTCCGCGGCGCAAGCCATGCAGGCCGCCGCCGAGGCCAAACAAGCGGCCGAGACCATGGAGGCCGCCCGGTGAGCATCAAGGAGCTTAAAAAGACCCGCATCGGCGGCGTCGGCGTGCCCACCCCTCTCATCGACGGCGTGGACAAAGTCACCGGCAAGGCGCTCTACACGGCGGACCTGCCCGCGCCCGACGCCCTGTGCGGCCGCATTTTGCGCGCATCGCTTCCCCATGCGCGCATCGTGTCCGTGGATGTGTCGCAGGCCCTGGCGCTTGAGGGCGTCATCGCCATCTGCACCGGCGAGGACTGCCGCATTCCCTTCGGCGTGCTGCCGATCGCGGAAAACGAATTTCCGCTGGCGCGCGAAAAGGTGCGCTATCGCGGCGAGCCGGTCGCGGCCGTCGCGGCGATAGACGAGAAAACCGCCGACAAGGCGCTGAAACTGATCCGCGTCGAATACGAAAAGCTGCCGGCCTATTTTGACGCCAAAAAGGCGATGGCCGAGGGCGTCACGGCTGTTCACGCCGACAAGCCCAACAATATTTTGCGCGAGGTCCACGCGGAGTTTGGCGATTCCGAAGCCGGCTTCGCCAGCGCCGATCTGGTGCGCGAAAAGACCTACAAATTCGCCGAGGTCAACCACGCCCACATCGAGCCGAACGCGACGCTCGCGGAATATGAGACGGACGGAGGTCGCCTGGTGATCCACACCACGACGCAGGTGCCGTATTATGTGCTGCGCAACGTGTCCAAATGCCTCGAAATCGAGGAAGCGCACGTCCGCGTCATAAAACCCTTTGTCGGCGGCGGTTTCGGCGCGCGCACGGAATGCCTGCATTTCGAGATCATCGCGGCGCTGCTGGCGCGCAAGGCCAAACGGACCGTGCGCCTGCTGCAAACCCGCGAAGAGACGTTCCTGGCCCATCGCGGCCGGCCGGAAACCTCGATCACGGTCAAACTCGGCATGAAGAAGGACGGCAGGCTCACCGCCTGCCACCTCCAGGCGACCCAGTGCGGCGGCGCCTACGCCAGCTACGGCATCATCACCATTCTCTACACCGGCGCGCTGCTGCACGGCATCTACGACATTCCCGCCATCAAGCACGACGGCTGGCGCGTCTACACCAACACGCCGCCCTGCGGCGCGCAGCGCGGCCACGGCACGGTCGATCCCCGCGCAGCGTTCGAGGCGCTGATGAACGAAATGGCCGACGAACTCGGCCTCGACCCGTTCGCGGTGCGCGAGATCAACCTGCTGCCGCAAGTCCCCTATGTCACCGCCTACGCCCAGCGCGTGATGAGCTACGGCCTGCCGGAATGCCTGGAGAAGGTCAAAAAAGCTTCGGGCTGGGACGAGCGCCGGGGCAAGATGCCCAAGGGGCGCGGCCTTGGCGTGGCCTGCTCGCATTTCGTCTCGGGCACGACGACGCCGAAACACTGGACCGGCGAACCCCATGCGGTGGTCAATCTGCGGCTCGATTTCGATGGCGGCGTCACCGTGCTCACCGGCGCGGCCGACATCGGCCAGGGCTCCAACACCATGGCCGGCCAGATGGTGGCCGAAACCCTCGGCATCGACTGGCGCCGCATCCGCGTGATCTCCGCCGACAGCGCGCTCACGCCCAAGGACAACGGCAGCTATTCCTCGCGCGTCACCTTCATGGTCGGCAACGCCGCCATCGACGCGGCGCAGCAACTCAGGCAAATCCTGATCGAGGCGGCGGCGAAAAAACTCGACGCGCGGCCGGAAGACGTCGAATGCGACGATGAGGTTTTCCGCGTCGTCGGTCAGGATCCCGGCCTCAGCTTCGCCGAAGTCGCCAAGGCCGCCTTGATTGGCGGCGGGGCCATCACGGTGAGCGGCGCCTTCAACAGTCCCAAGGAATTCATGGGCGACAGGGCGATCAAGGGCAGCGCCATCGGCGCCACCATGGGGTTTTGTTACGCCGCGCAGGTGGTCGAGGCCTCGGTGGACGAGGTTACCGGCAAGGTGACCGCCCACAAGGTCTGGGTCGCCGTCGATGTCGGCCGTGCGTTAAATCCGCTGGCGGTCGAAGGGCAGATTCAGGGCGGCGTCTGGATGGGCATGGGGCAAGCGTTGTCGGAGGAAACCCGTTTTGTCGATGGCAAGATGCTGCACGGCAACCTGCTCGACTATCGCGTGCCCACCAGCGTCGAAAGTCCGGACATCGAAGTCCACATCGTCGAAAGCATCGACCCCAACGGCCCCTTCGGCGCCAAGGAGGCGAGCGAGGGCATGCTCGCCGGCTTCCTGCCCGCGCTGATGGACGCAGTCCATGAAGCGGCCGGCGTCTGGCCGCACACGCTGCCGCTGTCGCCCGACCGCATCAGCGACCTTCTCGATGCGCGCGACAGGGTGAAAAAATGAACATCCTTCCCGACTTCCGCCTTCACCGTCCGGCCACGCTCGACGAAGCCGTGCGCCTGAAAACCCAATTCGGAAACCCGGCCTGCGTCGCCGGGGGCACCGATCTCCTGGTCAACCTGCGACGCGGCCTCGCCGAGCCGCGCGACCTGATCGACCTCTCCGGCCTGCGCGACCTCAACGAAATTCAGCGCCAGGGCGACGAACTATGGATCGGCGCGCTGGTGACGCTGGCGCGGCTCACGCGCGACCCCGAGATCACCTCGGCCTATCCCGTCATCGCTGAAGCGGCGGCGAGCGTCGCCGGCCCCACGCATCGCGCCGCCGCGACGCTCGGCGGCAATCTGTGCCAGGACACGCGCTGCGTCTATTTCAACCAGAGCGAATGGTGGCGCACCGGCAACGGGTTCTGTCTCAAACACGACGGCGACAAGTGCCATGTCGTCGCCAAGAGCGACCGCTGCTACGCCACCTATCACGGCGATCTCGCGCCCGTCCTGATCGCGCTCGGCGCCAGCGCCATCGTGGTGCGGGAGGGCGGCATCAGGCGGCTGCCGGTCGAGGATCTGTTCAAGGAGGACGGCGCCCATTACCTGACGCTCGCGCCCGATGAAATCCTTGCCGCCATCGCCCTGCCGCCGCTCGGCGCGCAGCGCGCGGCTTACGTCAAGGCGCGCGTGCGCGACGCCATCGACTTTCCCCTCACCGGCATCGCGGTGGCGCTGACGCGCGAAAACGACGTCATCGCCGCCCTGCGCGTCGCCATCACCGGCATGAATTCCGCGCCGCTCTTGGTCGATGTCAGCAAGCTGATCGGCAAGCCGTGGGGCGACGAAACGGCCACGCTGCTGTCGAACGCCCTGCGCTCGCGCGCGACCGCGCTGGCCACCACGCTCGCCGGCCCGAAATACCGCCGCCGCGCGATGCAGGGCCTGGCGCGCCGGCTGATGGACCAGGCGTGGGCGCAAGAATCGACAAATGAGTCGGCCAATGAATGATCGGAGGATCGTCCGGCTCGCATCAAAGGATCGCGAACCGCGCGACGCCTCCGACTCCGCGCCGGTCTCCTATGGCGTGCTGCCGCAATTGCTGGGGTTTCATCTGCGCCGCAGCCAGACGGCGGTTTTTTCCCATTTCATGGAGTTTGTCAGCCCCGAGGAATCGATCACGCCGGGCCTGTTCGGCATGCTGGAGGTGATCGCCGCCAATGAGGGGCTGGCGCAAAGCGAACTCGCCAAGGCCATGGGCGTGGACCGCTCGACCATTGTGAAGGCGATCGACCAGTTGGAGGCGCGCCGCCTGATCGCGCGCCGGCCATCGAGCGACGACAAACGCCGCCATAGGCTGTGCCTGACCCCGGCCGGCAAGGCGGCGCGCGCCCGCATCCGCGAATTGATTTTGAATCACGAGGCGCTTCTGGTCCGGTCCCGCCTGTCGACCGAGGAAGTGCAAACCCTGATCGGCCTGCTGGAGCGGCTGTGCCAGGGCGCTCAGCCCGCAAGCTTTCCCTAAGAATTTGGGAAGCCCGGACGGCGGCGCGACGCGCCCGCCGTCCAAACAAAAAGGCCAAAAGGCCTGTGCTGGGAGGATGCTATGAACGACCGCGATTACAACGCGGCGGTCGATTTTGTCGATCGCCATATTGCCGAGGGCCGCGCCGAAAAAATCGCCTTCATCGACACCAACCGCAGCCTGACCTACGGCGCCATGGCCGATTCCGTGTCGCGCGTCGGGCCGATGCTGGCCAAGATGGGCGTCGAGCCGGAAAACCGCGTCGCGCTGGTGCTGCTCGACACCGTCGATTTCCCGATCCTGTTCTGGGGCGCCATCCGCGCGGGCGTCGTTCCCGTCCTGCTCAACACGCGGCTGACGGTCGAGCAATACCGCTACCTTCTGGCGGATTCGCGCGCGAAAGCCGTGTTCGTCTCGCCGCAACTCCTGCCGGCGGTCAAGGAGGCGTCGGCCGGTTGCCCGCGTTTGAGAGCCTTGGTCGCCGTGGGCGGCGCGCCTCCGGGCGTTCCCAATTTCGAAACCCTGCTCGCCGCCGAAAAGCGCCCCGCCGAACCCGCCCAGACCAGCGTGGACGAAGTCGCCTACTGGCTGTATTCGTCGGGCACCACCGGCATGCCGAAAGGGGTGATGCACGTCCACGGCGCCCCCCGCGCGGTCGCCAAGGCCGCGGGCGAGAAGCGGGTCGGCTACAGAGAGGAGGATGTGGTGTTCTCGGCCGCGAAAATGTTCTTCTCCTATGGCCTGTCGAATTCCATCGTCTGCACGAACTGGGCGGGATCGACCAGCGTGCTCTATCCGGAGCGCCCGACGCCGACCACCGTGTTCGAAACGCTGAACACCTACCAGCCCAGCATTTTCTTCGGCGTTCCCACGCTCTACGCGGCGATCCTCGCCGACCGAAACTGCACGCGGGAGAACGGCTCGCACGCGCTGCGCCTGTGCTTTTCCGCCGGCGAAGCCTTGCCGGCCCATGTCGGCCAGGCGTGGAAGGAGCGGTTCGGCGTGGACATTGTCAACGGCGTCGGCTCCACCGAAATGGGGCATCTGTTCGTGACCAACATTCCCGGCGCGGTGGAATATGGCACGGCCGGCGTGCCGGTCGAGGGCTACAGCTTAAAACTGGTGGATGAAGCCGGCCAGGAGGTCGGCGCCAACGAACCCGGCGAACTCTGGGTGCGCGGCGAAACCTCGGCCGCCGGCTACTGGAACCAGCGCGCCCGGTCGCGCAACACTTTCATCGGCGAATGGACGCGCACCGGCGACAAATACATGCGCCGGGACGACGGGGTCTATGTCCTGATCGGCCGCACCGACGACATGTTCAAGGTGTCGGGCATCTGGGTGTCGCCCTACGAGGTCGAGGAGGCGCTCGCCAGCCATCCCGCCATTCTGGAAGCCGCCGTCGTTCCCAGCCAGGACCAGGACGATCTGATCAAGCCAAAAGCCTATGTCGTGCTGTCCGAAGGCGTCGCGCTCGACGACGACTTGTTCGACGACCTGAAATCGCATGTCAAGAATGCGGTCGGGCCGTGGAAATACCCGCGCTGGATCGAGGTGGTCCCGGAATTGCCGAAAACGGCGACGGGAAAATTGCAACGCTTTCTGCTACGCTGATCGCCATGGATCTCAGTCTCGCCGGAAAAGTGGTTCTCGTGACGGGCGGCTCGAAAGGCATCGGGCTCGCCTGCGCAAGACTTTTTGTGGAGGAAGGGGCGCGCGTCGCGATCTGCGCGCGCTCCGTCGCGAACGCGCTTCCCGGCGCGTTCGGCGTCGCCGCCGACCTGTCGGATGCCGCGCAGGCGGAGGCGATGATCGACGCCGTCGAAGCGCGCCTCGGCCCCATCGACGTGCTGGTGAATTCCGCCGGCGCGGCCAAGCGCAGCCCGCCGGACGCGCTGACCCCGGATTTCTGGCGCGCGGCGATGGACGCAAAATTCTTCACAACGATCAACGCTGTCGATCCGCTGGTGAAAAGAATGGCGCAACGTGGCCGGGGCGTGATCGTCAACATCATCGGCGTCGGCGGAAAGACGGCGACCTCCACCCATCTGGCGGGCGGCGCGGCCAATGCCGCGCTGATGCTGGCGACGGCGGGCCTTGGCGCGGCCTATGCGGGCAAAGGCGTGCGCGTGGTCGGCGTCAGTCCGGGCCTGACCGACACCACCCGCGTCGCCGAAGGCATGATCGCGGAGGCCCACCTGATGGGAACCGATGTCGCGCAAGCCCTGCTCCAGAACCTCGCGGACATTCCGATGGGCCGTCTGGCGACGCCGGAGGAAATCGCCAATGCCGTGGCGTTCCTGGCGTCGGACAAGGCCAGCTATGTCACCGGCGTCACCCTGGTGATGGACGGCGGCAAAAGCCCGACGGTGGTTTAGAAAGAAAGCCGCTGAAAGATGCGCCAAGCGCCCTCGTCCTTCGAGACGGCCCCTCCGGGGCCTCCTCAGGATGAGGGCGCTTCCATTGATTCCATTGAACCCCTCATGCTGAGGAGCAATGCGCGGCATTGCGTCTCGAAGCACGAGGGGTTCAACGCGCGGCTTTTTCGTCAGCTTGCCAGATCACACTTTCTCCAGAGCCAGCGCGATGCCCTGCCCGACCCCGATGCACATGGTCGCCAGCGCCCGCTTTTCGCCGCGCGCCAAAAGCTCCATCGCCGCCGTCAGGGCGAGCCGGGCGCCGGACATGCCGAGCGGATGGCCGATGGCGATGGCGCCGCCATTCGGATTGACGAATTCCGCGTCATCCGCGATGCCCAGCCCACGCAGGCAGGCCAAGGCCTGCGCGGCGAAAGCCTCGTTCAATTCGATCACGCCGAAATCGCCGATCTTCAGCCCCAGCCGCGCCATCAGTTTTTGCGTCGCCGGGATCGGCCCTAGACCCATCAGGCGCGGCGCGACGCCGGCCGTGGCAAGGCCTGATATCCGCGCCATCGGGTTCAGTCCGTAAAGCGCGACAGCTTCGCCGGAGGCGACGATCAAAGCCGCCGCGCCATCATTGACGCCCGAGGCATTGCCCGCCGTCACCGATCCGCCCTTGCGAAACGGCGTCGGCAAAGCCGCGAGTTTTTCGAGCGTGGTCGCGCGGGGATGTTCGTCCTTTTCGACCAGGGTGATATTGCCCTTGCGATCAGAAATCTCGACCGCGACGATCTCGCGCGCGAGCCGGCCGCTCGCCTGCGCTTTCGCCGCGCGCGCCTGACTGCGGCAGGCGAATGCGTCCTGATCCGCGCGTAAAATGTTGAATTCGGCGGCGACGTTTTCCGCCGTCTCCGGCATGGACTCGATGCCGTATTGCGCCTTGATCAGCGGATTCACAAACCGCCAGCCGATGGTGGTGTCGAAAATTTCCGCCTTGCGTGAAAAGGCTTCCTCCGCCTTGCCGTAGACAAACGGCGCGCGCGACATGGATTCGACCCCGCCCGCCAGCACGACCTCGGCCTCGCCCGCCCGAATGGCGCGCGCCGCCGCGCCGATGGCGTCGAGACCGGAGCCGCACAAACGATTGATGGTCGCGCCGGGAATTTCAGGCGGCAGACCGGCCAGCAGGAGCGCCATGCGCGCGACATTGCGATTGTCCTCGCCGGCCTGATTGGCGCAGCCGGCGTAAAAATCGTCAATGCTTTCCGCCGGCAGACCGGGCGCCCGCGCCAGCACGGCGCGCAAAACATGGGCGAGCATGTCGTCGGGCCGCGCGCACGAAAGCGCCCCGCCATAACGTCCCACCGGCGTGCGCAAGCCCTCGCAGAGATAGGCGTCCTTCATCGCAACGACTCCACCAGCGAGTTTTTGGGCGCGGCCTCGCCGGGCGCGAGTTCGCCAAACGTCCCGCCGGAATCGGCGAGTTGCTGGATCAAGGCCGCCGGTTCGTATGCGGGACCGGCGAACGCGCGCAAAGCCTCGATATCGGCGAGAATGCACTCAAGGCCGATGGCGTCGGCCTCGAACATCGGCCCGCCGCGCCAGGCGGGATAACCGTAGCCGTGGACGAGAACCATATCCACGTCGAGCGCGCGCCCGACGATCCCCTCCGACAGGATTTTGGCGCCTTCGTTGATCATGGCGGCGCGCACCAGACGCTGGATATCCTCGGCCGGACTCGTCTTGCGCGCGAAACCTTTTTCAGCGGAAACTTTTTCCACGAGTTCGCTCACCACCGGATCAATCGTGCGCTTGCCGTCGGGATAGACGTACCAGCCGGCCCCCGTTTTTTGGCCGAACCGCCCGAGATCGCAGAGCCGATCGGCGACGGTCGAGGCATAACGTTCATTCGGATCGCGCGTCGCGGCGAGACGCTTGCGCCGCGCCCAGGCGATATCGAGGCCGGCAAGATCGGACACCGCGAACGGCCCCATGGCGAATCCGTAAGCTTCAAGCGCGCCGTCTACGTCCTGTGGCAGCGCGCCGGCCTCCAGAAACATTTCCGCCACCGGCCGCCACACCGCCAACATGCGATTGCCGACAAAGCCATCGCACACGCCGCAGACCACAGGCAGTTTTTTCAGCCTTTTCGCGACCGCCACGCCGGTCGCAACCGCGTCCGCAGAACTCCGGCCGCCTTCGACAACCTCGACCAACCGCATGACATGGGCTGGCGAGAAGAAATGCAGCCCGATCACATCGGCGGCCCGGCCGCTGAACGCGGCGATCGCGTTGACGTCGAGCGCGGAGGTGTTGGTGGCGAGAACGGCGCCCGGCCTGGCGAGCGCGCCAAGGCGCGAAAAAATGTCCTGCTTCACGGCCATGTCCTCGAAGGCCGCCTCGATAATCAGATCGCAATCCGCCAGCGCGGAAAAATCCGCGCTCACATATGCGCGCGCCCGCTTCTGATCGAACTGCGCCTGCGTGAGCTTGCCCGATTTAAGCGGACGCGCCCAAAGCCCTTCAATTCTCTGAACGCCCGCATCGACCGCCGCCGCGCTGGTCTCGACCACGCGGACGTCATAGCCGCCATCCACAAGCGCGACGGCGATCCCCGCGCCCATCGTCCCGGCGCCGATCACGCCGACCTTTTCCACGGGACGAGGCGCGACGCCTTCGAGCCGCGCCACCCGCGCGACTTCGCGCTCGGCGGCGAAGACGTAGCGCAGCGCCCTGGACTGGTCGCTCCGCATCAGCTCGAAAAAAGTTTTGCGCTCGCGCGCGATGCCCTCGGCGAAGGGAAGCGCTGAGGCCGCCGCAACCAAGCCGGCGGCGACTCCCGGCGCGATCTGCCCCCGCGCCTTTTTGTCCACCTGCGCGCGCGCGGCGGCGAAGGCGACTTGGTCGCAAGCCGGAACCTCCAGTCGCCCGGCGCGACGCAAATCCTTGCCGATCAGTTTTCGCGCCTGCGCGCGCGCGGCCTCAAACACATCGCCGGAAACGACGACATCGACGAGGCCGAGCGACAGGGCTTCTTGCGCCTTGACCTGGCGCCCGCTGGCGACAAGATCGAGCGCGGGCAGCATCCCGACGAGACGCGGCAAACGCTGGGTTCCGCCCGCGCCGGGGACGAGGCCGAGCTTGACTTCGGGCAGCCCGACCAAAGCGTCGGCCGCCATGACCCGCGCATGGCAGGCCAGAGCGGTCTCAAGACCGCCGCCGAGCGCGGTTCCGTGGATCGCCGCGACGAGCGGTTTGCCGCTGTCCTCAATGGCCTGCAACACGTCGGGCAAGTGGGGCAAAAGCGGCGGCTTGCCGAATTCCCGAATATCGCCGCCGGCGATAAAAGTCTTGCCGGCGCAGCCGATGACGCCAGCCTTGACAGCGGGATCGGCGTTGATCTTTTCGACCGCGTCGAGAAGCCCCTGCCGCACCGCCTGCGACGTGGCGTTCACCGGCGGATTGTCGATGATGACGAGCGCAATCTCGTCGTGTCGTCGGATGGAAACGGACAAAGAAAACTCCCTGGCTCCGTTCACGGCACCAGAACGGCGCGGCGTTTCAACTGGTGTGAATGCGCCTCGGCGAAAACGGCGTTGATGTCCGCGAGCGGCCGCCGTTCGACAAAGGCGCCGAGTTCGATCTTGCCGTCGAGCACCAGATCGAGCGCGCCGGGATAAAGCTCCGGAGGACAGCCCCAGTTGCCGATGGCGCGCGCGTCAAACGCCATCAGGTTGGAGAGGCGCACCTCGACACGATCCATGGTGAAGCCGACGATGCAGAGCGTCGCGCCGAAGGTGAGCAGCCCGAAAGCGGTGGTCTGGCCAATGGCGGTCCCCGAGCACTCGAAAATGATCCACTCGGTCAGCGGCAGGTTTTGCGCCTTGCAATAGTCGGAAATCTTCGCCTTCAGGCTTTTCTGGTCGTGATCCCGCGCGTTGAGGGTCAGCGCGGCGCCATACTGGCCGATCAGCGCGAGCTTGGCGTCATCGACGTCGATCGCGATCACGGTCGCGCCGAAGGCCTTGGCGATCTGCGCGGCATAGCCGCCGACGCCGCCGACGCCGACGACGATCGCCACCGACCCCGGCTTGACCTCCGCGCGCACGACAGCCTGATAGGGCGTGGTCACGGCGTCCGCGACCACGCTGACGTCGGCGAGCGTGAGACCCGCCTTGGCGAGCCGCGTCTCATCCACCGGGCACAGGCCGCGCGCGGGTACGACGATATGCGTGCCAAAACCGCCGTGGATATCGTTGCCCGGCATTTTCTGCTTGCGGCAGATGTTGGGGCGGCCGCGCTTGCATTGCTCGCATTCCCCGCAAGGCAGAACGGCGGGAATGATCACGGCGCGGCCGATCCAGGATTCGGCTCCGGCGCCGGCGGCGACGACGCGGCCCGAGATTTCATGGCCCAGCGCCAGCGGCAGCGGCTGGTTGGTGCGCACGCCATCGTAGAGATAGCCGAGATCGGTGTGGCAGACGCCGCAACCGGCGATGGCGACGACAACCTCTCCGGCGTCAGGCGTCGCCAAGAAACCTTCCTGCACCATGGGCGCGCCGACCGCGGTCATCAGCCAGCGACGTGCGGAAATCTGTTCGTTCATCTGCGCTCCCCTTGGTGTTCTTACCTTGGTTTTCTTATTTAATGGCAATCTAGTAATAAAATACCAATTTGCAAGCGCGAAATTCAGCGCGAGCGCAACCGCGCCTCAGCCGCCGCTGGCGGCGCGGCCGACGACAGCCTTCACCTCCGGGTCCCGCTTCTGCTTCTCGTTGATTTTCAGCAAGGTGGTGATCGAAACCGCGCGCAACGACGCCAGGGCGATGTCGTCGATCTCGCGCAAAACCTTGTGCAGCGTGCGCCCCTCGACATGATCGACCGGCGGCGCGGGTTCGGCGTCGGGGCCGACCTCTTCAAACAGCTGGATGATGTCGAGCAGCGTGACGCGCTTGGGATTGCCGCAGAAGCGATAGCCCCCGCCAGCGCCGCGCACGGACTCGACCAGCCGCGCGCGGACCAGGGTTCGCAGCACTTTCGCCAGATGATTGAGCGAGATTTCGTACTTTGACGCGATTTCGGCGGCCGAAATCTGTTGATCGCGATGGGTGGCGAGTTCAAGCACCGCGTAGAGTCCACACATTGTGGCTTTCTGAAGCTTCATCGCCTTCGATCATCCCAAAGCTGGCGCCTGTTTTTTGTGATGACGCCGAATCAAACGGCCAAAACCTTAATCCAGTTCCTTCTCCAACTGAATAAGCGGCCCTGTCATCATCCCCAGGCTGCGAAAGAACGCGAGCACCAGATCATTGTCGCGATCCACCATCGTCCGCACCTTCTCGACGCCGGCGCTGCTAAACCTTTCGCACAGAGCTTCGAACAGCCGCGTCCCCACATTATTGACGCGAATGTCCTGATCGACATTCAGCGCGAACACCCAGCCGCAGCGTTCCGCCCCGAATTCAAACGCCCTGATCTCGCCGGCGATGAACCCGACCAAACGCCCCTGCTGCTCCGCCACGAGAAAAGCGCGGCCCTCGCCGGGCGTCTGCGCGAAATGGGCGAACAACTCCCGCCAGTAGCAGCATTTTGAATGTCCCGTCGCGCGTTCGTCGAGCATGACGATGAATGGAACGTCCTCGAACGCCGCCGAGCGAATTTTTATATCGGCGGCCGGCATCGCCTGCGCCGTCTTGATCGAACTGGTCATTCCCCCTCCCGCCTCGTTGTTGTTGCAGCGTCAGCTTGCTGACTTTCGGCGACAGTCTTGTCTGAAGGCCGGGCGGATGCAAGCGGCGCGTTGGGCTAACGCGAAACCCGACAGGACAATCGGGTGAATTAAGAGAAGGCGCGCGCGGTCGTGTTCCCTTCTCCCCTTGCGGGAGAAGGTGGCCCCGAAGGGGTCGGATGAGGGGTTCAAACGCAAGAACAAAGGCGTTTTTCTCCGGCAGGCGCCCCCTCATCCGGCGCTTCGCGCCACCTTCTCCCGCAAGGGGAGAAGGGGTTCCCGGCCTGACTGCGACCATACTCATTCATCCGATTGCCCTGGGAAACCCGACCTGGATCATTGACAAGTTCAACGGGCGCTCCTTAAAGTTATAGTGGTAAAACTATACCAAAATACATTATTGCGCAAGGACGGCCCCAGACCGCCCCGCAGCGAGGATAAGCCGATGGAGCCGAACGAGATTCAGATCGACCGCGCACAGACCCCCGTGCGTCTTTCCTACGCCGAAAATTTCAATGTCGCGGTTCCCTTCATCGACCGTCATCCAAGGGAAGGTCGGGGGGAAAAGATCGCGATCCATGCCCGCGCGGGCGACGTCACCTATGCCGAACTCGCCGCCAACGTGAACCGCGCCGCCTCCGGGTTCACGGCGCTGGGCCTGAGGCCGGGCGACAGGCTGCTGATGATCATAAAGGATTGTCCCGCCTTTTTTTACACGTTCTGGGGCGCGATCAAGGCCGGTGTCATTCCCGTTCCGCTCAACACGCTGTTGCGCTCCGACACTTACGCCTTCGTCATCGAAAATTCCGCCGCCACCGCTTTTTTCTACTCGCCGGAATTTTCCGCCGAGGTCGAGCGCGCGCTCGAACTCTCCGCGCACAAGCCAAGCCATGTCCTGCCGACGGAGGGCGCGAACAGCCTTGACGCCGTTCTGGCGCAAGCGTCCGACACGTTCGAAGCCGTCCCCTCCACGCCGGACAGCGATTGCTTCTGGCTGTATTCCTCGGGTTCGACCGGCCGACCCAAGGGCGCGGTGCATCGCCAGCGCGACATGGTGGCGACCAGCGTGCTTTATGGCGTTGAAGTCCTCGGCATCCGCGAAGACGACATCTGCTATTCCGAGGCCAAACTGTTTTTCGCCTATGGCATCGGCAACGCGCTCACCTTTCCGCTCTGGGTCGGCGCCACCAGCGTTCTCAACGAGTCAAAACCCGGGCCGGACACCAGCTTCCCGCTGATCGCGCGCCACCGGCCGACGCTCTATTACGGCGTGCCCACGCTCTATGCCGCCTATCTCGCCCTGTTCGACAAACAAAAGCCCGACCTGTCCTCGATCCGCGCCTGCGTCTCGGCCGGCGAGGCGCTGCCGCCGGACATTTATCAACGCTGGAAGGCGGCGACCGGCCTCGACATTCTCGACGGCATCGGCTCCACCGAAGCGTTGCACATTTTCATCAGCAACCGCCACGGCGCGGCGCGACCGGGCTCCAGCGGCCTGCCCGTGCCGGGCTATGGCGCGCGGATCGTCGATGACGCGGGCGACGACATTCTGGGCGCGGGCGAAGGGCGCCTGTTCATCTCCGGCCCCTCGCTGGCGCGCTGCTACTGGAACAATCCCGAAAAAACCGCCGCGACCATGGTGGGAGACTGGTTCGACACCGGCGACACCTATCGCCGCGACGACGAGGGGTTTTACTATTACTGCGGGCGCACAGACGACATGATGAAGGTCGGGGGCATCTGGTGTTCCGCCTTCGACATCGAATCAAAATTGATCGAACATCCGGCCGTGCTGGAGGCGGCGGTCGTCGGCAAGGCCGATGCGGAAAGCCTGATCAAACCGGCGGCCTATGTCGTTCTACAAGCAGGCCGCGAAGGCGATGCCGCCCTGACGGCCGAGCTGATGCAGTTCTGCAAGAGCCGACTGGCGCCCTATCAATATCCGCGCTGGATCCGCTTCGTTCCCGAACTGCCGAAAACCGCGACCGGAAAAATTCAGCGTTTTCGTCTGCGCGCCGAAGCCTGACGAACGAAAGCGCGTTCGACGCCGACGCCGAACGCGCTGCAAAAACGCGCCTCCTGGAGGCTTAGGCAACGAAGCGAAATAGCCGCTTCAATTCCGGCGCCAGATAAGCGCCACGAATCGCCAGCGCGCTTTCCTTCTCCCCTTGCGGGAGAAGGTGTCGCGCGCAAGCGCGACGGATGAGGGGTTCGTCCCTTGCAACGCGGACGATTCACTTATTTTGCCACGTCGCACTAGAGCGCCAGGGTCAAACTCAAGCGTTGCGAAGGCCGAAAGCCCTGGCGCCTCAAAAATCCGAGCAGTTCGAACTCATCCCATTTCACTTCGGTGCGCACGCGCTCGACGCGCAAAACCTGCAAATTGGCGAGCAATTGCTTCATCAAGGCGCTTCCCGTGCGCTTCCCCGCAAAATCCGGGTGAACGCCCAGCGTGTCCATCACCGCTTCCGTCGCGGTTTCGCCGAATTCGCCATAATCCACGCGCGCCATGATGAAGCCGACTTGCACGCCGTCGGATTCGGCGATCATCGACATGCGGACGCCGCTGTCGCGCAACGATTCCCGAACCATGCGCTCGTAATAGCGCGTGCGGTCGCGGCCGGTCACGCGCCGGTCGATCCCGATGATGGTGGCGAGGTCGTCGCGCACGAGGGAGCGCACCGGGATTTCATCGCGCCAGGAGTCATCCCCGTCCCACGCGTCGTCCCCGTCCGGCCTGTCCGTCTCGGCGTCGCGTTCGAGCACGAGTCGGTGGCCGAGCACAAAACCCGCGGCGGCAAAGAAATGCGCCAGCCGCCGATCGGTCCACGGCGCCTGCGTGCGGATTTCGGTCGCGCCCTGCGCGCGGGCGTGGGCCTTTAACTCGTCCAGCAGCGCGCGCGCGCCGCCATGCCCGCGCACGGTTTCGCTGGTGGCGACCGCATCGAGCACGGCGACGGGCGCCGAGCCGCCAAACTCGCCATCGAGAATTTGCGCCAGGACAAAACCTTCGAGCACGCCGTTCTCGATATAGCCGAGCGAAATGAACCCTTGCGCGTCGCGGACGCTGGCTTGCAGGCGGTTCTCAAAAAAGCCCCGCCGCGATTGGCCGATGATGGCGCGATCGATCTGGGTGATCCGATCGAGGTCCGCCGGCGTGAGAACCCGGATGGTTTTGGACCGAGCGTCGGACGGTTTTTCAATGACTTCGCTCATGGGGTCTCCTCGATTTTAACTTGGGAAAATTTGTCTCCCCGCACCCATGCGCGGATCGGTCAACGCTCGTTGCGCAAAGGCCAAGCCAGGCGCCGAGAGTCCAATTGGTATAGTCATACGATATTACCATTATCAGGGACTGCGCAAGCGATTTCGCGCGCCCTCGCCGCAACCGCGCGTCCGAAATATGCAACAAATTGCCGCAATATCGTTGCGAACCGCTGCGTCTCTTGCAATATAACGCATATGCGCCGAATTGACTGGGCCGCGGGTCGCGGAATTTTCGAGAGTGACGGCAAGGGCCTGGAATGGCGGCGCTGGGGGCCGCCGCCCGGCGACGCGCCGACGATTGCGCTGCTGCATGAAGGCCTCGGCTGCGTGGCGCTGTGGCGCGATTTTCCCGCCCGCCTCGCCGAGGCCACCGGCCTTGGCGTGTTCGCTTGGTCCCGCGCCGGCTATGGCCAATCCGACCCGGCGGACCTGCCCCGGCCGCTCGATTATCTCTCGCGCGAAGCCAAAATCCTGCCGCGCGCGCTCGACGCGCTCGGCGCCCGAGAAATCATTCTGTTCGGCCATTCCGACGGCGCCACCATCGCCGCAATCCACGCCGGCGCGCATCACGATCCGCGCCTGCGCGGCCTGATCCTGATGGCGCCGCATTTCTTCACCGAATCCATGGGGCTGGCCGAAATCGCCAAGGCGAAAACCGCCTTCGACACCACCGATCTCAAACACCGGATGGCGCAACATCACAGGGACGCGGAAGCGACGTTTCGCGGCTGGAACGACGCCTGGCTCGCGCCCGGCTTCGCGCGCTGGAACGTGGCGGAGGTTATCGAACACTGGCGCGTCCCGGTTCTCGCGATCCAGGGCCTTCAGGACCAGTACGGCACGCTGGCGCAAATCCGCGAGATCGAGCGCCGGTCGCGCGCGCCCGTCACGCTGGCGCTGATCGACGCCTGCCGCCATGCGCCGCACCTCGAACAGCCCGACAGGACGCTCGCGGCCGTGGCTGACTTCATCGCCGGATTACAACAAGTGGAGATCAATGAATGACGGAATTCGAGCACCAGATTCGCGTGGGCTGGGGCGATTGCGACCCCGCCAGGATCGTCTATACCGGCCGCGTGCCGGCCTTCGCGCTCGAGTCCATCGAAGCCTGGTGGGAGCATCACACCGGCGGCGGCTGGTTCCATATGGAGCTGGACCGCAACATCGGCACGCCCTTTGTCAGCATCGCCATGACCATGCGCTCCCCGATCACGCCGCGCCACCGCCTGATCTGCCGGGTGTGGCCGACCAAGCTCGGCGAGACCTCGATCGGCTTCCACGTCGAAGGCTTTCAGAATGGCGTGCTGTGTTTCGAGGGCGATTTCGTCTGCGTGTTCGTCGCGGTCGATCAGTTCAAGAAGACGCGTCCGCCCGAGGAAATCCGCACCCTCGTCCTGTCAAAGATACGGCCGGCGCGATGACCAAGCCGGACGCGGTCGCCGAACTGATGGCGCGCGTCGGCGAGCGCGTGCGCAAGGCGCGCGAGCGACGCGGCGTGTCCCGTAAAACCCTGTCTGAAATATCCGGCGTGTCGCCGCGCTATCTCGCGCAACTGGAGGCGGGCGACGGCAATATTTCCATCGGCCTGCTCCAGCGCGTGGCGCTGGCGCTCGACCAAAAAATCGACGCGCTGGTGGGAGACGAAGACCCCTGGACCTCGCAGGTTTTGCGGGTCGCCGCCCTGTTTCGCGCCGCGCCAACCGATCTGCGTAAAACCGTGCTGGAGCTCTTGACGACAGTCGAGCGCCCCCGCGCCAAACGCATCTGCCTGATCGGCCTGCGCGGGGCGGGAAAATCGACGCTCGGCCGCATGGCCGGCGCGGCGCTGAAAATCCCCTTTGTCGAACTCAATCGCACAATCGAGGATTTGGCCGGAATTCCCGTGGCGGACGTGATGGCGCTCTATGGCCCCGAGGGTTTTCGCACGCTGGAGGCCCAGGCGCTCCAACGGATCATCGCGCTGCACGACACGGTGATCGTCGCGGTCGCCGGCGGCGTGGTCGGGGAGCCCGAGACGTACAAAAACCTGCTCGCGCATTTTCACAGCGTCTGGATCACGGCGGCGCCCGGCGAATACATGCCCCGCCTGCGCGCCCAGGGCGACCTGCGTCCGATGGCGGGCAATCCCGAGGCGATGCGGCAGTTGGAGGCGATCCTGGCGAGCCGGACGCCGCTTTACCAGCAGGCGCAAGCCACGGTGGACACCACCGGAAAAACGCCGGAAATCTCGCTCGCCGATCTCTTGCAAACCATCGCGCGAGAGAAATTTCTGGACTGAGTCACGGACTCATGAATGTCCCGCCATCGACCGAAAGAATCTGCCCGGTGATGTAGGACGCGGCCTCGCTGAGCAAAAAGCACACGGGCTTGGCCGATTCCTCCGGCGAGGTGAAGCGACCCATCGGAATGCGCGCGAGCATTTTGTCGCGGAACTTCTCGCCGCGGATCACCTCGGTCATTTCGGTCTCGACGAGGCCATAGCAGACCGCGTTGCAGCGGATGCCAAATTTCGCCCATTCCAGCGCCGCACTCATGGTGACGCCGAACAGGCCGGATTTGGCGGCGCTGTAATTGATCTGCCCGATCGTGCCCTTGCGGCCCGTCACCGAGGAAATGTTGACCACCGCCGCCGGCGCCTCGTCGCCCGCTTCATGGCGGGAGATCACCGACCGTCCGAACGCCTGAAGCACGATATAGGGCCCGGTGAGATTCACGGAGATGACGTCCGACCATTGCTGCGCCGTCATCTTTTCCAGCATGGCCGGGCGGGTAATGCCGGCATTGTTGACCAGCCCGTGCAGCGCGCCGAATTTTTCTTTCGCCTCCGCCATCGCCTCCGCGACAAAGGCTTCGTCGGTGACGCTGCCCGCGCGAGTGAGAATGCGCGACGGCTCGAAATTTCTCGACGCCGCGTCCAGCGCATCGGCCTTGACGTCGATCATCACAAGATTGGCGCCAAGTTTTTGGGCGAGGTCGCAGATCGCGAGGCCGATGCCCTGGGCGGCGCCGGTGACGACGATGGTCCGCCCTTCGAGGCTCATGGGATTGATCACAAACATCTCCGTCTCGCGGTTACTGTGCTCGGCAATAGGCCGCTGAAAAAGGCGTGTGTTGATCCCCTCGTGCTTCGAGACGCAAGGCTCCGCCTTGCTCCTCAGCATGAGGGGATCAATGGAATCGAGTAGCCCTCATCCTGAGGAGCGCCTGAAAGGCGCGTCTCGAAGGACGAGGGCGCTGGGCGTCTCCTTCAGCAGCCTGCTCTCCAAGAGTCTCTGACCCGATGCTCAGGAATGCAGCGCGCTGTATTTGGCGAGCAACTCGTCGCGCGTTTCCTCGAAATCCGGGTTCTCCACGATGCAATCGGCCGGGCAGACCGGCTTGCATTGCGGCTCGTCATGCGCGCCGACGCATTCGGTGCAACGCAGCGCGTCAATGATGAAAATCGGATCGCCGGCCTTGATCGCCTCGTTCGGGCAGGCCGACGGGCAAGCGTCGCAGGCGGTGCAATCCTCGTTGATCATCAGGGCCATGGTCTTCTCCCGTCACGCCGCGCGTTTCGCGCCGAGGTTTTTGAGTTTTTCATGCCGGAACGCGCCCCACAGCGCGGCCCCGACGGCGCCGGCGTAGATGGCGTCACTGTGCGAAGCGATGGGAACCGACACCTTCTCGCGCGCCATCGCCTCCTTCATCGCCTCGACCAGGCCATCGTCGAGCGCGAGACCGCCGGTCATCTGGATGACGCCCTCAAGGCCGCCAATCGTCTTCAGCAATTTGGCGAGGCGGTCCGCCATCGAAGAGTGAATGCCTTTAAGGATGTTGGAGGCGGTGATGCCGCGCGACACCATGTTGATGACGTCGGTCTCGGCCAGCACGGCGCAAATGCCCGAGACCTTTTCGGGATTGTCCGCCTGTTTTGACAGCGCGCCGATTTCGTCCTGGGCGATACCGAGATAGCGCGCGATATTTTCCAGAAACTGGCCGGAGCCGGAGGCGCATTGGCTGGTCATCTTGTAGTTCAAGACTTTGCCATGCGCGTCGATGCGAATGGCGCGGCCGTGCAGGGCGCCGCAATCGAGCACGGCGCGGGCCTCCGGCTGGAGATAGATGGCGCCGCGCGCATGCGTGGTCATGGAATAGAAGTGACCGGTGTGGAACGGGATGGATTCGCCATCGCCGGTGGTGGCGCAATAAGCCACGTCCTTGCGCGAAAAACCGGCTTCGCCGAGCAGATCGTCGTAAACGCCGGCGGCGAGCGCGAGCGGATCGCGCTGGCGCAGACGTTCGCAGCGCCACGAAATCAGCTTTTCATCGGCGCCGTCCACGTCGAACAGCGCGACTTTGACGGCGCCGGCGCCGATATCAATTCCAGCGGTGATGGTCATGAAAAGCTCCTTCAGGCGTCAACCGCGCGTCGCGCGAATTCGGCGGCGCCGAGCGCGCCGGTGTAGATGGAATCCGGGTTGATGTTGATGACGACGTCGCCGTAATTCTCCTTGATGAGCTGGCGCAACTCGCGCACGGCGGCATCGTTCTTGGCGACGCCGCCGGTGAAGGTGAACTCGTCGGTGACGCCGCCCGAGCGCGAGATGATCGACATGGCGCGCAGCATGATGGCGCGATGCAGACCGGCCAGAATGTCCTCGCGTTTTTCGCCAAGGGAAAGGCGGTCGCGCAATTCGGCGCCGGCGAACACGGTGCAGGTCGAGTTGATGCGCGCCGGCTTGTTCGATTGCATGGCGAGCGGCCCGAGTTCGTGCAGGCCCATGTTCATTTCGTCGGCGATATAGCCGAGATAGCGCCCGCAACCCGCCGCGCAGCGGTCGTTCATCTGGAAATTCTCGACGATGCCGCTTGCGTCGACCTGAATGCCCTTGGTGTCCTGCCCGCCAATATCCAGCACCGTGCGGGTCTTGGGATACATCATATGCGCGCCGAGGCCGTGGCACAGGATTTCCGAGCGGATGTGTTCCTTCGAGAACGGCAGGGTGACGCGGCCATAGCCGGTGCCGACCAAATAGGTTTCGGCAAGCTCGATGCCAAGGCTGCCCTCAATCGCCGTCGTCAGGCTCGCCGCGTCGCCGGAGAGCGCCTTGGTGTCGCCGAGCACGCGGGCCATGGCGCGGCGGAACTTGTCGTCGAGATCGCCCGACGGCGGGCGGTTCTCGACATCGATGATCGACTTGTCATAGGCGTTGAGCAGCATGTCATGGCCAACGCCCGCCTCTTTCGCAATCGCTTCGGCATGGACATGAAAGCGCGAACCGGCGATATCGCGAAAGAAATCCGACTTGCGCTTGGCGCCCGGCGCGTAAAGCTCGGGCGCCTCCTTGCGCAGGCGCAGGAAAATTTCGCCCAGCGCTTCGCGCAGGCTGTCGCCGACCTTGGCGAAACGCTCCGCCTTCAACTGGTCGATGCAGGTGACTTCGAGATCGGTCAGTTGCTCGAGAAATTGCTCCAGGCGAAAACCGCGTTCGAGCGCGGCCAAAAACTCGTCGAAACGATGCGCCCCGCCGTCGAGATCGGTCAGCGCGCGGCGGAACAGAGTGAAGCGGCCGTCAACGCGCGCCTCCTCGCTGGCCACGCGCGCGGCCGTGGCGTAATTGGAGCGGGAATTGGTGATCCCGCGCCCTAAAACATGCTGGTTTTCGTCGAGCAACACCGCCTTGGTGGTGGTGGAGCCAAGGTCGATTCCAATGAATGTGCGCATATTGGCTCCTTACGCGGCGGCGGATGACGACCGTTTCTGCTCGATCATCTGGAAATAGGATTCGAGACGGTTTTTCACGTTGGCCGCCGAGAAATAGCGGGGGTCCACCAGATCGGTTTCGATGAAGGCGGCGGGTTTTCCCGTGCGCTTCTCCACCTCGCGCATCATCAACAATTGGCCGGCGGAAAAACTGTTGCAGCTCTTGATCGAATTGATCAGCAGCCCGTCCGCCTCATATTCGTTGATATAATTGGCGAGCATGTCCACGCGCATCGGCAGGTTGCGGTTGGTGTAGACATTCAGGCAATATTCCGCGAGCGATTCCAGCGGGTTGTCGGCATCGTGGCGGAAACCATAATCATAGGTGCCGCCGACCTTGGTGTAGCTCGACGCCACCACCACCGCGCCTTCGTCATAGAACATTTTCCAGAACTGGCGGAAGTGCGTGTAGTTCGGCGGCCCCTCGACGACGAGCCGATATTTCTCGCGGGGCATGTCGCCATCGGGCGTCACCGGCCCCTTGCCGAGGCGAATGCGTTCTTCCACTTCCTCGCGTAAAAACTTGTAATATTCGATGGCGTCGTCGGTGCCGCGGAAGGCGCCAAAGATAGGGCCGACATAATAGATGCCGCCGAAATAGGCGTCGATCGGCGACGGCTTGTTTTTGGCGCTTTGCAGCACCCAGAGGTGATCGTCCTCCGCCTTGGCCGAGCGGCGCAGATTTTCGCGCAAGCGGTCAATGTCGAATTTCACGCCGGAGACGCGCTCCAGCGTCGGGATCACGTCCTGCTTGAGTTGCTTGACCATATACTGGATCATCTCGGGCGTGATCTTGCCATCTCCGAGATAGGGCGTGTGCAGCATGACGGTTTCGCACTTGTACTGCTCGCGCAGCAGCTCGAACCATTTCATGAAGGTGAAGCAACCGGTGTAGGACAGCAGCAGCACGTCGGGGTCGGGCATGCGGCGCCCGTTTGGCCCGATATTGCCCTTGGCCATCATGCCGATGTCGGATTTCACATAGGTGCAGACATCCTCGGAATGGCCGATCTTTTCGGATTCCAGCACATAGGGTCCGCTCTGCTTGCGCAGGCCCGATTGAATGGCGTTCACTTCAGGCAGGTTGTTGACCATATCGAAACACATGATCAGTTCGTTGAGATTGCCGGGCACGAAAGTCGCGCACACCTTCTCGCCGCTTTGCGGCGCGTCGGACAGGCGGTCGTAATGGCGCGCCAGCATGTCCTTCTGCTTGGACATCGACGCGTCGCGAATGATTTCCGCCGGGGCGGAATTGGGTCGAATGATCGTCGTGCTCATTGTCCGCTCCACAGTTTGATGGAATCCGCAAAGGTGCCGGCCTGCTCGCGCACCGGCTGCATCTGTCCGGTGTTTTCGGCGTATTTGAAGCCGATATAGGGAATGTTGGCGGCCTTGAGCGCCGCCTGCAGCATGGGGCGATCCAGCAACGCCGGATCGCAAAAGCTGGGCATGGCGAAGATCACGCCCTCGGCGCCATTTTCGCGCACGCTGTCAACGAGATACTTGCCCTTGAGCGCGACGTTCGGCTCGTATTTCGGCGCGATCGACTTGGAATCATTTATGTAGGCGCGCGAAAGATTTTCCAGCGGATCGCCTTGCGTGGCGACCTCGGATTTCTCCCAGCGGTTCACGACGAGAAAATCGTCATCGACGATATAGCAGCCGGCCAGTTCGATGCTCTTGATGAGGTTCAGCGGCGGCTGCTCGCAGAACACGCCGGACAGCACGATGCGGCTGTTGTCCTTCATCGGCCGGTCGGACTGGCGCGCCAGCCGCATGTAGTCGACGAGCATCGCATTGTGCTCCTCGACCGGCAGCAGCAGGCCCGCCCGCATCAGCAGATAGACTTCCGACGCGGGCAGGTTCCACGGCATGTCCGCGCGCAGCTGGTACACTTCGCGCACGAGGCGCCGGTTCTCGTTGAACAGGGCGATGGAGGCGCGGATATCGTCGTCGGCGATCGGCCTGCCGACAATATGTTCGAGAAACTCACGAAGCTCTTTCAGCTCCTGCGCGTAAAACGGAACGCCGATGTCGGGCGAAAAATTCTGCGGCAGGTCGAGATAGCGCGCCGGCGTTTGCGGGAACATCAGCTTCCACATGCCCGACAGGTTGCGGATCACGTCGCAGATTGACGGGAACAACATGCCATCGACAAAGTCGAGCCGGGCCGAGACGCCCAGTTCTATCGTGGAGCGGGGAATGCGGCAGATGTAGCTCTGATAATAGGCGTCGCCGTGGATGACTTCGAGTTGGTCGCCGCCGCCAAGTATGGCGATGGGCAGGCAGCCGGCGGCATGGACGAGTTCGCGCGGCGCGTAATAGGGCAGAAAGCCGATGACCTTTCGTCCGGGCTTGGCCGCCTTCCAGGCGCGCTGAGCTTCGAAGTGCAAGTCGGAGAACAGCGCCTCGCAGCGCTCAATGATGTGCGCCGTCGTCGGCGTCGCCAGATCGAGCATGTTATTGATCCTTCCACCGTGTCTCGCGCTTTTCGATGAAGGCGGTGAGGCCTTCGACCGCATCGTGCGTTTGCATGAGTTCGTTCAGATAAAGCTCTTCCACCGCCGCCAGTTTTGTCGCGACGCGCGCGGAAAAATCGAGACGGGCGGCGCGCGTAGCAAAGCGCAGCGCGTTGGCGCTTTTTCGCGCCAGATGCGCGTCGAAATAGTCCAGCGCCGCCGCTTCGGGATTGTCGCTGAGGCCGTTGATCAGCCCCATGTCGTAAGCCTCGATGCCCGTGATCGAGCGCCCGGACAGCAGCAAATCCTCGGCCGCCGCCCGCGTGATGCGCTCGGTGAGCAGGCAGGAGGCGGCGGGCGCGAAAACCCCGAGCGCAATTTCGGGCTGCCCCAGCCGCGTATCCGGCGCCGCGAACAGCAAATGCGCGGCGCTCGCCAGTTCCAAGCCGCCACCGAGGCATTGCCCGCGCAACGCGACCAGCACCGGAATCGGCGACTTGAGAACGTCGAGGATCAGCGCGTGAAAACCGCCGAGCATGGCGGCGCATTTTTCGGGTAGATGCTCCTCGACGCTGGCGCCGAAACTGAAATGCGGGCCGGAAGCATCGATCAGCACGCCACGCAGCGAGGCATTGGCGCAATGCGTTGCGAAAGCGGCCCTGAGCGCGGCGATCATTTCGGCGTCGAGCACATTGGCCTTGGGGCGGTCGAGACGCAGGCGCAGCAGCTTGCCGTCACGCTCGATCCAGACGGACAGGGAGCCGCTCATGCTTTTGCCTTGGGAATGAGGGCTTCAATCATCGCCTCGGTCCACGGCGCGCCCTTGGCAAGCTGCTGGCGCAGCGCGACGAAATCGATCTCGCGCTCGTTCTTCGGCCCTTCGTTGAAGGCGCGGAATCCCGTGCGCGCCTCGGTCATCATGTTCAGCGCCAGCCACGCCCGGCTGTTCTCCTTATTGCGGTTCCAGGCCTCGATCTTCGGTTTGCGCAACTCCTCAAAACTCTTGGTCAGGCATTCCGGGAAGGTGACCAGCAGCTTTGCACAGAGCGCCTCGACCTTGGCGTCGAGCAGCGCCAAATCCACCGCGCCGCGCGCCAACAGCGCCTTGCCCTTGGCCAGCGCCTCGCCGGTTTTGGCTTCGCCGTGGACGATGCGGCCGTATTCGTCGAGGTAGCGCTCGGTCTCGACCAGCGGATTGGCCACGAACTTGCCGTCCACCTTCAGGCCGGGAACGATGTCGAGGCAGATGCCGAGACGATAGGCCTTGTGCGCCGACCACGGCTCGCACAGCGTGCCCGATTCCATCGCCCGCTCGGCGCCAACCATCAGCGGCAAAAAGTCCGTCGCGCCGCCGATGGCCGCCGAACCGTGCTTGGGACCGGCTTGGCCGAAGCGCGCAAGGTCCTGGGCGATGGTGAAATCGCAGGCCATGCCGATCTCCTGGCCGCCGCCGATCCGCATCCCGTTGACGCGCGCGATCACCGGCTTGTCGCAGCCGAGGATGGCCGAGACCATGTCGTTGAACAGCCGCATGTACTGGCGGTATTCCTGCGGGTTGCCGGCGTAATATTCGGCATATTCCTTGGTGTTGCCGCCGGTGCAGAACGCCTTGTCGCCGACGCCGGTGAAAACGACCGCCACGACGTCGCGGGCGTTGGAGGCCGCACGGAAGGCGCGGATCACACCCTTGACCATGTCGGTGGTGTAGGAATTGAACTGGCTGGGATTATCGAGCCAAATCCACGCGTTATAAAGCCCCTCGGCGATTGCGCCGTCGGGCCTGCGCGCCGGCCGTTTCTCAAAAATCACGCCGGGAACCGCCTCCATCGGCGTGACGTCGTGATCAACCAAGGCTTTCGACATTGACGTCTCCAAAATCAAAAAGACAAACGGCGCGCAGGGGGGCGTAAAAGGCGTGAGGGCCGGCGTGGCGAAGCGCGGTCGCGACGCAAAAGTCGAATTCGCAAGCTGGGACCGGATCGGGGTCGCGAAGTTCAGTCCCGAGGGGCAAGGCGCCGTCGGACGAGGAAAGACACGATCAGCATGGCGGACGCCGGGATGCGTCGTCGCCAAGACTCCTTTCGCGCCCGACTCGGTTCCGGCGACAAATCGCCAAAGGCGAGCCCCAACTCTCGATCATGACGTTTCCTCTCTTTTCTACAGTGGTAATTTAGTATTTAAATACCGAATTAGCAAGTTCGTTTTTTCCGCTCTCGGCGCCAAGAGTGGCGCCACGCTTGGCGCCACTCTTGGCGGGGACGGCGAAACCGCGAAACAGTTGAAGGAGCGCGGCAAGTGAGCAATCATGGCAGCCGTCATGCGGGAGTCGATCCAATGTCCTCGCCATGCCGCCAGAAACCGAGGCAGGAGCCGCGCGAATCGTATTCCGCGACCGACGCCCCGGCGTTCGCGCCTTCCGCAAGATGCCTCAGGCCCGAAAGGAAGGAGCGCATTCCCCTCTACCCGCTTTATGGAGACGAGACTTACGCCAGCCATCCCGAATTCCTGCACGTCGAAGACATCAAGAGCCGGTCGGCGCGGCATGGATGGGATATCGCGCCGCACGCCCACCCCGGTCTGTTTCAGCTGATGATGGTGACAGACGGTTTTGCGCGGGCGCGGCTGGACGGCGCCGTCGCCGAACTCGCCGGTCCCGGCGTGATCGCCATCCCGCCCTCGGTGGTCCATGGTTTCGAGTTGCAACCGGGAACCGACGGATTCGTTCTGACTCTCGCGGAGGGCCTGCTGTCCGGCCAAATGGCCGGCCGCGAGGTTTTGGCTGATTTCCTGCAAAAGCCCCTCGTGGCCGATCTTCGCCAGATGCCCGAACAACAGGAGCGCGTCCTCGCGATGATGCGGCAGGTCGCGCAGGAGTTCGGCTGGGGCCTGTCCAACCGCGCCCTGATGCTGCAATGGCTCGTTAGCGCCCTGCTGCTGCTGATCCACCGCTACATTCCGCGCGGGGCCGGCGGGCTGACCTTGGCCGAGCCGAAAGCCCGGCTCTACGCGCCGTTTCGCGATCTGGTCGAGCGCGAATACCGCGCGCAGCGGCCGGTTGCCTGGTACGCCGAAAGACTGGGCGTCACCGTCGGGCGGCTCAATCGCTCCTGCCACGCCCTGACCGGACGCTCGGCGTTCGAAATCATCACCGACCGCGTCGTGCTGGAGGCGCGGCGCCTGCTGACCTACACCGTGCTGCCGGTCGCGACCATTTCCTACGATCTCGGCTTCAGCGACGTCGCCTATTTCTATCGCTTTTTCCAGCGCGAAGCCGGCGCCTCGCCCGGCGAGTTTCGCAGATTGGTCCGGGGCGAGTTTGACTCCGCGTCGCCAGCCGGCGCGAAGGCTGTTCATGCGCTTTGATCAAATTGTTCACTTCAGTCAAAGCGTGACCTGCATCGATCGACGCCGATGCGCCACAGGCGCCGTTCCGCGCGTCCCGGCCTGTCCGGTTTCAGGCCGGAAGGCAGGCGCGTCCCCAAAATTTCCTCGCCAATTCAAGAAGGCGTCTTGACGCGTCCAAGCCAAGCCCGCGCATTCATGGCAAGCGCGCGCATGACAATCGCCCCGGCCCGGCCTGCGCTGTTTTTCCGGCCGTTTCTGGCGTCTGTCCGCCTTTGGCGAAAACGTATGAAAAGTGCATGCTTTTAAGATCTTCCTGCATTGCTTTCGCTGGCGATCGGTCAATAGTTTGATGGCGCCTGAAATGGCTGGACCGCAAAAAACGACAAGAGCGGGCGGTTCGCAAAAAACAATGCGATTTGGCGCAGGGAGAAACAAACACGCCGGCGGATGCGGGCCTGGCGCCAAACAAAAAAGCCAAGAAGAAAAAAGTGGAGGAGCAAGTGACGAAACTCAAGAGGATGGCCGTTCTCGCGGGAACGGCTTTTTGCGCGGTCGCGCCCGGCCAGGTCCATGCCCAGGCGGCCGGACAATGGGCAAATCCCACGCATGTCTACACCAAAATCTGCGGCAACTGCCACGAGATCGGCGTCGGTCCCCGGTTGAAGGGCCGCAAGCTCGAGGTGGATTTCATCCAGCAGACGGTGCGCCGCGGTCTTAAGGCAATGCCCGCGTTCCGCGTCACCGACGTCGATGACCCCATGCTGGTTAAACTCGCCGAATTCCTGTCCACCAGCGAGCGAGCCAGCAAATGACGATATCGAGACGTCATCTCCTGACCGCTGTCGCGGCGGGCGCCGCCACCGCCGCCCTGCCCTTCCCGGCATGGTCAGCCCCCCATGAAATTCTGACGTTGGCGGATGAAACCCTGCGCGCGACATTTTCCAACGCCCTGATCATCCGGGAGCCCGCGCAGTTGCGACAGGCGGCCGACTGGCTGGCGGCCGCGCCCAACAGGGCATTGACGGGCCTGCTGAGCGACGCCGACGGCGTGCTGCTCATGCAGATGGTCGCGCGCGGCTCGGCGCGCTGGCTGTGGAGCGACCACCACGTGTTCAAGGACGCGCCCTCGTCGGTCTGGCTTCGCGCCACCGCCCAAGACCTTGCAAGACTGGAGCGGGCGCCCGCGACCGCCAGCACGTCCGGCGCCGGCGGCGCCTGGTTTTCTTTCGCCGCACAATCATAAGAAAATTTCGGGAGAGTTTTATGGCCAGCAAATATATCGCCCTGCCCAAGGGCGTGTCCGAACAGGATTTCGACGCCGCCCTCGACGAATACCGCGCGATCCTCGGCGCCGAAAATGTCTATGTCGACGACTTGTACCTCGCGGCCTACAGCAAGATCATGATCCCCGACGCGGACGCCAACCACACGCCGTCCGCCGCCATCGCGCCAGCTTCCGTCGAGGAGGTGCAGCGCTGCATCGCCGTTTGCAACACCTACAAGGTCCCGGTGTGGCCGATCTCGACGGGCCGCAATCTCGGCTATGGCTCGGCGGCGCCCGGCTCGCGCGGCCAGGTGGTGATGGATCTGCGCCGCATGAACAAGATCATAGAGGTGGACGCCGATCTCGGCACCGCTTTGGTCGAACCGGGCGTCACCTACCAGCAATTGTACGACTATTTGCAGGAGCACAAGATTCCGCTGTGGCTGTCCTGCCCGGCGCCGTCCTCGATCGCGGGGCCGCTCGGCAATACCGTCGATCGCGGCGTCGGCTACACCCCCTATGGCGAGCACTTCATGTTCTCCTGCGGCATGGAAGTGGTGATGCCCACCGGCGAAATCTTGAAAACCGGCATGGGCGGGCTGGCGAATTCGAACACGGCGCAGGTGTTCAAATGGGGCTACGGCCCCTATCTCGACGGCATTTTCACCCAGTCCAATTTCGGCGTCGTGACCAAACTCGGCCTGTGGCTGATGCCGGCGCCGCCGGCCTTCAAACCCTTCGTCATCCGCTATCCCGATGAAACCGACGTCGGCGACATCGTCGAGACGATACGGCCGCTGCGCATGGCCATGATCATCCCCAACGCCATCGTGATCTCGCACGCGCTGTGGGAATTGGGGACGCAGCTCAAGCGCGCCGATTGGTATCAGGGGACCGATTCCATTCCCGACGACATCGTGAAGGAGCTGACGCGCAAGAAGAAAGTCGGCGTGTGGAATGTTTACTGCGGCCTGTACGGCTCGCCCGAGCAGATCGAGGTCAACTGGGCCATCGTCCAGGGCGCCATCAAGGCGTCGGGCAAGGGCGAAATCTTCACCGCCGAACAGGTTGGCGACGACCGCGCCTTCAAGTACCGCGCCGAATTGATGCAGGGCAAGATGACCACCGCCGAATTCGGCCTCTACAACTGGCGCGGCGGCGGCGGCTCGGCCTGGTTCGCGCCGGTCAGTCAGGCGCGCGGCTCGGAATCGGTGAAGCAACTGGCGCTCGCCAAGAAAATCCTCACCAAATACAATTTCGATTACGTGGCCGAATTCATCGTGGGCTGGCGCGACATGCACCACATCATCGACCTGCTTTACGACCGCACCAATCCCGAGCAGTTGAAAGCGGCCCACGCCTGCTTCGACGAACTCTTGGACGCGTTCACCAAGGCGGGCTACGGCACCTATCGCGTCAACACCGCCTTCATGGACAAGGTCGCGGACAGCTATGGCGCCGTCAAGAAGGACGTCAACCAAAAGATCAAGCGGGCGCTCGACCCCAACGGCATTATCGCGCCCGGCAAGTCCGGCATCTGGAACTGAGGACGCCATGCACGAGTGCAAGCTGTTCATCGGCGGCGACTGGGTCGCCGCCCGTTCCGGCCGGATCGAGGACGATTTCGATCCGGCGACGGGCAAAGTTTACGCCCGCGTGCATCAGGCGGGGCCGGAGGATGTGGAGGCGGCGCTTTCAGCCGCCCAGGGCGCGGCGGCGGAATGGGGCGCCTCGCCGCCCGCCCGCCGCGAGGAACTTCTGATCAAGACCGCCGACATTCTGGCCGCACGCGTCCCGGAGATCGCGGAGGTTCTGCGCTACGAGGGCGGCGCGACCTTCGGCAAGTCGATGTTCGAATCGACGTTTGCGATCACCCTGCTGCGCAGCGCGGCGGGCGAGGCGCGCCGGCTGTTTGGCGAGACCATGCCCTCCGACACTCCCGGCGTGATCTCCATGACCATCCGCCGGCCGCTCGGTGTCGTGGCGGGCATCACGCCTTTCAACTTTCCCTTCCTGCTGGCGATGAAAAAAGTGTGCCTCGCGCTCGCCGCCGGCAACACGTTTGTGCTGAAACCGTCGGAACAGACGCCGGTCATCTGCCTGAAGATCGCGGAAATATTCGAGGCCGCCGGCCTGCCCAAGGGCGTTTTGAACGTGATCCCCGGCGGCGCCGAAGTGGGCGACATCCTGTGCCGCGATCCTCGTGTCAAACTGGTGACGTTCACGGGGTCCACTTCCGTGGGCAAGCGCATCGCCGAGACCTGCGCGAAAACGCTGAAACGCTGCACGCTGGAACTAGGCGGCAAAAGCCCGATGATCGTCCTCAAGGACGCCGACATCGGCTATGCCGTGGACGCCGCCGCCTTCGGCATTTTCCTGCACCAGGGTCAGGTCTGCATGGTCAATTCCCGGCTCATCGTCGAGGCGCCGCTTTATCAGGAATTCTGCCAGCGCCTCGCCGCCAAGGTGGCGACGCTGCAAGTCGGCGACCCCCACCATCCCCATACGGTGATCGGTCCGCTGATCAGCGAAAAACAATGCGGCTTCGTCCAGAAGCATGTGGACGACGCCGTGGCCAAGGGGGCCAAACTGCTGTGCGGCGGCAAGTTCGAAGGCGCCTTTTATCAGCCGACCATTTTGGCGGGGATCACCGACCAGATGGAGGTCTGGCGCGAGGAAAGCTTTGGTCCGCTGGTCTCCGTCATCAAGGCCGAGGATTCGGAGGACGCGCTCAGGATCGCCAATGACACGGCTTACGGCCTGTCGTCGGCTGTGGTGACCAACGACCTGCAAAAAGCGTTCGACCTGTCGCTGCGGCTTGAGGCCGGCATGGTCCATGTCAACGACTGTACGATCAGCGACGAGCCGCACGTCCCGTTCGGCGGGGTCAAGGACAGCGGTTTTGGCCGCGAAGGCGGCCGCTGGTCGATGGAGGACATGACGGAACTGAAATGGATCACCATCCAGTTGGGACAACGCCATTTTCCATTCTGAGCCGGCGCCTCGGGCCGGACGGCGCGCCCGCGCGATAATGATCGACGGGGCGACGGACGATGAAACTCCCTCGCCCCGTCGATCTGGCAAACCCAGCCCGTCATCCAAAACCCGATGCGCGGCATGGAGGGGTGTGCGTTCATCAGCCGAATAAAGGGGCCAGCGCCCGCGCCTCGCCGTCAATCAGCAGGCGGTTCGGCGAGGTCGGCGAGAGGCCGCCAAGAGCGTTCGCGGGCAAGATCGGGACGCGCCGCGGCAAAGCGCTCCGTCAGCCGCTGGCGCGCCCGGTAGATGTCGGCCCCTCCCGCCCGACGATCGGCAAACATGCGTTTTCAGGATTTCTGACAGGAATTCGACAGCTTCGCCGGGCCAGGGTTTCTTAACTCGCCAGGGACCTGGCCGGCTGCTCATGGGCTTTTGCTCGCGGCGCAGGGAACGTCGCCCGGCTCTGGAAACCGTTCTTGAGAAGTTCCGAAGACATGAATAAAACTCTCGCACTCATCGCCACAAGCACGATTGTCCTGACTCTCGACGTCGGAGCCGCCAACGCGGACAGGGGTCCAGGCCTTGGTTCGGATGGGCGCCAAATGCGCGCCGAAAGTGTGAACAGTTGCGAGAAAAGACGATTCGCGTGCGTCCAGGACCTGGGGCCGACGCCGCGTCGGCTGTGGCAGGTGAGCTCTTGCCACAACGACTATCGCCGCTGTCTCGACCGCTGAAGAACCTCGCAAGGCGCCGGCGGTTTTGCGGGCGCCTTGCGAGGACGCGCCAAAGCGCTTTCGGCGCTTCATGCAATCCCGCGCGGCGTCGGCGCGAAAACAATCCGCGCCGTCGCTCCCTGACCGGGGAGCATGGTCAAGGCGAACGAGCCGCCATGGATATCGGCGATGCGGCCGACGATCTTCAACCCGAGGCCAAGCCGATCCGCGTTGACGGTCGCGGGCTTTGAAAACCGTCCGCCATCGTCGCGGACCGAAAATTCAGGACCGGGCCCGGCCTCGACGCGGATGGCTGCGCCCTTCCCGCTATGGCGCACGGCATTTTCAATGAGATTGCGCAGGGCGTTCTCGACCAGCGCCGGATGGCCCTTGAAAGGCTTCGGGCCCTTGTCGGCGAATTCGATCGTCTTGCCGGACGCATAGACCAGCGGCGCCAGCGCGCCGACGACCTGCTCCGCCATGTCCACGGGCTGGATCAGCGCGGCCTTGGCGAGGCCCGCGCCTTCGAGCCGCGCCAGAGCGGTCAATTGCTCGACAAGCCGATTGAGCGCCTCCAGATCCAGCTCGACTTTTCGCGCGCGCGGGTCGTCGATTTTTTCGAGTTCGAGACGCGCGATGGCGAGCGGGGTTCGCACTTCATGGGAAATCGCCGAGGTCAGCAGTTTTTGCGACCGCATCAGTTCGATGACGCGATCAAAGGCCGCGTTGACCGCCTGCGTGAAATGCGCGATTTCCCGAGGCATGCCCTCCGTCGGCAGGCGGTCGCCGGGCGCCAGCGGGTTCAGAGCGGCGACGCGCTCGGCGGCCTCCCCCACTGGCCGCAAGGCCTGGACGATCGACCAGGTGGTGGCGCCCAGCACGAAAACCAGCAGCAGGCTCATCGGCAAGATCAAGTGATCCTCGACCTCATGGGCCAGAACCTCCCAGAGCACGCCGTCGCGATCGCCGATGATCGCCACTTCGAGGACGATCGGCTCCGGCGTGGCGGCCACGACGCGCCCGCCCACGACATTCAGCGGCTTGCCCGGTGTGAGTTGCGTCATCCAGAAGGTGACCGGCTTCAGGTCGATCGGCAGGAATTGCGCCGCGCATTCCCTGTCGCAATTCTCGAACAGCACGGCGCCGCTCACCGCGCGCACGCGCGCGAAATAGCCGCTGTCGGCTTTTTGATAGCGGCCTCGCAGCGCGCCGGGCAGCGTGAAGCCGGTTGTCTGCGCGCCACTGACGAGACCCTGCGCCAGCGCCTCCGTCTCCATCCTGATCGCCAGACGCGCCAGGCTCTGGTCATCATACCAATATTCGGCGAACACACCGGCCAGTTGCGCCAGCATGGCGAAGCCCGAGAAGAACACGATGCGCCGGACGACAATGGTGACAAGGGAGGTTTGGCGCGTCACGGTTCGACCTCGCGCAACAGATAGCCGACGCCCCGGATCGTCTCGATCGCCGCGCCGGTGACCTGCCCCTCCAACTTCTTGCGCAGGCGCGAGACCGACAGCTCGACGGCGTTGGTTGAAAGTTCATCGCCGAATTCCGATAAGGCGTGCTCCAGCTTGCGCTTGGGCGTGACACGTCCGACGTCGCGCATCAAGACTTCGACAATCGTGCGCTCGCGCGGCGTCAGCGCCAGCTCGGTCTCGCCGCAGGCAAGGACGCCGCTGGCCGGATCGAAGCTGAGGCGGCCAGCGACGAGGATGGGCGGCGCGGTGTCGGGCGCCCGGCGCAGCAATGCGCGGCAGCGGGCGAGAAACTCGCCATGGTTGAAGGGTTTGACAAGATAATCGTCGGCGCCGGCGTCGAGCCCGGCGATGCGCTCGTCGATCGCGCCGCGCGCCGTCAGGACAAGGATCGGAGTCTGGACGGCGCGCTGGCGGATGTCGCGGATGAGGTCGAGGCCGTCGCCATCGGGCAGGCCGAGGTCGATCAACAGCAAATCATAAGCCGTCGTGGCCGAGGCTTCCTGCCCCTCTTCGATGGTCCCGAAGGCGTCGAGGCGCCAACCCGCGCCATGGACGCTCTCGGTCAAGAGTTCCCTCAGGCGCGGATTGTCCTCGACCAGCAGCAGCCTCATGCCCGTTTTCGCCCCGTGATCATCGCCCTGACGAGATTTTCGCCATGTCTCCAGCTTTCGAACAGAGCCGCGGCGACATGCGCGCCCGCGAACACGACAATGACGTTGGCGAGCGCCTCGTGCAACTCTTCCAGATTGTCATCGCCGAACCAGGCGTCGAGCGTCAGCATCCAGCCGGTCAGCGAGACGCCCGCCAGCAAGGCCATCAGCGCCAGCATCATCGCCGCGCCGGCCGGATTATGGCCGAGAAACCGTGGCGCGCGTCCCCGCGCCAGCGCCTTGAGATAGGCCGCAAGCGCGGACGGTCTTGGGACGAATTCCGAAAACCTTGCGTAGCGCGCGCCGACAAAGCCCCAGACGATGCGGATAGCCAGCGCCAAAGCGACGGCATAGCCGATCCAGCGGTGCGCGCCCTTGCCGTCGGTGAAGACGGCGAGGTTCAACACGCATCCGGCGACGACGCTCCAATGAAACAGCCGCACCACGGGATCCCAGACACGGACCTGCGACAGGGGCGGAAGGACTTCGTCTTCACTCGTCCCCGAGGGCGCGGCCATTTCAGTCGCCGATCTCGGATTTCACCACGTCGCCGTTGACGGGGTTGAAATAGACCTCGGCCTTCTTGCCGTCCTTGGTGTAGCCGTAGATCTCATAGCAGTTCCCGGACACCTTGAAGGTCTTGATCCGCTCGTAGCCCAGCGTTGCGACCTTGGCCTTCATGGCGTCTTCCGACATCCACTTGTCCTTGGCTTCGGCGGTGCAATTGGGCGCCGCCTGGGCCGCGAGCGGAGCGGCGACGACCGAGGCGAACATGATGGAAATGGCGATCTTGCGCATGGAAAGTCTCCTGTTGCGCCGGCGTCCCTTCCGGCGACAGGACCTTGCGCGGCCGAGGCTGTCGTTCCCCTGTCAATGACGCGAGAATTCCTGAGGATTTTTGCATCGCATGACGCCCCGTTTATGGGCTGCCCGCGAAGGATCCATAGTCCAACCTGCGTTGCAACATGGCCTCAGCGAGCGCCTTGCTCCAGGATGCCGCGGTCCATGCACTGGTCATAGGCGATGGCGCATTGGGTCATTTCGTGCGACCGCCGAGGCGCGGGGCCGATATCGAGCAAACAGGAATATTTTTCCTTCTCGCAGCTCTCCACATGTTCCCCGTGATTGCGGTGTTCTTCCCAATCGAACATACCCGCGACGGCTTTCGTCGGGTGGGTCATGATCAGCGGCAAGGCGACGAGAAAGCAAAAAAATGAACGGCTCATGATGAAGCTCCTCCTGGCTGACGCGGACGCAGGCGCGCGCGTCCCCGCCCTTGCTTTCGAGGAAATGACGGCGCACGTGAGGTCTGTCTCCACGACGGCGGAGCGACGCCACGGGAAGCGGCTTCGGTCGCGCAGGCTGTTCATTTGAACCGACCGAAACTCTCCACCGGCTCCACCCAATAGGCAAGGTCCGGTATGGCGCAGCCGGCGCGCACCTCGGCGAGCAGATCGGCAAGGCGCGCGCGCTCGATCACCATCACCAGCATGTTGCGTTCAATGCAGCCGCGCACTTTCTCGCGTGGCGACTTCCCGTCGAAGCTCGCGCCATGGCCTTCCGCGCGCCAGCTGGTGAAGCCCGGCACAGGCGGCGCCAGGTCGAGGAGAAAATCGACCACCCGATCCTCGGCGGCGACGGGATAGACCAATGTCAGTCTGCGGAGATCTCGATCCATTGACGTTTCCGAATGTGCGCTGGGGATGAGGACGCGCCGAAGCGCCTGAACGAAATGGGCAGGAGCACCAGGGTGAGCAAAGTCGATGTGATCAGGCCGCCGATCACCACAATGGCGAGCGGTTTTTGAATCTCCGATCCCGGTCCCTGCGCGAACAGCAGCGGAACGAGACCGAGCGCGGCGATGCTCGCCGTCATCAGCACCGGACGCAGCCGCCGCTGGGCGCCTTCGAACACGGCGACCTCAAGCGACGCGCCCATCGCCACGAGCTGGTTGAAATAGCTGACGAGCACGAGGCCGTTGAGCACGGCGATGCCGAGCAGGGCGATGAAGCCGACGGAAGCGGGCACCGAAAGATATTCGCCGGATATCCACAGCGCGATCACGCCGCCGACCAGCGCGAACGGCACATTGGCGAGCACCAGCAGCGCATGTTTCACCGAGCCGAGCGTCGCGAACAGCACGATGAAGATCAAGCCGAGCGCGATGGGGATGACGATCGCCAGACGCGCGGCGGCGCGCTGCTGGTTTTCGAATTGGCCGCCCCAGACCAGCCGGTAGCCGGGCGGCAGCGGAACTTGCGCCGCCACCGCCTTTTGCGCGTCCTCGACGAAGCCGACGAGATCGCGGCCGCTGACATAGGCCTGCACGATGCCGAAGCGCGAGCCGTCCTCGCGGTCGATCTTGACACCCCCCTCGGTTCGCGCGAGTTGCGCGACATCCCCGGCGCGCACGACGCCGCCGTCGCCGGTCGCAATCTGCATTTGCGCGAAGGCGTCCGGCGACTCGCGCACCTCCTGGGGTCCGCGCACAAGAATCGGGGTGCGGCGATTGCCTTCGATGACGAGTCCGCTCGGCGCGCCTTCAAGCAGCGCGCGCAACTCATCCTGCACGCGGTTGACCGACAATTTCGCGCGGCCGAGCGCGAGCGTGTCCAGCTTGATGTGCAGATAATCGACCGCGCCAGCGGCCGGCGTCACCACTTCCGCCGCGCCGCGCACTTTTGTCAGCACCGCCTTGATGCGGGTCGAAAGGTCGGAAAGCGTCGCGAGGTCGGGGCCGAAAACCTTGATCGCCAGATCGCCGCGCGATCCCGTCAGCATTTCGGAGGTGCGCATTTCGATGGGCTGGGTGAAGGCGAACTCGACGCCGGGGAAGCCGACCATCACGTCGCGCAACTGGCCGAGCAGCCAGTCCTTGTCCTGCACGCGCCATTTGTCCTTCGGCTTGAGCACCAGGAAATTGTCGGCCTCGTTGAGGCCCATCGGATCGAGACCGAGCTCGTCGGCGCCAACGCGCGTGATGATGCGTTCAACCTCCGGAATTTTATCGCGCAACGCCTTTTGAATTCTCCGGTCGAGGTCCGCGCTGTGGGCGAGGTTGATCGACGGCAGCTTGGTCGTCTGCATGATGATCGCGCCTTCGTCCATGGTCGGCATGAAGGCCTTGCCGACCGCGTTATAGGCGAAGACAGACGCGACCAACCCGGCGAAAGCCACCAGCACGATCGGCAGCGGGCGCCTGAGCGAAAAGCCGAGCGCCTTGCGATAGGCTGGCGTGAGCCGGCGCATGAGCCAGGGTTCGTGAGGACCTGAGACTTTCAGGAGCATCGACGACAGCACGGGAATGAGCGTCAGCGACAGCAAGAGCGAAGCGCTCAGCGCGAAGATGATGGTGAGCGCGACCGGCGCGAACATCTTGCCTTCGAGGCCTTGCAGCGAAAGCAGCGGCAGGAACACGAGGCAGATGATGACGATGCCCGAGGCGACCGGCGTCGCGACTTCGACCGTCGACTCGAAGATGAGATGCAGGCGCGGCATGGCGCCTTTTCCGGCGGAGCCGAGCCGTTCGACATTGTTCTCCACCACGACCACCGCCGCGTCCACGATCAGACCGATGGCGATGGCGAGGCCGCCCAGGCTCATGAGATTGGCCGACATGCCGAAGGCCGACATGATCAGGAAGGTCGCCAGCGCCGCCATCGGCAGGGTGACAGCGACGACGATGGCCGCGCGCAAATCGCCGAGGAACAGCAGCAGCAAAATGACGACGAGGACCGTCGCCTCGATCAGCGCCTTCTTCACCGCGCCCACCGCGCCCTGGATCAGGTCGGCGCGATCATAGAAAACATTGACCGACACGCCCGCAGGCAAACTTGTCTTCAGCTCGTCGAGTTTTGCGCGCACATCCTTCACGACGGCGCTGGCGTCGGCGCCGCGCAGCGCGATGACGAGGCCCTGCACCGCCTCGCCCTTGCCATCCTGCGTCACCGCGCCATAGCGCGTCACCGCGCCGATCTTCACGCTGGCGACGTCGCCGATGCGCAGGATGCGGTCCTTGTCGGTCTTCAGGACAATCTGTTCGAGATCGCGCGGCGTCTGGATCGAGCCTTCCGAGCGCACCACCAGCGCCTTCTCGCCATCGCTCAAGCGCCCCGCGCCATCGTTGCGGTTGTTGAGCGAAATGGCGTCGACGAGATCGGCGACGCTGAGCCCGGCGGCGGCGAGCAGGCGCGAATCCGGCGCGACTTCGAAGGCGCGGACGTGGCCGCCGAGCGTATTGACATCGGCGACGCCCGGAATGGTGCGCAGGGCCGGCCGGATCGTCCAGTCGAGCAGGGTCCGGCGCTCGGCGATGGAGAGTCCGTCGCCTTCCACGGTGAACATGAACACGTCCGAGAGCGGCGTCGAGATCGGCGCGAGGCCGCCGGAAATGTTCGCGGGCAGATCGGGACGCACGGCGGCGAAGCGCTCCGTCACCTGCTGGCGCGCCCAATAGATGTCGGTCCCTTCCTCGAAATCCACCGTCAGATCGGCGATGGCGTATTTGGCCGAGGACCGCACCACGGTTTTCCTGGGAATGCCGAGCAGCTCCATTTCGAGCGGCGCGACGACTCGCGTCTCCACCTCCGCCGGCGTCATGCCCGGCGCCTTCAGGATGATCTTGACTTGCACCTGCGCGATATTGGGAAAGGCGTCGATGGGGATGCGCATGAACGCATAGGCGCCGGCCAACACGATCAGGGCGGCGACCAGCAGCGCGAACAGGCGCTGCGACAGCGAGAATTCCACCAGACGACGCAGCATGTTATTCCCCGGTCATCATTTTTTCGAGCTGCGCCAAACCGTTGGTCGCCAGTTTCTGACCGGATTTCAGGCCTTCGGATTCCACCGTCGCGACATTGGCGGTCCTGCCCTTGACCAGGATCCCCACGGGGAGAAACCCGCCTTTGGTGCGGACGAAAACATGCGGGTTGCCGCCGATCCAGGCGATGGCGTCGGCGGAAATCTCGAATTCCCTGGCGGTCGCCGGCCGCACCACCATGATCGTGGTCGCCTGTCCGGTCATGTGATCCCGGCGCGAAGGAATTTCGGCGAGCAGCGTGGTCGAGCGCGTGACCGGGTCGAGCGTGATGCCGACGGAAATCACCTTTCCGGCATCGCCGTCCGGCAATTCGATGAGGTCGCCGACCCTGACCTTTCCGACCATCTGACCCGGTAATTGCGCCTGAAGCCAGAGTTCCTCGCTGGTGTCGATCAGAACCGCGGCCTCCATCGCCTGGACCGCCGCGCCCGGCGTCGGGCGGATCTCGACGATGCGGCCGTCGTTCGGGGCGGTCAGAGTGTAGCTGCCGTCGGCGTTGTGCTTGATCGCGCCCATCGCCAGCAGACGAACGGATTCCTTTGTGAGGGCGCGGACCTTTTCGACCTGCGCTTCGGCTTCGCCCACGCGGCCCGACGCGACGAGATCTTTCTGGAACAGGTCGCGCTGCCGCTGCGCCATGACTTCCGCGGTCTGCAGATCGGCTTCGGCCTGTTTCAGCCGCACCATTGTCTCCGACAGGTCGCGGCTCGCCAGCGTCACGAGAAGATCGCCCTTCCTGACGGTTTGTCCGGGAAGGACGTGCAGGTTGAGAACCGTGCCGGCAAAGGGCGCGGCGACGGCGATGCGCGCGTTCATCGGCGGGATGATCGTTGCCGGGAGAGCCACGACGATGCTCTTTTGCGCCAGGCGCACGTCGACCGCGCGGACATCGAACTGTTCCATCTGGTCCGCCTTGATCGGCAGTTCCTTATCGACGTCCTGCGCCGCCAGAGATGCGTCGCAGCCCAGCAGCAATGCAATCGGCAGAGCGGCGAGCCAGGATCGGTAAGAGCTATTGTGGTAAGCGCGCGCCATGACGAATCCAGTCTGGTCAGTATTCCCAAGCAATTCTGTTTCGCCCGCGCCGATCCGTGGGGTCGGCGCGGCGACCTTTTCATCAGGCCAAGGGGTGTCCATTGCTTGTCCGAGACCGGGTTATCAGGCGCGGAACCTGTCACTTCGCCGTCAGCGTTCCGTAATTCTCGACCCGCGCGAACGAAGGCGCGCGTCACCTCCCGTCGTCACGGCGCGCGTGGCGACCCAGATGAGCCCGGCCATTTGTGCGGCTGTGTCGCAGGCCAGCCCGCTTGCTCTTGACAAAATCCGCATACGACCTTCGACGTGTCCGATGCGCGCAATAACGAGGAAAACCCTAAGCGCTCAGGCCCTGATGGAAAGGATCGGAATATACCCAGACTCTCCGCGCAACGCCGGCCAACGCTTGGCGGCATCCGCTGAGCGCGCCGCGACTGACCACCTAATCGAACGACGACGGTCGCGGACTGCTGGCGCGCGGGGCCGCCTCCGCCTCCCCCGCCAGCCAACGCCAGACGAGTCCGATCAGGTCGTTCACCACGATGCAGGCCAATGCGGCGCCGGCCGCCTCCGCCAAGCGCGGCAGTCCCAGCGGCGCGAAGCCGAACAGGCCGCGCAACCAGGGCACGGACAGGGCAAGCCCCAGCGCGGCAATGGTGGTGATCACGACCAGGACCAGGGCGCGATTGGGGCGCATCAGCGCGCGGAACGCGCTGGTCTTGGTGGATCTGTTGGTCAGCATCAGGCCGAGATTGCCGATCACCAGCGTCACGAAAGCCATGCAGCGCGCGACCTCCTCGCCATGGGCGTCGCCAATCCCAAGCTGGAAAATCCCGAGCGCCGCGACCATCACCACGGCGCCTTGCAGCAGGCCGTGCAGCATGAGCGGCGCATCGAACAAGGGCGCGTCGGGTTTGCGCGGCGGGCGCGCCATGAGACCGTCTTCCTCCGGTTCGGCCTCGAACACGATCGAGGAGACCGGATCGATGATGAGTTCCAGAAACACGACATGAACCGGCCCGAGAACCATCGGCCATCCAAACAACACCGGCAGCAGCGACATGCCGGCGATCGGCACGTGAACCGCCAGAATGTAGCCCATGGCCTTGCGCAGATTGTCAGCGATGCGGCGCCCGAGCCGCACCGCCGTGACCAGGCTGGCGAAATTGTCGTCGAGCAGCACCAGCGAGGCCGCCTCGCGCGCGACGTCGGTGCCGCGTCCGCCCATGGCGACGCCGATATGCGCGGCCTTGAGCGAGGGCGCGTCATTGACGCCATCGCCCGTCATGGCGACGATCTGGCCCGACGCGGCGAAGGCCTGAACCAGTCGCAGCTTCTGTTCGGGCATGATGCGGGCGAACACATTTGTCCGCGCGAGACGGGCCGCGAACTGGCTGTCGTCCAGTCCTTCCAGCTCCGCGCCGGTCACGGCTTCATCGCTTTTGATGCCGGCCTGTTGCGCAATGGCCAGCGCGGTCGCGGGATGATCGCCCGTGATCATCACAACCCGAATGCCGCCCTTGGCGCAGGCTTCGACGGCGGCGCGCGCCTCCGGCCGCAGCGGGTCGGCGAGACCGACCAGACCCACCAGATCGAAGTCGAAATCATGCTGCGACTCCGGCCAGGCGTCGGTCGCCCATGCGGCTCGCGCCACCGCCAGCACGCGCAGGCCTTGCGCGGCCAGCGCCGCCACGTCGCGGCGCAGGATCTCGATCCGGTCAGCCGGAAGGTGGCACAGCTCCGCGACCGCTTCCGGCGCGCCCTTGGCCGCCACGACAAAACCCGTCCCGCCCTTGGTTTGCCAGACCTGCGACATCGCCAGCAGGGCGGGTTGCAGCGGATAGCCGTGCGCCAGCGTCCAATCCGCATGGATGTGATCCGTCTGTTTCAGGTATTTCTCGCCAAGATCGGAAAACGCCCGCTCCATCGGATCGAACGGATCGGGGCGGCTCGCCAGGATCGAAAACTCGACGAGAGCATGAAAACGTTCCGGCAGTTCCGGACTGGCCTGGGATGAAACGTCCCAATGCTCCCCTTCGGCCACCAGCGCCGTGACGGTCATCTTGTTCAGCGTCAGCGTGCCGGTCTTGTCGGTGCACAGCACGGTCACCGCGCCAAGCGCCTCGATGGCCGCCGAGCGCCGCGTCAAAACCTTGTTTTGCGACATCCGCCAGGCGCCGAGCACCATGAACACCGTCAGGACGAGCGGAAACTCCTCCGGCAGCGTCGCCATCGCCAGCGTGATGCCGGCGAGCACGCCCTTGATCCAGTCGCCTTGCAGCACGCCATAGGCCAAGGCGAGCGCGACTGACGATCCGATGCCGAGCACGGCGAAGATCATCACCAGCCTGCGGGTCTGGATCTGGAGCGGCGTCGGCGCGGCCTCGACGGCGGCGAGCGACGCGCCGATGCGGCCGATCTCCGTGCGCGCGCCGGTGGCGAACACACGCGCGACACCCGAACCGCGCACGATCAGGCTGCCCGACCAGACGTTCGGACTGTCATCTCCGCCGGGGCGGGCGTCCTCGGTTTCGCCCTCGCCAAGCGCCTTGCGCACCGGGACGGATTCGCCCGTCAACAGCGATTCATCGATTTCGAGATTCGCGACCTCAAGCAGGCGCGCATCGGCCGGGACGCGATCGCCCTCCATCAGTACGACAATGTCGCCGGCGACGACCTCGGCCCCCGGTATCCGCTGGCGCTTGCCATCGCGGATGACGAAGGCGCCGGGGCTGGTCAGATCCTTCAGGGCCGCGAGCGCGTTTTCCATGCGGTTTTCCTGAACCACCACAAGGAGGACGTTCAGGACCGCGAAAGCGAGCAGCACCAGGGCGCCGGACAGGTCGCCCACGATCAGATAGACGACGGCGGCGCCCAGCAGCAGTTGCAGCATCGGTTCGCGCAGGGCGTCAACAACAATGCGGAACACGCCGCGCTGATGATCCTGGGGCAGCGCGTTCGGGCCATCCTGCCGCAACCGGGCGGCGGCCTCCGCCGCCGTCAGGCCCTGATCGGCGGCGGTTTGCGCGCACGGCGCCTGCGTGGACGCCTTGGCGCCGCCCGGCGGCGCGGCCTCAGGCGGCGCATCAAGCTCCGGCGCCTCGCCAAGTCCTTGCTGCACATAGAGAACCTCGACCGTGGCCAACAGAATCAGCGTGAGCGGGGCGGCCAGCAACACGCCGAGCGGCCCGAACAGCACGCTGAAGGCGACGGTGGAGAGAATGGCGAGCACCGGGGGAAAAGCGGTCGCTTCCGCCTGCACCATCGGGGTGATGAAATTGCCCTCGACGAAATGCACCACCACATACATGCCGACGACCGAGGCGGCGTAAGTCGGCCCCTGCGTCAACGCCACCAGCGTGGCCGGGACCGCCGCCAGAATCGCGCCGACATAGGGAATAAAGGAGAGCAGGCCGCCCATCAGCCCGAGCGCGAAGGCGGCTTCTATGCCCAACATCCACAGGCCGCACCCGCTGAGCACGCCAATCGTCGCCATGACCACGAGCTGGCCGACCAGCCAGCGCTGCAACACCTGGCCGGTCACGCCAAAGAACGTCTCGGCGATCGGTCTTTGCGCGGGGGGCACGAGGCGCAGGCACAGATGCCGGTACCGCTCCGGTTGCGCCGCCAGATAGATCGCCACGAACAGCGCGACCACGCTGTAGGCGAGCGCGCGGGTGATCAGGCCGCCGGCGCTGGTGACCGCCGACGTCGCCCATCCCGTCGCATCCATCACATTCACGCCGCGCACCGTTTCGAGCAGTTTTTGCGCGTAAGGGAACTGGGCCATCCAGGCCATGAACAGCTTGAACCCGGCGGGCGCGGCCTTGATCACGTCGTTGAGCTGCGACGTGATCGTCGAGCCGAACACCCAGAGCGCCGAGCCGAACAGGCCAAGCCCCAGCAGGAAAACCACCGCCAGCGCGATGCTCCTGGGCATGTGGGCGTATCGGGCGATCAGCCGCGCCGCCGCGCAAAGCCCGATGGAGAGAAGAATGGCGCCGAACAGCAGGATCAGAATGTCGCTCAGTTGCCATACGGCGCCGGCAAGCGCGGCGATGACGAGAATGACGAGCAGGCGTCCGGTGAATGTCCCGAGATCCATGATTGGGGCGCCCGGTTGCGGCGAAGTCTGGCGCTGCCTGGTAATCAACATGGAATGCACCTCGCGCCGCTCCAGCGATATGGAACGGTCATCGGAAGAGTGTCGGGACAGCGACCGCCCAGGCCGCTGCAATTGGCGCGATCAGGCCCGGCGACATGCGCAGCGCAAAACCGCGCGAGCCCGCGCCCATCGCCATCGCCATTTTCGCCACGGCGTTGCTCGTCATCGCCGCCAGGATCGGCAATACGGCCTCCTGCGGAGTCGTCTTCGCCGAGGCGACCAGGGAAGCGATCGAAATGGCTGCGGCATGGGTGTCGACAAAGCCGGCGACAATCGCCCCTGCCGTGACGCCCGTCTCCCCGAGCCAGTTTCTCAAGGCCGCCGCGATCACCAGCATCACGGCCATCATCGCCGCAAGACCGAGGGCGGTTCCGACGCTGAACGCGCGGCCCGGTTCGCTGTCGGCGCCGCCCTCCGGCGTCGCCGCGCGCAGGGCAAAGACAAGGCCGTAAGCCGCTGCGGCGAGCGCGCCCGCCGCCAGCGCCGGGGCCATCAGGACAAGGGTCGGCTGGCTGACGATCACGAGCAGCAGGGCCAGTTGAACAAAGGTGGCGACGGTTGAAAAAACGCCCCCCGCGACCGCCGCCTTCATGCTTGTCGGGTCCTTGACCGCTCGGCCAGCCATGGAGCCGATGGTCGCCGTGCTGGAGACGAAGCCGGATGCGAAGCCGGCGACAGGCAGCCCCAGGCGCGTTCCCAGCGCCCGTGTCGCGACGTGCCCACAAGTCCCGAGCGCCATCACCAGTATGACCAGAAACCAGATGCTGTGCGGGTTCAATGCCTCAAAAGGGCCGAGATAGCGATCGGGAAGCTGCGGCCAGATGACCAGCGTGGCGACCGCGAGAACAAGCCCGTCCGTGACTTCAGCGCCGGTCAGGACTCGCGTCACAAAGCCATGCAGCGGCGCCTTCGCCGCGAGGATGACGGCGACCGCCGCGCCCAGGCCGGCGGCGAGTCCCGTATCCGACATCGCGAGCCCCCCGAGCAGTGGGGTCGCGACCAGGCCGATTTCGGTCGTCAGGCCCGGATCGTCATCAGGACTCCGCAAATAGGACAGGGCTGAGAGCGCCATGACGCTCGCGGTCACAACCGCCAGAAGCGGAACGCCGCCAAGATGGCTCGCGACCGCGCCCATCAGCGCCGCGAGCGTGAACGTCCTTATCCCGGCCGGGCGGCGGGCGGCGCCCACGCCTTTCGAACGTTCGCGCTCCAGCCCGATCATCAGGCCGACGCCGATGGCGATGGCGAAATTGAGCCACGGGACTGCGATCACGACTCAGACTCCCACGGTCGGCGGGCGCGGAACCAAACGCTTGAGTCGGCGCCCACCGCTCTCGCGCTCAATCTCCCGAGCGCTTCCGGCCGCTGAACATGGCGGCCACGAGATTCTCCCGATGCGCGACGCTGGCCAGACCGACGCCAAGAATGTGCAGGAGGATAAGCCCAAGGGTGATATTTGCGAGCGCCTCGTGCAACTCGCCGACCGCGCTCTCCCCGCCCTCGCCGTGCTTGCCGCCGCGTTCCGAGCGGCCCTTGTGTTCGTCGGCTTGCGCCTGCGCGATGACAAGGCCGTGAACGCTTGCGCGGGCGCCCTTGCCGCCATCGCCATTTGCGACCAGCCCGGTCACGACCGTCGCCGTCAGGCACACCAGAAGCGCCGCGATCATGTAGGCTGCGGCGGGGCTATGACCGATATAGCGTTTCGCGCGGCCGCGAACTTCGTCGGTGAGATATTTCAGCGCCGTAATCGGGCCGCAGGCGAAATCGCTGAACCGAGCATGGCCCGCGCCAACCAGCCCCCAGAGCACTCTCACCGCCACGATGAACCCGACGGCATATCCGCTCCAGACGTGAAGCTGATCGGGACCGCCGGACTCGTCCTCGCTGCTGAGATAGGCGACGGCAAACGCCACGACCAAAGCCCAATGGCCGTAGCGGACGAGGGGATCCCAAACTTGAATCGACGTTGGTTGATCTGTTGAAGACATCGCCGGATTTCCTCTTGTGATCACACGCCGACGTAGAGACGCCTCTCGCCATTATCAGGCGCTCTGACCGACGAGACAGGTTCGGAATCTACTCTGTTTGTCCTTGGGGGCGCCGGGTCACCCCGTCGACCAGGGCGGTTTTGTTCATTGTCTCTTTTCTGGCTTCGACGCCGATGCGGCGCGGCCGCGCGGGACCATGCGCCAGCCTCGCTGTCGAACGCCCGTCAGATTGACGAGATTCATTCGCTCAACCAGGGTCGGAAAACTCTCAGCCAGAGCCGGCGCCGGTTGTCTGAACATTTTCCCGCGAAAGATAAGTGGTGTTCTGCCGGGTTTGGGTCGTAGGGACTTGCCGCGCGTTTATTCCGATGGAGGGCGGGCGTAGCCCAACCGGAATTGCGACAAACGCGCGGCGGCGGACAATTTATGCGGCCAGCGCAATGGGGACTGGGGTGAGGTGGGCCTCGTCCGGCGTCCGCCGGTCAAGGCTCGAATGCGGACGCAGGCTGTCATAGGAGTTGAGATGCCGGGCGATCGACGCGTTCAACGAAGACATTGTCGCGCCACGCGCCCTTGCCGTCCCTGCTGATCGCAATCTTCTTGTCGATCAGAACGCGCGTGAACGCCTCGCTGGTGAACTGGGCGGATCACTGTTGATAATGCCTCGCGCGCGCAAGCCGGACACTTCCGAGGGCGACGTCGCGAAAGGCCGATCGTCATGGCTCAGTTGCGGTGAATGATGCCCGCGCGCGCCGAGGGATTTGCATTCGACATGGAAAGCTGACCCTGCCCCTGAACGCCCGAGGCGATCTCGATCAGGAACTTCCGGCGAAAGGCGCGTTCAAAATCATGATAGCCGTTGGCGACAATGTTGAAGGCGCTCGGGCCGCCGATGACATGCTGCTTGTACCAGTCCTCGATGGTCACGCCGGACGCATGCGGCTCATTGCGAAGCTCTTCGATCCCAAATCCTGGCGCGCGATAGGCGCCGGTCCCGACGACTTCATTCTCGGTTCGGATCGGCAGTCCGTTGATGGTCACGCCCTCGGCGATGGTCTTGTCGCGCTCGTCTTCCGCAGCGTGAGCGCCAGAACAATTGTCCGGACCGTCTCCGGAGACGTCGATGATGACGCGGCTCGCCTGACCGGGAACCGAGCGAACCAGCCCCTCGCGCGCCTGGCGCAACATGCCGGCGAGGCAGGTGAACTCGCCGGAGACGCGCGGCATCGAGCGGATCAGGCTGGCGATGCGATGAGCGTCGGCGGAACTGGCGATGATCCGCCAGGGCATGACCTCCTCGGCCTTGTCCGACCAGGCCAGCATGGCGATCGCCATGGCGTGGCGCTGGCCGCCGATCAGCGACTGGATCACCGATTCATCGTCCAGCGCCCGCGCGATTCCCTCGAACTGCACCCGATAGCGCGCATCATCCATGGAGCCGGAGACGTCGACGGCGAGGATCAAAGCAATGTCCAGCTGCTGCTGCGCCCGGGCCGCGCCAAAGCCCAGTCCGAGAAGTCCAACGGCCAGAGCGATCAGTCGGAACAGGCTCATCGCGCCTCCGCGTTTTGATCGGGCGGCGCCGAAACAGCGCCCGGGCGAGTCCGCGCCCTCATTTCGGCTCCAGCCAGATGCGCCAGTCTTCCGCGGCATTGATGCGCAACTGATAAACGCCCGGTCTGGCGATCAGATAGCTGTCCTCGCCGGCCCCGCCGATGTGGAGATTCTGGACGACATTGCCGGCGCCGTCCATCAGGTAGAGAACGAATATGACGCCCTGCGAGCTGAACCTCATGAGATGAGGCCTGTCCAATGTGAAAGGCTCGGTCATCGCGTTGCGGCTGCCGCTGAAACGCGGCGTCTCGTAGTGATGGGCGAGATCGTCATAACAGGCGAGCCGTTCGGCCGGGCCAGCAATGGCGCGGCAGGCAAGGAAGCTCTCCCTGATGATTTCCGCCCGCCCGACCCCGGAGGCGAGAACGCAAGCGACCACAAGACAACGCCCAAACCTTGCGGCCCCGCTCAATTCTTCTCCTGCTCCCAGGCGCGTTGTCCCTTCTGCCAGTCTTGCGGGCAGGCTGTGCAGCCGTCCATCACGGCGTTCTGGAAAATCGTGTAGCGCTTCAGCGCGCCGGTCAAATCGGCTTCGGCCAGGTTCACGTCGTAAAGCTGGGCTTCCTGCAAGTCGGCGTTGATCAGTCGCGCCTGGAACAGGTTCGCGGCATTGGCGCGGACATGTTCGAGACTTGCGGCGGTCAGGTCGGCGCCGGTGAAGTCGGCGCTCGCGATGCGCGCAAACGACAGATCGGCGCCGCGAAGATTGGCGCCCTTCAGCCGCGCCCTCTGCATGAAAGCGGTGTAGAGCCGCGCGCCTTCAAGATTGGCGCCTTCAAGATTGGCGGCGCTGAGATTGGCGTGGCGCAAGTCCACCCGCGCGAGATTGGCGCCGGACAGATCGGCGCCCGAAAGATTGGCGTCCTTCAGATCGATATGGCGAAGATCGACGCCGGGGCAGCGTGCGTTGGGCGCAATCGTGCAGCCATTTTCCACCCAGGGCGATGGCCTCGGATCCTTGTTGACGATGATGTCATAGGCATTTGCCTGCGACAGGCCGACAGACAGCGCTGACGCCAGCAGCGCCAGATTGCGAAACAAAAAAGGCCAGCGAGAACGAGCCCCTGATAGAGAGAGACTTCCGGTCGACATGGGACGACGTCCTTCTTGGGATTCAGGAAATCGAATGCCCTGACGAAACGGACATTCTCGCTGGCCACATCACAACGCCGTCCGGAATGGGAAAATGGAGGCGCTGCGAATCATGGCCGGCCCCACGGCAAAAAGGGCCGGCCAAACTCTGACTGAGGCTTATTTGGCGTCAGCCACATCCGTTGACAGTTCGAACACCCAATAGGAACCGCCCTGACTGACCGTTTTGGTCATGTCGGCCATGTCGCCGCCCCAAAGCGGCACGGCGCCGCCATAGCCAGAGGAAATGCCGAGATACTGCTTGCCGTCCTGCTCCCAGGTGACCGGGATCGAGACCACGCCGGAGCCTGTCTGGAATTTCCACAGCTCCTGGCCGGTCTTGGCGTTGAACGCCTTGACGAAGCCGTCGGAGGTTCCCGTGAACACCAGATTGCCCTTGGTGGTCAGCGTGCCCGCCCAGAGCGGCATCGGCTCCAACGCCTCCCAGACGATTTTGCCGGTCGCCGGATCAAGAGCGCGCAAGGCGCCGACATGGTCCTCAAACTTGCGTTTGATGCGGAAGCCTTGGCCGAGATAGGCGGCGCCCTTTTTGTACGTGAGGTTTTCGGTCCAATAATCTTCCATCCAGTCGTTCGATGGAATGTAGAACAGCTTGGTTTCCGGATTGTAGGACATCGGCATCCAGTTGGTGCCGCCAAGGAAATTCGGCGTGACCTTGACAGGCTGGCCCTGTTTTTCGCCTTCGAGCGGCGCCGGAGGGCGCCCGTTGCCTTCGATCGGGCGGCCTGCCGCCACATCCCAACCCGTGGCCCAGGAAATGTCCTTGACGAAGGGATAAATGGCGATGGCGCTGCCGGCCTGTTTGGACAGGCGCCCGTCGCGGGCGGTCAGCTTGTCGAGATCGGTGATGAAGAAATAGCCGTTGCGGTCGGCGTGGGCCGCGGCGCGGATCTTCTTGCCGTCTTTTTCCAGATCGAACAGCAGCACCGAATTGTTGCCCGAGAAGTCCCAGGCGTCGTTTGGCGTATGCTGAAAGAAGCCGACCACCTCACCCGTCGATGGCTCGATATAGATCTGGCCCGACGTGAACAGACTGTCATAGGGCTTCCAGTCGCCATTGGGACCGGAGCGGTGGTGATAGTTCCAAGGCGCCGGATTGCCGGTGCCGATGACGATGGTGTTGGACTTGACGTCGAAGGTCGCCGTCTGCCAGGGCGCGCCGCCGCCATGATTCCAGGCGTCCTTTTTCGTGCCGTCGGGATTGTTCGGCCAAGACGGGGCCTTGGGATCGCCCGTCGGCGTGGAGTCCTTGCCATTGAGGCGGCCCATGTGGCCCTCGACCAGCGGACGCATCCAGATTTCTTCACCCGTATCGGGATCGCGGGCGTAGAGGCGGCCGACAACGCCGAATTCATCGCCTGAAGACCCATGGATCAGCAACACCTTGCCGGTCTTCTGGTCCTTGATGAAGGCCGGGGCGCCGGTCATGGTATAGCCGGCGGTGTGATCCTCGAATTTCTTCTGCCAGGCGACCTTGCCGGTCTTGCGGTCGAGCGCGATGATGCTCGCGTCGAGCGTGCCCATGTAAATCTTGTCGCCATAAATGGCCGCGCCGCGATTGACCACGTCACAGCAGGGGCGAATGTCTTCGGCGAGACGGTGCGAATGAGCCCAAAGCCGCTTGCCGGTCATGGCGTCCAGCGCGAAAATGCGCGAATAAGAGCCGGTGACATAGATCACGCCGTCGTGGACCAGCGACTGGCCTTCCTGGCCGCGCTGGCGCTCGTCGCCAAAGGAGAAGGCCCACTTGGCCTTCAGCTTGCCGACATTATCGACATTGATCTTGTCGAGCGTCGAATAGCGGTGCGCGCCGAGGCCAAGGCCATAGGTGAGCACGTCATTGGTCGATTTGTCGTCATTGGCGATATCTTCCCACGTCACGAGCTTCTCGCCGCGTTCCGCCCGGGCTGCGGGTGCGGAAAAGACGACCGCAAGAGAGAAAGCGGCAAGAGAGGCTGTCGCCAGCAGGCGCGCGCGCTGGGGCGCGCAGGGCGCAAGAATCATTTTGGTCTCCCTGGACTCGTTGAACGACGGCTCTGAACGACCGCGTTAAACAGAGGTTAGGGCGGAAACTGTGAGAGTGTCCTGAGAGGAAGATGATAACGTTCTCAGAATCGCCAGTACTTTGGCGCCAGAGGCAAGGCGCATCACGCGGGGCGCGACAGGCGATAGCCGATTCCGCGCAAGGTGACGATTTGCGGCGCGCCGGGCATCGCCGCCATTTTCCGGCGGAGATACCCGACATAGACATCCACGGCGTTGGGCGTGACGTCGCTGGCGTCGCCCCAGGCCTGGGCGATGAGCGCCTCGCGCGACAAGGCGCGCTGGGCGTTCCGCGTCAGGCACTCCAGCACTTCGAACTCCCGCTTGGTCAGCGCCAGCGCCGCGCCATTGACCGTGGCTTCGCGCGCGATCGCATCGACGTTCAACGACTCGTAAGCGAGCACAGGCGCGCTCGCGCGCGCGGGGATGCTTCGGCGCAGCAGCACGCGGACGCGCGCCAGCAACTCTTCGACATGAAAGGGCTTGGCGAGAAAATCGTCGGCGCCGGAACGAAACCCCTCCAGCTTGTCCTCCAGCCCGGCGCGGGCGGTGAGCATCAGAATGGGAATGTCGTGGCCGGCCAGTCGAATTTGCCGCGCCAGCAGCACACCGTCCACATCGGGCAGCATGAGATCGAGAACGATCAAAGCAAAGCCGCCCTCGCGCAGCGCGTCCAGCGCCCGGCGGCCCACGCGCTGCCAGTCCACGCCAAGGCCCTCGCTTTCCAGCGCCTTGACCACCAACCGGCCGATGCCGGCGTCATCCTCGACCAGAAGAACTTTCATGCGGCTTTCCTGGGGAGAATCAGACTGACTTGCAAGCCGCCCTCGGGACGATTGATCGCGGCGACGCCGCCGCCGTGCTGCTCGGCGATCCAGCGGGCGACAGCCAGACCAAGACCGGAGCCGCCGCGCAGCGACCCCCCCTCGCATTGATAATAGGGATCAAACAACCGGCCAAGCGCTTCATCGGGCGCTCCCGGACCTTCGTCGAGCACACTGAGGCGCAGCTCGTCCCCTTGCGCAAGCTCGACCCGCACCTGGCCATCGTGGGGCGAAAACTTCACCGCATTGTCGATCAGGGCGAGCAGCGCCTGGCGAAGCCAGCTCTCGTCGCCTTCCATCGGCGCCGCCGCCGCAAGCCCGTCGCTTTTCAGCACAACGCCGGAAGAGGCGGCGAAGGCGCCGGCCAGATTGACAGCCTCGCGCGCCGCGCCGGCCAGATCGAAAGGCGCGCGACGCAGCACAAGGCGCCCCTCGTCGGACTGCGCCAGCATCAACATGTCTTCGAGGCGCCGTCGCATGGCCTCCCCATTGGCGCGAATGTGGGTGAGCGCTTCGCGCAAGATGACGACATCGGGCGCGCGATGGCGCAAGGCGAGACTGGCTTCTCCGAGAAGGACTGTCGCCGGGGTCCGCAACTCATGGCTGACCTTGGCGAAAAACAACCGCCTGTTGCGGTCGATGTCGGCAAGCTGCTCGGTCTTGGCCTGAAGTTCGCGGGTGCGGGCGCGCACAGTCGCCTCCAAACGTTCATTGGCGGTCTCCAGCTGGGACTGCTGCTGAACGATCCGACCAGCCATGACATTGAACTGGCGTCCAAGTTCGCGCAATTCGCGCAGGCCGGCGGGCGCAACCTGAACGGCGCGGTCGCCCTCCGCCAGGCGCCGCGCGCCGCCGGCCAAGGCCGAGAGCGGGCGCGCAAGCCCCTTGTCGACCAGTCGGGTCGCGGCGAGGCCGCCCGCAAGAAAAAAAAGCAGCGCGGCGCAGGCGTGGACCGCGAACCGGCCGCGCAGCCCCTCCATTTCCGCATTGACGGCGGCGACCTCGTCGCTTTCGTGTTTGACGATGTCGGCCGTACGCCGCCGCAACTCGACGACCCCGTCAGCGATCCGACGCGCGGCGAAATTTCTGCCATCGCGCGCCTGAGGCGAATCCGCCAACTGATTGCGCATGAAACCGAGATCGCCTTGAACAGCGCGAAACAGGTCCCGAAGTTCGATCGCCCGCAAAACCTCTTGGGATTGCCGCTTTTCGTCCAGCGATTCGGTCAGCAATTCGGTCTCCTGACCGATGCTGGCCAAATAACGCGCCAGAGTGCGTTCGATCGTCGGCGCGGCGACATCGGACAACACGGTCCATTCCGGGAGAACCGCGCGCGCCGACTCGTCGAGCAGCAAAGCATTGACGTCGGCTTCAACGCGCGTCACCAGCGAGAGCTGTTCATAGGAGCGCTCGGCGCGCGCGAGGTAGTTGGCCGCCCTCCAAAGATCATGAAATGTGGCGAGAGCGAGCGCCGTCGCAACAATGCCCGCAGCCAGGGCCGCGACCGTCATAGCGGCGCGCAACGACATGCCGCCCTGCGAATCCCCGCCCTTGACGGCGCCGTTCGGCTGCATCCAAAACTCTCCCGTGAGGCCGCTTGCCTTCAGCAAAACGGTCGGGCAGGTCTTCCGTCAAGTCAATGATGCTTTGCGGCAAGAGAGCGGCGCCTCTGTTCAACCGCAAGCGGCCCTATGCCGCGGATCCCGCGTTGCGGCCGGGCGCTGGCCTGCGCCGTCCACAGCGCAGAACCCCAGCTACAGGTTCGAACTCGCGGCGGCGAAGGAGGAATTGCGCAAGGCGCTGACCCTCACACCGCGCCATTTGGCGCGGGTGGAGCCTTTGGGGCGGGCAACGCGACTGGCGGCGCCTTGGCGCGCCGCCAGCAGAGGCTCAATCGTGTGGCCGGTCCTTGAACTAGACGAGGTCGAACCGGTCGGCGTTCATCACCTTGGTCCAGGCGGCGACGAAATCGCGCACGAATTTCTCCTTGTTGTCGTCCTGCGCGTAAACCTCCGCATAGGCGCGCAGCACGGCGTTGGAGCCGAACACCAGATCGACGCGCGTCGCGGTCCATTTCGCGGCGCCCGTGTTGCGGTCACGGATGTCGTAGACATTGGCGCCGGTGGAAACCCAGCTGTTCGCCATGTCGGTGAGGTTGACGAAGAAGTCGGTCGTCAGCGCGCCGACGCGGTCGGTGAACACGCCATGCCCACTCCCGCCGTGATTGGTCCCGAGCACGCGCAGGCCGCCGATCAGGCAGGTCATTTCGCAGGCCGTCAGTCCCATCAACTGGGTCCGGTCGAGCAGCAGCTCTTCGGGCGAAACCACGTAATCCTTCTTCACCCAGTTGCGAAAGCCGTCATGGATTGGCTCCAGCACGGCGAAGGAAGCGGCGTCGGTCTGTTCCGGCGTCGCGTCGCCGCGTCCGGGCGCGAACGGAACCTCGACGGCGAATCCAGCCGCCTTGATCGCCTGCTCCAGCCCGACATTGCCGGCCAGCACGATCACGTCCGCCAGGCTCGCGCCACTGTCCCGCGCGATGGGATCAAGCGCTTCCAGAACCCTGGCGAGACGCGCCGGTTCGTTGCCTTCCCAGTGCTTTTGCGGGCTGAGGCGAATGCGGGCGCCATTGGCGCCGCCGCGCCGGTCCGACCCCCGGAAGGTGCGGGCGCTGTCCCAGGCGGTCGCGATCATCTCGGCATGCGACAGACCGGCGCCGGCGATCCTCGCCTTGACGGCGGCGACGTCGTAGTCCGTGCGTCCGGCTGTCACCGGATCCTGCCAGATCAGCTCCTCCTTGGGAACATCCGGGCCGATATAGCGCGCCTTGGGCCCGAGATCGCGATGGGTCAGCTTGAACCAGGCGCGTGCGAAAACCTCGGAGAAATAAGCGGGATCCTTGTGGAACCGCTCCGAAATCTTGCGGTACTCCGGGTCCATTTTCATCGCCATGTCGGCGTCGCACATCATCGGGTTGCAGCGGATCGTGGGATCCTCGACATCGACCGGCTTGTCTTCCTCGCGGATGTCGGTCGGCTCCCATTGCCAGGCGCCGGCCGGGCTCTTCGTCAGCGCCCACTCATGGTTGAGCAGCATGTCGAAATAGCCATTGTCCCATTTGGTCGGATGGGTGGTCCAGGCGCCTTCGAGGCCGCTGGTGACCGCATCGCGGCCCACGCCGCGCGTTGTTTTGTTGAGCCAGCCCAGACCCTGGTCATCGACCTCCGCGCCATCGGGCGCCGGGCCGAGCCGCGCGGCGTCGCCATTGCCGTGCGCCTTGCCCACGGTATGGCCGCCGGCGGTCAGCGCCACGGTTTCCTCATCGTTCATCGCCATGCGCGCAAAAGTTTCGCGCACGTCCTGCGCGGTGCGCAGCGGATCGGGTTTGCCGTCGCGTCCCTCCGGGTTGACGTAGATCAGACCCATCTGCACGGCGGCCAGCGGATTCTCCAAGGCGACGGAGTCGTCCTTTTCGTAACGGCCGGCGGTGGGAGCGAGCCATTCCTTCTCGGAGCCCCAGTAGACATCCTTCTCGGGATGCCAGATGTCTTCGCGCCCGAAACTGAAGCCATAGATTTTCAGGCCCATCGATTCATAGGCGACGGTTCCGGCCAGCACGATCAGATCGGCCCAGCTCAGGCGATTGCCGTACTTTTTCTTGATCGGCCACAACAGGCGGCGCGCCTTGTCGAGATTGCCGTTGTCGGGCCATGACGCCAGCGGCGCGAAGCGCTGGGCGCCGCGCCCGCCGCCGCCGCGCCCGTCGGCGATGCGATAGGTTCCGGCGGAATGCCAGGACATGCGGATCATCAGCCCGCCGTAATGGCCCCAGTCCGCCGGCCAAAAATCCTGCCGCGTGGTCATGAACGCGCGCAGATCGCTCTTCAGCGCCTCCACATCGAGCTTCTTGACCTCCTCGCGATAGTTGAAACCGACCGCGAAGGGGCTGGTCTTGACGTCATGCTGGTGAAGGATGTCGAGATTGAGCAGCTTCGGCCACCAATCAATATTGGAGACGCCCTGAGACGTGTTAGCCCCATGCATAACCGGGCATTTTCCTTGCGTGTTCGTCAATTCAGTCATGGACTGTTCCTTTCAATAGTAGATTCGCGCGGGCTCGGCTTGCGAAACCCCGAAGCGAAGGCTCGCCGTGACGAGCGTTCCTTGTTGAGACCGAAGCGCTCGGCGGGAATGAACCTCCCGATGGCGGCGCGCCCGCCCTTGCGGACGAGCGATCATCGTCACGCTCACTCTCGCCGCACAGGCGTCTGAACAGGCGGGGCTCCGCGTGTCGTGTCGACGGATTTTCTGGCTCGCGGTGGTCTGAACGTGGCGAAAGTCATGGCGATCTCCCTTCGTTTTGAATTCAATGTCGCGATATTATATCGTACACGATATTATCGCGCACAACTTTTTTGTCAATCGCTCGGCCTTCCGATTTCCGACCGGCCGTCTCCAATCCGGCGCAATCGCCCCCTTGCGCGCCAGGGTTGTAATACGCCATCCTCGCTCGCACCTCCATGATGGGCGAGCCGCATCCCAATCGCTCAAATGTTGCGACAAGATCGCGCGCGATCTAATCTCACCAGAGGGAGCAAGTCGCCTTGACCGCAAATGACGCCGATATCGGACCCGATCTGACGCCAGACAACATGCTGTGTTTCGCGATCTATTCGGCCAATCACGCCTTCAGCCGCGTTTACAAGCCTTTGCTCAAGGATCTGGGTTTGACGTTCCCACAATTCCTGGTCATGGCCGCGCTTTGGGTCGAGGACGGACAAAACGTTGGGGCCATTGGCGAAAAGCTTTGCCTGGAGTCGAGCACGCTCACGCCGCTGCTCAAGCGCCTGGAGGCGCTGGGCTATGTCACCCGCAACCGCGATCCTGACGACGAACGGCAAGTCCGCGTCAACCTGACCGTCGATGCGAAGAAACTGCGGAAAAAGTCTCTCGCCATTCCCGGCTGCCTGCTCGCGGCGTCGGGAATGACCGGCAAGGATTACATGGCGCTTCAGCGCAATGTCGCGCGGCTTCGCGACGCCCTGCTGGAGTCCGCCGCGAATCCGCCATGACGCCAGACGTGATCGTGTTCACGCCGCCGCAGTCTCGTTGACAACTGTTTGATTGACATAAATCAAGACCGCAACGCAACTGCAAGCCGTAGCGGCCAGCGTGATGGGCCTTGGCGCCCGCTTGCGCCGAAGAGCCGATCAAGCCGATCACAACACCCCGACGCCAAAGCCTTTCGGCTGAGACTCGGACAGACGCTCATGTGGTTATAACGGAATCGATCGCCGGAATGTTCGAACGTTTTTTCACCCCCATTGTCGCCGCCGCCCGGCGTCTCGGATTGCCGCAACTGGCGACCGCGCCGTTCTGCCCGAGCGAAGTCTCCGGCTCCGTGGTCACGCCGGCGGACGCCGGATTCTGGAAACGCCTGAAGCTGTCGCTCGGCCCCGGCCTTCTCGTCGCCGTCGGCTATATGGACCCCGGCAACTGGACCACCAGTTTGCAGGGGGGCGCGAAACTGGGCGGCGGCCTCGCAGCCGTCGTGATCCTGTCCGGCCTCGTCGCCATCGGCTTCCAACTGCTCGCCGCGCGCCAGGGCCTGGCCGCCAATGCCGATCTCGCCAGGATGATCCGCTTGCGCTGGGGCTTTCGCGCAGCCTTTCCGCTCTGGATCGCCATGGAGATCGCGATCATCGCCACTGACGTCGCCGAAGTCCTGGGCGCGGCGCTCGCGCTCGCCATTCTGTTTCACCTGCCGCTGCCGGTCGGCGTGCTCGTCACAAGTCTGGACGTCTTTCTCATCCTCGGGTTGAAGGGCGCGGGCTTCCGGCGGATCGAGGCCATCATCCTCGGCCTGATCGCCCTGATCGTGAGCGCCCTGCTCATCAATCTCGCCCTGATCGGCGGTCCCATCGGCCCCACGCTGGCGCAGGCGGCGCATCCGATTGACGCCTTGCGTGGACCAAACGGCCTGTTCCTCGCGTTGGGCATCGTCGGCGCCACCTTGATGCCGCACAATCTGTTTCTGCATTCCTCGGTCGTCGCAACCCGCAGGGACGAGAGCGGCGACGTTTTGCGCGCGGCGCGGTGGACGGCGCTCGACACGGGGGTGACGCTCTCCTTGGCGATCCTGGTCAATCTCGGCCTGCTGGTTTTCGCGGCGCTGGCGTTCCACGCCCATGGCCTGACCGACATCGCCGATCTCCAGATCGCAACCCGGACCATCGCCGAGGGCGACGCCGGCGGGCGCGCGGCCGGCGCGGCGGCGACCATCTTCGCCATCGGACTGCTCGCTTCGGGCTTGAGTTCGACCTTCACCGGCACGATCGTGGGCCAGGTGGTGATGGAGGGGTTCCTGGACCTGAAAATCCCCTGCTGGCTGCGACGCGTCATCACGCGCGGACTGGCGCTCGTTCCGGCCTTCATCGGTGTGATCTGGCTTGGCGGCGATCGCGTCGGGGACTTGCTCGAAGCGTCCCAAGTCACGCTCGCGGCGCTGCTGCCTCTTGCGCTGGCGCCGCTGATCCTGCTTTCGGGCGACAGACAAGTGATGGGACCGCTGGTCGCGCCGCGCTGGGCGCTGGTGAGCGCCTGGAGCCTGTTCGGCGTCCTGGTCGCCGCCAATGGCGCTCTCATCTGGGCTGGCGGCTGATCGTCCCGGTCCATCAGGCGACTTCGATTGTCGCTTTTTAGAATTATTCAAAAAACCCGCATTTCGTTTCGCGCCCTGCGTCGCCGCTGCTAACTTTTCCTGAGCGAGACAGATGCTTAGCGGGTGGGAAACATGGAGACCTTTGGCGGCGAGAAATCCCGGGCGCGTATCGCCTATGACTGGCGCGGCGGTCCGTTGGCGCGCATGATCCGACAGCGCTTGCAGGCGGCGCGCCTGCGGCCGAGCCGGCAACGCATCAGCCTCGCCGGCCTGCTGTTCGTCGCTGGCGACCGCCACGTCACCGCGGAGCAACTCCATCGCGAGGCGCAGGCGCTCGACATGCCGCTGTCGCTCGCCACCGTTTACAACACGCTCAGGCAATTCGTCGCCAGCGGCCTGATCCGCGAAGTCGCGGTGTTCGGCTCCACGGTCTGGTACGACACCAACACCGGGTCCCACTGCCACTATTTCGACGAGGGTCGTCAACGTCTCGAGGACATTCCCTCGGATCTGACCCGCGACCTGAAGATCGCCGCGCCGCCCGGTTACCGCATCGTCGGCGTCGATGTGATCGTCCGCCTGCGCGACGACGAAACCCTTCAATGAAGTTTGACAGCGAACGAGGCCAAAATGTGTGACATTGCCCGCGAAAGACAAAGGATTGACGCGATGATCGCCGAGGCGATCGCGCCTTTCCGCTACATGGACAGCGCCGGAGAGGCTCTGCTGGCGGATCTGGCCTTCGCGACGCTCAGCGTGCAGTTCCTCGACTTCGTCGCCCCTGCGGCGATAAGGGCGCGATGCGAGAGCGTCACCGCCCGGTTGCTGCGCTCGCGCGACGCCGAGCGAGCCTGTGCGTCCATGCCGGCCGAATGATCGCCTTCTTGCGCCCGTGGTCAGGCCGAGGCCGAACAGGTCCGGAAACGCGCGCTCATGCGCGCGGCTCAGCTTCACCACGGCCGTCAACTACGCCCTGCGTTGATCGCGGAAGGCGAAACCATGTGTGTCGCAATGAATCGTTTCAAGGCGCTCAAGGAAGCGGCCACGGGGCGCGCCGCGGCGCCGATGGGCGCCGCCTGCGAGGGAGAGCTGAAATTTGAACGAGTCTAATCTGTAGCGATTTGCTTGCGGCGCAGTTTCCGCCTCGCGCATGATCGCGCCGGGCTGCAAAGAAATCATCGGCGCGCCAGGGAGTGGGATTTCAGCAAGATGTTTGGTATCGGCGCCGTCGCCTCGGACGGCAAGACATTTGGGAACAGTTTCTTACAAAGCATCATGTCGACCCGATTGACTTGGGGCGCGCGCTGGGACCGCCGAATCGCCCTGTGCGCGACGATGCGCTGTCATTCTCCCGTCATGTTCCCGGAAGCGCTCCAGTGAAAAAGACAACCCATTTCGTCTCCGTCCTGCCGGGGCGGATCAGGCTGCGCCATGCCATCCTGCGCAATCGCGCGGTGCATGCGCAATTCGTTGAACGGTTGGGCGAACTCGCCGAGGTCGAAAGCAATCCCGCGACGGGCTCGCTGCTGCTGCGCTTCGATCCCGCGGACGCGGACATGGAGGCGCGAATCCGCGCCGAGGTCGCCGCGATTCTCGGCGATCTCGCACTTTCGTCCGCAGAGCCAGAGGCGGCGAAAGCAGCCCCCGCGCGCGCCGACAGCGGCGAATGGCTTGACCGGCGCGCGAAGAGGGAAATCAATCGCGTCGCCAAAATCGGCTCTCTCGCGGCCATGGCCGTTTCCATCGCCGCGTTGCGCTCAAGCCGAAAACTCCATGCGCAAGCGGGCTATCTGTCCGTCTTCCTGATGCTGGTCCACACCGCCTTTCATTGGCGGCGCGCGTTTCGATAGGGGGCGCTTATGTCCGCCATCCCTTCGCCGCTGCTCGGCTTCGCCCGCCAACTCAGCATCGCCCATCACATTCCCGGCCGCATCCGCCTGAAGATCAGCGGGCCATTCCCCGATGAACTGCTGGGGGAAGCCAGGCGTTTCGGCAAGGCGCTCGGGGCCGTCGCGGGCGTTCGGTCGATCGGCCTCAACGCCCTGGCCCGATCCTGCACCATCGAATACGACGCCCGCGCGATCCCGCCGGCCGCCTGGAGCAGCTTCCTGTCGGGAGAGGCTACGGCCGAAAGCGAACATTTGCAGCGCCTCCTGCTCGACGCGGCGCGCGCCTGAATTTTTTGAAAGGAGTTCATCATGTGGAGACTTCTGACTTTCGCCGCCGGCATCGTGGTCGGCGCCGTGGGCGTCAAGGCGCTAAAGAAAGCCGAGGCGCCCGCCAAGCTGACCAATCTCGCGCACAAGGCCCGCGGCGGTCTCGACAAGGCCGGCGAGGGATTGCGCGATGCGACGGTTTCCGGACTGAGCGCCGTGGAAAAATCCAGCGCCGGGCTGCGCGCGAAACTCTCCGGCGAAGCCGGACCGTCCGCCGACGAGGCGCCTGCGGATGAAACCGCCGACGGGACCGCGACCTCCAGGGGGACGAGCAAGAATGAAGAAGCGTAAGCTCGGAGCGCGCGGCAATTCGCTCGCGCCGGCGGAACTCGCCAACAATTTTACGCGGGGGCTGGTCGCCACCGGCGTGCTGACCGCAATCCAGAATCGCGCCGCCGGAGCGCCCCCCAATCGCGCGGTCGCGCGCCTCGCCTTGCAGGGCGGCTTCGCCCTGGCGGCCGGCGTCGCCACCGCCGACAGTCTGCGGCGGCAGGATTATCTGAGCGCCGCGCTCGCCATCGCCGGCGGCTTCGCGGGCGTGCTGGCGGCCGAGACGCTGCTCGCAGCCGAAACGCATCAAACTGAACAGGAGGCCGAAATTGGCTAAGAAAAAGAAAAACAAAGGAAAAGGCCTCAAGCGCCAGCGACTCGAACGCCTGCTCGCGGCCCAGACGAACATGGCCCCTCCGGCCAACCAGGGCATTTTCAACAGCCTCAACAACCTGCTGCCCAAGGGCCGCAACGAGCAGTTCCTGCTCGGCCTCGCGGTCGGCGGGATCGCAGCCTACGTCCTGTCGGACGAGGACATACGCGGAAAACTGTTCAAGGGCGCGATCCAGGCCTATTCCAGCGTAATGGGCGGCGTCGCCGAGATGAAGGAGCAGATGGCCGATCTGGCGGCGGAAGTCGAGGCGGAACAGGGCGCGGCATGACGGCGCTTCCGTGGCTGCGCACGTTGGAAATCGTGCACCGGCTTCCCGGACGCATTCGCCTGCGCTATCGCCGCAACCCGCATGCGCCTGACGCCGCCGCGCTGGAAGGCATGGCGCGTCTGATCGACGGCGTGACCTCGGCGCGGGCCAACGCGCGCGCCGCCTCGCTGGTCATCGCCTTCGACGCCACGCGCGCCGACGCCAAAACCATTGTCGCGACGCTGGCCGATTTTCGTTGGGACGAAGCAAAAAACAAGCCGCGCGCCGACGAGGGCGCGGGCGCGGTGGCCTCTTCGCTCGCCGTGCTGCTCGGCTCCGGCGTCCTGCCCATGCCGGCGCGCCTGCCCATCAGCCTGGCGGCGGCGCTGCCGCTGCTGCGCGAGGGCGTGGCGGATTACCGCGAAAACGGCGTCACCAGCCATGTGCTGGAGGCCATGGCCGTGTCGATCTCGCTGGCGCGCTCGGATTTCCTCGCCGCCAACGCCACCACCTTCATGCTGGCGCTCGGCGAATATATGGAGCATTCGATCGCGCGGCGTTCGGACGATCTGTTGAAACATCTTTTGCGCCCGAGCAGCGATCTCATCTGGGTTTTGCGCGGCGGCGAGGAAGTACAGATTTCCGCTGGCGACGTGGCGGTGGGCGAGTCCGTCGTGGTCGGCGCCGGCGCGGTCATTCCCGTCGATGGCACGGTGATGTCGGGCGAGGGCGTGGTCAATGAAGCCGCCATGACCGGCGAAAGCGTGTCGGTGATCAAGACGCGCGGGTCCAAGGTCTTGTCCGGCGCGACCATGGAAGACGGGCGTCTCACCATCTATGCCGAGCAGGTCGGCCGCCACACGGCGGCGGCGCGCATCGCCGATTATGTCGAGCAGTCGCTGACCGCCAAGAGCGAGGCCCAACTCGACGCCGCCCGCCTCGCCGACCGGCTGGTGCCGACCGTGTTGAAACTCGCCGGCGTCTCCGCCGTCTTGACCGGCGACTGGCGCTCGGCGGCCTCCGTCCTCCAGGCTGACTATTCGTGCGCGCTCAAACTGGCGACGCCGGTGGCGTTCAAGTCGGCCATGTTCAATGCGGGTCAGGCCGGCATTCTCGTCAAGGGCGCGACCGCGCTGGAACGTCTCGCCGAGGCCGACACGTTCATTTTCGACAAGACGGGGACGCTGACCACCGGTCGCCTCGATGTGACCGATTCCATCGCCTTCGATTCCGCCTATAGCGCGGAGGATCTGATCTGGCTCGCGGCTTCGGTCGAGGAGCATTATTTTCATCCTCTGGCGCTGGCGGTGGTCAATGCCGCGCAGGCGACGGGCAGGAACGCCCATTTCGATCACACGGAAGTCCAGTTCATCGTCGCGCATGGCGTGGCCAGCGAGGTCAACGGCCAGCGCGTCGTGGTCGGCTCGCGCCATTTCGTCGAGGATCACGAGGGCGTCGATGTTTCCGCGCAATCCGAGGTGGTGGAGCGCCTCTATCTCGAAGGCAAGACCCTGCTGTTCATCGGCTTTGGCGGCCGTCTGCTCGGCCTTCTCGCCCTCAAGGATTCCCTGCGGTCGAACGCCGCCGACACCATCGCGCGGCTGCGCCGCTCGGGCGTCAGGCGCATTCTGATGCTGACCGGCGATCACCGCGACCGCGCGGCGGAACTGGCGGAAGACTTGGGGCTCGACGGGTTCCACGCCGAACTGACGCCGACCGACAAGGCCGAGATCGTCGCCGATCTCAGCGCAAAGGGCGCGAAGATCGCGTTCATTGGCGACGGCATCAATGACGCGCCCGCGCTCGCCGGCGCGCATGTCGGCGTCGCCATGCAGAAGGGCGCGGATATCGCGCGGCTCACCGCCGATGTGGTGCTGCTGGAAGACTCGATCGCCCGCGTGGCTGACGCTCGCCTGCTCGCCAATGCCGCGATGGCGCGGATCGCCGCCAATTACAAACTGACGGTCGGCCTCAACACCGCCATCCTCGGCTTGGCCGCGCTTGGCGTTCTGTCGCCGGTGGCCACCGCCGTGCTGCACAACGGCGCGACCATCGGCATCCTGCTCAACGCCTTTCGCGGGTCGGCGCCGAGTTCGGACAAGCGGAGCGCCTGACGGCGGCAAGGAGCGCCTGCGCGCGGCTCACCACACGGCGATGAGCACGCCCACCATGAAGGCGAAGGCGGCGAAGATGGACAGAAGTTCGAGCCGGGACGTGGTCAGCATATGCAGACCCTTTCTGTGGATAGCCGTCGCCGCGAGGGCTTGAGAAGACTTTGGCAAAAAGACGTCAGGCCAGCAAAAGAAACTGATTTCTTTAGAATAATTCCATATTTGACAACGTGGACAGGGACGCCGAGCGCCAGAGGGGCGGACATTCCGTCCCTCTGGCGCCGGTGTCGGGGTCAGTCGAGCCCGAGCGTGCCGCGCAGTTTGGACAGATCCTCGGCAAGCGCGGTCACAGGACCCCGAACGCCAGTGCGGTCCTTTTTCGACAGCTTCTCGTAGCTCTCGTAACCGCCGGTGGGGACGGCATATTTCGCCAGCACGGCTTCCACCTTGGCGAAGTTGGCGTCGATCCGCTGCACCAGCTTGGGATTGGCCTTGGTGGTCAGCGGATGCAACAGTTCGTGAATCTTCTTGGCGCCCTCGACATTGGCGGCGAAGTCCCAGAGATCGGTGCGGCTGTAGCGATCCTCTTCGCCGGAAATCTTGGTCTTGGCGACCTCCTCGATCAGCGCGGCGGCGCCGCCCACCACCTTGTTCGGCGGAACGGTCAGGCCGTTGATCCGGCTCTTCAGCTCCACAATGTCAGCATCGAGCTTGTCGGCCACGGGCGCCATGCCCTCGGTCGAGTTCTTGGCGAACAGGGCGTATTCGAGGCGATGAAACCCGGTAAATGCGGGATCGGCCTCCTTCCTGGCGAAATCGTCGGCGCGAACGTCCATCGACTTGTCCAGATCGGAGAAAAGCTCGGCGATCGGCTCGATCCGCTCGTAAGGCATGCGCGCCGGCGCATAGAGCGCCTTCGCCTTGGCCAGATCTCCGGCGCGCACGGCGTCGGTGAAGGCCTTCGCGCCGGACTGCATCGCATCCACTTCGGCAGCGACCCAGATCTTGTAGTCGGAAATCGGACCGGCGAGGTCGGCGGACGAAGCCGGCGCGGCGTTGGCGCCGAGAGCCAGCGCCGAGGCGAGGACGGCGGCGAGACAAGTTGTGGCAAGGAATAAACGCGACATGGATCAACCTTTCGTTTTGTCGCCGGCGGGCGCCGGCGTTTTCAGCGCAGACGCTGCTGCGAACAGGGATTCTCCGAGCGCGGCGTTCGCCGAGGCGACGCCGGGAAGGGCGAAGAAATAGCCGCCGCCGAACGGCTTGATGTATTCCTCCAGCGGTTCGCCGTTGAGGCGCGTCTGCGTCGAGAGGAATCCGCGTTCAAGGTCCGACTGGAACGAGACGAACAGCAGACCCATGTCGAGCTGGCCGGATTTGGTCACGCCGTTGGAATAATTGTAGCCGCGCCGGATTAGCCGGGCGGTCTCGCGCGGCGTGCGCGGATTGGCGAGCCGGATGTGCGACGACAGCGGCACCTTGTCGCCGCCGGGGTCGGCGGCATAGTTCGGCGGATCGAATTCCTTGGAATGGCCGAGCGGGGCGCCTTCCGTCTTGTCGCGGCCAAAGATGCGCTGCTGCTCGCCAAGCGGCGTGCGATCCCAGAATTCGACGTAATTGCGAATGAGGCGCACGACCTGATAGCTGCCGCCGGCGGTCCAGGCCGGCTCCTCGGCGCCGGGCCGCACCCAGACGTAATCGTTCATCAGCGCGGCGTTGGCGACATCGGCGTTGGCGGTGCCGTCCTTGAAGCCGAGCAGGTTGCGGCCGGTGCCCAGCGGGCCGGAGCGGGCGCCGTGCGTGGCCGCGAAGCCCTCCTGCTTCCACTTGATCGCCAATCGGTCGGGGGTCGCCTTGAGCACCAGGCGCAAGGCGTGGATGACCTCCTCCGGCGTCTCCGCGCAGAACTGGATCAGCAGATCGCCGTGGCAGAGCGTATCGTCGAGCGCGTCATTGGGGAATGCGGTCATCTCGACCAGTTGGCGCGGACGCAGCGGCGCGAGGCCGAAGCGCTCGTCGAACGCCGAGGCGCCCAGAGCCACCGTGGCGGTCAGTCGTTCCGGATTGATGCGGTGTGTGCCGAGCAGGCCGTTGTCGGAGGGCGGCAGGCGCGGGTCGTCCTGCGGCAGGTCGCCGCCCTCGGCCAGCAGGCGCAACAGGCCGGTGAGGTCCTTGAGCAGCGTGGCGAGTTCGTCTCGCTTTTCCACCAGCAGGTCGAACGACGCGACGAGGCAGGAGAACGGCTGCGGCGTGGTGATTCCGGCCTGGTTGGGGCCATGGAACGCAACCGTCAGCGGCTTGACGGGCGCGGCGGGCGGCGTCTCGGGAGCGGCCGGCGGCGCTTGGGGAGCGGCCGGCGGCGCCTGGGGCGCGGCGGCGCTCTCCGCGTTCGAGGCGAGATAGCCGACGCCGCCGGCGAGGCCCAGCAGCAGGTTGCGGCGTTCGGGCGACGCCGGCGGGGTTTTGGCGAGGGGGCGATCGCTGCACATGAGACTTCTCCTGATCAAAGACCGAGGTCGGCGGGCAGCCCGGCGAGCCTTTCGGCGAGTTCCGTGGCCGCCGCCCGGCGGGTTTCAAGGGTTTGGGCGCCGGCGCCGGTCAACTCGCTTTTCAGCCGCGCCAGCGCCAGCGACGCGGCGCCGGCCGCCGGGGCGTTGACGCGCATCCACAGCGGGTTGAACAGGACGATCACCCGTTCGACCGCCGCGCGTTCGGCCTCAAGCGCGGACAGCGCCGAGGGGGAAGCCGACGCTTCGATCTTGGCGGGGAGTCCGCGCGCCAGCGCCAGCGCGCCGGCCACCAGACGGTCAGCCGGCGTGACCAGCGGCCTGACGGCGGCGGCGAAGGCCCGCGCGTCCTTGTCGAGCTTGTCCAGGATTGGCGCGGCCTCGGCCGCGCCGTCGCCGAACAGCAGGCGGTCAGCGTCTTCGAGATCGGTTCTCAGCGGACCCGCCGTCGCGCCGGCCTCGGCCCAGATCGGGGCCAGCGCCAACGCCGCCGCGCGAACCTCCACAAAAGCCTTGCGGGCCGCCTCGCGGTTGGCGCCGGCGGCCTTGAGCCGGCCCAGCGCCGTTTCGAGATCGGACAGAACCTGCGCGGCGCCGAAGCGATATTCGGCGACCGGTCCGGTGAGGTCTCCCGGCGTGATCGCGGCCGTTGCGCCGGTCACCGTGAGCTTGCCGCGCGGATTGTCGAGCAGGCCGCAGGTGATGTCGTAAACGCCGGGTTCGAGTTTCGTCGTCAACTTTGCCTTGAAACCGGGCGCGATGTTCTCGCGCTCGTCGATGATCATGACGCCTTGCAGGATTTCCCACTCCAGCGCCCGCGTCGACTTGTTGGCGATCACGAAGGTCACCTTGCCGGCGGGCGCCGTGAGCGCCATCGGCTCGCAGCCCTGCGCGGTCACGGCGATGGGAAGGGTCGGGACGTCAGCAGCCTGCGCGCCCTGCGCCGCAAGGCTGGCGAAGACGATGAAGGCGACGTGTGAAAAGAGCGTTCTCATGAAATGACGGGCTTTCCAATGGGCGCGGCGGGGGCGGTCGCGCGCCGGAACAGGATCAGGGCGGGGATGAAATAGGCCAGCCAGAGCGCCACCTCGCCCCAGGTCGGCGCGTCGGCATAGCCGAACACGCCGGCGAGCAGCGCGCCGAGGAAGCCGTCGGTGGGCAGGACGCGGCTGAGATCGAAGGCGATGCCCTGGAGGCCGTTCCACAAGCCGGCTTCATGAAGCGCGCGCAATGCGCCGGCCAGCAGACCGGCGGCGACGAACAGGATGAAAAGCCCGGTCCAGCGGAAGAAGCCGGCGAGGTTAAAGCGCCGGCCGCCGCGATGGAGGGCGATGCCGACGCCAATAGCGACGACCAGCCCGCCGACCGCGCCGAACAACGCCTCGATGCCGACATCGTCGCGCTGCTGCCAGGCGGCCATTAGAAAGAGAACGGATTCGATGCCCTCGCGCGCGACAGCGAAGAAGGCGAGGCCCGCCAGCGCCACGCCTTGCGAGCCGCTTGCGAAGGCCTTCTCTATGCCGGCGTGCAAGGCCGCGCGGATCGATTTCGCCGCCTTGCCCATCCAGAGCGCCATGGCCGTGAGCATGACGGCCGCGAACAGACCTACGGCGGCTTCGAACAGCTCTTGAAGTCTCTGAGGCAGTTCGGAAGCGCTGACAGCAATTGCGACGCCGATCGCCGCCGACAGCGCCACAGCAGCGGCGACGCCGATCCAGACCGAGCGCATGGCGTCGCCGCGGCCGACATGGTCGAGGTAGCTCGCGACGATCGCCACGATCAACGCGGCTTCGACGCCTTCACGAAGCATGATGAGAAAGGGAACCAACATCGCAGACCTTGCAGGCGCTTTTCAGCTGGACGCATTCAGCGTCGGGAGACTGATCAGGATTTGCGTTGCGGCAGGCTCAAGGTCAAAACATTACGTGTAAAATAGAACGATTCTAAATTGCGATGTAAACATTGGAATCAATGCTTTATGCCACGCGCGCCTTCTCCGCCGCGTGGCCATAGGCGTTGTTTTCGCGGATTGCGAAGCAATCTCGCGGAAACCGTATTAGACAGGTGTCGCCCTCGCGCCGTCGGGCGGCGCGAGGGCGCTTGATCAGAAATTCATCGTCGAGCGCACGCCGAACACAGCCGCGTCGCGCACGCGCGCGCCATTGGCGTCGGCCACGCCGCCGCCGGGGCTGAAAATATACTGGAAGTCCGGCTGCAGGCTCCAACCCGGAACGATCTGGGCCTGATAGGAAAGCTCCAGCACGGATTCGGCGCGGCGCAACACCGTCAGGCCGGCATCGATGTCGGAGTCCCGCGCCTGATCGGAGATATGGGCGTAGCCGAAGGCGACGCCGAAGCCGTCATCAGGACGGCCGGGAACGAGGCCAGAGAAAGTCAGGCCGGCGTCCGCGTAGAAATCGACCAGGTTGCGCGTCTGCGGCCCGCCGCCGACGCGCACGAAAAACGCCCCGCCCTTGGCCGCGTCCTCGCCGGTTCCAAGTTTCCAGAACTGCTGGTCCCAGATGCCGTAAACGCCCCAGTCGCCCTTGAGCGTCGTGCCGAAGCGCTGATGGGCGAAATCGCCGTAATGCTCGAAGGCGCCGAGTTTGATCGAACCCGCGAGGCCATCGTCCTTGCCCTGATTGTAGCGGTATTGAACTTCCTGCATGGCCAGCGGCGCGTCTTGCAGGCGGAAATTGGTTCCGTATCGGTTGCAGCGCTGTGAGTCGTCCCCGCACGAACCGGAGGGATCGCCGTCGAACACGGCGGCGAGGATGTTGACCGGGTCGGAATCATTGCCGAGTTTTACGCGCACGCCGGGCGTGGCGAAGGGATAGCCGGGACCGCCGCTGGGCAGATTGGCGCCGGTGAAGGCGGGCCAGCCGAAGGTGCCGTTGATGAACAGCGCGCTGTATTTGCTGGCGAAGAATTCGGTGTCGGCGGCAAGCTGGCCGAAACGCACGCCGAGCCGGTCGTCAAAGGCTTTTTGTTCGTACCACAGTTCGTAGAGACGAACGGTGGGCAGCGCCTCGATGTTGCTGACGGTCAGAGTGTTGCCAAGATAATAGCGCGACAGGCCCGTTCCATGAATCCAGTAGCCGTTGGCGTGGAAGGCGCCGCCTGTCAAGCCCGCGAGCTTCTCCATGTCGGCGTCGACAGCCAGTTCCATGCGCCCATCGTAGACGCCGCCCCGGCGCAGACCGCCGGAGGCGTTGCCGAGCACTTCGCCGATATAGTTGAGCTGGACGAATATGCCCCTGTCCTTGAGCTGCCTCTTGGCGTCGGCGATCGGCGCCAGGGCGGGAAGGCTGGTGAGCAGCGACGGCAGTTCGTCCGCTGCGGGTTCCGCTGGCTTGGCGTCCTCGGCGGCCTGCGCCGAGGTGGCGGCAAGAAGCGCAAGGAGACTTGCGCGAACGGCCCATTTCTGCTTCGTCGCGGTGAGACGCGCCCCGGTCATGTCAAACTCCAATTTATTCTTGTTGGGTGATGGATTCCCGTTGCCGAGATGCTTTGCTAAGCAGTTGAAGGCAATGGAAACTTGCGGAGAACAGTTGAATTTTCCGAACCCGCGGCGGCAACGGCGCGACCGCGTCATGGCGGGCTCCCCGTCGGGACCAGGGCGGATTCCAGGGCGCGCAGGAAGGTTGTCGCGCTCGCCGTGCGCAGCGGCCGCATCGGCTTGCCCTCGCTCTGGCAGATTTTCTTGACGGCCTCGACCGCGCTGTGGCTGACGCAATCGACAGGAAAGAACACGGCGTCCGCCTGGCGCACGAGTTCGCCGAGCCGGGCGGAGGAATTTTCCAGCCCGCCGTCGTGATGAAGCAACTGCCCGTTGCGGCCGGCGATCAGTTGGCGGAGCTTGCACACGGTTTGCGGACGCCCGCCGACGTAGAGCAGGCAGCGGCCGCACAGGCTCGCGGTCTTGCCATCGCCGTCCGCGCCATCGTCCAGACTCTCATCCCCGGTCCAGCCCCGCGCCGGTTCCGCGACGGTGGCCTCGGCGGCGTGCAGGCGGGCGCGCAAATGTTCGCATTGCAGTTCGAAGCCGGTGGCCTCGCGCTTGAGAAGCGCATTCTCCTGCCGCAACAGTTCAAGTTCGTCCGCCTGCGCCCGCAACTCGGACGCCAACCGGTTATGGTCGGCGAGGCCCCGCAGCAGCGCGCATTCGTCTTCGAGCGTCTCCATCGCCGCGACGCGGTCGCGCAGCCGCGCCATTTCCGCCTGGGCCTCGCGCAGGTGGGCGGCGCGCTCGTCGATTCGCGCGGTCAGGCGGCGGGCGAGTTCGCCCTTCTCCCGGCGCGCCTCCGCGATGGCGCGGGCGTCGCCGCGATTGGAGGCGCCGGACATGTGCGACATCATGTGGATTTCGCCATAGACCCGCGATTCGACATCGGGCGGCAGCTTGGGATGGGTGAGCATCGCCCAATAGGCGCCGGGCGCAAGGCCAGCATCGACCGCCGCCTCCCAATAGCCGATGAAATCCTCGGCGCTTTCCAGCGCGCGCGCCTTGCGGATGGCGCCTTCGAACTTGGCGTCGAGATGTTTTGTCACAGCGCGGGCCGCCGCGGTCTCGGTGCTCATCCGCGCGGTGAGCGTGCCGTGAATGTCGTAGTCGCTCATGCGCCAGGGGTCGTCGACCACGCCGCATTTTTTCGCGATGCGACGCAATTCGCCAAGCGACATGCACGTGCCGACGATCGAGCACAGCGAGGCGCCGCGCACTTCCCATATAGTGAGACGGCGCCCGTCGGCGCGATGGTCGGCCGTGACGCTGTTGGCGGGCGGCCGCACGAGATCGGCCAGGATCGGCGTCAACCCGGAAGAGGCCAGCGCCAGCGCCGCCGGCGCGACGGTCGGCTTCTTCTTCATGACCGCGCCGCGCCGGCGCGGTCAAATTCGCCGCACGCGAACGATCGACGACGCTGGCAAGTCATGGTAGCTCTCCAAAATCTGTTGTCTCCAGGATGAGACAACACTTCGGGCGGCGCCGCTCAAGCGAAATAGCCGTAGTTGGAACACTTCTAAACTGCGGCGATCGCCTTGACCAAGGCCTGTCCCTCTCGGAATAATCGACACTTGACCGAAGTGATTTCACTGCCGAACGAGGCGCTCATGACTGACGACGCGATTTCCTTGCAAACGATGAAGCCGGGGGACGCCGCCCGCATCGTCGGTTTCGTGAAGGGCGAGCGCGCGTACCGCCAGCGCCTGCTGGCCATGGGCTTGACGCCGGGAACCGTCTTCTCCGTGACCCGCGTCGCGCCGCTCGGCGATCCCCTGGAAATCTCGGTGCGCAATTTCACGCTCACGCTGCGCCGGCGCGAGGCGGCCATTCTACTGGCGGAAAGGCTCTGATCATGACCCACGTGGTGGCTGTCGTCGGCAATCCCAATTGCGGCAAGACGACCATGTTCAACGCGCTCACCGGTTCGACGCAGCAGGTCGGCAACTGGCCGGGCGTCACTGTGGAGAAGAAGGTCGGCTCCTACAGGCTGGAGGACGAAAAGTTCGACCTGGTGGACCTGCCCGGCATCTACATGATCGGGAGTCTGGCGCAGGGGGCCGAGGACGAGCGCGTGGCCCGCGATTTCATCCTTTCCGGCGAGGCGGAAGTCGTCGTCAACATCCTCGACGCCGCCAATCTGGAGCGCAACCTCTATCTGACCACGCAATTGCTGGAGATGCGGGTTCCGGTCGTGGTCGCCGTCAACATGGTGGATCTGGCCGAGAAGAGCGGCATCCATATCGACGTGAAGGCCTTGTCGCGGAAGCTGGACTGCCCGGTGGTCTCCATCGTCGCCAGCCGGCGCAAAGGCGTGGCCGAACTGAAGGCGGCCATAGCCGCCGCCTGCCGCAAGCCGTCGATTCCCTCGGTCCGGCTTGAACACGCCCCGGCGGTGGAAGCCGCGCGCGCCGCCCTGCTGCCCAGGATCGCCGAGGCGGCGGGCGCCCGAGGCGTCGATCCCGCCTGGGTGGCGCTCAAACTGCTGGAAGGCGACGGCTTCGCCGAAGCGTTGGCCGGCCAGGACTTGGCGAGCGAGATCAAAGAGCATGGCGCGGCGATCGAAGACGCCTGCGGCGATGAAGCCGACATCATCATCGCCGACGGCCGCTATCGCTTCATCGGCGACGTCATCGCCGCCTGTTTCCGCCAGCCGCGCAAGATTTCGTTAAAACTGACGCGGCGCATCGACAGGATCGTGCTGAACCGTTTCTTGGGCGTGCCCGTGTTCCTGTTCGCCATGTATCTGATGTTCCTGTTCACGATGAAGGTGGGCGGCGCCTTCATCGAGTTCTTCGGCCTCACGGCGGAAGCCGTGTTCGTCGACGGCGTCGGGGAGGCGCTCAAGGCGATCAACGCGCCGGAATGGCTGACCGTGTTCGTCGCCACCGGCATCGGCGGCGGCATAAAAACCGTCGCCACTTTCATTCCCATCATCGGCTCGCTGTTTCTGTTCCTGTCGTTCCTTGAAGACTCCGGCTACATGGCGCGCGCCGCCTTCGTCATGGACCGCGCCATGCGCGCCATCGGCCTGCCCGGCAAAAGCTTCGTGCCGCTGATCGTCGGCTTCGGCTGCAACGTGCCGGCGATCATGGCGACGCGGACGCTGGAGAACCGCCGCGACCGCATCCTCACCATGATGATGGCGCCGTTCATGTCCTGCGGCGCGCGGCTGCCGGTTTACGCCCTGTTCGCCGCCGCGTTTTTCACGAGCAACGGCCAGAACGTGGTGTTCGCGCTTTATCTGCTGGGCATCGGCTTCGCGGTGGCGACCGGTCTGCTGCTGAAGGCGACCTTGCTGAAGGGCGAGACCTCGCCCTTCGTGATGGAATTGCCGCCCTATCATCTGCCCACGCCGCACACCGTGCTGCTTCAGGCCTGGCGACGGCTGCGCGAATTCATTTTTCGTGCGGGACAAATCATCGTGCCCATTGTCGCCGCGCTCAGCTTCTTCAACGCGCTGGGAACGGACGGGACGTTCGGCAAGGAGAACACGCGCGACTCCGTGCTCGCCGTCGCGAGCCAGGCCATTACGCCGATATTTCGCCCGCTCGGCGTGACCGACGAGAACTGGCCGGCCGCCGTCGGCCTGTTCACCGGCATTTTCGCCAAGGAGGCCGTGGTCGGGACGCTGAATTCGCTCTACACCGAAATGGGCGCGGCGGACGCGGCCGCGAAGGCGCGGGCCGGGGGCGAAACAGCGGCGCCGAAGGAAAGCGGCGGCATTGTCGCCAAGCTCTCGGAAGCCGTCGCCACCATTCCCGCCAAATTCGGCGAGATCGGCTCTTCGCTGATCGATCCGCTGGGGCTGAACGTGTCCTACACCGGCGACGCCGCGCAGGCGGCGACCGAACTGAAGGTGCAGGACGGCGTGTTCGGCGCGATGACCAGCCGTTTCGACGGCCTCGCCGGCGCCTTCGCCTACATGCTGTTCATCCTGCTCTACACGCCCTGCGTGGCGGCGCTGGGCGCGATCCGCCACGAGGCGGGCCTGGCCTGGACAGCCTTCGCGGCGGGCTGGAACACGGCGCTCGGCTACACGGCGGCGGTCGCGTTCTACCAGATCGCCACCTTCTCGCGCGATCCCGTATCGTCATCGAACACGCTTGCGGCCTGCGTCGGATTGGCCGGGCTCGCGATCGGATTGATGATCGTGGCTGGTCGCATGCGCCTGCGCGCGCTCGCGGCGGCCCCGGCGGAGTGACGCCATGACGATGACGCTGACCGACGCCAAGGCCTATCTGATGGACAAGCGGCGCGCCACGCTTTGCGATATCGCGACCCATTTCGATTCATCGCCCGACGCCGCGCGGCACGTCATGCAGCATTGGGTGGCGAAGGGTCGGGCAAAACTGCTGCGAGGCGCGCCCTGCAAGGCCGGCTGCGCCTGCGCCAGCCGGCCCGACGACGTCTATGAATGGGTGACGCCATGATCGGCGCGCAAGCAGGCGCGGGGCGTTGGCGGTCACCGGCGCGGTCGCGCCGGTGTTGGCGAGAACGGCCGGCCACAGGCCGGTCAGCCCGACCAGCGTGGTGACGAGAAAATCCCTGCGGCCTTAAGATCGCGCACGATGCGCTGCTTGTCCTCCGGCATCCGTTCGGCGCGCGTCGCGACGCCGGGCGTTGCGCCGAACGCCCGCACGAAGACCGTCTTGCCCTCGGCGTTGAGCGCCTCGCCATCGGCGCCGTCGCGCGGGGGCGAATTCACTCTGCGGCGGTCGCCAGCGCGACGCGTTCGCAGCGCGCGAGATAGCGGAGGCATTGCTGCTCGCGATCATAGCCAAGCAGCGCGCCGAGCATGAAATCCTCTTCCGCCGTCAGCATGTTCAGCGGTCGCGTCGCCAGCGCGCGCGCCACATCGACGAAGGCGCGCCGGCCGAAGAACAGGTTGGCCTTGGCGGGACACACCTCCTGGACGAAATGGTCGATGCCGAGCTTTCCCAGACGGTCGCGCGCGCGCGCCAGTTCAGCGCGGGTCAGCGTCATCAGGAACAGGGCGCGGACGCCGCGCCCATATTCATAGACATGGTGATGCAGCAATCGCAGAAACGAGTCTCCCTCGACCGCGCAGGGCGGCGCGAACGGCTGGGGCGCTTCGGCCCCTGCGATCAAAGCAATTGGCTCAGCCATGCGCTCACTCTCTTTTCGGTCATGCCGGACTGGGTGTCGAGGTCGAGGGCGAGGCCGACGAACTGGCCATCGCGTTCGGCGGTGGACTCGATATAGTCGAAGCCCTTGGTGTCCGTGAAGCCGACGACATTGGCGCCGAGCGCCGAAACCTCGTCGTAGAGAATGCCCATGGCGTCGAGGAAGGAGGTGGGATAATTCTGCTGGTCGCCAGTTCCGAACAGGGCGATCTTCTTGCCCTTGAGATTGGCGCCGCGCAGCTTGTCGATATTGTCTTCCCAATCCGTTTGCAGGGTTCCGTCGCCATAGGTGGGCGAGCCAAGCACCAACAAATCGCAGTTTTCAAAATCCACGACGGCGGCCTTCTTGATGTCGATGGTCCGCCCCTGGCATTTGGCTGCGATTTTTGCGGCGACGCCGCGTGTCGCGCCGCCGTCGGAACCGAAAATAATATTGATCTTCATGCCGTCTTCCTTGTCGCCGAGCCCGCTGAATGTCAGCAATCAGCCAATAAGCGCGCGCCGCTCCACACTTGTCTCGACAGTTTGCGATGACGACGGAGCGGCTTTTGTCGTTCGATACATCGAACGACTACATGTCGAGGTCTTGTCGCTGGCCCACAAAAAATACCAATTCAGTTGCAGCGCACAAACAGAAACCGTGAAGTTAGAATTATTCTAGATTTAGACGCATTCGTCGCCCGCTCCGAGGCGCCGCCCTGAACGTCACGCAGGACCGGAGGCTGCGAGATGAACGGCCCGGACCACCCGGCGGCGCGTGATCCTTGCGCATCTGGTCGGAGCAATTTCTTCCGACGGCGCGTCGTCCGATCCCGAACATACCAATTTGTCAAACGAACATTTTTGCGCTTTCTTGTCGCCAAGCTGCGCATAGGGCTGCGAATTATACGCTTTTCGGCTTGATCTCGGGCTTGGCGCCGATCATGCTGCGTGATGAAAGGTCGCGCTGCATCTGTGCCGAACACGAATGCGCCGATCATGTCGCCCGCGAGGCGACCGACTGCGGCCTGAGCCGTTTCCCCCGAGAACCCTGAAGTCAGAGGCGTCGTTTTCGACGTCAAACCCGTCTTGTTCAGCAGGAGACGCCATGTCCGCGCCTGTGTGTGTTCGCCGCGACGCCGGCCTGCGCCGCCGAAGACCAGTCCAGTTTGCCCGACATCACCGTGACGGCGCCGGCAAATTCGAATTCCGGCGCATCGAATGGTTTGGGGGCGAGCAATTCGCGTCCGGAAGGCTCCGTTGAAAGCGCCTATCGCACCACAACCGGTCAAGTCGGACCGCTCGGAAAGCTGTCGCTCCAGGACTTGCCCTTTTCTCTCAATCAGGGTCGAGCGTTTCCCTCCGTGGGCGGCGCGGACCAACCCGTCCCTGTCCGCCATTGCCACCTTCGCGAGCCAGCCAAATCTTGAAGACAGTCTGGCGCGTCATCCCGACCTCGCCCTGGTCAGCGCCAACTACGGCCTCAAGCTGTCCACGCTGGCGGCGTTCGGGGTTCCCGCCCTCGTCAGCCAATCGGCGCGCCCCGCAAGGTCGGCCATGCGATTCATCGAAGACGCCAGGACCATGGTGAGACTGGTCGGCGACGCCGTGGGGGCAGAGGCTCCGACCATTGCGGAAGCCTGGCGCGCCTCGTTCGACGAAAGGCCGCGCTTCATTCAGAGCAGGGTTGCGGCTATTCCGCCGAAAAAGCGCCTCTCCCTCTATTACGCCCGATTTTACCGCACCCGGCTTTCCGATGACGAGGCGCAAAAGCTTCTCGACGGGCGCTCGCCCGACGGGAGTCGTTTCAATCTGACGCGAAACTGACGTGGCAAGACGTGATCCATTGAAGGAGGCGGCGATGGCGCCGGGCAAGACGACCTGTGTTTCCAACAAACCGGTTCCGGGCGGCTGCGCCTTTCGCGGCGCGAAACTGGCGTTGCAGCCGATCACCGACGCGCTGCATCTGGTTCACGGCCCGATGGTCTGCCAGGGCCACGGCTGGGACTCGCGTCCGACGATGAGCGCGGGCTCGACCCTGCACCGTCTCGCGCTGAGCACGGACATCGGCGAACTCGACATCGTTTTCGGTGGCGACGCGCGGCTGACCAAAGCCTTGGACGCCCTGGTCGCGCGCCATGATCCGCCGGCGATCTTCGTCTATCAGACCTGTCTGCCCGGCATGAGTGGCGGCGGGGCCTGCCAATCACCGACCGTATCGACGCGCCGTTCGCACAACAAATCGGCTATGCCGGCGCGCGCGGAATGATCTTCGAGACCGCCGCGCTGCTTTCGGAACGCGTGACCGACGCCACGCCGGCGCCGGCGATGTTTCAGTCTTGTTGAGGAGAAACCATGGACTCCCTGTCGCTCTCGCCGCTCGCGCTTTTTCTGCAAGCCGGCATCATCGGCAAAGCGGTGATGATCGTGCTTGGCCTCGCCTCGATCTGGTGCTGGGTTTTGATCGTGGAGGCTTTGTTCGGCCTGTCGCGGCTTTCCAGGGCGGTGTGCGATCCCGGGGCGGCGCTGCTTGCTGAGGCCGACGCGCAAGGGGCGTCGGAAGCCAAAATCCATATCCCCGGCGAGAGCGTCTCCGAGCGCCGCGCCCGAACCGCGGAAAGACTGACCCGCGCCCATGTCGAAGTCTTGATGCAGGCGGAAGGCGGACTGGCCAATCTGGCGGTGATTTCCTCTGTTTCGCCGTTCATCGGCCTGTTCGGCACGGTCTGGGGCATCATGGCGAGCTTCGTCGGCATTGCCGCGGCGCACGACACTTCGCTCGCCGTGGTCGCGCCGGGAATCGCCGAGGCGCTGGCCGCCACGGCCTACGGGCTCGCCGCCGCCATTCCCGCCGCCATCGCCTATAACCGGCTCGGCGCGGCCTTTTCGACGCTGGGGCAAAAACTTGTCCATCGCGCCGCCGACCGCGCCGCCGAATTCTGCCGCGCCTGAAATATTCATGATTTCCGCGCCTTAGCAGAATGGCCGTCCGGACGTTTTTCGCCCGCAGGTCGACATCGATGTGACGCCCGGCCACAATCTGTCGAAGGCCATGCTGAGCTATCCGCATCGGTTCGCGAAAGGAAGCGGCGCCAAGGCCGTGACGATCAGTCTCGTCGGCAGCACTCCGCTCAACGCCGAGATTCGCGATTCCACCTCGTTCCAGAAGGATGAGGTTCTCATTCAGGGGCGCGGGGTCAAAGCCGCCATGACTCTTAAGTTCTGAAAGCTGCGGCGATCGCCCAATCGCTGCATTTTCTGCATGATCTCAAGCAGAGGCTTGCCAATGGACGGCAAGGGCGCCAGTATCCAAGGCGATGGTGCTTCGGCATAGCTCCAATGTCGAAGATAATAGGGAACACGGTTCGATACCGTGGCTGCCCCCGCAACTGTAAGCGGTTAGCCTGTTTCAAAAACGCCACTGACTCTCGGGTTGGGAAGGCGGAAGCAGGTGGTGATCCGCAAGCCAGGAAACCTGCCATCGTTTGAATTGGCTCAGACTCGCCGGGTGAGGCGAGGCAGGAGGTTAACGATGATCAGTCCATTGGCTTTTGCGGCTCTAACGCTTTCGCGCTCAGGCAGAGGTTAGCCGCGCCCGGCCCTGTCGCGTCATTCTCAATCATCGAAAGCTGTCGCAATCGCGCGCTCCGTTTCCGCGCGCGCGACGTGATCGTATGATCGCTCGATCTGACGCGATGGATTCAAGACGTTCGCCCCGACGCCGCCTAACCGAAGCAGCGCCGCCATTTGCACGGAATTGCATATGTGCATCTTTCCGAAACGCCTCCATCATCATTCCCGCGGCGCCGAAACCGCAGGCAAATCGTCTGCGAACCGCGCGCGCGCCGGCCACGTCGCGGCGGAACGGATAGCGGAGACCCAGCCATGATTTTGGTTTCGGCGCTTTCCGTGGCCGACGAGACGCGGCCCAACGATTCGGGATCGGAGCGGCGCCGCGCGCGCGGTCTCCCCCTGTGGTTTCCAGCCGTCGCGGCGCCGAAGCGTTGGCGCCCGTCTTGGATTGCGCGTCGCTTTTGGCGCGATCTGGAAATCGTGCTGTGCTGGATTTTCCTCGACGCGCAGGAAAGAGCAGCGCATCCGCTTTCATCGCGAATTCGGGCGCCCATGCGCAGCAAGCCCGCGCCGACAAAGGCAGCCGACCGCGCGACCATCGCTCCCGACGACAGCCCCTTGCTTATCCCCGACGCGATGCCGTCAAAACCCAGGCGGGAAGTCCTGCTCGCCGGGCGCGCGAAGTTTACCGACGGGTTGTTGCGTTGCCTTCTGTCCGAAGATGTGAACGTCCACGCCATCGCCGTCGACCTCGATGAGGCGCGCGACTTGATCACGATGGGCGCGACGCCGCATTTGCTGGAAGACATCCCGGATCAGGCCGCGCATTTCGATGTCGTCATTTCGACCGACCTGATGCAGTTCATCAGCGCGGACGTGTTGGCGCGGCTGCCCGAACATGCCGTGATCCTGGACGTCGCGCCCCCGCCCGGCAGCGTCGATTACGAAAGCGCGAAAGCGCTCCGACGCAAGGCGATATGGGCGCGGCCGGCTGTTTCCGAAGGGCGCGCGGTGTTCTGTCCGGAAGCCTGGGCCAAGGTGCGCCGGGTGCTGGAAATGCGCAGGCATGGCGACTGATCCCGGAGCGCCTGGCGTCCCGCTCGAAGCCGCCGCATCGCCATGACCCCTTCACATCATGTCGTCGGCGGCGCGTCTCCCTTGAAGTCGCAGCCCTTTCCGATCGCGTCGACCATGCGGCCGCCGCGCGCGAGCAGCCGGAGCGCGGCGACGCAACGCATTGGCGATGGCTGTTTCCTCCCCTGGTCGCGCGGACGCGCGGTTTCGAACAGCGCCGCTAGAGCAAGTTCGGTGAACTCCCGTTCACCGAACTTGCTCTAAATCTTTGGTTTTGCGCATATTCTTTTCCGAAAACCGCGCACACTTTTCGGGAATATGCGCCAGCCGGCCGCGGCTCGACGGCATTTTGGTTGATCGTCTGCGGCCGCCCGCCGCGACGCCGAAAGTTCAAACGCGAGGAAGGAACGCATGGAGCCGAAGGATTCGACGAACAACACCGGCTATATGGGGTTCACCAATTCCGCTTGTCCCTTCATGCCCTGCCACCCGGGCGTGGAGCGCGAGTTCAACTGCCTGTTCTGCTATTGCCCGCTCAGCGCCTATGAATGTCCGGGGCCGTATGGGGTGATCATCGACCGCAATGGCCTGAAGCGTAAGGATTGTTCGGCTTGCATACTGCCGCACAACGGCTACAAGCGCGCGTGGAATTTCATCCAGCGCTGGCTGGAGCGGCCGACGTTCTGGCAAGGCCGTGAACAGGATCCGAACCGCATCAAGGATCCGGCAAACGACTGATCAGCGCGAAATGCGCGCCATGGCGGCGGACAGGCGATCCAGCGCGGCGGGCAGCATGGGTCCGCCGCAAATCGTCAATTGCTCTGGAATGACAATGCGGCGCGCGGCGGGATAGTCGCGTTCGAGGGCGGGATGCAGCAGCATCGCCTGGCCCTGATCTTCCGCGCGCGGCGACGATTCCGCGACCAGGATGAGATCTGGCTGCGTCGCGATAATGGTTTCCAGGGTGACGAAACCGCCGCTTCTCAATCCGAGTTCGTCTGCGGAATTGCTGAGGCCGACGGTCGCCAGCAGCGACGACAACAGACCGTTGCTCCCGGCGACCCAGCCTCGCCGCGAGACCGCGAGAACACGGGCGCGCCATTGTGAAGCCGCCGCGCGCGCCCGCGCCGCCGAAGCGTCGATTCGTGCGTTCAGCGCGCTGGCGCGCTCTGGATGCCCCACGATCTCGCCGACGCGCCGAATCTGCTCCTTCACATCCTCAATGCTGCGGGGAATGTCGAATTCCGCGACCTTCACGCCCTGGTCCCGAAGCAGATCGCGCGTGGCCTTCTTGCCGTATTTCCCGGCGAGCACAAGGTCGGGGTTCAACGCGATGAGGTCCTCCGCCTCGCCGCTCAAGCGCGGGTAGCGGCGCGCGTCCTCGGCGAGCCAGGACATTTGCGGATCGCGCGCATAAGGCCCGAGTCCGGCGATCTGGTCGGGGTCGGCCAAGGCCAGCAGGAGTTGGTCGGCGCACATGTTGATCGAGGCGATGCGAACCGGCGCGGCTTCACCCCTGACGCCTTGCGTCCAGCTCGCCGCGACCAAGGTCGCCGTCAGGACAAGGCGCCGCCAGAGGCCTTTCATCGCGCGGCCCAGGGCACGATCACCTGTTCGCTCGCATGGTCGCAGCGAAAGGCCTCGATGGAGAAGATCTCGGCGAGTTGCGCGGGCGCGAGCACGTCGCGCGGCGCTCCCGCCTCTTCCAGACGACCGGCGCGCAACATCAGCACGCGATCGGCGAAGCGGGCGGCGGCGCCGAGGTCGTGGGTGACGACGAAGACCAGCGCGCCCTGCCGCGCCTGTCGCCGCAGCAGTGTCATGATCGAGAGCTGGTAGTGCGGATCGACCGAAGCCGTCGGCTCGTCGGCGAAGAGAATGGGCGCTTCCGTCGCCAGCGCGCGGGCCACCGCCACGCGGCGGCGTTCGCCGCCGGAAAGTTCGGTGACGGCCCGGCCCGCCATGCCGCCGAGATCGACCGCATCGAGCGCGCGCGCGACGGCCTCGACATCGCGCGGGCTCAACCGGCCGGGGCGCGACGCGCCATGGGGATAGCGCCCCAGCGCGACGACATCGTGGACCGGCAGCGGCCAGTGGACCGAATCATCTTGCGGCACATAGGCGAAACGCTGGGCGCGCTGGGCGATCGACAGTCCGCGAACGTCCTCGCCGTCGGCGACGATGCCGCCTTCGCTCGGGATCAGGCCCGCCATCGCGCGCAAAAGCGTGGTCTTGCCGGCGCCGCTCGGCCCGACCAGGGCGACGAGCGCGCCGCGTTGCGCGCTGAACGAAATGTCGCGCAGGACCATGCGGCCGCCAAGGCGAACCTTGAGATTGCAAACTTCGAAACCATTGATCGGAATCATGCGCCGGCGCCTCCCAGTCTGAGGCGTTCGCGGAACACCAGGTAAAGAAAGAACGGGACGCCGATCAGAGCGGTGAGGACGCCGACCTTGATCGTGGAACTCGAAGGGATCAGGCGCACGGCGATATCGGCGGCCAGCAACAGCGCGGCGCCGGCGAAGGCGCTGGGCGCGAGCAGCCGGCCGGGATCGTGTCCGACCAGGGGGCGCATGAGATGCGGCACGACCAAGCCAATGAAGCCGATCGTTCCGGAAACGGCCACCGAAGCGCCGACGCCCAGCGCGACGCCGAGAATGACTTTCAGACGCAAAGCCGTGACATTGACGCCGAGGCTTTGCGCCGCCTCCTCGCCGAGGCTCAGCACACGAAACGCATCGCGCGGCGCCAGCAGCAGCAAAGCCCCGCAAGCCATGAAAGGCCAGGCCAGCAGGACATGGCGAAAGCTGCGGTCGTCGAGCGAGCCGAGCAGCCAGAACGAGATTTCGAGCGCCGCGAACGGACTCGACGCCAGATTGAGCGCCAGCGCCGTGGCGGCGCCCGCCAGACTCGACAAGGCGAGACCGGCGAGAATGAGCAGCAGCAGATTCGACTCGCGGCCGACGATGACGACCAAGAGAAAGGCGGACAGAAACGCCATCAGGATCGCGGACAGCGGCAAGGCGAAGGACAGCGCGTCGCCCACCCCTGTCGCGATGGCGAGCACCGCGCCAAAAGCGGCGGCCTGCGGCGCGCCAAACAGCGACGGCGCCGCGAGCGGATTGCGCAACAGGCCTTGCAGGGCGGCGCCCGACACTCCGTGCATGGCGCCGATCGTGGCGGCGAGCAGCGTTCGCGGCAGGCGGATTTCCTGGACGATCACCCTGTGCGCCTCGCTCGCGCCCCCGAACAACGCCTCGACGACGGCGCTGATCGGGAGGGGCGCCGCGCCGATGCTGAGCGAAACCAGCATCAAGACGCCGACCAAGGCGAGCAGCAGGGGCGACAGCCAAGATCGCTCCAATCCCGCAAGGCGAGGAGCCTGAATCATGTTTCAGCCAACTTTTGCTATCGAGCGCCATTTTCGATCGAGATCAGCGTCTCTCTCGCGGCGTCTCGTCGAGACTTGGAAAGGTCGCACCCGCAGGCGCGCGAAGCGAGACGGACGGGAGGCCCGTCTCGCTCCCCGCCGTCACCACTCGTATTTCGCGCCGCCATAGACGGCGCGGCCAAGGGCGCCGTAATTGGCGATTTCCTGGTAGCGCGTGTCGGTGAGGTTCTCGATCCGCCCGAACACCGACACGCCGCGATCGAGCTTGTAGCTGGCGAAAATGTCGATCTTGGCATAGGCCGGCAGCACGACGGACGTCGAGGTGTAGGCATAGTTGTTGTAGCTCTTGTCGGGATTGGCGCCGACCACGGTCAGGCGCCCCTCGACTTCAAGCTTGGGAACGCCGGCATAGATCAGCGAGACCGATCCCTTGTTGTGCGCGCGGCGCTGGATGACCTCACCCGTCGCCAGATTGCGGGCGTCCATGTTGGTGTAGGATGCCCGCGCGCGCAAAATGTCGGGCAGCACGACCGCCTCGGCCGAAAGCTCCAGGCCCTTTATGCGCGCCCGTCCGACATTGTAGTAGCAGCCATAGAACTGCGACGTCGCGCAGGTCGAGTCGTAGCCGTAATTGATCAGGTTGCTGTAGCGGCTGTTGAAATAAGTCGCTGACAGCGTCAGGCGGTCGCCGAATTTCTGATCGACGCCGACATCGTAGGCGGTGCTTTCCTCCGGTTTCAGGTTCGCATTCCCATAGGGGCTGAAGCGCTGGTAGAGCGAGGGCGCCTTGGCCCCCGTCCCCGCCGTCGCGCGCAGCTTGGTCCCCGTCTCCTCCAGCCGGTAGGCGGCGGTCACGCGCCAGGTGTCGAAGGTTTTCACGCCGCCGACGGAGTCGATGCGACCGCCATAGGTGATGTCGAGCCGGTCCAGCAGGGTGAACTGGTGCTGGGCGAACAGCGAATTTGTGCTCTGCCGCGCCGACAAGGTGGCGAAGTCGGGGCCGCCGGGCGCGTCCTGGCTGGTCATGCGCAGCGTTTCCGTCTCGGTCTTGGCCCCGAAAGTGAGCAGACCATAGGCGTCGAGCTTGAGGTCGCCCTGATATTCGGCCCCGTAGCGCCCGCCTTCATAGCCGTGCTTGCAATTGCCCGAAAAAGCCGCTTCGCAAAAATATTCGGTTTCCCATAAGTCGCGCTTGCTGTCGTTGCCGAACGCCGTCAGTCGGCTGTGAAGCCTCTGGTCGAAAGCGTCGTCGTCGATGCGCAGATAGCCCTGCAGGAATGTGGAGAGCGTGCGGTTGAAGCCGCCGTAAACATCGGCCGGCAGAGAGGCGCCGGGATTGTCGTAGCGCGATCCCATATTGTAGCCCGTGAAGCCGCCGGTGACGGTGATGTCCTCGTTGACGCGATAGCTGAGTTGCGCCGAGCCGCCGACCTTGTTGGTCGGCTCGACCACATCCGGCGCCGGTCCCTGCGCGACGCCATAGCCGTAGCTGAGCGGGCCCTTGACCCGATAGCCGTAGCGCGCTGGCGCATCGACATGCAGGGCGTCGAAAGCAAAGGACCACGACCAGCTGTCGATGGCGCCGGACTCCTGGACCCGGCTGTGAACCGTCCCAAAACTGCCGCCTTCGACGGAAGCGGAGCCATGCGGCGCGGCTTCGCCCTTGCGGGTGATGATATTGATGACGCCGCCCATGGCGTCCGAACCGTAAAGCGCCGATTGCGGCCCGCGTAAAACTTCGATGCGCTCGATATTGCCGGCGGAAAAGGCGCCGAGATCGACCGAGCCGTCGGTGATGCTTGGATCGTTGATGCGAACGCCGTCGAGCAGAACCAGGGTCTGGCCGGGCGTCGAGCCGCGCAGGAACACGGGCGTCACGGTTCCCACGCCGCCATTGCTGTAGATGTCGAGCCCCGGCGTTCCCCGCAGCACGTCTTCCAGGCCGGATGCGCCGCGCTTTTCGATGTCCTCGGCGGAAATGACCGTGACGGCGCTGGCGGCGCGGGCGACCGGCTGTTCGGTGCGGGTGGCCGTCACCTCGATATCGCCGAGCGCCTGGAACTGGTCAGGGGCCTGTTGCGCCTGCGCGCGGGCATGTTGAGCAAATATGGAAATGATTGCGCCGCCCGCCAGCAAGGCGGCGCGACGCTTGGAGAGCGTAGCCATGAGTCCTCCTGCCGTCCCACCGACGGCGTTGGGTTATGATGCGCATCGGCCGGTCTCCTGGCTCGCGACCCGTCTTCCGCCGCCTTCCCAGAAGCTGATCGCTTCCAGTGGCGCATTGGCGGAAGGAAAGTCGCCTACAGTTGCGGGGGCAGCTGCGGATTCGGACGGATGTCCATACCGCATTCCCGTTTCACCCCGGCTTTACCCGGGGCACCGATGACGCTGATTTTGTATTCTCGGCCTTCACGACATGCAAGAGCCGTTTTTTAGTTAGGCTGCGAATGCGGCGGCGCGTCGCAGCCGCCTTGATGGCGAGCGGTCAGCCCGGAATGAATTCGGCGTTCCAGGCTTCGGCGCCTTCGCGGGTGGCGTCATAGACCGCGCCTCCGATCGCCTCGCCGACGGCCGTGTGCAGCCCCGCGCAGCATAGCGGGGCTGCGGCGCAGGGCGCAGCGATGACCACGCAATCCGTACCCGTGCCGGTGACGGGCTTTTCCACCCCGGCCGGCCTGGTTTCCAGGATCGCCGCCGTGCGCGCCTGCACCGCGATGGACAGGGCCTCGACATAGGCGCCGTCGCTCAGAGGATGCGACACATGGACGAGCGTATTGATGGTTCCTGCCCGCGCGGGATTCGGCTTTCGCATGCCGATGCGTTCTGCGTTCGACAGCCCGACGGTGGTCAGGCAGGAGGCCTCGATGTCTTCGACGCGCCGCCGGCGAAAGTGATGTCGCGAGATGTCGCGAGACGTCATGAAGGCGAGCGCGTCGCCTGCGCCGGCCAAGGCCAGACGCGCCCGAAGAAAGGCGTAGGCGTCGACGTCCGGGCCAAGATCGGCGTTGCGCACCTCCACCCACACCACGTCGCTGACGGTCGCGAAACCCGGATGCAGCATCGACCAGCCCAATGTGCGCTGGGGGACGCGAAAGCGCACGGTCAGGAACGGCCGCGCGCAAACGTAGCTGAAGGGCGCGGCTGCAACCGCCTCGTCCGGGTCACGCATGTCGAACAGCGCGCATATCATCGGGCGCGCACCGTTCGATTTGCGACGTGAAACGCCGACGCTCCCGCAGAGTCCGCCATTGATACGGTTTCCGCTGGATCGCTTCGCGATTCGCGGAAACAAAATCGCGCGGAATTCCTTGAGGTGGAAGCGGAATTCCGCGCGAACGGAATACGAAATCCGAATGAATCATTCGGATTTCGTATGAGACGCACACGCGCTCGCATCGTCGCACGTGGCTGGTTCAACGATCCACATAGCCGCCAAGATCCGTTTATCGGCGCCAGCATCGAGCCGGCGCCGAGGTGGTTACGAGTGGGCGCGGATCCCGAAAGGGTCGGAATTCCGCGCGCCGCGTTCGATCAATCGCCCTTCTTCGAGCATGACGCTCCGCGTGGCGATCTCGCAGCGGAAGCGCGGGTCGTGCGATACCACGATCATGGCCTGCGGCAAGTCCAGAAAGATGGAAACGACGCGATTGTAGAAGGGCTCGTCAAGCGCATTGGTGAAATGCTGGATGAAATGGTTCTCTGCGGAATCCAGTCAGGCGCGGGCGCCAGGGCGAACCCCGGGAGAAGCGGACTCTCGCCCGGCTTTTCCAGGTTGACGTTCGGCGTGCAGACCATCTGGAAATGGCCTTGCGCCGGCAGGGCTGTCAGGCAGGCCAGCGCGGTCGCGGATATGGCGGCTTTGAATCCGTTCACAATCGGTCTCCTTCGCGAGCTGAAAGAGCTCCAACAGGAGACTTACGAAGCGCAGGCGGTCAGTTGCAGTTTCCATCTGTCCAGCCAAGGATTGTCGCCACAACCGGGAGACTCCGCCAATCCATCCGGTCAGCGGACATTGAATTCTGCAATACACCTGATTTCAGGGAAGCGCTTTCCACCGGCATTGGGCAAGGCTACGGACATCTCATCTTATTTAGCCTTGCGCTCTGCGTCATTCACCTGCTCAAACATTGGTCGTACCTGATGACGCACTGCGCGCGCTGTGAAGGATAGCGAGTCCAGGGCCCGACATTTTGCAGGCATTGATATTTCGTTTCCGCGCAAGAGTTGACGCGCTCTGTCCGCGATGAATTGTCTCGCAAGCCAGATGGAAGCCCACCTTCGAGAGCGAACGCATGAGGCGCGCTCCCAATAACAGAGAGAAACGCAGCAGTGAGGGCGAAAGCTGCACGCATGTCGGGGTCATCTCCAGAGCGATCCTAAAGGCGTCCCAGATCGGACCTGGGAGCCAGGCCAACCGTGTCGAAAGGCCATGACGACCTCTTAGGTCGCTCCAACTGTCGGAATCCTGTCAAAACTGATTATTGTGTCGTCTGGCATCCCATGTGGTGACGCCTCATACGCTGTGCGCTTTGGAGTGGCCGTCGTGGTCGTGAACCATGAACGTCTCCTGTCCGGTTGAAGGAGGCCATTGTAAACCCATGAGCGCCGCGCGCCAATTGGGGCGCGCCCTTGAGAAGAGTGTCAGAGCGTCCGCTTGAGAGACTAGGACTATTATGTAAGCTGTGATTATCATGCCGCGCCGCATTGAATTCGAGATCGCGATGCTCCGCTCCTCGGCGGACGTTCTTTCCGAAGGCGGAGAGGTAAAACTCGACCTGGTCTTCACCCACCCGATGGAGCGTAGCCCGGTCATGAAAAAGGCGCGACCGAAGCGTGTTGGCGCGGTCATCGAGGGCAAGACGGCCTGGACCCTGGCCTAGAAGCTGGAGAGGCCGGGCGTGGGCGTGTTCTTTGTCGAGCCGAGCCCTATTGGGAGCAGGCCGAGAAAAAGTGGATCGCCCATCCGGCGAAAGAGGGGGGAGATGGCTACGCCTCCGGCGAGGGTTGGGAGAAGC